>JBKWEB010000002.1:0-241939 GCA_046976245.1 Collinsella sp. | reverse complement strand
GCCCTGATCGCAGACCTCTAACGCACAAATTCCAGCGCGCAAAAGACATAGGCCCCGAGCTCCACAGGGAACTCGGGGCCTGTTCGCGGCTATTTCTTAAACCGTGCACCCTGGCGTTTTCTGCCCGATGCGAACGTGGAACCCTTGCGGGCCTGCGAGCGTAAGCGCTCGATCGTCTCGTCCTCAGACGCACCCTCGAGCATCGCCCGAATCTGAACGACGGCATCGCGCAGGCGCGCCGCCTCCTCAAAGTCCATAGCGGCAGAAGCGTTACGCATATCCTCTTCCATGGTTTCGACGATCCGCACAAGCTCGTCATGCGGCAGTTCTTCCAACTGCTCCGCAAGTGTCTGCTCGGGCGCCACCGTTTCCGGCACACCGCCCTCGCCCGACTCATCGGGCGTATAGAATGCGCCATGGCCAATAGAGTCGCCCTTCGAGCGTCCCTTGGAGCCCACAGTTTTTTCGGCCTCGGCAATAAAACTTGAGATGTCGTTGATGGCCTTGCGCACTGTCTTGGGCACAATGCCATGTTCTTCGTTATATGCCATCTGAATCTCGCGACGGCGCTGCGTCTCCTCGATGGCCTCTTTCATCGAATCGGTCACAACGTCTGCATACATGATGACTTCACCATCGGCGTTACGGGCCGCACGGCCAATCGTCTGAATCAGCGAACGGCGGTTGCGCAAGAAGCCTTCCTTATCGGCATCGAGAATTGCCACCAGTGAGACCTCGGGGAGATCCAAGCCCTCGCGAAGCAGGTTGATGCCAACGAGAACATCGATCTTGCCCTCGCGCAGCGTTCGCAGGATCTCGACACGGTCCATTGTCGCCGTATCAGAGTGCATGTAATTGACCTTAATGCCTGCGTCGAGCAGATGGTCGGTCAGGTCCTCGGCCATGCGCTTGGTCAACGTGGTCACCAGCACGCGCTCCTTGCGGGCAACGCGCTCGCGAATCTCGTCCTCAAGATCGTCAATCTGGCCGCGAACTGGACGCACGTCAATCTTGGGGTCGAGCAGGCCAGTCGGACGAATAATCTGCTCCACATCGTTTTGGCTCACCCGCAGCTCGTAGTCGCCCGGCGTGGCCGAAACATAGATAAACTGGGGTATCCTTGCCTCAAACTCATCGAAACGAAGCGGGCGGTTATCGAGCGCCGAGGGCAGGCGAAAACCGTGTTCCACCAGCGTCACCTTACGCGAGCGGTCACCTTCGTGCATGCCGCGAATCTGCGGCACCGTCACATGGCTCTCATCGATGATGCAGAGCATATCCTTGGGAAAGTAATCGATTAGGGTAAACGGCGGCTCACCCGGCTTGCGACCGTCCAGATGACGCGAGTAGTTCTCGATGCCGTTGCAAAAGCCCATCGTCTCGAGCATCTCAAGATCATAATCGGTACGCTGCTGCAGACGCTGCGCCTCGAGCAACTTGTCGGTCGCCTTGAGCTCCGCCACGCGCTTCTCGCATTCTTCGCTGATCGATTTCAGAGCCGCCTTGACCTTCGGCTTCTCGGTCACGTAGTGCGATGCCGGCCATACGGGAATGGCCTCGTACTCACGAAGCATCTCACCGGTGACCTCATCGATCTCGGCAATCAGCTCGACCTCGTCGCCAAAGAACTCAAACCGCAACGGATGCTCGGCATAAGGCGGATACACGTCAACAACATCGCCGCGCACGCGGAACGTGCCACGTGCCAGGTCATAGTCATTGCGATCATATTGAATGTCGATAAGTGCATGGATAAAGTCATCGCGCTCGAGCGGCACCTTCTTGTCGACGTTTGGAGCCAGACCCGCATAGTCCTCAGGAGAGCCAATGCCATAGATACACGAGACCGATGCGACAACGATCACATCACGTCGAGAGAGCAGTGACGCGGTCGCCTGATGGCGCAGCATCTCGACCTCTTCGTTAATCGAGGAGTCTTTCTCGATATATGTATCGCTTTGCGGCACATACGCCTCGGGCTGATAGTAGTCGTAGTACGAGACGAAGTAGACCACAGCGTTGTTGGGAAAGAACTCTTTGAGCTCGCTCGCAAGCTGAGCAGCGAGCGTTTTATTGGGGGCCATGACCAGCGTCGGCTTTCCCAGGGCCTCAATAGTCTTTGCCATCGTGAAGGTCTTGCCCGAACCAGTCACGCCCAGCAAAACCTGATAGCGGTCTCCGTCCCTCACGCCCCGCACAAGTGACTCAATGGCCTTAGGCTGGGAACCAGCGGGCTCGTATGGAGACACGACCTTAAACGGCACATCAGCGCCCTCAACGCCAAAGCGCTTAAGTTCACCACCAACGCGTTCTACTTCAAATTCCGCCATGGATACTCCTAACTCGTACATCTGCAGTATACGCAGACGGTGGGCTTAGTCCTATACGAACCGATCGGGATAGAGAGTCTTATATCGAACCCAGGCATTATTGACGCGAATCAGATAAGCCTGAGTTTCAGGGAAGGTAATCGCATTATGGAGTGACGTGTTCTGCTGCGCCCATCCGTCGACATTGCCCATACCGGCGTTATAGGCGGCGATGGCACTATCCGTCGACCCGTTGAAATAGGCGAGAAGATACGAGAGGTATGCGCAGCCAAACTCGATATTCGTAGCCGGATCGTTAAGATTGTCGACCGAATACTCCCCTCCGTCGACAAGGCCCTTGGCGATCATGTCCTGGGCAGTCTCGGGCATCAGCTGCATCAATCCCTGAGCACCCTGATTCGACTCGGCCTCGGGATCCCAATTCGATTCCGACTTAATGACAGCGCACACCAGATACGGATCCAGATTATGCGAAATACTGGATTGCTTTACATACGCCTCGTAGTCAATCGGATACAGCGGCTTAAAGAAAGCGGCAGGAGCACACGAGTAGACGAGCGAAATAAGGCCGAAGACGAACACAACGGCAAGTGGCGCCACGCGATACCACGTAAAGAAACGTGCCTTAGGCATCGGCCTCCTCCTTATCCGGAGTATCTATAAACCCGTGGCATGCAAGCCATGAGTCAAGCTGCTCAAAGAGCGAATTATCGGCTGCCGAATTATCAATCACCGTTGTAGCGAGATTGCACAGCGCAGACTCATCGGGCTGGCAAGCAGAACGGGCATCGAAATCAGATGGCTCCATGCCACGTTGAATAGCGCGCTCGCGACGAACTGACAAAGGGGCGCTAATGACCAGAATTTCATCAGCCAAGCCAAATGCATCCTCAAAACCAGTCGGAGCTGAAACCTCGACCACCGCAAAGGGATAACGGGGAGATGAAACCGTACAACAAACCGGATCGAGAATCCTAAGCGAAAGCTGTTCAATCAGAACGGGATGCACGATGCCATTGAGCCGTGCGACCGAATCAGGAGAAGCGAAAGCTCGAGAAGCGAGGATACTGCGGCGAATGCCGCCTTCCTCATCCAAAATGTCCCAACCGAATTCATCCGCGAGAGCATTGACGATATCAGAGCCCGGCACATACAGCGATTTTGCAAGCTCATCCAGATCGATAAGCATAGCGCCACGAGATTCGAAATAGCGGCAGGCAGTCGACTTACCCGAAGCAATATTGCCCAAGACAAATACGGTAAACATCAAGCCCTCCCTAACGCCAATGCGAGTAATTATCGCTCAAATAAACTAGATGGACTCAAAAAACAGCCAAACAGTAAGAGCGCATACGGGGAAGCTAGGTCCCAAAGCGCAACATGTATATAACGCAAAAAGGGGGAGGCCGCGAGGCCTCCCCCTTCTAAGTTCAAGCGCACGGCTCGGTGCCGTCCACCGGTCAGCGGCGCCCTGGCCTCCCACGGGCTGACCCCGCAGTACTCTCGGCGCGATGGGGCTTAGCTTCCGGGTTCGGAACGGGACCGGGCGTGCCCCCCATGCTCTGGCCGCTGACCGGTGGGCGGCGCCCACCGTTACGGTGTCCTGGGTCTCACTCTACACGTGCCCTGGGGGCCGCATGGCGCATAGGGGAGGTGACTCGGGGGCATCCTCGTGCCCGGACCGCGCGTGAGCGCTGGGTCCCGCGGGCCGCGAGGTGCGGTTCCGGAAGAGCTCGGGCGATTAGTGCGGCTCGGCTGAGGACGTCGCCGCCCTTGCACCTGCCGTCTATCGACCAGGTAGTCTACCTGGGCCCTTACCGGAAGGAGAACTAATCCCTGGAACGGCTTCCCGCTTAGATGCCTTCAGCGGTTATCCGCGCCGCACGCGGCTACCCGGCCGTGCCGTTGGTCGACAACCGGTTCACCGGAGGTGCGTCCACCCCGGTCCTCTCGTACTGGGGGCAGCCTCCATCGATTCTCCTGCGCCCACGGAGGATAGGGACCGAACTGTCTCACGACGTTCTGAACCCAGCTCGCGTACCGCTTTAAACGGCGAACAGCCGTACCCTTGGGACCTGCTCCAGCCCCAGGATGCGATGAGCCGACATCGAGGTGCCAAACCTTGCCGTCGATGTGGACTCTTGGGCAAGATCAGCCTGTTATCCCCGGAGTACCTTTTATCCGTTGAGCGACGGCCCACCCACTCGGGGCCGCCGGATCACTAGAGCCTGCTTTCGCACCTGCTCGGCTTGTGGGCCTCGCAGTCAAGCCCGCTTGTACTCTTGCATTCAAAAGGACGGTTGCCGACCGTCCCGAGCGGACCTTCGCGCGCCTCCGTTACCCTTTAGGAGGCGACCGCCCCAGTCAAACTGCCCGCCTGGCACGGTCCCCGAGCCGGTTGACGGCCTCGGGTTAGGACGCCGGTCGCGCGAGGGCAGTATTCCAAGGGCGGCTCCCCGGGGGCTGGCGCCTCCGGATCTCAGCCTCCTGCCTATCCTCTACACGCGGGACCAGCGGCCAATGCCAAGCTGCAGTGAAGGTTCACGGGGTCTTTCCGTCCTTCCGCGGGTAAGTCGCATCTTCACGACCAGTGCAATTTCACCGGGTCCATGGTCGAGACAGCGCCCAAGTCGTTGCGCCTTTCGTGCAGGTCGGAACTTACCCGACAAGGAATTTCGCTACCTTAGGACCGTTATAGTTACGGCCGCCGTTTACCGGGGCTTGGCTTCGGGGCTTCGCCGAAATGGCTAACTCCTCCGCGTGACCTTCCGGCACCGGGCAGGCGTCAGACCCTATACGTCGCCTTGCGGCTTCTGCAGAGTCCTGTGTTTTTGGTAAACAGTCGCTTGGGCCTCTCCACTGCGGCCCGCCTCCGCTCCCCGGGCGAGCCGGTTCACGTACGCGCGGGCACCCCTTCTCCCGAAGTTACGGGGCCATTGTGCCGAGTTCCTTGACCATGGTTGACCCGATCGCCTCGGTATGTTCTACCCACCCACCTGTGTCGGTTTGCGGTACGGGCGCGCACGCGCCTGCCTAGGGGTTTTTCTAGGGACCTCGGGCTCACTCGCTTCGCTCAGTCGCTTCGTCCGGAGCCTCGCCCTTCTGCGGACCGGATTTCCCTGGTCCGCGGGCCGCGCTCCATCACGGGGACGTCCAGAACCCCGCCGAGCCACCCCCATCCGTCGCCCCGTCGGTCGTAGCGCCGCGTGCGCGGTGCAGGAATGTCTGCCTGCTGCGCGTCGGCTACGCCTCCCGGCCTCGCCTTAGCCCCCGACTGACCCTGGGAGGATTAGCCTTGCCCAGGAAACCTCGGGTTCACGGCGGACGAGTTACTCTCTCGTCTCTCGCTACTCATGCCAGCATTCTCACTCCCATGCGCTCCACCGTCGGTCGCCCTCCGGCTTCTCCGCCCATGGGAAGCTCCCCTACCGATTCTGTAAATCAAAATCCCGCCGCTTCGGTGTCCAGCTTAGCCCCGTGTATTGTCGGCGCATGTCCACTCGACCAGTGAGCTGTTACGCACTCTTTGAATGCATGGCTGCTTCTAAGCCAACATCCTGGTTGTCTGGGCGGACGCACATCCTTTGCCACTCGGCTGGAACTTGGGGACCTTAGCGGGCGGTCCGGGCTGTTTCCCTCTCGAGCACACAGCTTAGCCCACATGCTCTGACTGCCGCGCTCTGGGCCGCCGGCATTCGGAGTTCGGTTGGATTCGGTAGGCGGCGAAGCCCCCTCGTCCATCCGGTGCTCTACCTCCGGCGGTGAACGCGCGACGCTAGCCCTAAAGCTATTTCGGGGAGAACGAGATATCTCCGGGTTTGATTGGCCTTTCACCCCTATCCGCAGGTCATCGCCGCCGTTTTCAACCGACGTGCGTTCGGCCCTCCACGGGGTCTTACCCCCGCTTCAGCCTGCCCACGGATAGCTCACCCGGCTTCGCGTCCGCGGCGCGGGACTCAAGTCGCCCTGTTAAGGCTCGCTTTCGCTCCGGCTCCCTTTCGGTTAACCTCGCCCCGCGCCAGCGACTCGCTGGCTCATTCTACAAAAGGCACGCCGTCACAACTGAAAGTTGCTCCGACTGCTCGTGGGCGCACGGTTTCAGGTACTGTTTCACTCCCCTCCCGGGGTGCTTTTCACCTTTCCCTCACGGTACTGGTGCGCTATCGGTCACAGGGTAGTACTCAGGCTTGGATGGTGGTCCACCCAGGTTCGGACCGGGTTTCACGTGCCCGGCCCTACTCAGGGACCGCGTCGCGCCGTCCGGTCTGGGTTCGCGTACGGGGCTGTCACCCGCTGCGGCCGGCCCTCCCATGCCGTTCCGCTCCCCAGCCGGACCTGCGCCCGGGGGCGGCAGCCCCCGGATGCGCGGCCCTGCAACCCCGTCGGCGGAACCCCTGCCGGGTATGCCCGCTCGACGGTTTGGCCATCGGTCCCCTTTCGCTCGCCGCTACTCGGGGAGTCTCGAGATTGATTTCCTCTCCTCCGGGTACTTAGATGTTTCAGTTCCCCGGGTTGTCCTCCCCCCGCCTATGCGTTCAGCGGGGGGATATGCACACTGCTGTGCATGGGTTCGCCCATTCGGAGACCCCCGGGTCGAAGGATGTGTGCTCCTCGCCGGGGATTATCGCAGCTTGCCGCGTCCTTCATCGGCTCCCTGTGCCAAGGCATCCGCCGTGCGCCCGTGGTATCTTGCGGGACCGCATCGGGCCCGCGGGATATCCACGTGTCGCTAAAGTTAATTAATCGATATCATGAATAGCGCTCGTATGTCGCAATTCGGGTATCTCATACCGCGGCACAGTAAGTATCACTGTGCTCGCGATCAGATGCTCCTCACTCATTCATAAGTGAATTCTTCTTGTTTGGATCGGATGAATGATTGCTATCATTCTGTCTGATAAATCGCAGAAAAGAATCGAGTCTGGAAGAATGATCTTCCATCTCTCTCCTATCGCTATGCGGCTCTCAAGGTACGCGGGTGCGACCCCGGGGACCGGGTGCTGCGGGGACTTCCGGGCGGACATCTACCGGACGGGCTCCTGCCCTCCATTCGAGTTAAAGTTTGTCTCTCTAAGAACGTATCTCCCTAGAAAGGAGGTGATCCAGCCGCACCTTCCGGTACGGCTACCTTGTTACGACTTCACCCCCCTCACCCTCCACACCTTCGGCGCCTCCCCCCTTGCGGTTGGGCCGGCGACTTCGGGTGCAGACGACTCGGGTGGTGTGACGGGCGGTGTGTACAAGGCCCGGGAACGCATTCACCGCGGCATGCTGATCCGCGATTACTAGCAACTCCGACTTCATGGGGGCGGGTTGCAGCCCCCAATCCGAACTGGGGCCGGCTTTCCGGGATCCGCTCCCCCTCGCGGGGTGGCATCCCTCTGTACCGGCCATTGTAGCACGTGTGCAGCCCAGGGCATAAGGGGCATGATGACTTGACGTCGTCCCCGCCCTCCTCCGCCTTGACGGCGGCGGTCCCGCGTGGGTTCCCGGCATCACCCGATGGCAACACGCGGCGGGGGTTGCGCTCGTTGCGGGACTTAACCCAACATCTCACGACACGAGCTGACGACAGCCATGCACCACCTGTATGGGCTCCTCTCGGCCACGGGGTCTCCCCCGCTTCACCCATATGTCAAGCCCTGGTAAGGTTCTTCGCGTTGCTTCGAATTAAGCCACATGCTCCGCTGCTTGTGCGGGCCCCCGTCAATTCCTTTGAGTTTTAGCCTTGCGGCCGTACTCCCCAGGCGGGACGCTTAATGCGTTGGCTGCGGCACGGGGGGATCGTCCCCCCACACCTAGCGTCCATCGTTTACGGCTGGGACTACCAGGGTATCTAATCCTGTTCGCTCCCCCAGCTTTCGCGCCTCAGCGTCGGTCTCGGCCCAGAGGGCCGCCTTCGCCACCGGTGTTCCACCCGATATCTGCGCATTCCACCGCTACACCGGGTGTTCCACCCTCCCCTACCGGACCCAAGCCGCGGAGGTTCCGGGGGCTTCGGGGGGTTGAGCCCCCCGCTTCGACCCCCGGCCTGCCGGGCCGCCTACGCGCGCTTTACGCCCAATGAATCCGGATAACGCTCGCCCCCTACGTATTACCGCGGCTGCTGGCACGTAGTTAGCCGGGGCTTCTTCTGCAGGTACAGTCTTGACTCTTCCCTGCTGAAAGCGGTTTACGACCCGAAGGCCTCCGTCCCGCACGCGGCGTCGCTGCGTCAGGGTTCCCCCCATTGCGCAAGATTCCCCACTGCTGCCTCCCGTAGGAGTCTGGGCCGTGTCTCAGTCCCAATCTGGCCGGTCGGTCTCTCAACCCGGCTACCCGTTGTCGGCACGGTGGGCCGTCACCCCGCCGTCTACCTGATGGGCCGCGGAGCCATCCCCTCCCGTCGGGGCTTTAGCCGGGGTGCCATGCGGCACCCCGGGGTATCCGGTATTACCCGTCCTTTCGGGCGGCTATCCCGGGGGAGGGGGCAGGTTCTCCACGTGTTACTCAGCCGTTCGCCACTCGCTTCTATCCGAAGATAGGTGCCGTTCGACTTGCATGTGTTAGGCGCGCCGCCAGCGTTCATCCTGAGCCAGGATCGAACTCTCCGTCCAAATATGTTGGGCTTCGAGCCCGTCCGGTCCTCACAACTATTAGCTGATCGGTTCCGTTCGATTCATATGGTTCTAGTATAGGAAAAGGAATTTCTCGGGGCCGCCTCTCGGCGGCCTTGCGAAAAACAAATCCAAGTTAGACCATTTCAAATGGTTCGATGTCTGCCCGGATGCGACACATCTGGTGTGTCCATCCTCGCAGTATCCGGTTCTCAAGGTGCACGCCCCGCGGCTGATCCGGTTCCACCGGGCCGCGCGGCAAGGAGATATATTGCCAGACCGGAGGGGCCCCGTGGGCGGGAATTCCACTCTTCACAAGTCCTACACAATACATCGCTTCCTATATAAGTCATAGAAAGGCTGGTGCAGAAATACTGCACGTATCAGATGATGACCCTTCGGTTAAGAGATATATAAAGATCGGTCACCTGTAAGTGTTTATCTACCCGCGCTTTTAGCAATGTAAACCAGCGCTTTCGATAAAAAAGGGGAGCGCCGCGCACAACGCGACACTCCCCTAGCGATTCAAGAGAATCTATTAGGCCTCGAGAGCCTTCTTGGCAATGGTAGCCAGCTCGTTGAAGGACTCGATGTCCTCGTAAGCCATCTGAGCCAGGACCTTGCGGTCGAGCTCGATGCCGGCAACCTTCAGGCCGTGCATGAACTGAGAGTAAGAGATGTCGTTCAGACGAGCAGCAGCGTTGATACGAGTGATCCAGAGAGAACGGATCTCGCGCTTCTTGTTGCGGCGATCACGATACTGATACTGCAGGGAGTGCTGGACCTGCTCTTTAGCATGCTTGTAAGTACGCGAAGCGGCACCGTAGTAACCCTTCGCACGGTGCATAACGGTACGGCGCTTCTTCTTGGCGGCAACAGCGCGCTTAATACGTGCCATGTTCTATCAACTCCTAGACGGTAAAACGAAAAAACGAACTTAGGCGAGACGCGACTTGATGACCTTGCGGTCGGCAGCGGCGATCTCGGTCTCCTGACGGAAGCCACGCTTACGCTTGGTGGACTTCTTGCTCAGGATGTGGCTCTTGAAAGCCTTGGCGCGCATAAGCTTGCCGGTACCAGTCTTGCGGAAACGCTTCTTGGTGCCGCTGTGGGACTTCATCTTAGGCATGAAATACTCCTTAATCGGTTACAGAACACTAGTTACTTGGTATCGCTTGCCGCTTTATCCTCATCGAAGGCGCCCTTAATCGGGGCGAGCAGCATAAGCATGTTACGGCCTTCCATCTTAGGCTTGGACTCGACCGTAGCGTAAGGCTTGAGATCCTCGGCGAGACGCTCGAGAACGTTAAGGCCCTGCTCCGGGTGAGCCATCTCACGGCCGCGGAACATGATGGTGATCTTAACGCGCGCGCCCTTCTTGAGGAAACGCAGAACGTGGCCCTTCTTGGTCTCGTAGTCGCCAACGTCGATCTTGGGTCGGAACTTCATTTCCTTGACCTCGACCTTGGACTGGTTCTTACGAGCAGCCTTGGCCTTCATGGCCTGCTGGTACTTGAACTTACCGTAGTCCATGACCTTGCAGACCGGCGGCTCCGCGTTGGGAGCGATCTCGACCAGGTCGAGACCCTGATCGTCGGCGACGCGCTGGGCATCGCGGATGGCGAACAGGCCGAGCTGAGAGCCATCGACGCCAATCAAACGGCACGAAGATGCAGTGATCTCGTCGTTGATGCGGGTGTCATCAGACTTAGCTATTTTCCCTACCTCCATTCATAAAAAAATAACCCGGCGCTTCTCAGCAACCAGGTCGTACACATAGACTTCCTCGATTTGAGGAAGGTAATCTAAGTTGTATGACCAGTCAGCTGCTCATTGGCGCCAAAAGGTGGGAACCCTCGGGTTCCTCTTTAGGGCATTGCGGAAACAACGCCTTGCGAATAATAACACGTACAGCGCGTTATCACATTACGTACACGAAAAAGGGGGCCTTGACCCCCTTGAACGCTCACTTGCATGTATGGTGCCCGAGGCGAGACTCGAAGGGACTTCGCTTCGCGAAGCCCCGGGCTTCGGGCGCATGGCGCCCTCGCCACGCTCCGCTACAAACAGGCCACAGGCCTGTTTGCTTAACGCTCCGCGCGCTCACGCGAGTTCGGCACGAAAAAGGGGGCCGCAACCCCCTTGAACGCTCACTTGCATGTATGGTGCCCGAGGCGAGACTCGAACTCGCACGTTGTTGCCAACGGTGGATTTTGAGTCCACTGCGTCTGCCAATTCCGCCACTCGGGCACGCAATGCGTGAGTTAGTTTATCACAGCTTTCTACCGATTAGTCCGAAAATGGAACTTCGAGCATTTCGATGAGTTCGACCCTTGATTATCGACTTCATCCGAACACCTCCCACATTCATCCGCACATGTGCGGATGAATGTGGGAACCCGATACCCTGAGGGCCGGACCGGCCGGCCCCGGGAGATCGGAGGACGGCATGTCCGGAAAGAAGAATAGGGGCTCCGCGAGGGCGGTCCCGAGGGCCTACGGAAGGCTCACGAGGCACGAGCGGGACACGGTCCAGAGGATGCTGGAGCGCGGGGCGTCGTGCAGGGAGATCGCGAGGGAGCTGGGCAGGTCGCCCTCGACGGTGAGCGCCGAGGTGGCGTCGCACAGGTTCGTGACGGCGCCGAAGCCCAGGCGCGGCGAGCGCGTGGACGCCTCCGCCGACCTGTCGGCGGCCTGCCCGCGCCTGGCCGCGTGGCCGCGATGCTGCAACGGCTGCGGCCGCTACCGCGCGATGGGCTGCAAGCGCCGCCCGCACGTCTTCTACGAGGCCCGGGCCGCGCAGCTGTGCGCCGACTCGGTCCTCGTCTCGTCCAGGCGCGGGATAGACGCCGACGAGCCCGCCGCGGCGGCCAGGCTGGAGGCGATAAGGGACTGCCTGCGCCGGGGGCTCTCGCCCGAGCAGATGGCGGCGCGCAACGGCGGCCCGGTGGACCTGTCGCCGTCGACCATCTACCGCTGGGTCTCGGCGGGCTACGACGGCATGACCAACATGGAGCTCAGGCGCAAGGTCGGCTACAGGCCGAGGAAGAGCGCCGCCGGCCGGGCGGCCACGCGCCACTCCGCCCGCAGGTCGTACGCCGCGTTCCTCGCCCTCGGGGAGGACGCGTGCGCCGCGGCCTGGGAGATGGACACCGTCGAGGGGGCCCGGGAGGACTCCGCCTGCCTGCTCACGCTGCTGCACCGCCCCAGCAGGCTCCAGCTCGCGCTGCCGCTGGCGGAGAAGACCGCCGGGCGCGTCGCGGACGCCCTTGAGGGCGTCCGGGCGGTCCTCGGCGCCGACGGGACCCGCCGCGTGTTCCGCGCCGTGCTCACCGACAACGGCGCCGAGTTCTCCGACGAGGGCGCGATCGCGGCGCTCCTCGGCGAGGGGCCCGGCGAGACGAGGCTGTTCTACTGCGACCCGCGCCGCAGCGACCAGAAGGGCGCCTGCGAGCGCAACCACGTCGAGATCAGGAAGCTGCTGCCCAAGGGCGCCGGAATCAGGTTCGACCGGCTCGCCCCGGCCGACCTGGCGCTGGCCATGTCGCACGTGAACTCCGAGCCCCGCGGCGCGCTCGGCTTCGCGACGCCCGCGCGCGCCTTCAGGGCGATGCTCGGGGAGGACGCGGCGGCGCTACTGGACGCCTACGGCGTGGAGGACGTGCCCATCGGCGAGCTCGACCTGACGCCGGGGCTCATCGAGAGGGCGCGCACCGAGAGGGGCGATGCCCCGCTGGCCTAGCCTAAGGGCGAAAACGGAATAGACGGGCCGACCGTCCGGCTGAGTCTGGGAAGAGGTGCCGGGCGGCGGGCGGAGCATGGCCACCGGACCCATCGAAACACATCTCCACCGTTCCTTCAACTGGGAAAACGGCGCCCCCGGGGCCCGGATGGGGCCTCGGGGGCGTTCGGCTAGCTGCGGGAACGGCCTGTCCGCCTAATGTGTTCGGCTGAGATCGGAAATCAACCCGATGAGTTCGACCGTGCGTAGCATCTCGCGCTGACGGCATCCGCGACCGTCGACCGAAGCCTCACCCATCTGGTTATCGTAAGGGTCCTCGCGCATGCCGTCGAAAGAGGGCTCAAACTCTGCCTGGAATCGATTGTTGGCCACCATACGCCATGGGTCGAGATTGCCAAAGTAGTGACGGCGGCGCCACTCCTCCCCCATCCTGTGAGCAGAAGATCCAAATGACACGTCGGCGTTGAGCCAACCGGTCTGCGGCGTATAGAACTCTGCCCAGTCGTGCGACCCCACCGAATCGGGCGCAACGTACAGGCCGCTCTGCCAACGGGCAGGCACGCCCGCGATACGGCACATGGTGATAAACGTGAGCGCCATAACGCCGCAATCGCCGCGGAGCGAATGCGCGCAGTCATCGGCAATAGATCCCAAAAGCAAGTACGGCGGCTGATAGCGATAGTCGATATGCTGCGTCAGATAATCATAGATAGCACGAGCGCGATCGAGCGGATCCTCGAGTCCGTCAACAACACCGGCCGTCAGCTGCTGCAGATACGGCGTGAATGCAATGTGCGGACGGTCCTCGGAAATATCCTCGGGCAGAGGCGCGTCCATACGCGGATGAACCGGAAGTGTGCCACCGTAGACATCACAATAAGCAGCATCGATGTGATAACGATAAGTCACCGAGAATGAGCGCTCACTCGAAGAAGACCACGAGGCGGTACGCGCCGAAGCGTTCGCGGGAGCAACAGCACCCTCCGGCGTCATGTCGAGAATCTCGACCCGAGACTGCTGACGGCAGGCAGCCGCGACGGGAAGCCAAGCGCAAACGGTCTCCCCCTCCAGAGCGCCGGGGACAGACACGGACGCTTTAAGCGTAATGACGCGAGCCAATCCGTTTTGTGACTCCATCTCCTTGAGCATCTCGTCGCGCAGTGCTATTCCGTCCGTAGAATCGGGACGCATGCCGGGGACCTCTTTGGGATATACGCGAAGCGAATCGAGGAAGTTGTCGAGAACGAACAGCTCGCCATCGATAAAGCGCCAGTCAATACGCTTACGGTCAATCAGATCGTCAAACTGCTCCTCGGTAAACCCAGGCCACTCCTCGCGAATCATCGCAATAGCTCGATCGCGCGACACCGAAAAATGAAGCGGCGTCTCAAGCATGCGATACCGCTCGGCACGAACGCAGGCAGCAAGCGAGGGATCGGGATCTTGGGCAAGTAGGCGGTCGCAAGCCTCAATAGCCTGCGAAAGATACCCCGCGTCCTTTAAACGCAGGATCTCGGGTGGCAAGCCAATATCTAGAAAACAGAAGTCATCATTGCAAACATCAACAGAGCAACCAACCGGCCCCTCGTCAATAACCTTCCCATCCGAAGGCAGCACATTAATAACAGCCATGCCAAACTCCAAGTCATTAGAACTCTTGAAGTCCATTGTAGCGAGATAAAAAAGAAAGCCCCAACAAGGGAGCCATCAACACCGCCGAGCGGTAGTCAAAAAATGAATTCAGCCCAGTAACCCTGTAGCGAGTTAACAAAGGAGGCCCCGTTCACCCGGAGCTGATTCCGTCGCGCGACTTCTGGCGAAGCCAGTAGCCACCTTAATTCAGACTCGTAACCCTGCGGCGTTAAACGAAGGAAGCCCCGTCTCCCGGAACTGTTTCCTTGGCGCGACTTCTGGCGAAGCCAGGTGAGCGCAAAGGAAACAGTGTAGGGAGACGGGGCTTCCGGTGGGAAGTTTAGCGACGCTTACGCCTTGTTGACGGAGCCAAACTCCTCCATGAGCTCCTTGGTGCGGGCAACGATGTTGTCGCGACCAGGCTTGAGGAGCTTGCGGGGGTCAAAGCCCTTGCCCTGCTGATCCTTGCCAGCCTCGATATACTCGCGAACGCCCTTGGCGAAGACGAGCTGCAAATCGGTGTTGACGTTGATCTTGGAGATACCCAGGGAGATGGCCTTCTTGATCTGATCCTCGGGGATGCCGGTACCACCGTGCAGAACGAGGGGCAGGTCGCCGGTCTGAGCCTTGATCTCGCCCAGACGCTCGAAGGAAAGGCCAGCCCAGTCGGCGGGATACACGCCGTGGATGTTGCCGATACCGCAGGCGAGGAAGTCGACGCCCAGGTCAGCAATCTGCTTGCACTCAGCGGGGTCAGCGAGCTCGCCGTTGGAGGTCACGCCGTCCTCGGTGCCGCCGATGCCGCCGACCTCGGCCTCGATGGACATGCCCTTGGAGTGGGCAAGCTCAACGAGCTCCTTGGTGCGGTCGAGGTTAAGCTGGAAGGTCTCCTCGTGAGAGCCGTCATACATGATGGACGTGAAGCCGGCCTCGATGCACTTGAAGCAGTCCTCGTAAGAACCGTGATCGAGGTGAAGGGCGACGGGGACGGTAACGCCCGTGGCCTCGACGGCAGCCTTGACCATGTCGGCGCAGACCTTGAAACCGCCCATCCACTTAGCGGCACCAGCGGTGCACTGAAGGATCAGCGGAGACTTGGCCTCCTCGGCGGCCTGGAGAATAGCCAGGGTCCACTCGAGGTTGTTGGTGTTGAAGGCACCGAGAGCGTACTTGCCGGCCTCGGCCTTCTTGAGCATGTCTGCTGCGTTGACGAGCATAAAAGAAACCTCCTGTAAGGTTGCTCCGATAACGCCTGAGATTTTACCACGACATACCCGAGCATAAACGTTCGTTTGTTCACGAATACCATCCGATTGGACAATTTTTGACCGTTTGCCCCACAGAATCGACCCACTGGGGAAAATAGCTTGACGATTGAGCGGTCTTCGTGGTTCGAAAGACGGCTTCGAGCCTACATCTGCATAAACGGATTCTGCATAAGTTCGCGCGCCATCGTGGTCGAATCGCCATGGCCCGTCAAGCAAACGGTATCGGGCGGAAGCGTCTTGGCAAGTTTGGAGAGCGAGCGCATAATCGCCGCCTCGTCACCGCCGGAAAGATCGGTACGACCGTGGCTGCCCGGGAAAAGCGTGTCGCCCACAAAGGCGATGTTCCCCTGCTCGGTCGCGGCGAACAGGACGATGCCGCCCGGCGTATGCCCCGGCGTCTCGATCACCTGCAGGCAGATATCGCCCAATTCAATCGTATCGCCCTCGGCAAGCAGCCGCGTCGGCTCGCCCGGATCGGGCGTCTCAATACCCCACATGGCGCGCTGCTCCTCGATATTTGCGCGAGGCACCGTCACGTCCTTAGCGCACAACTCATATAGTGCGCTGTCGCCAACGACAGCTCGAACCCCGGCGACCCCGCCAACATGGTCGGCATGACCGTGCGTGCAGACAGAGCCGAGTACGCGAACCTCGGGATGCGCGGTGCGGATATGCTCCACAAGACGCTCGCCCTCCCACGCCGGATCGACGATTAAGCACTCGTCATTCGAAATCACGACGTAACTGTTGGTCTGAATCGGGCCGTTGACGAGTGCCTCAATCGAAGCTGCACCTCGGGGTGTCAGGTCCAAAGTCATATCGCCCATGCGCATACCCTCCTTCTAAAATACGTTCGAGGCACCAAACGATGCCTCGAACGTAACCAATATCTATGATGCTGAGAGGCTCTCGCACCTACACACGGCGCTTGAGCTGAGCTCCGCCTTCGCCGGGCATAAGACGGCGCGCGTCGTAGACCGAGTCAACGCTGCTGATGGAGGCCAGCAGCGGATCCAGACCACTCGCGTCCGAGATCTCGACCATAAAGCGCAGGGTTGCAATACCCTCGCGGTTGGTCGACGTGGCGGCAGAAAGGATATTGCCGCCCGCATCGCCAATGGCAATGGTGACATCCTTGAGCAGGCCCATGCGGTCCAGGCACTCGACCACGATCTCGACCTGGAAGAGGGTGTCGGCAGCGCCGTCCCACTCCACTTCGATCATGCGCTCGGGATGCTCCATAAGACCCTTGACGTTGGGACAGTTGGCGCGATGCACCGAAACGCCACGACCGCGCGTGATGAAGCCGACGATGTCGTCGCCCGTCACGGGGTTGCAGCAATGAGCCAGACGGACCAGTAGGCCGCTGTTGCTCTCGCCCTTGACGATAATGCCGTTACTGGCGCTCTTGCCGCGCTTTTGCGGCTTGCGGTTGGAGCCGCGAGCAGGCTGCTTCACGACCTCGGCGATAGCCTCGGCCTTGGTGAGCTGTTCCTCGGGCTTGGGGTCCAAGATTTGCTCGACCTTATTGCCCACAGCGCGCGGGGCAACCTTGCCGGCGCCGACGGCGGCAAACAGGTCCTCGAGCTGCTTGAAGTTAAACTGCTCCGCCACGGCGTTGAGCGCACGCGTCGAACGCGGCGTAGAAATGCCATAGCCACGCTTACGCAGGTCCTTAGCCAGCATATCGCGACCAGCAGCAGCGTCGTCGTCCTTGGTCGCAGCGGCAAAATAGCGGCGGATCTTTGACTTGGCGGAAGGTGTCTTAACGATCTTGAGCCAATCACGCGACGGCTTGGAACTCTTGTTAGTCAGAATCTCGACACGGTCACCCGTCTTAATCTCGTGCGTGAGCGGAGCCACCGCACCGTTGATTTTGGCGCCGACGCAATGGTTTCCCACCTCGGTGTGAACGGCGTAGGCAAAGTCGAGCGGCGTGGAGCCGGCACGAAGCGCCATGACCTCGCCCTTGGGCGTAAAGACAAAGATCTCCTGATCGAAGAGGTCGACCTTCAGCGAATGCAGGTATTCCTTGGCATCGGTGATCTCGTCGGAAGCCGCCCAATCGAGCGAATGCTTGAGCCAGTTGATCTGGTCGTCCAAACGTTGAGCGTCATTGGTCTTGGAAGCAGACGATCCGCCCGACTTCTTATATAGCCAGTGGGCGGCAATGCCGTACTCGGCCTGCTCATGCATCTCATAGGTTCGAATCTGAATCTCGAGCGGGCGGGCCGTGGGGCCGATAACCGTCGTATGGAGCGACTGGTAGTTATTGACCTTGGGCATGGCGATATAATCTTTAAAGCGACCGGGCATGGGGTGCCACAGCGTATGCACCGCGCCGAGCGTGGAGTAGCAATCGCGCACCGAATGCGTGATGACGCGCAGCGCCACCAGGTCGTAGATCTCGGAGAACTCCTTGCCCTTACGCTTCATCTTTTGGTAGATGGACCAATAGTGCTTGGAGCGGCCATTAATCTGGAAGCCCTCCAGGCCAATGCGGTTGAGCTCGTCGGTGAGCGTCTTGATGGTCTCGGCCAGATAGCGCTCGCGAACCTCGCGCGACTCAGCCACCATGCGCGCGATGCGCTGGTAGGCATCGGGCTCAAGGTAGAAGAAGGACAGGTCCTCGAGCTCCCACTTAATAGAGCTCATGCCCAGACGGTCGGCCAGGGGCGCATACACGTCCATGGTCTCGCGGGCCTTAAACAGGCGACGGTCCTCGCGAAGGGCCGCCAGCGTACGCATGTTATGCAGGCGGTCGGCAAGCTTAACGATAATGACGCGGATGTCCTTGGACATGGCGAGGAACATCTTGCGCAGCGTGAGGGCCTGTTTCTCGTCCATGCTATCGACTTCAATGTTGGTGAGCTTGGTCACGCCATCGACGAGCTCGGCCACCGTATCGCCAAACAGGCCGGAAACATCGGCGAGCGAGGTCTCAGTATCCTCGACGGTATCGTGCAGCAGCGCGGCGCACACCACATCGCAGTCCATCTTGAGATCGGCCAAAATGATGGCAACCTCGACGGGATGGTTGATGTACATCTCACCCGAGCGCCGCTTTTGGTTGCAATGCTTCTCGGCAGCAAAGCAGTAGGCCTGCTCCACCTTGGAGAAGTCATCCTCATTCATATATTTGAGACACAGACGCTCCAGCTTGTCGTAGCTGTCCGCCATAATCTCGGGCGGCAGCTCATCGGCATGCTTATAGTGCTCCATCTCCGAAAACGGCTGGAGGGTGGAATCATGGGCGGTACGGGCTGCGGCATCCATCGAGGTCCCCTTCCCCTAGGCCCGCGGTACGATCGGGCGGTTAACTTTGGCTAGCATATCAGAAGCGCACGAATCGAGCGCCCAGCTCCGGAAAGCCGAGAACTCCATGCGCGAGCGCAAGCCCTCCAAATAGCGAATTGACCTGCTCAATTGCACGCGGCCGGGGTTTTCGGCCATCGCGATGCGACGGGTGTCGTCAAACCCCGAAACTCGACAGAAACCAAGCTCTTCGAAGATTCCCAGGCCGCTTTCCACCGAACGCTCGTCGACCGGCGTGCGAGCATCGATGGCAAGGCACATCTGCGCGATGTCGATATCGCTCGCGCTAAAGGAATCGTCCCCGGTCTTGCCGCGGTTGGAGCGCCACATGGTCTGCAGCGCGCGATAGAGCGTGACGAGCTCGTCGCGCTCGGGCGCATAGCAGTCGAGCAGGCGCTCGTTAATGCGGGCGTCGCGCGACGAATAGAGCAGATGGATCACGGCGGGCTGGCCATCGCGGCCGGCACGTCCGCTCATCTGGTTGAACTCGATGGCGCCAAACGGCATGTGGTAGAGCACAACATGGCGGATATCGGGCAGGTTGACGCCCTCGCCAAAGGCAGAGGTCGAAACAATGCAGCTGAGGCTTCCGTCTCGGAATGCTTCCTCCACGCGGCGGCGATCGGAGCGCGCAAGCCCCGCGTTATAGAACGCGATATGGGTTGCGCAATCGGGCACACGCTTGCGCAACGTCTTGGCGAGCGCCACGGACTGGTCGCGCGAATTGACGTAGATGACGGTCTTTTCCCCCGTCGCCACAATCGACACCAAACGGTTCTCGCGACTTGCAAGATCACGGTCGTCCTCGAGCTGCAGGTTCTCGCGCACCGTCTCGTCGACCACCGTGCGAGTGATCGGCAGCATGCGGGCAAGCTCGGCCACGACCGGAGCCGTCGCGGTGGCCGTCGCAGCCATAACGACCGGGTCGCCCAGGGCTTTGAGGATATCGGGCATGTCGAGATAGGCGCTGCGGTCGCCGCCCTTGGCAAGACCGGCATGATGCGCCTCATCGATAACGACAAAGCCGATGCGGCCCGAACGCGCGAAGCGGTCACGGTGGATAGACAGGAACTCGGGCGTCGTGAGCACGGTACCGGTGTGGCCCGAAGCTAGGCCGGCGAACACGTCATCGCGTGCGGCCTCCACGGTCTCGCCGGTCAGCACGCCAACGCCAATGCCAAGCGATGCCATCGTCGACGAGAGGTGATAGGCCTGGTCGGCAACAAGCGCACGCAGCGGATAGACAAAGATGCTCGCACGTCCGCGAAGCACCGCCTCACGCGCGGCATGCACATGGAAGATGAGCGACTTGCCGCGGCCCGTTCCCATAACCGCCAAGACACTCTGGTGATCGGCCAAGGCGTCGAGCGCCTCAACCTGCGCGCGGTGCGGCTGGTTCGATCCGATAAAGCTATGGATAAGCGAGCGCGTGAGCTCGGTATAGGAAAGCTGGGCGAGCGTCTCGCGCTTGCGCGACTCCAGGCGCAGGCCGGAATCCGCCGGCTGCACGCCACGACGAAGCTCGCATGCCGGATCGTCGACGCTGGGCAGCGTGGTATCGCGGACCAGAACATCCTTGACCATGAGCTTGGGCTTCACACGACCCTGCCAATGCTCGGCAACGGCCTCGAACACCAAGTCGACAGCGCTATCGCAGTTGATGAGCTTATCGATTTGCGGCACGCGGAACATAATGGCCGGCACACTCGCGGCGCCATCGGTCGCCACAAAGCGCATGTGCTCGCCGGTTTTGCCCACCACGGCGCGGTCGCACATCGTCACGCCCTCGGCAGCCAGCAGCGGCACCTTGTTGCCCTGGCCAAACGGCTCAAGACGGGAGATCTGCTCGATGGTCTCGATATTCAGCTCGGAAAGGTCGACGGTGGCGGCGACCTCGTCGGTGTCTTCAAAGTCCTCGGCGGGAAGCTCCGATAGCACGGCGGAAAGGCGGCGGCGGAACTCATCGAGCTTGGATGCCTCGATGGTCACACCCACCGCACCGGCATGTCCGCCGCGACGAATCAGCAGGTCGGAACAGCGCTCGACGGCGTCGAACAGGTTGACCTTGCCCACCGAGCGACCAGAGCCGCGCGCGATGCCGTCCTCGATCGAGAACAGCAGCGCCGGCACGTGATAGCGGTTGGTCAGACGGCTTGCCACGATGCCCTTGACGCCCTCGTGCCAGCCCTCGCCACCCACGACGATTGCGCGTCCGCCGTCATAGGTCTCCTCGACCTTTGCCATGGCATCGCGCGTGAGCTCCGCCTCGATCTCACGGCGCTGGCGGTTGATTTCCTCGAGCTCAGCCGCCAGTGCGCTTGCTTCGATGGGATCGCGGGCAAGCAGCAGGTCGAGCGCCAGCTTGGGATCGGCCATGCGACCGGCAGCGTTTAAGCGGGGAATGAGCGAGAATGACAGGCCATCCGCCGTAATGCTCGAAAGGTCCGCTTTGGCGAGCGCGGCAAGTGCGATGTAGCCGGGACGGGCCGTCACGCGCATCTGCTGGATGCCCTCGGCGACCAGTGCGCGGTTCTCGGGCGTAAGCGGCATCATGTCGGATACGGTGCCCAGCGCCGCGACCTCTATCAGCGAACGCCAATACGACGGCTTGCCCAGACGATCGCCCAGGACCTGCACCAGTTTGAGTGCCACGCCGGCACCGGCAAGCTCGCGCGAGGGGCCCTCGTCCTCGAGCTTGGGGTCGGTCAGGGGCACACCCTGCGGCACCTGGTCGGAGGGCTCGTGATGGTCCGTGACCACCAAATCGATCCCCAGGCTCTCCAGATAGGAAACCTCTTCCTTGGCGGCAATGCCGTTATCGACGGTCACGATCAGCTGGGGGCGAGCGAGCTCGTTAACGCGGTCGAGTGCCGCGCGCGAAAGACCGTAGCCCTCATCAAAGCGATGCGGAATAAACGGCGTGACATCGGCGCCAAACGTGCGCAGCGCCTCGGTCAACAGGCAGGTCGACGTAATACCGTCAACGTCAAAATCGCCAAAGACGGCGATGTGCTCGTGGTTGCGAATAGCACGCTCGACGCGGTCGGCAACGACCGACATACCCGGGATAATGAGTGGGTCGGCCCAGTCGCGATCGAGCGAAGGCGTCAAAAACAATTGGCCCTCTTTGATGGAGCCAATGCCGTGCGCGACCATAATGCGCGCCACCAGCCCGGGAATGCCCAGACCAGTCGAAAGCTCCTTTTCGAGCTCGGGCTTTTGCTGAGCGACCACCCAGCGATGCGTCGTCTTAAGCGATGACATAGGCACCCACCCCTGATAGGGGCAGGTCGCCGCGATACCTCTCACGGTTCATAGCGATGAGTCCTCTGTGTATGCCCGCTTCGGCAGGCAGATCTGTTGAACGGATTTATTATACCGTGCAGCGCGGACGCAAAACGCCGCGGAGCGTCGCGGTTTCGGCAAACGATGGCGGTAATGGCCTCGAAATAATCGAGCGTTTCAGCCGCACGTACGCATACGAGCGTCTAGCATATCCATACAAACGAGTTCGCGGATAAAGGGAGTCACGGGACATATGAAGCAATGGGCTGGACTGGGAAAGTTCCTCGCGGGGCATATGCAGATCATCGTTCCGATTTGCGTGGCGCTCGGCGTGCTCTTTCCTCAACAGATCGGCGTTCTCAAGCCCATCGTTCCCACCTTGTTTGCCTTTATGACGTTCCAAGGTGCGCTCAGCAACACCTTTCACCAGGTAGCCGAGGTGTTCCACCGTCCGCTGCACCTGATTCTGGCGCTGCTGGTCTCGGCAGAGCTTATTCCTATCGCGGCGTATGCCATAGGGTCACTCTTCTTTGGCTCCAACCCCAACCTTGTCTGCGGCATCGTGCTCGAGTACAGCGTGCCCGTGGCCGTCACCGCTTTTATGTGGATCAGCATGTTCGGCGGCAACGGCCCGCTCGCGCTCACCATCATCCTGACGTCCTCGGTTATCTCCCCTGTGACGATTCCGCTCACGCTCAAGCTCCTGTTGGGCGCCACCGTCTCGATCGATGTGCCGAGCATGATGCAAGACATGGCCTTTATGATCGCCATCCCCGCCGTGCTCGGCATCGTGATCAACGAGCTCACGCGTGGATGGGGACACGAGAAGCTCTCCCCCGCGCTCTCGCCCGCCTGCAAGTTCATGATGATGGGCGTTATCGCCTCCAACTCCACCGCCATGAGCGAGTACGTGCTACACATGAATGTTGAGCGCTTAGAAGTCGCGCTCTTTATCCTGGTGTTCGCCATCAGCGGCTTTATCATCGGCGTCCTGATCGCCCGGGCCCTGCACCTGCCGTATAGCGAGACGACCACCATGTGCTTTACCTGCGGCATGCGCAACATCTCTTCGGGTGCCGTCATCGCCACGCAGTATTTTCCCGGCGAAGTGGTATTCCCCGTCATGTGCGGCACGCTGTTTCAGCAGGTGTTGGCCTCAATTATCGGACACCTCTTTGAGCGTCTGACCGGCGAGGAGCGCGCCGCCCAGCGCAAGCGGGTCGAGGCCAGCCGCGATGCCATGGAACGCTAGACTGTCCGCATTACGCGGGTGATAGTCTTGCTATACGAGCGTTTCCAGATGCGCACGCAGGCGCTCAGCATCGATATCGAGCGTGGTCTCGGCATTAACCTGGGCCAAACGATAGCCGACAAAGTAGGGCGAAACCACCCAACGCGGCAGCGCCTTGGCAATGGTCCGACCGCCCAGGTGATAGAAGAACAAGTTGTACGACTCTGCGCGACCACCGTGGTGCCCGTTTAGGATATAGCGCAGAGCTACCTGGATCGCATCGGCAAAGAGATCCGCCTCGGCTTGGTCTCGTGCGTCATCGCTGGCGGCGATTCCCTGTGGAGCCGAGACGTTGACCTCAAAGAATCCCATGATCGGCTCGGTTGAGATGTTGACCGAGATTCTCCCCTGCCGCCAGACATCGATGCCTTCAAAGTTGGCTGAGGTCAGCGCCGCATAGCCGTCCTCCTGCTCCAAACCCACAATCTGCATGTGCGGATGGACCAGACTGCCGCCCGAAAGTGGGCCCTTGTTCTTGTACATGAGAACGCTGCGATACTGCCGGGAGTCAATCATCCGCTGCCAGCAATCCAGGGCAAACCGCATAACATGATGCAGCTCGTCCGGCGCATAGGTCACCAGGTCGGCGTCATGGTCGGACGACTCAATCAATACGGTCTGGCGAGTGGCCCGCAAGGTCTTAAACTTATTCTCGAGCCAGATGCAGTCACCGTCGCGCCGGATGATATTGGCGAGTTCCTCGGTATCGCAAAAGGGGCACGCGGTGCCGGGACGACGGTTGTCGTCGGGCTTACCGTTCGCCTGCTGAACGTCAAATACCAGCGCCACGGGTTATACCCCCAGCGGCACGATCTTGGTGCCATGGAGCTCGGAGACGCCCAGTGCCGCCGCCACGGTATCGCGGTTGGCCGTGGAAATGCCGCCACCGGGAAGGATGGTCAGGCGGTCGTCCGCGTACTCGATCAAGCGGACCAGGTTTTCGAAGTTGTCCTCGATCGGCGTACCGGCAGTGCCACCGTGCGTCAGAATGCGCGTGACGCCGCAGTCGGCGAGCGTGTCAATGGCGTCCAGCTGAGCCTCGGGCGAGAGCTGGTCAAACGCCATGTGGAAAGTGATGTCGATAGGATCGCGCTTGCACTCCTCGGTCGCGCAGCCCGCAGCCATCACGAGGGCGCCAAGCGTAAGTTCGTCGAGCGCCCATCCGCCAGCGCAGGGCTTGCAGCAGCCAAAGACCAAGCCGTCAACGCCCGCACTTACGGCAAGGCCCAGATCCATCTCCATCATACGCAGCTCGTCCTGGTTGTAGTGAAAGTCGCCGCCACGCGGGCGAATCATGCACATCACCCGTGCATCGTGCTCGTGAGCATAGTTGGTCGTAGCGCTGATAACGCCGGCCGAAGGTGTAGTGCCACCAACGGCAAGGTTGTCGCACAGCTCGATACGCCTTGCACCGGCATCGATAGCCGCCGGCACCCGCTCAAAGTTCTCGGCACAAAACTCGTACAGCATAGATAGACCCCCAAAGACAGCAGATGTTTTCCGACGGGCATTGTCACACATCCCCATGAAGTTGCGGTGGAATAGGGACTGTTTTGGCCTCTGGAGCCCCTATTCAGTCCCTATTTCACCGCAACTTAAAAGGGGCGCTGACTGGGTTAGTCAGCGCCCCTTTTTTGAATGGATTAACCACCCAGATATGCCTTGCGGACGTTGTCGTCGTGCAGCAGCTCTTGGCCGGTGCCGGTCATGGTGATCTTGCCGGTCTCGAGCACGTAGCCGCGTGTGGCGATGGAAAGAGCCATCTGTGCGTTTTGCTCGACCAGGAGCACCGTGGTTCCGGCCTTATGCAGATCCTCGACAATTTGGAAGATCTGCTCAATCAGAATCGGCGCCAGGCCCATGGAAGGCTCGTCGAGCATGAGCAGCTTGGGGTTACTCATAAGGGCGCGGCCCATAACGAGCATCTGCTGCTCGCCGCCCGAAAGGGTGCCGGCGACCTGGCGACGGCGCTCCTTCAGGCGCGGGAACTGCTCGTAGACGCGCTCAAGGCCCGGAGCCACCGTGGACTTGGGCTGCGTATAGGCGCCCATCTCCAGGTTCTCCTCAACCGTCATCTGCAAAAAGGCGCGACGACCCTCGGGAACTTGAGCCAGGCCCTTACCAACCAGCTTATCAGCGGGCGTATGGGTAATGTCCTCGCCCATAAACTTGATGGAGCCGGTCTTGGAGCGCAGCAGGCCCGAGACGGTCTTGAGCGTCGTGGACTTACCGGCGCCGTTGGCACCGATCAAGGCCACGATCTCACCCTCGTTGACGTTAAAGGAGATGTCCTTGATGGCGTGGATGGCGCCGTACCAGACGTTGATGTTGTAGACGGAAAGCATCGGCTCTGCCATTTAGTTCTCCCCCTTATCCTGCTTACCCAGATACGCCTCGATAACGGCATCGTTGTTCTGGATTTCCTCGGCGGTACCCTTGGCGATGACCTTACCAAAGTTGAGCACGCAGATGCCCTCGCAGATGTTCATAACGAGCGACATATCATGCTCGATAAGCATGATGGCAATGCCAAAGGTGTCGCGAATCTTGACGATGTTCTCCATGAGCTCCGCGGTCTCGGACGGGTTCATGCCGGCGGCAGGCTCGTCAAGCAGCAGTAGCTTGGGGTTGGTGGCAAGCGCGCGGACGATCTCCAGGCGACGCTGGGCACCATAAGGCAGCGATCCGGCCTGCTCGTTTGCCAGGTGCTCCATATCAAAGATGGACAGCAGTTCCATGGCGCGCTCGTGGGCGGCCTTCTCGTGTTTCCAATACGTCGGCAGGCGCAACACGCCCTCAAAGCCGGAGTAGCGCTCCTGGTTGTGCAGGCCGACCTTAACGTTGTCCTCCACCGTCATGGTGTTGAACAGACGGATGTTCTGGAACGTACGGGCAATACCCATGCGGTTGACCTGGTAGACCGACTTGCCCGAGGTGTCCTCACCGTCGAGCAGGATGGTGCCGTGCGTGGGCTGGTACACCTTGGTGAGCAGGTTGAAGACCGTGGTCTTACCGGCACCGTTGGGGCCGATCAAACCGGCGATCTCGGTCTTGCCGATAGTCAGGCTAAAGTCGTCGACTGCCTTAAGGCCACCGAACTCAATGCCCAGGTGGATGCACTCAAGTGCCGGGCGCTCGCCCAGGTCGCGGTCGGGAACGATGGCGCCAGAAGGATACGGAACCATCTTGCCCTTGTTGAACTCAAATTTACTGGGCATCGGCTGCCACCTCCTTCTTGGAAGCAAAACGGTCCTTGACGCGACCGAAGAATGCCTTGAGCTGCGGGTTGTTGGTAAAGATCATGACCAGGATCAGCACGATGGCGTAGATGAGCATGCGGTAGTCCGAGAACTGACGGAGCAGCTCGGGAAGCACCGTGAGCAACGCCGCCGCGATGACGGAGCCGCGCATATTGCCCAGACCACCCAGGACCACGAACACCAGGATGAGGATGGACGTGTTGAAGTCGAACTTGGTAGCGGAAAGCTGCGAGAAGTTACCGCCGAAGAGGGCTCCGGCAGCGCCGGCGAGAGCGGCGGAAACCACGAAGGCGATCATGCGGTACTCGGTGACAGAGATGCCCACGGACTCGGCAGCGATCTTGTTGTCGCGCACGGCCATAATGGCACGGCCGGTACGGCTGCGAACCAGGTTGAGCACGATCACGAGTGCGACCATAACCAGGATGGCACCGGCGAGGAAGGTCGAGTACGTCGACACGCCCGAGGCGCCCTGGGCGCCCTTGATGATGGCGGTGCCGTCCTCGAGCAGGTGCAGGTCGTCGATCGTAGAGTTGCCCGTGATGTTAAAGATCACGTGCAGGCCGCGGGAGTCGACACCCACGATAAGGCAAGTGACAATCTCTTTGATGATCTCGCCAAAAGCCAGGGTCACGATGGCCAGATAGTCGCCGCTCAGGCGCAGGACCGGGATACCGATCAAGAAGCCCAAGATGGCAGCGGCGATAGCGCCGACCACAATGCTGATGATAAGGCGCACCGGATCGGAGGGAACGGCGCTCTCGAGGGCGACCGCGGTGACGATGCCCGTGTAGGCACCGACACTCATAAAGCCCGCATGGCCCAGCGACAAGTCGCCCGCGATGCCGACGACGAGGTTAAGGGAGATGGCCATGACGATATAGGCCGTGATGGGAACCAGCTGACCGGCGATCATGCGCGGAATCATATGGTTGGACTGCATAAAGAACACGATGGCGAACGCCACAAGGCACATGGCGTACGTAACAAAGTCGTGACGCGTCTGCTTGTCTTTAAGAAACTTCATAACGCTCACCTACACCTTCTCGGGGACGTACTTGCCCAAGAGGCCGGCAGGCTTGACGAGCAGGACGATGATCAGAACACCAAAGACGATGGAGTTGGCAAGGCTCGTGGAAATGTAAGCCTGTGCCATCGCCTCGATGATGCCGATGAGAATGCCACCGACAAAGGCACCGGGGATGGAGCCGATACCGCCGAAGACGGCGGCGTCGAAGGCCTTGATGCCAGGCATGGCGCCCGTGGTGGGTTGCAGGACCGGCGAGTAGGAGCACAGGAGCACACCGGCGATGGCGGCAAGGGCGGAGCCGATGGCAAACGTCATCGAGATGGTACGGTTGACGTTGATGCCCATGAGCTGAGCGGCGGCCTTGTCCTCGGACACGGCGCGCATGGCTTTGCCCATCTTGGTCTTACCTGTAAAGAACATCAGGCCGGCCATGATAACCAGGCAGGCGACGATGGTGACGAGCGAGACGGCGCTTACATTGAACTTGGCCAAGAACTCCGGCACCTGGAAGGTGACGAGCGAAGTGAAGTTCTTGGGCGTGGCGCCCCACAGAAGCTGCGCGGCGTTCTGCAGGAAGTAAGACACGCCGATGGCCGTGATCAGAACGGCCAGCGGGCCCGCCTGACGCAGCGGCTTGTATGCCAGACCCTCGATGAGAACACCGAGAACGGTACAGACCACACAAGAGAGAATTACAGATGCCCAGCCCGGGAGGCCGAGATACGACGTGGCGCAGAACGAGACATAGGCACCGACCATGATAACGTCGCCGTGAGCGAAGTTGAGCATCTTGGCGATGCCATAGACCATGGTGTAGCCCAACGCGATGATGGCGTAGACGCTGCCCATGGACAGGCCGTTGACCAGGTATTGGATAAAGACCGTCATGTTCCACATCCCCCTTTCGAATAGGTTTCCAGTTAATGTATGAAACAGGGACGTTACATCGTCCCTAGATACCAAGCAAGCAGGGAAGGCCAAAACCTCCCCTGCTTGGGATCAAAACCGCTCTATGTAAGGCGGCTTATTAGGCCTGTACGTACTTGCCGTCGGTGATGACGTACGCCGTGGGCTCCTTCTGGACCTGGCCCTTATCGTTCCAGGTGAGCTTGCCGGTCAGACCGTCAACGGTAATCTTGAGCATAGCCTTAGGCAGCTTCTCGGCGACCTCGGTCGGGTCGGCGTCGACACCAAGACCGGCCTCCTCGAGGGCCTCGGCCACCGCGTGCACGCCGTCGTAAGCGTCGGCGGCAAACTGGTCCGGAGTCTCGCCATACTTATCCTTGTAAGCGTTGACGAAGTCGGCGTTCTTCTCGTCGTCGGCGGAGAACGGGGTCATGAGCAGCAGACCCTCGGCAAGAGAGGTGTCGAAGCCCTCAACGCCCAGGATGCCGTCCATGCCGTCGCAGCCCATCATCTTGACGTCGTAGCCCATGTCCTTGGCGTTCTTGAGCAGGACGGACGCCGGCGTGTAGTAGATCGGCGCAAAGATCATGGTAGCGCCGGCCTGCTTGGCCTTGGTGAGCTGGTTGGTAAAGCTCGTGGCGGAGTCGTCCTTAAAGGTCTCCTCGTCAACAATCTCGAGCTTGGATTTAGCGGCCTGAACCTTAAAGGAATCTGCGATGCCCGAAGAATAGGCGTCACCGGAGTTATAGAACAGCACGAACTTCTCGTCCGCATACTTCTGCGCCAGGAACTTGGCAGCGTTGACGCCCTGGTTGGGATCGGTAAAGCAAACCTGGAAGACGCAATCCTTGCCCTTGGTGACGTCCTCGGAGGACGCGGACGGAGTGATCATGAACGTCTCGGGGTCGTTACCGCACTCGGCGGCAACGGCAACCGACGCACCCGTGGTGGTCGGGCCGACGAGGGCCTGCATGCCCCAGTCGAGCAGGGTGTTAAAGGCGTTGACGGCCTTCTCGCCGTCGGCCTGGTCATCCTCGGCCTTGCTGGCAAGCGGCAGCTCCTTGGTCGAGAAATCCTTGCAGCCAAGCTCGACACCCTGGGTAACGGACTTGCCGTAGGACGCGTTGGCGCCGGTCAGCGGGCCGATGGTGCCGATCTTAAACGAAGCGTCGCCCGAAGCGGAACCGCTGTCGCCGCCGTTGGAGGAGCAGCCAGCTAGAATAGACATCGCCCCCAGACCTGCTGCGCTCGCGATAACGCTCCTGCGATTCATAACAGGGTTCAATGACTTACCGGTGAGGCTCGACATGCGGCTCTCCTCTCAAATCTCGTCGGGTTTCGGTTACCCAACAGGCCATCCTTCGCCGTGTTCGGCGTTCGCAAAATAGTAGACGCTTTAGTTGAGAAAAGTGGCGAGTATTTCAACTTTTCTTTTGTTTTGTCCGTTTATCCATAATTATGCGTATTTCTATTGGTTTATGCAGTTTAGCCACTTTATTGTGTGAAAGTAATGTTTCCATTCTGTTACAAGCGTCCCTGCCCTGATTAAAACAGCCTCACCGGTAGCGCTTTATGCGCACTTAGGCGGCGATGTACTTGCCGTCCTGGATCACATAGGCTGTAGCGGGCTTCTCGACTTGGCCCTCGTCGTTCCACGTGAGCTCGCCCGTCAGGCCCTCGATCTTGATCTTGCGCATGGCCTTGGCAAGATCGCCGGCAATGTCGGCGCCGTCGGCCGTGATGTCGATGTCTGCCTTATCGATAGCCTCGACAATCGCATGGACGCAGTCATAGGCATCGGCGGCAAACTGGTTGGGTGTCTCGTCGTAGGCGTCCTTATATGCCTTGACGAAGTCGGCGTTCTTCTCATCGTCGGCAGAGAACGGGGTCATGAGCAGCACGCCCTCGGCAAGAGAGGTGTCGAAGCCCTCAACGGAGAGCAGGCCGTCCATGCCGTCGGTGCCCATGAGGGTCATGTCGTAGCCCATGTCCTTGGCGTTCTTGAGCAAAACGGACGCCGGCGTGTAATAGATCGGGGCAAAGATAAGCGTGGCGCCGGCCTCCTTGGCCTTGGTGAGCTGGTTGGTAAAGCTCGTGGAGGAGTCGTCCTTAAAGGTCTCGGTATCGACGATATCAAGTTTGGACTCCTTGGCCTGCTCGGCAAAGGCATCGGCAACACCCGAGCTGTACGTATCGCCGGAGTTGTAAAACAGGGCGATCTTGGCGTCTGCATACTTCTCGGCCAAAAACTTGGCAGCACTCGCGCCCATGGTGGGGTCGGTAAAGCAAACCTGGAAAACCGTGGTCTTGTCCTTGGTGACGTCGAGGGACGAAGCAGAGGGCGTGACCATGAGCATATCGTCGGCGATCTCGCCCGAGACAGCGACGGCGGCACCAGTCGTGACGGGGCCGACGAGCGCCTGCATGCCCCAGTCGCACAGGGTATTGAAGGCGTTGATAGCCTTCTCGCCGTCGGCGACGTCATCCTCGGACTTAAGCGAGAGTTTGAGGTCCTTGGTCGAGAAATCCTTGGCGGCAAGCTTGGCACCCTTCTCGGCCGAAACGCCATAGGTTGCCGCGGCGCCGGTCAGAGGGCCGATGACGCCATCTTGAATGCGCCGTCATCGGCGGAGCCACCATCCGAGCCACCCGAGGAGCAGCCGGCAAGCGCGACGGTGCTGCCGAGCGCCGCAGCGCCGGCGAGAAAGTTCCTACGGCTGAGCGTGCTGTTGATGTTGAACATGGTGTCCCCCTTTTTCGCTGGCCGCGATGCGGCCGTCTTGCGGTACAGGGCAAACCTTATGGCGCAAACGTTGACAGTTTGTTACGGAGTTCCGTTTGTAGCGAGCATGTTTCCAATGTTTCCGCAGCGTTTCGGGGGTGCCGTTTTGTGCGACTCCTGTTGCCTGGCGAGCACGCGCCCTCGGTTCACGCTAGAATGCACTCAACCTTTAAGCGGTTAATCCATCCATAAGATGCACGAAGGAGCTATCTATGAGCGAACCCCTGCGCACCGTGAACGTCGGCCTCATCGGTCTGGGAACCGTCGGCGGCGGCGTGGCCCGCCTGATTAAGAGCCACCACGATGAGTACCTGGCCGCCTACGGCATCGACCTTAAGCTGACCCGCGCCTGCGCGCTTGCCTGGGAGCAGGCCGAAACAGCCGGTATTGAGCGCGAGGCCTTTACGAGTGACTGGCATGATGTCGTCACCGACCCAGCCGTCGATATCGTCGTCGAGCTCATCGGAGGCGAGCACCCCGCGACCGAGATCTTCACCACCGCCTTCGAGAACGGCAAGCACGTCGTCTCTGCCAACAAGGCCCTGCTGGGCCGTCATGTCGAGACGCTCGCCGAGAAGGCGCGTGAGTGCGGCGTGCAGATTAAGTGCGAGGCCAGCTGCGGTGGCGGCATCCCCATCGTCAGCACGCTCGAGCACGACCTGGTGGGCAACAAGATCCTGACCATCGCCGGCATCCTCAACGGCACTACCAACTATATCCTGTCGCGCATGGACGCCGAGGGCGCCGATTACGCTGACGTGCTCGCCGACGCCCAGGCCAAGGGCTATGCCGAGGCCGACCCGTCCGCAGACGTCGACGGCTTCGACGCCGCCAGCAAGACGGCCATCCTCGCCTCCATCGGCTTTGGCACCCGCGTTACCACCGACGATGTGTACCAGCAGGGTATCCGTACCATCGGCGCCGAGGACATCGCCCAGGCCCGCGAGCTCGGCTACACCATCAAGCTGCTGGGCATCGCCCGCAACACCGACGCCGGCGTCGACGTTCGCGTGCATCCCACGCTCATCCCGGCAGACCATATGCTTGCCAAGGTCAACGGCGCCATGAACGCCGTCTACGTGGTAGGCGACGCCGTGGGCGAGACCATGTTCTACGGCGCGGGCGCAGGCTCCTTCCCCACCGCGAGCGCCGTCGTGGGCGATATCCTGTCGCTCTCCGAGCAGATCAGCCACGGCGTGGCTCCGCTGCCCGAGATTGAGCCCTATGGCCACAACCTCACCTTTAAGCCCATGGACGAGCTCCAGACCAAGTACTATGTGCGTCTGAAGGTCGCCGACCGCGTGGGCGCCCTGTCCGAGACGGTCGACATCTTTGCCAAGCACAACATCTCGATCTCGCTCATCAACCAGGTCGAGGACGGCAAGTCGGGCGTCAGCGATGCCTGCTCGGTCATCTTCCTGACGCACCGCGCGCTCGAGAAGGACGTCCAGGCTGCCGCCGGCGAGCTTGCCAGCGTCGACTGCGTGGCCGAGGTCGCCAACGTCCTGCGTATTGAGGACGTCGAGGCCTGGACCGAAGGCGTTATGGCGAACTAACCCAACGCTCGCCCGGCAATACGCGCTTTGAGGGCTCCCGTCCGACGTGGGACGGGAGCCCTTTTGTCTCCTGCCCTAAGCACAACGGCAGAGCATATTTGCGCGAGCCGCTCATCGGTAACGCGGGCTACCGTTCACCGATATGCAAACGCGACCGATTCCGGCTACCGCTACGCTGTGCTGCGAATGTCCGCCCGCGATGAGAGGAAGCACCATGTTGCTCGAGGGCAAGAAAGCAATCATCACCGGAGGCACGCGCGGTATCGGCTATGCCATCGCCTGCCGTTTTATCGAGGAAGGCGCTGCCGTCACCGTTTTTGGCTCGCGCCAGGAGACTGCCGACGCGGCCGTTGAGAAGCTGGCAGCCGCCTATCCCGACGCCAAGGTCTGGGGCCGCTCCTGCGACCTCACCTCGCTCGAAGCCGTGACCGAGGCCTTTACCCAGGCTGCCGCCGACATGGGCGGCTTGGACACGGTCGTCAACAATGCCGGCATCTCCCAGCGCTCGCCGCTCCTTAACTATACGGCCGAGGAGTTCGCAAAGGTCATGGACCTTAACGTCGTCGCCGTCTTTAACGGTCACCAGGCTGCCGCCAAGATCATGACCGAGGCAGGTCATGGCGGCACCATCACCACCACGAGTTCGATGGTCGCCAAGTACGGTCAGCCCTCCGGCGTTGGCTATCCCACGTCCAAGTTTGCCGTCAACGGTATGGTCCAGTCGCTCTCGCGCGAGCTCGCCCCCATGGGCATTCGCGTCAATGCCGTCGCACCCGGCGTGACCAAGACCGATATGGTCGCCAACCTGCCCGAAGAGGTCATCAAGCCCATCATCGCCACCATTCCGCTGGGTCGCATGGGCGAGCCCGAGGATGTCGCCAACGCCTTTGTTTTCCTGGCGAGCGACATGTCCTCCTACGTCACGGGCGCCATCCTCCCCGTCGACGGAGCCGCCCGCTCTTAAGGGACCACAAGCCCCAGCCTCAACATAGCCCAACAAAGAAGGCGCGCCGCCCGCATCAATTGCAGGCAGCGCGCCTTCTTCTGTTTAAGGGGAAGTTTCCCCGAGAGAGCACCGGCTACTTGTCGTCATCTTGCGTATCTTCGCGCGCATAGAGCTCCAGCATGCGGCGGCGGTATTCGCGTACGGCGAGCTTGGCGCGCTCCAAGCGGCGACGCTCACGCGGAGTCAGCTTGGACGGGTCGATCTCGTCGCCATAGGTCTTCTCGGCCAGCAAATGAGCGGCGTCCACGATACGGGCATCGATGTGCCCGCTTGCCGCCTCGGTCGAGAGGCGGTCGGCAATGGAATCAAGGGTAGGTATGCCGTCGAGCGAACGCCCATGTCCATGCGAGGTCAGCAGCTCGTGCTCGCGTGCGAGCAGGCTCGCCAAATCGTGATGGGCGCGCAGGATGTCGAGCACATCGGATGGATGCTCGGCAACCTCTGCCACGGCGGCGACCGGTGCGGCGTCGACCACGCGGTAGAAGAGCTGCGCGAGCAATGGCATCAAGAACACCGTGATGGCGCCGGCGGCAACCATAACCGACGCGATGTCTTGCGACAGCGCACCCGCGTTGACGGCAACGCTCGTCACGGCAACGATGATCGGCAGCGCCGTGGTGCAGTAGAGCGCCACGGTGATGCGGCCATACGCCGAGACATCGCGCGTCGCAGGACAAATGCTCATAGAGATAAGAATGGGCACGGCACGAATAATCAACAACGCCACGATAAAGCCCGCGAGCAAGCCCGGGCGCGACGCCACGGCCGTCAGGTCGATCTTTGCGCCCGATACGGTAAAGAACACCGGAATCAAAAAACCGTAGGCCAGGCCGTCGAGCTTGGTCTCGAGCGTATGGTTGCCCTCGGGGATGATATAGCGCAGGACGAAGCCGGCGGCAAAAGCGCCCAACACGATATCGAGGCTAAAGATGGCCGAGAACGCCACGAGCGTGACCAAAATAAGCACCGTCAGGCGCACGAAGGTCTGCGACGTGGTATCGGCGCGCTCCTCGACAAACGCAAAGAAGCGGCTGCCGACGCGTTTGGAGCGGCTGGGGACCACGGCAAGCAGCACACACACCACGGCGAACAGGCCCAAGATCAGCAGCGTCTCGATACCCGTACGGGCAGACAGCAGTACCGACATGGCGAGCACGGGGCCGAGCTCGCCCCACGTACCATAGGCGAGAATCGAATCACCGACGCGCGTTCCGGCAAGCAACCGCTCGCGCAAGATGGGCATGAGCGCTCCAAGCGCCGTCGAGGTAAGCGCGAGCGTCACGGCGATGCCGTCGAAATGGCTGACCGAGAACCACGGCGTAAAGCGCACGGCAAGCCAGGCGATGCCAAACGTGACGACCCACGTCGCCATGCCATAGCGCCCCTCGACGCCCGTGATGTTCTTGGGGTCGATCTCAAAACCGGCGAGCAGGAACAAAAAGGCCAAGCCGAGCTCGGACACGAGCGAGACCTCGGCGTCCACATGGATGATGCCGAGCATATGCGGACCCAGCACCGCGCCGAACACGAGCAAAAAGACCGTCTCGGGAACGGGCTTTCCGGGAATTGCCGAGGCGATAAAGGGACTCGCAAAGGCCACGAGCGCGATGATGGCGAGAGAAACGAATGCCATGTGATGCCTTTCTCTTGTTTGAGCTTCACTGTAGCACCCTCGCCGTCCTCTACGCGCCGCGAGCTGTCGTATCATAGTGACGTTTACAAACATGTGGCTCAAGGCGACCGCGAGGCTTGCCCCGCAAACCGACCGCTGCCGCATACCGTACCGTACGCCCAACCGATCAGGAAGGCAGGAACCAATGGTCTCTCGTATCTACGTGGAGAAGAAACCCGGGTTCGACGTCGAGGCTCAGCAGCTCAAGGGCGAGCTGACCGAGATTCTCGGCATCCAGGGCATCGAGGCCCTGAGGATCATCAACCGCTACGACGTCGAGGGCATCGACGAGGAGCTTTTCCGCTCCTGCGTGCCGACCGTCTTTAGCGAGCCCCAGGTCGATGTGACCTACGACGAGCTCCCCGCAAGCGATGGCGCCGTCTTTGCCGTCGAATTCCTGCCTGGCCAGTTTGACCAGCGCGCCGACTCCGCCAGCGAGTGCGTACAGCTCATCAGCCAGGGCGAGCGTCCCGCCGTGCGCTCCGCCAAGGTCTATATGATCTCGGGCGCTCTGGACGAAGCCGCCATCGAGGCCATCAAGCACTACGTGGTGAACCCCGTCGAGGCTCGTATCGCCTCGCTCGACCTGCCCGAGACGCTGTACATGGAGACCCCCGAGCCCCAGCCCGTCGAGGTGCTCGACGGCTTCCGCGAGCTCGATGAGGCCGGCCTCGCCGCCTTTATCTCCGAGCGCGGTCTTGCCATGGACGAAGCGGACATCGCCTTCTGCCAGCAGTACTTCCGCGATGAGGATCGCGATCCCACCATCACCGAGATCCGCGTGATCGACACCTACTGGTCCGATCACTGCCGCCACACCACCTTCGGCACCGTCCTGGACAACGTGACGATCGACGACGCCGTGGTGCAGCAGGCCTTCGACCGCTACATGGAGATGCGCCACGAGCTCGGTCGCGACGCCAAGCCCGTCTGCCTCATGGACATGGGCACCATCGGCGCCAAGTACCTTAAGAAGACCGGCGTCATGACCGATGTCGACGAGTCCGAGGAGATCAACGCCTGCACCGTCAAGGTGAAGGTCGATGTCGACGGCGAGGACCAGGACTGGCTGTTCCTGTTTAAGAACGAGACCCACAACCACCCGACCGAGATCGAGCCCTTCGGCGGTGCCGCCACCTGCGTGGGCGGCGCCATCCGCGACCCGCTCTCGGGCCGCAGCTACGTGTACCAGGCCATGCGTGTCACCGGCGCCGGCGACCCCACCGTCCCCGTGTCCGAGACGCTCGAGGGCAAGCTGCCGCAGCGCAAGCTCGTAACCACCGCTGCCGCCGGCTACTCCAGCTACGGCAACCAGATCGGCCTTGCCACCGGCCAGGTCAACGAGCTCTATCACCCCGGCTACGTGGCCAAGCGCATGGAGGTCGGCGCCGTCGTAGGCGCTACCCCGGCAAACCACGTGCGCCGCGAGTGCCCCGCCCCCACCGACAAGATCATCCTGCTGGGCGGCCGTACCGGCCGTGACGGCATCGGCGGTGCCACCGGCTCCTCCAAGACCCAGAACACCGAGTCCATCGAGACCTCGGGCGCCGAAGTCCAGAAGGGCAACGCCCCGGTCGAGCGCAAGCTGCAGCGTCTGTTCCGTCGCGGCGACGCCTGCCGCCTGATCAAGCGCTGCAACGACTTTGGCGCCGGCGGCGTCTCGGTCGCCGTGGGCGAGCTTGCCGACGGCCTGTATGTCGACCTGGACACCGTGACCAAGAAGTACGACGGTCTGGACGGCACCGAGCTCGCCATCTCCGAGTCCCAGGAGCGCATGGCCTGTGCCGTCGCCGACGGTGACGTCGAGGAGTTCATGGGCTACGCCGCCGAGGAGAACCTCGAGGCGACCGTTATCGCCGAGGTTACCGCCGAGCCGCGCATGCGCATGGCCTGGAACGGCGTGGCCATCGTCGACCTGTCCCGCGAGTTCCTCAACTCCAACGGTGCGCCCAAACACCAGGTCGCCCACGTGTGCGCCCGCAGCGTGTGGCAGCCCAGCTGGGCCGGCACCACGCTTGCCGAGCGCATGACCTCGCTCGTCACCGACCTCAACGTCGCCTCCAACAAGGGCCTTTCCGAGCGCTTCGACTCCACCATCGGTGCCGCGACCGTGCTCATGCCCTTTGGCGGCAAGACGCAGCTCACTCCGAGCTCTGCCATGGTCGCCAAGTTCCCCGTAGACGGCGAGACCACTACGGCGAGCGCCATGGCATGGGGCTTCAACCCCTACCTGATGGAAGCCGACCAGTTTGCAGGCGCCTACCTGTCCGTGGTCGAGTCCATCGCCAAGCTCGTGGCCGCCGGCTTTGAGCACAAGCGCGCCTATCTCTCCTTCCAGGAGTACTTCGAGCGCCTGCGCACCGAGGCCGAGCGCTGGGGCAAGCCCATGGCAGCAGTACTCGGCGCCCTCATGGCTCAGGTCGACCTGGGCGCCGGCGCCATCGGCGGCAAGGATTCCATGAGCGGCTCGTTTGAGGACGAGGCCGGCGAGCTCAACGTTCCGCCGACCCTGATCAGCTTCGCCGTGGCCGTGGGCAAGGCGGCCCGCGCCGTCTCCCCCGAGTTCAAGGGCCTGACGCACCGCGTCGTCCGTATCGCCCCCGCCACCTACGGCGAGGATTACCGTCCCGACGCCCAGCAGCTGCTCGCAGCGTTCGACGCCGTCGAGGCGCTTACCGCTACCGGTGACGCCCTGGCCATCTCCACACCCGGCTACGGCTGCGGCGCCGAGAGCCTCTTTAAGATGTGCGTCGGCAACCAGATCGGTATCGAGCTTGCCGAGGATGTGGACGTGGAAAGCCTCTTCGCCCCGCTCTACGGCAGCTTTATCGTCGAGCTCGCTGAGGACGCCGAGCTGCCCGAGGTCGCCGACGGCGTTGTCGTCGAGCCCCTGGGTACCACCGTCGAGGGTTATGTCATCGATACCGGCTCCGAGGCCATCGAGCTCTCCGAGCTCCAGGAGGCCTGGGAGAGCGGCATCGAGGGCGTCTTTGCCTACCGCAGCGCCGGCGAGACCGCCGAGGTCGAGACCATCGACTTCCGCACCAAGGATATCCATGTGTACGGTGGCGCCAAGATCGCCCGCCCGCGCGTGGTCATCCCCGTTTTCCCCGGCAACAACTGCGAGTACGACAGCGCCCGCGCCTTCCGCGCTGCCGGCGCCGAGGCCGACACCTTCGTGATCAACAACCTCACGCCCGAGGCCGTCGCCGAGAGCACCCATGAGCTCGCCCGCCGCATCCGTGCAAGCCAGATCGTCATGATCCCCGGCGGCTTCTCGGGCGGTGACGAGCCCGACGGCTCCGCCAAGTTCATCACGGCGTTCTTCCGCGCTCCCGAGGTCACCGAGGCCGTCCGCGACCTGCTCAAGGCCCGCGATGGCCTGATGCTGGGCATATGCAATGGCTTCCAGGCGCTGGTCAAGCTCGGTCTGGTGCCCTACGGTGATATCGTCGACGCCACGCCCGATGCGCCCACGCTGACGTTCAACACCATCGGCCGCCACCAGAGCCGCCTGGTGCGCACCCGTATCTCGTCCAACCTGTCCCCGTGGCTGTCTCAGTGCAGCCTCGACGACCCCTACACCGTCGCCATCAGCCACGGCGAGGGCCGCTTTGTCGCCAACGACGAGGTGCTCGCCCAGCTCATCGCCAACGGCCAGGTCGCCACGCAGTACGTGGGCGAGGACGGCAAGCCCAGCATGGATCTTTCCGTCAACCCCAACGGCTCCGCACTGGCCATCGAGGGTATCACGAGCCCCGACGGCCGCGTCCTAGGCAAGATGGGCCACGCCGAGCGTCGCGGCGACAACCTGTACCGCAACGTGCCCGAGCATGTCCCCGGCGATAAGTTCATGCCCATCTTTGAGAGTGGCGTAGCCTACTTCGCCTAAACCTTTCCCATCGGGTACAATCCCTTCGGGTAATAACACCCGCCACCGGCACATCCGGTGGCGGGTTCTTTTTTTGTTTCGCGCATGTAGGAAGGACATCATGGAAAGCCGCAAGCCGTATCTCGCCACCCTGCCCGGACTCATCCTGGGCTGTCTTGTTTGCTGTGCACTCTGGGGATCGGCCTTTCCCTGCATCAAAATCGGCTACGCACTCTTTGGTATCCCGGCGCACGATAGCGCCTCGCAGCTGCTCTTTGCGGGCTTGCGCTTCACGCTTGCCGGCGCCCTAGTTATCGTTGGGATGAGTGCGGCCCAACGCCGCCCCCTCATTCCGCAGGCTCGCGACATCAAGCCCATCTTTGTCTTGTCGCTCTTCCAGACTATCGGGCAGTACTTCTTTTTCTATCTGGGCCTCTCGCGCGCCAGCGCCATGTCGAGCTCCATCATCGAGGCCAGCGCCAACTTCCTCGCAATCCTCTTTGCCGCCCTGGCATTTCACACCGAGAAGCTCAATACGGCCAAGGTGCTTGGCTGTGCGCTGGGCTTTGCCGGCGTCGCGCTCGTCAACCTCTCGGGCGCAGATGGCACCTTTGGCTTCAGGCTCGATGGCGAGGGCTTTATCCTAGCCTCCACTGTCGCGGGTGCTCTTTCGACCTGCCTGATCGGCATCTTCTCGCGCAAGCACGACGGCGTCTTGCTTGCCGGGTGGCAGTTCTTGGTCGGCGGCCTGGTCCTCACCGCCATCGGCTTTTTGATGGGTGGCGCGCTCTCCCCCACGGCGATTGCCCCCGCCATCGTGCTCATCATCTACATGGCGCTTATCTCCGCAGTAGCCTACTCGCTGTGGTCGCGCCTGCTTGCCGTCAACCCCGTCAGCCGCGTCTCGGTCTTTGGCTTTATGAACCCCGTCTTTGGTGTGCTGCTGAGCGCGCTGCTGCTCGGCGAGGGCGCCGGCACGAGCCCCGTTACCGTCATCGTTGCCCTGCTGTTGGTCTGCGGCGGCATCATCATCGTCAACAAACCCAAAAAAGCCTAGAGAGCTCACCTTTTTAGGGAGAGCCTTCACACACTTTAGCTTAATGGAATGCACTGGTTCTCGTTGATTTCGCGCCGAGTCGCGGCGGCAGACGCCCGTCTTGCCGCACCGCGCCTGGGCATTATGACCGGTGGCCCCCACAAACGCAAAAGGGGCGCACGACCATCGCAACGGTCGTGTGCCCCTTTTCCTAGCGTATCTGGACGCCAGCCTTCTTCTTCTCGCGCTTTACGCGGTAGAGCTCCGCGTCGGCAGCACGAAGCAAGTCTTGCCAGGTATCGACGCCATCACCAACCCGTGCGTAGCCGATGGACATCCGCAACAGATACGGAACCTCGGCGCGCGCGAGCTCGTCGTTGATTGTCGCGCACAGATGCATGATATCCTGTTCCGCCACTGCCTTTTGGAGCACCACGAACTCATCGCCACCATAACGTGCGATAAAGCCGCCAGACGCCGAGCAGACTTCTTTGAGCGCAGCGGATATGACCTGAAGAGCGTGGTCGCCCTCCACATGCCCATAGCGATCGTTAATCTGCTTAAAGCCGTCGGCGTCCATCATAAGCAGATATACATCTTCGGCCTGATCCACATTTGAGAAGAGCGACAGCATATAGGTCTCAAAACGGTTGCGATTGTTAAGTCCAGTCAACGGGTCGGTCGAGATGAGCTGCTCCTGGTAGATGATGTAGAGCAGCAACATGCTAATCATTATGCCGACACAAAGGCCGGGCACCGAGTATACGACCTGAAAGGTACCGCCCACCAGGGCCGGAATGGCGAAAAATGCCAAGGTTCGATAGATGGCCTTCGTCTGCAGGCTCTCGACCCTGCGAGATTGCACAAACGCATGCAGGGACGTATGTATAACGTAACAGTAGCTGACGATGGGCTGGATCATATAGGCAAAGCCGCGACGATACACGCCCTGCGAATCGATATAGAACAGGGCGTGCGTCCAGTAACTGGTAAACGCCAGCACGACCACCAGAGCCGTAGGCAACGCTACAAGCACCACCCTATAGCGCGAGGTCAAAAGGCGAGAACCCTGCACCGTCTCGGAATAGATAAACCAAATGAGACACGCGATAGCAAAGAGCGAAAACGAAACCGCGTTGGAAATCCAGTTGGCAGCAATGCCCAACGTGCCGTCCACACCGTCCGAAAGCGTCCAGATCATATCGAAGAAAAAGTAGGCAGCAGACGTGTAGCCCAGCATGCTAAACAAAAGCTGCTGGGTGCTCGAGAACAAGGAGCGACGACTTCGCACGGCAAGCCCGATAAGAACAATCATGCATAGCACGAATATCTCAATCTTGAGTGCCTTAACCACCAGCGCCATCCCTTCAATATCCAAGTGGTCAGAATCGCCCAATTCGAATCAGGGCAATAAACACTCCTTTACTCCGCAGGGGTAAAGGGGATAATAGCAGAGCGCCCGAACATCACTGCAAAACAGTTTCTGTTCGGGCGCTCATACGGCGCGAATTGCACACGTCGGCATCATTGATGAGTATCGATTGCTACTCGCCATCAATGTCAGTCGCGACGGCCTCCTCGATGGCCTCGACACCGACAGGCGACAGATCCTCCTTGCCTTGGCAGAACTTCTTGTCGACCCAGCCAGTCAGAATCGGAGCCATGATCGCCGTGATGATAACGGCGGTGGCGATCTGAGCGTACGCGGTGGGCGCAAGCTCGGCGTAGCGCGGTGCGACCTCGGCGAGGGCAACCGGTGTGGTCATAGCCGTGCCGGCAATGGTGGAGCAAGCCACAGCGGCCTTGCCATTGCCGCCGCACAGGCGCTCGAAGGCAAAGGTGATGGGACCGACGATAAAGAGCGTGATGAGGCCCAGCAGAATGCCCGAGATGCCGCCGGTGATGAAGCTCGACAGGCTCATGGACGCACCGAGCTGAAATCCGATGACGGCAATCGCGGGATTGGCACCGGGAACCAGCAGGTTCTTAATGAACGGGAACAGGTTGCCCAGAACCATGCCAATAACGAGTGGCAAGATGGAGCCGATAATGGTGCCAATGGGAATGTTGGCGAGGCCGGAAACACCGAGGATGATCATCGTGACGGCGGGGCCAGCCGTAAAGAACAGGATACCGACGGCGCCCTGCTCGGACTCATCACCGAACTCGCCTATGATGCCCGTATAGAGCGCCATGTTGCAAAACGTGATGCCGCCGATGATAGACACGGAGCTCAGACCCAGGAAGTTGTCGTTAAAGAAATATGCTACGCCCAGGCCGAGAGCCGCTGCGCCGACCAGCTTGGGGATCAGCACGACGATACCGGTCTTGATGGCACCCGGCGTGGACTTAAAGCTGATGCCGGCGCCCACAAACAGCAGGATCGCGGCGACGATGGTATTGGAGCCACCGCGGCAGGCAGCCGTAAAGAAGCCGCCGATCTCAAAAACCTGCGGGCAGAAGGTGTTGAGCAAAAGACCGACGATCATCGGATAGATCATGATGTCGCCCGGGATGCGCGGGACCTTGAATTTCTTTTGCTCGTTGGCGGTCGCTTCCTGTGCCATGAAACCCCCATTTCCGCTGACGGGGTACAAAAGCCCACGTCACGCTTTGCTATAGTAAAGTTTGACCATGGTACCAGAAGAAGCAGACCGACTCGGTGAGAAATTCGATTCACCGGACAGAAGCGGGGTGAGCGGGAGGGACAACCCGTTCGCGGTCCTATATAAGGCTCAAGACGATATAGAACACGATTCCCGAGACGCAGCACCACAGCATCGACTTTGTCTTGATTGCCACCGCCACGACGCCGGCAGCCGCAATCCAGGGAACCAAGGCAGGCCAGAGTCCCGCGTCGAACGCGCCGGGGCTCACCAAGTCGTTGGCGACCAGCGCGGCAAAGGCAGCGGGCGGGATATAACCCAGGGCCTCGGTAATACGGGGCGACAGCGTTCTCCCGCGCAAGGCGAACGCCGGCGCGATGCGAAAGAACGCGATAGCAGCCCACGACGACAGCCACAGAACCAAGAACTCGTTAACGGGCATCGCGGGCACCTCTTCCGTCAAATACGGCATCGCACGCCAGCGCAATGGCAATGCCGACCACGACGCTTGCCGGCACGGCAATATTCGTGAGGCCCAAGAACTTGCATACGGCGATGGACACCGCGCCCGAAACCGCCGCGACAACGTTGCCGCGCGACAGCCGCTGCGAAAAGAGTAGACAGATAAAGAGCGACGTGCAGACGAAACTCGCAATAGCGGTGGGAACATCGACAACGGCACCGACGATGGCACCCATCGTGCACGAAGCGCCCCATGTCGCGATGAGGATCACGTTGAGCACGAAGGATTCGCGCGGGCCCCAATCCTCCCCCTCAACCAGCTTGGCAAGCGAGATGCCGTATGCCTCCTCGGTGAGCGTCGCGGCAACAGCCAGCGTCTGACGCTTCGAGGAGCCCGCCAGATGGGGTGCGATCGATGCCGAATAAAGTGCAAAGCGCGATGAGATGGCGGCGACGCTCGCGATAATCGAAGGTGCCGGTACGCCCGCCAGCCAAAGATTGCAGATCATAAACTGGCCGCTGCCCGTCACAAACGTGCTGCTCAGGGCAAAGACCATCCAGGGTTCCATTCCCGTCTGCCCCATGATCATTCCGCACGGCGCGCCTATTGCAACATAGGTAAGCATCACTGGCCAGACGGTTCTAACGATTTTGAGCACCATACGCTTCTCATCCTGACAAGGTCTCCGAACCGCATGTAGCGACACGGCAGAATCATCATCCGACAGCAACCGAGTTCACCTACAATTGCCACCGGATCGAAAGACACAACTTTTTAGGAAGTCATTATGACAGCTATCGATCGAGACCGGGCGCGCGCGGCCTTCAAAAGCTACACCGATGCCTACGACGCCACCAACCCACGCATCGCGCTCAAAATCGAGCATACGTACCACGTGGCCGAGGCATGCGATGCCGTAGCGCGCGAGCAGGGCTGGTCGTCAGAAGATATTGACCTGGCATGGCTTTGCGGCCTGCTACACGATATGGGCCGCTTTGAGCAGCTGCGACGCTGGGACACCTTTAAGGACGCCGAGAGCATGAGCCATGCGGCGCTGGGGATCGAGGTCCTCTTTGGCGAGAATCCCGCCGATGCACCCGCCGTAACGAGCATCCGCAACTTTATCGATGACCCGGCAGAAGATGAGCTCATCCGAGCGAGCATTGCCTATCACAGCGATTTCCGTCTACCCGCGCAGCTCGACGTGCGCACGCGAAGCTTCTGCGATATCGTGCGCGATGGTGACAAGATCGACATTATGCGCACCATCGCCGACAGCACCGTCGACACTATCCTCAAGGTGGACGAGAAGACGTTTCTCGGCAGCCGTTTCTCGTCGCCGACACTTGCCGCCTTTGACGAGCACCGCTGCGTCGCACGCGATGAGCGCGATGAGCCCGCCGACTTCTTGGTGGGGCTTATCTGCTTTATGTTTGAGCTCGTCTATCCGGCAAGCCGTGCGCTGGCGCGTGAACAGGGCGATATCCACCGCCTGCTCGACGCGCCCTTTGGCATTACACAGCCCTTTACCGACCCCGCCACGCAGGCAACCTGGAGCCGCCTAAAGGACGAGATGCGCGACTGGCTGGCGCGCGCCTAGCGCTCAAGCTGGGCCAGCAGCTCCTCGACGACCTCGACGGCGTCCCCAACAACCTTGTACTGGGCAGCACCAAAAATGGGGGCATCCGGGTCCTCGTTGATAGCGATAATGCACTCCGCCCCACCGATGCCGGCAAGATGCTGGATGGCGCCCGAAACACCGATACTCACGAGGAGCTTGGGCGAAACCGATACGCCGGTCTGGCCAATCTGATGGCGATACTCCAACCAGCCGGCCTCCACGACAGGTCGCGTGCAACCAAGCTCGGCTCCCAGAGCCTCGGCGAACCTTCGCATCAGGGGCAGATTCTTCTTGGAGCCAATGCCGCGGCCCACCACGACCAAGCGCTCGGCATCGGCGATCGAGGCCTGCTGCCCCCACTCCTCGGCGGGAATCGAGATCTCGACACGAGCCTTAGCATCATCCGCAAGCGATATCTGGGTGATCGTGCCGGAGCGGTCGTAGTCAAAGTCGGGCGCCTTAAAGATACCGGGGCGCACCGTTGCCATCTGGGGACGATGATTGGGGCAGACGATGGTGGCCATCAGGTTGCCGCCAAACGCCGGACGCGTCTGTTGCAGCAGTCCCGTCTCCGTATCCATCGAAAGTACGGTGCAGTCAGCCGTAAGGCCCGTCTGCAAGCGCACGGCAACGCCGGGTGCCAGTTCGCGGCCAAAAGCGGTCGCGCCGTACAGAATAGCCTCGGGCTTGCGTTCGGCTACCAAATCGCAGATCAAGCGGGCGTAGACCTCCGCATCGTTTTGGCGCAGGCGCTCGTCGCGACAGGCCAGGACCTCGTCCGCGCCGGCACAAACCAGATGCTCCAGGTCGCCGAGAGAGCCCTCGGGACCCATACCGACCAGTGCCACCAGACGGCAACCGCGCGCATCGGCAAGCTCGCGGCCCTTGCCCATAAGCTCATAGGCAACGGGAGTCACTGTATCGTGCTCGTCGGTCTGAGCGAATACCCAAATGTCTCGATACGCATCAAGGTCCACCGCACCAGCGGCCTCATCACGCTCGATCGAGATAGCGTTGACAGGGCAGGCGTCGACGCACCCACCGCATAGGATGCAGCCGTCGGTTACGTGGGCGCATCGGTTGGGTCGCTCGCCTTCCACTACGATGCCGCCCGAAGCACAGGCGCGAACGCAGCGACCGCAGCCGATACAGGCTTCGCTATCGATAATCAGTCCGCTCATCTACGCCATCCCCTCGATAATCTTGGCAAGCTTTGCCGCCTGCTCGGACGCCGTCCCCTCAACGGCCTCGCACGTTTGGTCACGGTCGGGCACAAACGAGCGCACGACCTGTGTCGGCGACCCGGCAAGACCGCAACGCGCGGGGTCGGCGTTCACGTCGGCGGCACTGACCACGCGCACGTCCGCCTCCTCCGCCGCGCGAATACCGGCAATACTCGGCATACGCAACTGGCCAATCTCCTTGGCAGTCGTCATCGCGCACGGCATCTCAAGACACACCGTCTCCTCGCCGGCATCGCATCCGTGAACGAGCGCCAGCGAGCCACACGTCGTAAAGCCCGCGCTTTGCACGCAGCTCACGTCGGTCACGCAGGGAATCTCAAAGGCACCGGCAAGCTCGGGACCAATCTGGGCCGTATCGCCATCCACCGCCATCTTGCCGCAGATGAGCAGATCGAAGTCCTCGTCGAGCGCCTCGATGCCGCATTTGAGAGCATAGGTGGTCGCCAGGGTATCGGCACCCGCAAAGGCGCGATCGGTCAGCAGCAGCGCGTCGTCGGCACCTCGAGCGATGCAGTCGCGCAGCAGCAACTCGGTCGCGGGGATGCCCATCGAAACCACCGTTACGCGCACGTCCATGCCAAAGCCGATAAGGTCGTCTTTCAGCGCCAGTGCGCATTCCAAAGCGCTCGCATCAAAGGGATTAATGACCGCTTGCTTGCCATCGCGCACGATGGTATTGGTCTTGGGGTCCATCTTGACCTCGGTGCTGCCCGGCACGGCCTTGACGCACACCACCATATGGAAATCGCTCATCTTCACGCGCCCCCTTTCTGGACGAGCTCATCCAAGAGCTTCTCCGAAAACAGGTTGCCGCGACCCAGCTGCCCGTCGGGATCGAGCTGGAGCTTGAGCCGCGCCGACTCGACCATGGCCTCGTGACCGTACATCGTCTCTAAGAAGCCCGCCTTGATCTTGCCGACGCCGTGCTCGGCAGAAACGGCACCGCCCATAGCCGTTACCTCCGCAGCCCACTGGGCAAACAGCTCGCCACCGCGACGGTAGTCCTGCGCATCGCGCGGCAGGATGTTCACATGCAGATGGTTGTTACCGATGTGCCCCCAGGCAGCAGATTCAAGCCCGCTTTCGGCCAGTGTGCGGCGATAGAGGGCCACGACATCGGCAAGGCGTGCATTGGGCACCGACATGTCCGAACCCAGTTTGGTGATGGTGGGATCCGTGCGGCGACGCTCGTCGATAAGCATATTGACGCTCTCGGGGACCGCATGGCGGAAGAACCGCTGGCACTCGCGATCGACCTCGGTGCGCGCGACCCATGTCGCATCGTCGCTGCCGCCCGCAAGCTCTAGCACCCACCCCAAGTGATACAGCTCCTCAGTCGCCTGAACTTCGTCGTCGCAGTCGAGCTCCACGTAGACACAGACCTTGGCGTCTTTGTCGAGCGCCGGCAGCGAGGCGAACGCGGTCGACTGCTCGCGCTGGCGACGTAGAATATCCAGGGCGCCAGCATCGAAGTACTCGATGGCAGCCGCATGGGACAGGACGGGGCGCACGGAATCGGTAAAGGACACGGCCTTGTCTTCGCTATCGAAAAAGCAGCTCACACCCCAAACGACCGCAGGTGCCGACTGCAGGGCAATCTCGAGCTCGGTGATAACGCCGAGCGTGCCGCAAGCGCCGATAAAGAGGTCGATGGCGTCCATTTCGTCCGCAACGAAATAGCCTGAGGCATTTTTTGTCTTGGGCATGGTGTAGTCAGGAAGATCGAGCTCGAGTGCACGGCCCGCTGCCGTCACGAGCGACAGGTGGCGGCCCTGGGCAAAAGCCTCGCCGCGCTGAAGCTCAAGCAAATCGCCATCAGCCAGCGCGACGTGGAGTCCCGTGATATGCGGGCGCATGGGGCCGTAAGCGTAGCTGCGGGCGCCGGAGGCGTTGCATGCCGCCATGCCGCCCAGACAGGCAGACGCCTCGGTGGGATCGGTGGGAAAGAACTGCTCGGGGGCCTCTTGGAACTCCTCGTAGGCCTCAAGCGATGCCTGGTCCCAACCAGCGGTCGGCAGCACCTTCTTGCTCAGCTGCTTGCGCAGCTCCGAGAGAACAACGCCCGGCTCCACGCGCAGCAGAAATTGGCCTTGTTCATCGCGGCGAAGGCCCAAGTAGCGATTCATACGGGAAGTATTGAGGATATGCCCGCCGTGGGGCACGGCGCCGGCGGCAAGGCCGGTTCGGGCGCCCTGAACCGTTACCGGGACACACTCGGCATGGAGTTTTCCCAAAATGGCGCGGACCTCGTCTTCCGTCGTCGGAAACGAAATGCTCGAGGCCTCGCCCGACGAGCGAGACTCGTCGCGACCGTATTCCTCGAACTCATCGGTGAAGGGTTTGATAGTTGCAGACATGCAGAACTCCCCTTTAGCTAACTACAGTGTTTGCAGGGAGATGTTACCGCATCGTTTCGTCGACGTGTTCGAGACCGTCTCCATAATTGGCGATTTTTACGTTCGTGCAATTCGGCGAACGGCAAGGCTTCCTCGGCAGACGATGCTTTTGACACATATGGCCCCGCCGTCGCCGACCGCGCGATTGTCGCTCGAAAAAAGTTGGAGTATTTTTTGCCGCCTTTTACCTGCGGAGACGCCAATCCGTCAAGCATTTGGTCAGAAATTGGTCAAGTAGCGGCTGATACGGTCGGCGTCGACAGCCAAAACCGATAGAAGTTTTGGCCCAGAAGCAGGGAGGTTCCCATGGCATATTACTGGCCCCAGTACGGCATCGCCATCGAAGTCGACGACGATCCCCATCTCCTACCTTTCGACGAAGAGGCATTCCCCGATACGACGGTCTACCACGTTACCACCGATGTGATCTGCGACCCCGAGTCGTTCTCGGCGCTCGCCCACCACATCGCGCATATCCACGACATCGAGCTCCCTCCCGACTTCGACGAGCTCGTCTACTCGCGCCGTCTGATGCTTCACATGCTCTTTGGAGCGGACCCGTCCACCTTTGCGCGCATCTATACCGCCAAGGATGCCGCATGAGCGCGAAGAAGCCACCCCACTTTGCAGGCCTGGGGCATCGCAGGAAGCTCATCGTTGCCTGCCTGGCCATCGTCTGTGCCCTTGTCGCCGTAGGACTATACGCTTGGCAGTCGCAGCCCGTACCCGAGGCGGGCGCTTCGGTTACGACGGCCGAGGGCAAAACGCGTCAGGAAATCCAAGATGAGCTCGACGCTATCGTCCGCGACAACATGATGACAATTTCGGTCGCACCGGTCGCCCAGCTGCAAAAAGGCGGCAAGCTGCGCGTCAACGTGCAAAACGTCCAAGACAACAAGTTTCCCCAGCGATTCCGCGTCATCCAAAACGACGAGACCATATACGAATCCGATGTGGTCGAGACCGGCAAAACGGTCGAGACATGCCCCGCCGGCGACATCGAGGAAGGTGAGGCGTATATCGAGATCCAGGCGCTTGACGCCAAGACCTATGACAGCCACGGCAATCCGACACGTGTCAAGGTGCGGGTTGAGCAAGCCGAGAACTAGCTTTTCCGGCCGACGCGGCACCGCACGCAATTCACCAGCATTCGTCCAATCATCGCGGGGACGGCCCGCGGCGAATAGAAAGGAACGACCATGGACATCACCAGGAACATGAACGGAGCCAGAGCGCTCGTCGTGGGCGCAGGGCTCGCGCTCGCGCTCGCAATGGGCGCTGCCCCGACGCCAGCTATGGCGGCCGGGCGCGTTGGAACCACGAAAGTAATGGTCAGGACCGAGATTGACAACGTTGAGTTCAAAGTTCCGACGGTTATTCCCTTCGTCGCCAAGGCCGACGGCACGCTTCAGGGCCCCTCAGAAGACGCGACCACCATCGACAATCATTCGGCCTACGGCATCCATGTCACCAACATGAAGATCGACGCCATGAACACCTGGACCATTGCTGCCGACGCCAAGGCCGGAACCGCGCAGAACTCCATCGACTTTAAGGTCGGCCCCGACGGCGCACTCCAGAACGCCAGCGCCGCAATGCAGGGGACGGGCCTCGATCTTTCCAAGAATGCAGCCTTCGACATGGGCTACCAGGGCATTGCCGGCGGCACAGACAAAATTAAGCTCAAGACAAGCGGAAACGTCGCCCGCGTCACGCGCGACATCTTCCACGTAACCGGCGAAGGCGATCAGGTTGCAACGATCACCTGGACGGTCGAGCCCGGTGTGCACACGGCATAAGGCCGTCGCCCTGGCCGCCGCCGTCAGCATCCTAGCGTTTGGGCCAGCCATGGCCTTTGCCCAGCAAGAACAGGCGCAGGCCGCCACACAAGTGACGGTCGACCTCTCGGAGCTCGACCGCCGCGACCGCGAGGAACCGTTGGCGCAGACAGGCGACAGACGATGGCTCTTGGCAGCAGGCGCCACAGCAGCAGGCGCGGGAACCGCCGGCCTCGGTCTGCACATCAAACGCAGCCAGAAACAAAACACGGACAGGCCGCACTAAATCAGCTAAGGAGACCCCATGGCATCGAAGAACCTTTTGCCCGTCGTCGCACTCTGCGGCGCGCTCGCAACCGGAACGCCTGTCGCCGCTTGGGCGACTCCCATCATGGCAGACTCCTTATCAGCAGCCCTAAGCTCCGCACCAAATCCGTCGAGCGCCATTGCGTGCAAGCGTTTTTCGATCGCACAGGCCGCAATCTCAACCTCGGGATGCCTTCGTCGTAATACGGACGACTCGATAGTCGTGGATCTCAATCGTTCGAACAAGGCAAACGGCTCCCAGGCGGGGTGCGCCGTCTGCACGTGGCGCTCGGTTGTGCTCGATGCAGATGGCGATCCTTGCAATTTAGAGCTGCGCATCGACATCGCTTCGGTCGATGACTCGGCGAACGGAGCGAAGGTCGCCTTCGACGGTACATTTTTTGAGAAAGGAGGCGGTATATGTCTGGGCTGCGCCGCCGCGAATGCAGACGATGCGCAGCCCACCCTCTCATTCACGGCATCGTTGCGGCTGACCAAAGCCGGTACCGATGCCATCGCGGCGGGAGAAGCGTCCCTGCTGTTCTACGCCGTCAGCGCCAAAGACACAGACGCTCATTTCGAGAAGCCAGCCGGATCACTCAGCCTTACACGAGGGATAGAGGCAGGCTCTATTGAAATCGATGCCCACGCGCAAAGCAGGCAACGCATTCTTGCCGACCCGGCGCTTCTCGAAATGGAGTGGAACGGATCCGGAACCATCGGAATTCTCCCCTCCGCGCTTGACGCCAAGACGCTCCCCTCAAACGACGAACCCATCAACGCAACCATACAAGAAGAGAGCGCGGACAAAGAAGCAGGTGCGGGCGACACGCCGTCGCCGACAAACAGCGCCCCAGCTTCTTTCGAAGCACCGAATGAGCCCGTTACCGATCCAAACGATCCCGAGCTCGCGAACAGGCTGGGGCTTGCTGATCCTCAAGAGATCGATGAAGGTAACTGTTGCGTGCTTGCCGCACTCGACCACACAGAGGTCATCGACGCTGCGAACATCGAAGTTGCCGCCGCCAATCAGCCCGTCCGCAAGTCGGCTATCATCGCATTTCCCGAATCCATCGAAGTCGTCTTTTTGCCATCGGGCGAGGTCGTGGCCCCAACACTGCTCACCTTGTTGGGCGCCAAGAATACTCGAAACGAAATTAAAAAGGTCACGGTTGTCGACCCTGCAACCACCGCCAAGCTGCGTCTATATGCCGTTGCTCCAGATGGAGGCAAGACCTTGGAATTCGATGGCGACGCACTCCTAGCCTGGCGGCGTCTGGACATTATGCAAGACGTCTCGTATCAGATCGAACTCGAAGGGTTTGATCGTGCCCGCGATGCCAATATCATCGCCGCGGCTATTGAATTCCCGCAGCGGCTTATGACACTGCGCTTTGAATACTATCCCTATGTCCCGACAACCACCTGAGGCTTAAATGCTGCGCATCATTCCTAACACCACTTATATAACGTATTAGATGAGTCGCGATGTGCCTCGCATTTCGTTCTGCTACGATTGCCACGTTGGCATCAATACAGGAGGGCTCATGCCGGGCTTGGGAACAATCATCAACGTTGTGCTTTTAGTTGCGGGCGGTCTTTTGGGATTAGCGGGCGGCCGCTTCATTACACCGCGCATCCAAGACACGCTCATGAAGGCATCGGGGCTGTGCGTTCTGTTTATCGGCCTGGGCGGCACCATGCAAAAGATGCTCGTTATCGACGGCGACACCCTGTCGACCACCGGCACCACCATGCTCATCGTCTCGTTCGCCCTCGGCTCACTCATCGGCGAAGCCATCAACTTGGAAGCAGGCATCGAGAACCTCGGCGAATGGCTCAAGCGCAAAACCGGCAGCGAAGGCGACAATGAATTTACCAATGCCTTTGTCTCGGCATCGTTGACCGTCTGCATCGGCGCCATGGCTATCGTGGGGTCGATTCAGGACGGCCTGCTCGGTGACTGGTCCACGCTCGCCCTGAAGGGCGCACTGGACTGCATCATCGTCTGCACCATGACGGCCTCACTCGGACGCGGCTGTATCTTCTCGGCCTTGCCCGTTGCCGTGTTCCAGGGAACGATCACGCTGTTTGCCGGCGCGCTCTCCCCCATTATGACCACCGCAGCCCTCGATAGCCTTTCACTCGTGGGTTCCATGCTCATCTTCTGTGTCGGTGTGAACCTCATCCGACCCCAGACCTTCCGCACGGCCAACATGCTCCCCTCCGTCGTCATAGCCGTCATCTACGCCCTCCTGTTCTAAAACTATCAACGTAGCGGCATTTCGAACATCTGTTTGATGCTGTGCTATGATATGAGGTCACCGTAGCTGCGTAAGGAGAGGAGAGACGGTGGCCGACCAGGACATCAAGATGCTCATCGAGCGCATTATGGCCGAGGCCCGGACCCATCAGTCCGCCCGCTTCTCAAACGAGGTCTACGCAGACGAGCCGATTCTCAAGACCGGCCGACAGATGCAGAACTTCCTCCCCGACCAGTACCGCAAGATGCGCGAGATCTCGCGCTGGCAAGACGACCCCAAGGGTGGCGCGGGGCGTTGGCTTTCGGAAGCCGAGCTTTTTTACCGCCAAGGGCTGTTGATGGCCGACTTTGAGGACGATTGTCCCTACAACGGCACCTTCAAGTCGTACTTTCCCACCTACAATGCCATGAGCGATCGACAGCTGCGCGGCTACTTTACCTGGCGTGCCCAGGTGCGCCACGGCAATATCGAGGAAACGTCTACATCCTTTGCCTTTCTGTATCTCTATGAGCTGATCTGCGGCATCGGCGTAGATAATCCGCTCGATGGCTTTGACAAGATCAAGGCCTTTTGGGATGCCTATCGCGCCTTTGAACCCGGCATTGATCGGTTTGCACGCGTGTGGTTGCAGGATTACGCCGTATTCCATGGGCTCGACCCCAAGCTGCTCCGCGACTCTAAAACCGTCATGTTCGATAACGCCCTTATCGAGCTGCGGCGTGCGGCACGAGACCTTGTACCGGCACCGGCACCGTCCGACCAGACCCCCAAACGTCGCAAAACCTCCGAGCCCACGCTCCCCCTTCCGCCCGATGAGGTGCGCGAGGAGCGACTCATGGCCGCCATCAACGCCCTCTCCACGTACAACCTAAGTAACTCGCGGCTCGACCGCAGCCACCACCGCGATCTGCGCCACGTGGCATGCGCCGTGTATGTCCACATGGCGCGCTACTATGACACGCACCGAAAGACCGGCATCGTAGCGAGCTTGTTTGGGGAGGGGACGGCCATGCCCTACACCATGTTTGCCTCGGCCGTATTCTTTGCGCCCGAGCGCCACGAGGACTGCGAATACCGCCTGGATCCCATCCATATCTACCGTTGCCAAAACGGCTTTTGGGAATGTATGCGTATCCATGGTAGTAGGCAAAAGAGCAGCAAGCTCGGTGAAATGATGCGCGCCTGCGACCAACGCCTGCGCCTGGCGCTGGACCCCGCCCATCCCCTTAAGGAAGAAAAGGTCCCCAAATATCTGGCCAAGATTATCGATGACGAGATTGTGGCATGGCTTTCGTGGGACGCCGCACACCAGCCCGTCAAGATCGATATCGACCTGACTCAGCTGGGGCACATTCGGAGCGCCGCTGCGCAAACGCGCGAAGCACTTTTAATCGACGAAGAGCGCGAGGACGATGTGCCCACAGAGGTCGATACGGCGGAATCCGAGCAACCGGAAGCCAAGCCTGCGACCGACGTGATGGGCGAGCCGATCGCGGCGCCTACGGAGCGCAACAAAGCCGACGAGCCAACCATTTCCACCGAACAGTTTGGCGTCGTGGCACCGCTCCTCGCACCGACGCCAGCGGTCGTATCGACTGCACCCGCTGGCACCGCAACCGAACTCGCGCCCGCCGCAGATGCCTTCCTTCGCGCGCTGCTCGAGCAAAACGCAGCGCAAGCGACATTGGCGGTAGTGCAATCGGAGCAGAGCGAGGACATGCTCGTCGACAGCATCAACGAGGCGCTCTTTGACCTGGTGGGTGACACCGTTATCGAGTTTGGAGCGGCAGGACCGCAGATCATCGAGGATTACGAAGCAGACGTGAGAGGATACCTAGACCATGAGTGATACCGCATCCACAGCACCCCGCGTGCCCAAGCGCGTCGCTGCCGTCATTCTCAACTCGCTCAAGGGCGGCGTGGTCCCGCGCATCGGCCTTCCTTACATCACCGTAGGGCGCGAGGTCGAGATCCGCGCCCTGCTCACCGATCTGAGTCTCATCGCCGATGGTGGCGCGAGCTTCCGCTTTCTGGTCGGTCGTTACGGCGCCGGCAAGAGCTTTTTGCTCCAGACCATCCGCACGCACGCCATGGGCGAGGGATTCGTCGTCGCTGATGCCGACCTGTCGCCCGAGCGCCGCCTGCAGGGCGGTCAGGGACAGGGCCTTGCCACCTACCGCGAGCTCATCCGCAATATATCGACCAAGACGCGCCCCGAGGGCGGTGCGCTCAACCTTATTTTGGATCGCTGGGTCGCCTCGTGCGCCGACGTCGACGAGTCGGTCGTCAATGCCCAACTGGCCCCGCTCGAGGAGATGGTCCACGGCTTCGACTTCACCCGCATGCTCCGCCGCTATCGCATGGCCGTATCCAAGGGCGATGAAGAGGCTATGAGCCGCGTGACCAAATGGATTCGCGGCGAGTACCGCACCAAGAGCGAGGCACGCGCTGAGCTGGGCTCCTCGACCATCATCAGCGATGACGACTGGTACGACTACGTTAAGCTCATTGCACGCTTTTTGGTCTGCAGCGGATACAAGGGCATGCTGGTGCTCATCGACGAACTCGTGAATCTGTACAAGATTCCCAACGCGATCACGCGCCAATACAACTACGAGAAGATCCTGACTATGTACAACGACACGCTCCAGGGCAAGGCGCAGTACCTGGGCATGATCATGGGCGGCACGCCAACCTCCATCGAAGACCGCCGCCGCGGCGTGTTCTCCTACGAAGCTCTGCGCAGCCGACTCGCTCAGGGTCGCTTTGCGCGAGATGATCTCAAAGACATGCTCGCGCCCATCATCCGCCTGCAGCCGCTCACCTACGAGGAGCTGCTGGTGCTCATCGAAAAGCTCATGCAGATCCATGCCGGCTACTTTGGCTGGACGCCCACGCTTACCGAGAACGACTTGGTGAACTTTCTCAAGATTGAGTTTGGCCGCGTGGGAGCCGATACGCACCTGACGCCCCGTGAGGTCATTCGTGACTTTATCGAGCTGCTCGATATCCTGTGTCAGAACCCCGATGCAAATGTGGCCGAGTTGCTGCAAAGCGTCGGCGGCGACGCGCTGGCGCCGGCAGCCGCAACAGGCGACGCCGGCACCGCAGGCGGCGACCGCAACTTCGCCGAATTCACCATCTAACCTGCCAAAAAGGGACAGGTTTATTTTGGCTGGTTTTATCTGGGCAAACGTCGAGGCAGTAATGCAGCAAGCCACTGCCCACCGCGTTGAGAGATTCGTTTTTGAAAGGAGGCCCCGTGAACGCCTTTGACCGCTACGCCCCGTTTATCCAAGACTTCATCTACTCCCACGATTGGGAGAGTCTACGCTCCATCCAGGTTGCAGCAGCTGATGCCATCTTTAACACTCAGGACAATGTGCTCCTGACGGCATCCACGGCTTCCGGCAAAACCGAGGCAGCCTTCTTTCCCATCCTGACCGAGTTTTGGGAGAACCCGCCCGCGAGCGTTGGCGCCCTCTACATCGGCCCCCTCAAGGCACTCATCAATGATCAGTTCGTCCGCCTCAACGACCTGTGCGAAGAGGCCGATATCCCCGTCTGGCACTGGCATGGCGATGTTTCGCAGTCGCACAAGGCTAAGCTCATCAAAAAACCGAGCGGTATCTTGCAGATTACGCCCGAGTCGCTCGAGGCGCTCCTGATCCATAAGCACATGGCAATCCCTCGTATGTTCTGCGACCTGCGCTATGTGGTTATCGACGAGGTTCATTCGCTCATGCGCGGCGACCGCGGCGGTCAGACGCTCTGCCTTATCGAGCGCCTCTCGCGCATGGCGGGCGTGCAGCCCCGCCGCATCGGCCTTTCTGCCACCATCGGCGACCCCGAGCGCACGGGCGCCTTTCTCTCACAGGGAACAGGACGCGATTGCATCATCCCCCGCTTTGAGGAACCGCGCCGCGTGTGGCGCATCTCCATGGAGCACTTCTACAACTCGGGTCCCCAGGCACAGCAGCGGGGATTCGAGAGCACGGGTCCACAAGAAGCCGAGATGCTTGCTTGCGAGCGTATTGAGCCGGCGGCGCCCGCGGCGCTGCCGGCTGGCGCCCAAGACGTGCGCCACAGCGGACAGCTTACACAGGAGGAACGCCGTCAACGTCGTGAGCGGGCACGGGGCAAGGCCGCTCCCAAAGACCGTCGCACTTCTTCGGCCCCCGAGGGCGAAGTCGATATCCCCCGGGCCGATGAGCAGGCGCTCCTCAACCCCACCGACACCGCGCCCGAAAACGCCGATCCCGGCATGGGCTATATCTTTGAACACACCCGCGGGCGCAAGTGCCTGGTCTTTGCCAACTCGCGCGAGGAGGCAGAGGCCGTGTGCTCCATGCTGCGCAGCTACTGCGAGAGCCGGCACGAGCCCGACCGTTTTCTCATCCATCATGGCAATCTCTCGGCATCGCTGCGCGAGACGGCCGAGGAGCTCATGCGCGACGAGGAGCAGGCGCAGACCACTGTCACTACCTCCACACTGGAGCTCGGCATTGATATCGGTCGACTGGAGCGCGCGTTTCAGATTGACGCGCCGTTTACCGTCAGTTCCTTTTTGCAGCGCATGGGGCGCACGGGCCGCCGCGATCTTCCGCCCGAGATGTGGTTTGTCATGCGCGAGGAGGAGCCCGAACCGCGCACGATGATGCCCGAGACGATTCCCTGGAAGCTCTTGCAGGGCATCGCGCTCGTACAACTCTATCGCGAGGAAAAGTGGGTCGAGCCGCCCGAGCTCGATCGACTCCCCTACAGCTTGCTCTACCACCAGACCATGTCGACGCTCGCCAGCACCGGCGAGCTCACGCCGGCCGAACTTGCCCAGCGCGTGCTCACGCTCAGCTATTTCCACCGCGTCTCGGCAGACGACTACCGTGTGCTGCTACGCCACCTCATCAAGATTGACCATATCCAGGTCACCGAGGGCGGTGGGCTCATCGTGGGCCTCGCGGGCGAGCGCATCATCAACAACTTTAAGTTCTACGCTGTATTCCAGGAAAACGAGGAGTTCACCGTTCGCAGCGAATCGGCCGAGCTGGGCACGATCGTCAATCCGCCCCCGCCCGGTGAGCGCATCGCCATCGCCGGACACTGCTGGATTGTCGAAGAAGTGGACTGGAAGCGTCATACCGTCTTTGCCACGCAGGTCAAGGGCCGGGTGCCGGCCTACTTTGGCGACTGTCCCGGTGACATCAATACACACGTACTCGAGCGCATGCGCAAGGCTCTCAACGAGCACGCGGCATATCCGTACCTCATGGGCAACGCACGGGCACGCCTTGCACAGGCTCGTCATACCGCCGAGATTTCGGGCGCGGGAACTAAACCGCTCATTAACCTGGGCGGCGACACTTGGGTGCTCTTCCCCTGGCTGGGCAGCTACGCCTTTCTGGCGCTCGAGCGCATGCTCAAGATTAAATGCGCCGCGGAGCTTGGCCTTCGCGGGCTCGATCCGTCGCGTCCATACTTTATGCAGTTTAAGATGAAGGCCGACGAGGAGACGTTCTTTGAGGTGCTCGCAGCCGAGGCCGAAAAGGACTTCGACCCCATCGAGCTCGTCTATCCCGGCGAGGTACCTTATTTTGATCGCTACGACGAGTACGTTCCCGAGGAGCTCGTGCGCAAAGGCTTCGCCGAAGGCGTGCTCGACATCGAGGGCATGAAGCAGCGCGTCCTCAGCTGGCGCGACCACGCCTAAGACCAGTCTTTTTGGGACGGAGAGACTTACTTGTCGTAAAGGACGGTGCCGAGGAAGTCGGTGTCGAAGGGCACAGCTTCGGCAAAGGCGTAGTCGCCGTCGCTGGCGATAAGCAGGTAGTTCTCCTCGCCGCCGAACTCCGCATCGCCACATGGGACCACCCAGGCGTGGTCGAACACCTCAAGCGCCGTGGCGGCACAGTCGCGCAGGAACGCCACATCGCTCCCCTCGTTTGCACTCACGATATTGGCAACGTAGACGCCACCGACATTTAGGCTGCCCCGCACCAAACGCAACGCCTCAACCGTCGCCAGCTCGCGTACGGGCTCGGCACCGCCAAAGCAATCGCTCACGACCACGTCGTAGCGACGATGGCCCACACTCGTCACGCCCAGATACGAGCGAGCCTCAGCGGTAATCACCCGCAAGCGGTCGCCCACCGCGCGCTCCAGCTCGTCCAGGTAGAACCAACGGCGCGCCAGGCGCGTAATCTCGGCATCGTACTCAATGACGTCCATGCGCAAGCTCTCGTGCGACATCAGCGCGAACTTGGGATAGGCAAACCCACCGCCGCCCAGCATAAGCGTACGGTCGATACCATGCCCGTAAGCGTCACGCATTGCGTCCTCGGCCTCAAACACATCGTCAAATGCACGATAATACGCAAAGACGGGCTCTGCCCAACGCTCGCCAACGTAGCTTGCGCTTTGGTAGACGCCGCCTTGCACCAATACGCGGACTTCGTCGCCGCCCTCGTCGTGCACGCGCTTCACACGCGCCAACCCATTGCGGGTTCGCGCAACCTGCAGACAGGCAGCACGAACAGCGACGGCGGCTGCACCAAGCGCCGCGGCTCCCAGAGCAACGCCGGCAACGACACCGGCAGAAACACTCGGCTTGTTCATTTAGAGCTCCTTTTGCAGATAAAGGCCATGGTCATAAAATCCAAGATGGCGATAGTACTCGCGTGTGCCAATCGCGCTAATCACGTTGATACGTGCATAACCCGCATCCCGGGCAATCTCGCAAGCACGCTCTACGAGCAAACGCCCCAACCCGTGATGCTGCGCCGCCTGGCCTTGATCCCCCACGCGTGCCGCCATGCCATACACGTGTACCTCGCGAATCATCGCCTCGTCCGGCGTCGTCGGCAACTCGTCCGCATACGCGGCAACAAACGAATGGTCGGGCAGCGACAGGCGCAAAAAGCCGGCGATCTTGCCTTCGGGCGTCACCCACTGCAAAAAGCGTTCACGCGTCACCGGCGTCTCGTACGCCACCTCCTCGTCAAGGGTCAGCTCATCCAGGTCGGCACCCGCCGTGCTGATCTCGCGATAGCGAATCTCGCGCACTGTCTCACCGTCACCCCGAGCAGCCAGGCGGTTCTCAACGAGCTGGCGCAGGTTGGGCTTCTTGTTGCCCACCATGATGTCGTCGGAGCTAAAGTCGCGGATCATGCGACTGATGCGGCAGAACGACGGCGTCACCACGATGTCGTCGGCCAGCACGTCGAGTAGCTCGTCCTCGGTATAGGGGCGCCACTCGCCGCGCTCATAGCAGCCCACCAGACGCGAGCCCTCGATGAGCGCACACGGGTAGACCTTGACCTCGTCGGGCATAAAGGCCCCTTCGGTCATAAAGCGCTCGTAGTCGCGCTTGTCCCTATCAGGCGTGGCGCCTAGCAAGTTGAGCATAAAATGAGCGTGGATCTTAAAGCCAAACAGGCGCGCGAGCGAAAACGCCCGCTCGATCTGCGCCACCGAAATGCGGCGCTCGTTGATATCGAGTAGATGCTGGTCAAGGCTTTGGATGCCCATCTGAATCTTGGTGCAGCCCAGGCGACGAATGAGCGTGAGCGCCTGTGGCGTCACGGCATCGGGGCGCGTCTCGATAACGAGTCCCACCACGCGATGCTTCGCCGTCTCGTTGATGCGCTGCTGACGCTCGAGCTCCTCCATCGTTGCTGTCTGCCACTCGGCGACCTCGCCCCACGGCGTACCAGGACCGCACAGACGACGCACCGCGCGGTTATAGCCACCCACGGCAGCATCCACACGCCCCTGCTCGTCGGCAACGCCGCTCGCAAGCTCAACCTCATCAGTCGTAATACCGGCAGCCCTATAACGTTCGCGACGCTCCGCCACCACCGGCGGCAGGGCATCGGCGGGAGCGTCATCGAGCAGGCGCCCTGCCTCGGCACGGCTGATGCCCGGACGCGCCAACATGGGGTTGGCCGCCACGCCGGCCACGGCATCGTCATTGAGCGCGCGGAAGAGCTCCGACATAAACCACATCTGATACCCTGGCGGATAGTCGCTCCAGGTACCGCCAAGAACGATAAGCTCGATCTTGTCGGTCGCATGGCCCATCTGCGAAAGCGCGGTCAAACGGGCGCTCACCTGCAGATATGGATCGAAGCAGTTTTGCTCTGCACGGGCACACGCCGGCTCGGCATGTAAATAGCTTTTGGGCATGCGCAGGTCGTTGGGGCAAAACAGGCAATCGCCCGAGCACGGCCACGGCTTGGTGATGACGGTAATGGTTGCCACGCCCGAAGCCGTGCGACGAGGCTTCATACGCAGCACCTGCAGCAGTTGACGTTCCAGCTCGGCATCGACATTCCACCCAGCCCAACGAGCCGGCTCCTCACGTTTAACCCGCTGGTAGAACGGCAGCAGACGGCGCTTGGCCAAATCGCGTTTGTCGGCACCCTCACGGCGCGCCTCGGCATGTATCAGTTTGACGAGCGCTTTGTCATCCACGGTCTCGCCGCGACGCAGAGCCTCGAGTATGTTCAAGATAATCTGTTCCATGCCCCCATTGTAAAGGCAAAGGCGCCGGAGCCGATCTCGGCTTCGGCGCCTTCATCAAACAGCGCGTCTATATCTTCGCCTAGGCTTTCGTCTGCCTCAATACTCCGAATCAAACGACATGTCGCCCGAACCGACCTCAAAACGATACGTGGCAGACTTGTCACCGTTATCGAATTCAAGATTCAAAATGGTCTCGCCGTCGTAGCCAAGCGGAAGGAAATCGCTCTCGAAGTCGCCGCTGCCCAAGGTGAGGCTCGCCTTAAAGCCCGTCGAGTTCGGAACCGTCATCTCCACATCGCCCGAGCCCACACTCACGTCCATCGACTTCGTGGGGGCCGGGTAAAGCTCGAACGTCATATCGCCCGAACCGACCTCGGCATTCAGGGTATCGGTCACGGTGCCCGTAAACTCAACGTCTCCCGAGTCCAGAGTCAGGTTGAGGTCATGACACGCAATGCCCGCGACCGTCAGATCACCCGATCCTACATTCGCTGTAATGCCCACCATGTTATCGGCAACTTTGCGCGGCAGTTCGACGGTAACCGTGCGGTCAATGGCGCGCTCGTCATCGCAATCGAACTGGCGAATCTTGAGCGTAGAGCCCTTGATTTCGGCCAGGTTCTGGGTTGCCGCATCGAAGGCAACGGTCCCCGTTGCCACGCGACCGCTTTCAATCACGCGCACTGGCCCGCCGGAGACGTGTTTGACCTCGACCGTGCCCGACGTCACGTCCAAGTCAAGCGATGTGAACGCGTCGGCATCAAACGTTTCGCTCGAAAGCTGTTGAGGCCGAGCGGAATAGTTACCGCTATTCAAGGAATCGTCCTCGTCAAACGCATCGTCCATACCAGACAAGCCGGATACAACATCGTTGAGATCCCACGGTCCATCAAAATGAATCAAAGTCCGCGAAGTGCCAAAGACAAGCCCGATGATGAGCACAAACGCTCCGATGCCAATGCCCAAGCGCCTCTTAGACTCATGCGAGAGCTTCATCATTCATCACCTTCTTTGGCACTCGACTCAGCGGTGGTCGCGGCAGCCATGTCAGCGTCAACCGCTGTGAAAACGTCCTCCCCCTTAGTCCTAGCGACCGCCGGCGCCGGACCAACCTGGATATCCCCGCGCGCCCAATCGCCATCGAGCGCACGCGCCGCCCAGTGATAGATGGGGATTGTAAAGAAGATCAGCGCGGCAAAGGGACCGGCACCAAACAGGAACATCAGCAAAAAGAACAGTAGCCAACACACGGCCCAATACGGGAACGACTGGAACGGGCCCTTCACCGGAGTCGAGCCAACCGTGGTGCCACTCGTCGCCTGCGCCGTAGCGGCATTGGCGGCCTGCGCACTCCAGCTTGCCGCTTGCGCCGCCTTGGCCGCAGCATTACTCGCCTGCGTTGCCGCCTCGGTAGCGCGCGCCGCCGCCTCATGGGTGCGAGCACGCTCTGCCGCCTCGGCCTCGCGCTGACGGGCGCGGTCCTCGTTCTCAAACTCGATGTCGTCTTCGATCTCGTCGCTCGGATTGAGCAGCTCGTCCAGGCTCACGCCATAGAGCTTAGCAAGCGAGATCAAGTTCTCGGTATCGGGCGAGCTCTCCGCACGCTCCCATTTGCTGACCGCCTGGCGCGAAAGTCCCAGTTTTCGCGCCAGCCCTTCTTGGCTAAAGCCCTTGCTGCGACGAAGGTCGGCGAGCCGCTGCGCAGTTTCTACATTCATGGTTCCTCCTATGTGATGCCAGCCGTGCCGCCGGACCGCTTTTGTTCTTAAGGCGCCTTGCACAGTTAACAATCTATCCGCCACCGCCAAAAGCATGCCACCTATTCTAGTGAGATTTTTGACAACCGGCGGTTGCGGGCATATATGAGCTGCGGAAATGTGTCCAAACAAAGCAATGACCCGCAGCTTGGTTGTCCCCGTTGCGGCGTTAACGGTAGTATGGTCGTACTGTTTATTCCGCACCGCCAACGGAGGGAGTCCCGCGCCGTGAACCGCGATTTCGCCTCATCGCTCATCCAGCTCAACAACACGTTCTATCGCGAGCACTCCGCCTCCTTCTCCGATACGCGTCAGGCCCCGTGGCCCGGCTGGGTACGCACCATGGATATCGCGCTCGAGCAGCGCGACGTCGCCACAATCGAGCATCCCGTCCGCGTCTTCGACCTTGCCTGCGGCAATATGCGATTCGAGAACTTTGCCGCCGGCGGCGCACTTGCCGCCAAGGGCGTCGACGGCGCAAATCCCTCGGCAGATGCCAGCTGTCCGTTTGAGTTCTATGGCGTCGACTCGTGCCAAGACCTGGCTATCGATGCACGCGGCCACGCCCTGCGCATTCCCAACCTGCACTTCCAGGAGCTCGATGTGCTCGACGCCCTTATGAAGCTCAACCCCGCCGAGACACCCGACGTGCTTTTCGACGCACCGCTCGCCGACATCTCGGTCTGCTTTGGCTTTATGCACCACGTGCCGTCGTGCGAATACCGCGTGCGCGTGCTCGACGCCTTGGTGCGCCAGACGCGCCCGGGCGGCATCATCGCCATTAGCTTTTGGGAGTTTATGAACGACGAGCGCATGGCGCGCAAGGCCGTTCGCGCCGAGGCCCGTGCCGAGCTCACCCGCCGTTTGAGGGTTACGACTCCGCGCAGTTTGAAGCCGGCGACCACCTCATTGGCTGGCAAAACGACCGCCATGCTTACCGCTATTGCCACCACTTTGACGATCAGCAGATCACCGACCTGGTGCGCGGCGTTCGTACGTTCTACAAGAGCGGCGAGGTTCCTGTACGCGAGCTTGAGCGCTTCCATGCCGACGGTCGCAGCGGCGAGCTCAACCGCTATGTGATTCTCAAGCGTCTGTAGGTATCGGCGACTCGCCACCGAGCCGCACCGCATCTTTCGGGCAAGCTATGCCCACCATTTTCAACCCATTGACGGAACGCGCAGCTATGCGTTCCATACTTATGACCAAGGAGCCTCATGGGAGCCGTCCACGTTCGCACGCCTAAGAACTTTGTGCTCGAGGAGCGCCTGGAGCGCTACGCCGATGCGATCGAGACGAACCCCGAGGCTTATGCCGGAGATTGGCGCGAGGCTTGCGCGCCAGCTGGCAGCAAGCCCTTCGAACACCTTCACCTGGATCTTGGCTGTGGCAAGGGAGCCTATCTGGTCGAGCGCGCCCACCGCGAGCCCGACACCCTCTTTATCGGCATGGACCAGGAGCCCATCTGCATCGCCTATGCCGCGCAGAAAATCTGCGAACAGGGGCTATCCAACGCACTCGTCCTGCCCCGAGGCGCCGCATCGCTGCCACAGCTGTTTGCCGCAGGCGAGCTCGATGTCATCACCATTAACTTTCCCACGCCGCAGCCCAAGGCCAAGTACGCCAAAAAACGACTCGTCCATGTCGACCATCTGATGCTCTACCGCCCGCTCTTTGCAGCCGGCGCCACCGTCACGCTGCGCACCGACAGCAAGCCATTGCGCGACTACGCCCTAGGGCAGTTTACCGCGGCCGGCTACGACACGCTTTGGGTAAGCGACAACGTCCGCCGCGACCATCCCGAGCATCCCGAGACCGAGTACGAGCGCCGCACGCGCGAGATGGGCGCCGCCGTCTATGGCATTTGCGCCACACCTGGAGCGCAGCCCAGCGATGAACAGCTCGCGGCGGGGCGCGCGCAGGAGCAAAGCCTAGCCTGCTACCTGCCCGATAACCTCGATGAGCTCGCCTATGTGCCTCTGGGCATGGAAGAGGCCGTCGAGAACTTTAGAAACCGTGCCCGCAAGGGCAAGAAGCGCCTACCGCAAGAACGCTAACGATCGCTAGCATCACACGCCCATTTCCTGCATTTTCTTTCGCGCTGGCGCCCCGCGCCGCCGCTACGCCATAATAGTTGGCGGACAATCGCGAGAGAAAGCAAACCACATGGCACAGACCACGACAGATACCGCCGCCAGCACCGTCTCCGGCGCCGGCGCCGCCAGCTCGTTCTCGGGCGGCACAGGCACCGAGGCCGAGTTCGGCTCGCTCGGAGCGCTCTCCCCCACCTGGTGGGAGCCCGAGGACGGCAGCGAGCCCGAGCCATGGCTCACGCCCGATCAGGCCTTCGAGCGCTTCTTCGAATGGACGAGCGACCGCGGCATCGAGCTGTGGGACCACCAAGAAGAAGCCCTCATGGATCTTGCCGCCGGCGATCATGTCATTTTGGGCACGCCGACCGGCTCGGGCAAATCGCTTGTCGCGCTGGGCATGCTCTTTATGGGCATGGCGCAAGGCAAGCGTTGCTACTACACGGCCCCCATCAAGGCTCTGGTTAGCGAGAAGTTTTTTGACCTGGTGCAGGTGCTCGGCCGCAATAACGTCGGCATGATCACCGGCGACACGCATATCAACACCAAGGCGCCCGTCATCTGCTGCACGGCAGAGATCCTTGCCAACGACGCGCTGCGCGAGGGTGAGGATGCCGATGTGGGCTGCGTCGCCATGGATGAGTTCCACTACTTCGCCGACCCCGACCGCGGCTGGGCATGGCAGGTACCGCTGCTCACCCTGCCCCACACACAATTCATGCTCATGAGCGCCACGCTTGGCGATGTCACCGCTATTGCAGCCTCGCTCGAGGAACACACCGGCGCCACCTGCGACCTCGTCGTCGACGCCCCGCGTCCCGTACCGCTGAGCTACGACTATGTGACGACCTCGCTCGAGGGCACCGTTGAGCTCGCGATGCGCCGCGGCGAGGCACCGCTCTACATCGTGCACTTTAGCCAAGACGCCGCACTCGCAACGGCACAGTCACTCGCCAACTTTGGCATTGCCAGCAAGGAGCAGCGCGAGGCTATTAAGGAGGCTGCCAAGGGCACGAGCTTCTCGACGGCCTTCGGCAAGATCCTCAAGCGCCTGCTCGGCTGCGGCGTCGGCGTGCACCACGCCGGCATGCTGCCGCGCTATCGCTTGCTGGTCGAGCGCCTGGCGCAGCAGGGGTTGCTGCCCGTCATCTGCGGCACCGACACGCTCGGCGTCGGCATCAACGTGCCCATCCACACCGTGGTGCTCACCGCACTCACCAAGTTCGACGGCTACAAGATGCGTCGTCTGCGCGCCCGTGAGTTCCATCAGATCGCCGGCCGCGCCGGTCGCTCGGGCTTTGACACCGAGGGCATGGTCATCGCCGAGGCCCCGGAGCACGAGATCGAGAACGCCAAGCTCATGGCCAAGGCAGGCGACGACCCCAAAAAGCTCCGCAAGATTAAAAAGAAGAAAGCTCCCGAGGGCTTTGTCACCTGGAACAAGCAGACCTTTGAGCGCCTGATCGAGACGCAGCCCGAGACGCTCAAACCGCGTCTTCGCATCACGCACTCCATGGTGATTAGCGTGGTCGAGCAGGGCGGTGACGCTCGCGCCCGCGTGCACGACCTCATCGAGACAAGCCTGCAAACGCCCGAGGAAAAGGCGAAGCTCGAGGTTCGTGCCGATGAGATTTTCGCCACACTCATCGACTCCGGCGTCGTCGTGCGTACCGAGGTGCCGCCCGCGCCCGACGCTCCGGCTGACGCCGCACCGGATATCGATTACGCGCTGACGGTCGATCTGCCCGAGGACTTTGCGCTCGACCAGCCGCTTTCGCCGTTTTTGCTCGCCGCGCTGGAGCTGCTCGACCCCGAGAGCGAGACCTACACCATGGACCTCATCTCGATGGTCGAGGCAACACTCGAGGACCCCAAGCAGGTGCTGCGCGCACAGGAGCGCGCAGCACGTGATCGCGCCATGGCCGAGATGAAAGCAGACGGCGTCGAGTATGAGGAGCGCCTGGAGCGCATCCAGGATGTCACCTACGAAAAACCGCTCGAAGACTTGCTCGATGCAGCCTTTGATAAGTATTGCCAGGAAGTACCTTGGGCCAACGACTACCAGCTCTCGCCCAAGAGCGTCCTGCGCGACATGCTCGAGAGCGCGAGCGACTTTAAGGGCTATATCCAAAAGCTCGGCATCGCCCGCTCCGAGGGCATTCTGCTGCGCTACCTGGCTGAGGCCTACCGCTCGCTCGATCGCACCGTACCGATCGAAAAGCGCGACGAGCGCTTGCGCGACATCATTTCGTGGCTGGGCTTTGTGGTACGCTCGGTCGACTCGAGCCTGGTTGACGAGTGGGAGAACGCCGGCAACCCGGCCGCACTCGACGCCGCACCACCCCAGGGCATCGACGAGGTCGTGGCGGACCGCCGCGGTTGCACCCTGCTGGTGCGCAACGCACTCTTCCGCCGCGTGACCCTTGCCGCCCGTGGACACTTGCGCGACTTGGGCGAGCTCGACGAGGACTGGGGCATGAGCGAGGTGCGCTGGCAAAAGGCGCTCGATGCCTATCACGAGCAGCACGAGGAGATTCTCACCAACGGCGACGCCCGCAGCTCGGCGATGTTTACCATCGACGAGAGCGACGAAAAGACCGATCACGTGTGGCACGTGCATCAGATCTTTGCCGATGAGGATGGCGATCACGACTTTGGCATCATGGGCGATGTCGACCTGGACGCCACGCAAGACGGCGGCGAGGTCATCTTCAAGAACTACCGCGTCGGCTTTATCGAGGATTTGCTCGAGGACTAGCCGAATCAGCCGGGTAAACGAAACAGGGCCGCTGGCAATGTTGCCAGCGGCCCCGTTTTTTGCGCCATGCGCTATGCGCTACTCGGCATCCTCGACCTCATACGCATCGGCCTCGGCAGGCTCATCGCCCGTGCCCATTGCCGTCTCGCGCGCCTCATCAAACGCCGCTTTCATGGTCTTGTTGCCCCAGGTGAGCTTGCGAATCGTAAGCTCATCGGCCTTGTTGTGGGCCAAGCGCAGGTTCTCGGTGCTGCGACGCAGATCGTCCTTGGTCTTCTCGAGCTGCTTGATGGCAGCATCGATCTCCTTGATCGCCGATTCGAACTGCTTGCTCGCCAGGTTGTAGTTGCGTGAGAAGCCGTCCTTGAACTTTTCCATCTTGGCTTCGAAGTTCGTGACGTCGATGTTCTGCTGCTTGTACTCTGCTAGCTCCTGCTTATAGCGTAGCGATCCCATGGCGGCGTTGCGCAGGAGGGTGATGATCGGGATGAAGAACTGCGGACGGATCACGTACATCTTCTCGTAGCGGTAGCTCACGTCCACAATGCCGGCGTTATAGAGCTCGCTCTCGGGCTCGAGCAGCGTGCAAAGCACCGCGTACTCGCAGCCTTTCTGACGACGGTCATGATCGAGCTTCTTAAAGAAGTCCTCGTTCTTGTGTTTGGTCGCGGTTTCGTCGTTCTCGTTTTTCATCTCGAACATAATCGAGATGATTTCGTTGCCGCTCGCGTCGCACTCACGGAAGATGAAATCGCCCTTGGTGCCCTCGGATGCATCGTTGTCCTTCTCAAAATACGCATTGGGAAACGCCGTCATACGCAAGCGATTGAACTCAGTCTCGCAGTGCTGCTCGAGCGACTCGCCCACCATCTTGGTAGACAGGCGCACCTTCATGTCCTTCAGGCGCTCGATCTCTTCATCCTTATATCGAATGAGCTCGTCACTCGCACGCTTGGCCTGTGCAAGCTCGAGCTCGTGGGCAGCCTTGGCCTGTTCCTCGCGAGAATCGCGCACCGCCAGCTCGCTCGTAAGCTTCGCGCGTGCCTCATCGCGCTCACGCTCCGCCGCAGCGACCGCCTCCGACAGGCTCATCTTTGCCGTCAGCTCCTGTTCGCGCAGCTGGGCGCGAAGACTCTCTGCCTCCTGCGCAGACTGAGCCTTTGCAGCGGAGAACTCCTCCTGCACCTTCGCCTGATAGTCGGCAAGCGTGCGCTCGGCTTCGCTACGAGCAGCATTAAGCTCGCGCTGGGACTCGGCTGCCGCGGCGGCAAGCGCCATCTCCTGGGCCTTGTCTGCAGCGGAGAGCTTCGCCTGCAGCTCGGCAATCTGAGTGTCGCGGGCGGCCAGGTCGTTTTGAGCGGCGTTACGCACCGCTGCCTCGACAAGCTTGGCCTCGTCATCCTTGCGGCCTAACTGCGCACGTAAGCTATCAATCTCGCGCTGGAGCTCGGCGTTTTCCTTTTGAGCATCGGCACGGGCCTCAACCGCCGCACGCTGGCTTGCGCTCTCGCGTTCTGCGGCGGCGCCCTCAAGCTTGGCACGCAACTCGGCAAGCTCGGCGTCGCGCTTGGCAACTTCCTGCGCCAGCTCCTGAGCCGCGATGTTCTTCTGTTCAGCGAGCTGAGCGTCGCGCTGAGACTTCGCCTCCTGCAACGCAGACGCCGAACGCGAGCGCTCAAGCTCCAGTGCCTGCTCGCCCTCGCGTTGGACGGCCTTCACGCGTTCATCCAGATCGCGCGAGAACTCGGCATCACGCACCTGTTTGACGATATCCGCATAGCCGGACGCATCGACCTTAAAGACTTCGCCGCAATGCGGGCACTTGATCTCGTTCATAGCAGCTCCTCGATGGACGCAAATTTCAACCTTCTACACTCTACCGCGCCACGCGGACAAAAAAGGCGCCGCAGCCATAATGGCAACGGCGCCAGATCCACCGCGAGGGTGCCTATCCCCTTTGTGGTGGCTTGGGTCCTTACAGGTCGCGGTAGTCGATCAGGCGAAGATCGGATTGAGACTCAAGCCAAGCGCGAAGCTCGGGGTCGATCAGCGCATCGACTTCCTTGGTGCGATCGGTCGTAAGCGAGCTGTTCTCCAAGATAAAACGATCGAGATAGCCCGGATGGCACACAAAGACGACCGTCTCGCCGTCCGCCATCTCGCGAACCGTCCGCATAATCGAGTCCTTAGGTTCGTAGCCCGGCTCCATCGAGTGCATCACCATGCGCAGGTCGGTGGCGCCGCATCGCACAACCGCCGTGGGGTCGAAGCTCGCCTTCTGTTCCTTAAGGCCCAGTTCCTGAGCAACCGCCGAGATCGCTCGGTTAAGGTTTTTGCTCATGACGGCATGGGCCTCAAAGTAATCGGGTTCGCGGCCCACAATCTCTACAAAGCGGTCATGCTGCGCGCGGATCTCGATGCAGGCCTCATCAAAGTCGATCAGTTCTTCGCCGCGCTTAAAATGCTCGCGGAAGGTACGGCTACTATGGAACTCACCGCTCTCGTTGAGCATACTCGGAATGAGCTCCGGGTCGGCACACGGCTTGCCCAGGCACACGTTGGTATGCTGGCCCACCGCAATGCCGGCGTCCGCCACGAGCGACCAGCCACGCTCGGCCTCGGGCATATTGGGCATCAAGCCCGCCGAGCACACCAGGCCCTCATCGACGCTGCGGGCGATCCCTAAGTCAACGGCATACGAATAGCCGAGATCGTCGGCACGAATGAGCAATTGCTTCATAGCGACTCCAATCTATGCAAGGACCACCACAAAGGTGCCTGTCCCCTTTGTGGTGGTTTGAGGGCTACAGTCCAAAGAAGCCGAGAATCTGGTCGCGGCTAACGGGCTTGTAGTTGTTGGCATCGAGGCCAACGTCGTAGCGAAAGATAGGGCGCTCGCGATCGCGATTGCGCGCGTTGGTGCGGTCTCCCCTGCTGTGAATGTGCCCGTGCAGCATGATGGCGCCGCGCGCCTTGCCATTCCAGCTGAGCATGGGGTAATGGCTCATTACCAGGCGATGGCCCTTAGCGTAACCGGGGGCGATCTCCAGATAATCGCGCACCTCATCCCAAATGTGCGGCGCGTCCGGATCTCCCCAATCGCCATCATGGTTACCACGGATGAGCGTCACGTTCTGGCATTCGATGCGCTCGCGCAGGCGCGCTGCCTCCGCCATGGGCAAACGATACGTAAAGTCTCCCAGGATATAGAGGCGGTCGTCCACAGCCACGCACTCATTGATGGCATCGATGACCTTGCGGTTCATCTCCTCGACCGAATCAAACGGTCGATCCATGTCGTGCAAGATATTCGTATCGCCCAGGTGCAGATCGGCGGTAAACCACATCATCGTCTATGCCCTCATTTCGCAGCGCGTATAAGACCTGTTTAGTATACAGACGCGGCGATGAGACAGTCACCCAAAGAGCCCGCCGAACAGGCCTCGGCGACGCTTGTCCTGCTTTTTCGAAGCGTCATCCTGAGCCTTCTTGCCCTGTCGCTTTTTACGATCTTGCTCCAGCTCATCGTCATCGAGTAGCATATCCCACTCAAACGGATCGTCTGTCAGATCGAACAGGTCATCGTCATCAAACACGTGCGCCTCCATTACCGATTAGAGAGCATCCACAACATAGTTGAGAAGCCTACGGGCCCGTGCGGACACAAATTCATCCTGTCTGCGTCTTTCAATCGTTTGCCGCAACGCTTGCGCGACGGAACGCTTGCAGATAAGATAGGAACACGGATAGCACCCGTGGCAGCGGGTCTTGCCAACTCCGATACACGTTTTCATCGTGAGAAGTGGCCGTCTTCGCTTACGCGGGGGCGGCCACTTTGTTTATCCCTATGTCATCTGATTCTAATGCACAAACATGCGCACGAACTTGTGCTTCCAGTTTGCGTAAGGGGCATAGCGGAACGGCACGTCCAGCCACGTTGCCTTGTTCACGATGCTCTTCTTGTGGCTAAACGTATCGAAGCTCTCGCGTCCATGGTACTGTCCCATACCGCTCGCACCCATGCCGCCAAAGCCCATATGGCTCGTAGCCAGGTGCATGATCGTGTCGTTGACGCAGCCGCCGCCAAAGGGCACGTAGCGCACAAAGCGCTGCTGAACTGCGCGGTCTTGGCTAAAGATATACAGGGCCAACGGCGTCGGGCAATCCGTAATAAACGTCTCTGCCTCGTCTAGGCTCTCAAACGTCAGCACCGGCAAGATGGGGCCGAAAATCTCCTCCTGCATCACGGCGTCATCGGGGGACACGCCGTCCAAAATCGTCGGCTCGATCTTGAGCGAAGTCTCGCGCGCGGTACCTCCAAGCACGACCTTATCGGGATCGATCAGCCCGCGCACGCGCGCAAAATGCTTGGCGTTGACGATATGCCCGTAATCTTCGTTATCGAGCGGATGCTCGCCAAACATACGGCGGGTCTCTTCCTTGATGAGACCCAGCAGCTCGTCGTGCACGCGCGTATCGACCAGCAGGTAGTCGGGCGCCACGCAGGTCTGCCCCACGTTGAGCCATTTACCAAAGGCGATACGGCGTGCCGCGACCTTCAAGTTAGCCGTCGCATCCACGATGCAGGGACTCTTTCCGCCCAGCTCAAGCGTCACGGGTGTGAGGTTTTTACTTGCACGCTCCATGACGAGCTTGCCGACCGGAACGCTACCGGTAAAGAAGATCTTGTCCCAGCGCTCATCGAGCAACGCTTCGTTTTCGGCACGCCCGCCTTCGACGACCGTCACCAAGCGCGGATCAAATGCCTCTTCACAGATTTGCTTGAGCACCGCGCTCGATGCCGGAGCATAGGCACTCGGCTTGATAACCACGGTGTTACCCGCGGCGAGCGCGCCGGCGAGCGGCTCGAGCGTCAGCAAAAACGGGTAGTTCCACGGAGCCATGATGAGCGTGACGCCATAGGGCACGGCTTGCGTTTTGCACACGCTCACGGCGTTAGCGAGGTCGCACGGACGCAGGCGCGGACGACTCCATCGAACCACGTGAGCGATCTGATGTCGAATCTCGGAAAGCGATGTGCCAATCTCGCACATATAGGCCTCGTCATGCGACTTTCCCAAATCGGTCTTGAGCGCATGAGCGATATCGGCCTCGTGGGCCCGCACCGCATCGCGTAAACTCACGAGCGCGCGACGTCGAGCATCGACATCAAACGTGGCGTGCGTCTTAAAGTAGGCGCGCTGATCGCCGACGATGCGCGCAATTTCCTCGGTGTTCATGGACCCTCCTAATTCTCGTCCTCAAACATACCACCTGCAACGACCTCGTACATATGCTCGAGCTCCAAGCGGTCCATTAGAAGCGGAACGGGGTATAGCGGATTGGCCTCGGCATCGGCATGCACCGCCATCTCGGGAATGTCAGAGCGGCGAATGCCCAAGACATATTTGGGGATTCCCAGGGCCTCGTTCATGCGGTCGACCCAATCGATAAAGGCCTCGGCCGCAAGACTGTCCTGCGCGGTAGCCGGCGCAATGCCCGCCATGCGAGCAAGATCGGCAAGCTTGGGGGCGGCGGCGTCACCATAAGCGCGAAGCATGTGCGGCAGGATGATAGCGTTGGCCAAGCCGTGCGGAATCCCGTAACGCCCACCCAAGCTGTGTGCGATGGCGTGAACGTATCCAACATAGGAGCGGGTAAACGCAACGCCCGCCTTATACGCCGCCGAAAGCATATTGCGACGCGCACGCATGTCGTCGCCATGCTCATAGGCCTCGAGCAAATTGTCGTGGATGAGCTGCACCGCCTGTCGCGCCATCTTACGCGTATAGGGCGTGGTGCTTCGCCCGATAAAGGCCTCGACGGCATGCGTCAGGGCGTCCATACCCGTCTGCCCCGTAATGGAGGCGGGCAGACCGCGCGTAAACTCGGGGTCGTGCACCGCAAAGCGCGGGATAAGCACAAAGTCGTTAATGGGGTACTTGTAGTGCGTCTCGTCATCGGTGATAACCGCCGCGAGCGTGACCTCGCTTCCCGTGCCTGCCGTAGTGGGAACGGCGATAAGCAGCGGCAGGCGACGATGAATCCGCAGCAGGCCGCGCATCTTGTTGATGGGCTTGCTTGGCTGCGTGATGCGTGCACCCACGCCCTTGGCGCAGTCCATGGCCGATCCTCCGCCAAAACCGATAATGGCCTGGCAGGCGCTCTCTCGATACAGGGACGCCGCTTCTTCCACGTTTGAAACCGTGGGGTTTGCACGCGTTTCGGCATAGACCGTAACGCCAATCCCCCTGCATGCGAGCGCCGTCTCGAGCGGTGCCGTGAGCCCCAGACGGGCAATGCCGGGATCCGTCACGATAAGGACCTTCTGGATCGAGCGCTTTTGAAGCACCGCGGGCACATCCTCGGCATGCTCTAAAATGCGCGGCTCGGTATAGGGCAGGATCGGCAATGCAATGCGAAAAACCGTCTGATATGTTCGGCACCAGGCACGACGGGCTAGATGCATAAAGGAAACTCCTTCATTTGTTGATAGGTCAACATTTGCTCGCCCGATTGTACTCAGCGGCGGTCAAAGACGGCCTGCCAATCGTTAATCAATCAACATCTTCATATCTCAAAATTGTTTTATTAAAAATCATTCCTAATAGGCTTCACATTTGGTTGCATTTATGGATAATAGAACTCGTCAAGACGCACGTCCGGAGAGGGCCCTTACGGGACCGGACGAGCGCACAATCGCCATCGATCGAAAGGATCGAATCATGAAGTTTGTTTGCCCCGTTTGCGGTTATGTGGAAGAGTTCGACGGCGACCAGCTGCCCGAGGACTTCAAGTGCCCCCAGTGCGGCGTTCCCGGTTCTCGTTTCCTGAAGCAGGAGGAGGGTCAGCTCGAGTGGGCTGCCGAGCACGTCGTGGGCGTCGCCAAGATGGAGGGCGTCTCCGAGGACATCGTTGCCGACCTGCGCGCCAACTTTGAGGGCGAGTGCTCCGAGGTCGGTATGTACCTGGCCATGGCTCGCGTCGCTCATCGCGAGGGCTATCCCGAGATCGGCCTGTACTGGGAGAAGGCTGCCCACGAGGAGGCCGAGCATGCCGCCAAGTTCGCTGAGCTCCTGGGCGAGGTCGTGACCGACTCCACCAAGAAGAACCTCGAGATGCGCGTTGAGGCTGAGAACGGCGCCACCGCCGGCAAGACCGATCTTGCCAAGCGCGCCAAGGCCGCTGGCCTCGATGCCATCCACGACACCGTGCACGAGATGGCTCGCGACGAGGCCCGCCACGGCAAGGCTTTCGCCGGCCTGCTCAAGCGCTACTTTGGCTAAGCCAACCGCCTGAGACATAACCTCAAGCTCGATGAGGCCCGGACCGTATTGGTTCGGGCCTTTTTCGTGCCTCATGAACTTGTTAACGCCCTGAAATAGGACCGCCTTCGGCATCGGCTTCTCGTCAAAAACTAAGTGAGTAGACTTTTTGGAACTTGCCGAGCACGCCATCCATATTGCTTTATAAAGCCGCAGGTAAATGACTTGTTGCAAAACGGCTTGGTCGCCAAAGTGCCAAAAGTCTACTCACTTAGAACCGCAGCCGTCCACGATCGAGCCATTTTGTGTCTAGCGGGCATCTTTCCGTCGATTACTCCCAATTTTGTCCAGTCAATGAATAGTTCAGACCGGAGTAATGCCTCAGCCCTTTGCTCATCCGAGCTTTTATCACGATATTCAGCATCGAGCATCCTGCATACGGCCTTAACGATCGCGCGGAATCTATCCTCATCCGATATCTGTCTGTGTGTCAGGAGAAGCACATCGTAGCCCATGGCCTGAAGGGCCGTCATGCGGTCAGCGTCACGCAAGCCATCCCCTGCGCGTCCGTGCGAGGCCTTTCCCTGACATTCAATGGCCACCTGTCGCCTGCCGTCCGGCGAAGAAAGAAGTAGGTCGATATATACACGGGACTTTCCCACAATCGCTCGAGCACTTGTGCTTAACGTCACTTCGACATTGAGCTCTATGCCGCAAAACCCTTCGCCTCCCAGGGCTCGCGGCAGTCCAAGCAACAAAAGCGCCTCGACCTCAAAAGGCGACGCGGCACCCAATGGAACGAGTTGCGATACCGCCATAAATCTATTGCCGTAACGCATCCCGTAAACATCTGAACAAAAACGGTCAAGGTCTCTGCCTAAAACCAAAGCGTCTCGACGCCATAAATTTGAGGCGGTGCCGTCCTCGGACGGGCAGCGCACCCAACCGAACGTTGTCGAAATCGCGCCCGAATCAATTGCACGCGAAAGCTCCGCCTCAAGTGCCGCCGGCAGAGCGCACACCGCAAACAAGCCACACATCTCCGCCAATACCAAAAGAAGCTGGAGATCCGTCAGGTGCCGCGACATGATGAATGCCGTCAGTAGAGGAGACGTAATCAAAAACCCATGCTCCGTTTCCAGCACGGATTCCCTGGGAAGCTCACCAAGAAACAGCCGCTGCCTAATGCTGGCTGGACAAGTCCGTTTGTTTCTCGTCCGAACCAATGTATACAACGGAAAACCGAGTGCGACCGCAGCCGTCGGGTTGCGGGCGAGATCATATCGCTGCCGGTCTTCTTCCGGTCGTGGAAGCGGCGGACGCAAAGCGCGGACTTGAGGAGGCAAACGCCAGTACCTAAAAGCCGATATGTCACAAAGTAGATCCTTCATAGGCACAGGAGAACACGAATTTCAACCCAGTCAGTCACGCATTGGCGCGAACGCACCAAAAATGGCGCCGAACGGACTGCCAAGTTTTCAACAGCCCTCCCCAACTGGCCAAAAGCTTGTCGAGAGCTGGACGAAGCCCTGTTGAAAACCCCATTTTTTTCGCATGCAAAAGCTTTATGCGGCAAGTGAGTAGACTTTTTTGAACATCCCGAGCAGGCCGGTCATCCTGCTTTTCAAAACCGACGCTCCTATAAGTTGTCAAGAGGCAGTTTGCGGGAGCGCTCTCTCCAATTCGCACAGGAGCTCGTAATACCTCCTCTCCAGTTTCGTCGACCGCCGTTTCCCCCGTTCCAAGTGCCCGAGTGTGGCTGCGGACAGGCCGAGCTCCGCGGCGGCTTTCTTCTGAGTCACCCGCATCGCCTTGCGCATCTTCGCGAGCTCGGGGCCTTCCGGCGCGGCGCCGTCGGGGTTCGGGTCCATGAGCACGTGGTACACCTCCCGCGCTATGTAGCGCTTCAGGCAGCGGACCGCCTCCCGCCGGGACTTCCCCTCGGAGGTCCGCCTCGCCACGTACCTCCTCGTCCTCTCGTCGTACGCCATGCGCTTGATCGCGATCTCGTAGAGCGCCCAGTTCGCCTGCCGGTTGCCGCCGCGGTTGAGCCTGTGCCGGTCCGTCTTCCCGCTCGACGCGGGGATCGGGGAGGCGCCGCACATCATCGAGAACGCCGCCTCGCCCTTCAGCCTGCCGGGGTTGTCGCCGGCGGCCACGACCAGGGCGGCGGCGGTCGTGGTGCCGCAGCCCTCGACGCCGAGCAGCGCGGGCGCGTTCGCCTCCAGCAGCGCGCGGATGCGCGCGTCGAGGGACTCGACCTGGCTGCGGGCCTCCTTCCAGACCGCCGCGACTGACCGCAGCGAGGCCAGCACGCTCTCCTCGAGCGCGTCGCCCGCCTTCCTCCCGCGCGCGAGCAGCGGCATGAGGTCCTTCGGCCGCTCGCGGCCCCTGAACCGCTCCCTCAGGGCGCTCGGGGCCGTCGTGAGCATCGACTTCGCGCAGGCCACGCAGGACGTGGACGTCGCGACGGCCAGCCTGCGCGCGACGTAGAGCTGGCGCACCGCCTCGACCCAGCCGTCCTGCGACTTCGGCACGGAGCAGCCCCTCCCGGACGCCGCCTTGCGCGCCGCGCGCTCGGCGTCCAGCGGGTCGCTCTTCCCCTCGCCGGGCCTCGCCTTGTCCCTCTTGGGCCTGAGCACCTCGACGACGTTGTACCCGAGCTCCACGAGCCTCCTCGTCAGCCCGGCCCCGTACGATGCCGTGCCCTCGACGCCGACGACCATGCAGCTCCCCGGGTCGCCTATCGCCTCCGCCAGCCTGTCGTAGCCCTCGGGGTCGGCCCCGAAGCTCCCGCTCCAGATCTTCCTCCCGAGGCCGTCGAGCAGGCACAGGACATGCACGTCCTTGTGCGTGTCGACGCCCGCGATGACCGTTTCGCCTTCCATTTTCGCTCCCCTCGGTCTGCCGCCTGCTCCGCGCCCGGGCCTCCCAGACATTGCACTGACGGGAGCGCTACAATCCAATTGGCTTGTCCGATTGTCCGCGCTCATGCTCCTATTAGGTCATGGCAGGACTCCGGGACGCGGATGCCGGGGCGAGACAGGTCGGATTTGAGGACGGCCGAAGAGGCGTCAGCAGGTCAGTGGGTCATCGTCCCGGCATTCAGCATCAGGGTAGCGCCGCGACGCGGAAATCGCGCGCCGTTGCCGCGCCCCCGCAGTGCCCGCTTCCCCCGAGAACAATTATCAGTGCAGGTAGATAGCTTGTTACAAAACTGCCTGGTCGCCAAAGTGCCAAAAGTCTACTCACTTAGATTGCAGAGTGCCCCCATTAGCTGCAATTCCAAGGTATTAAGCACTTTTGGACTCAAATCGTCATACTGAACAAGAATTTGAGTTGAGTTTTCAGGGACAGATGCGCCATCAGCGCACCAAAAGCAGTCACTGACATCGACGAACGGGATACTCGAGCGCGTGAGGGCCCGCACAAAAGAGCTTCCACCCGCTCCGCGCTCCGCAACTACGGTGCAGTAAAGGCCCGCGTCTGCATGCTCGATCGAGACCTCTCCTGCCGGAAATACCTTCCGCACAAGCGCCATCAGGCCATCACGCGCCTCACGAGCACGAACGCGCACGCGGTTCACATGTCGCTCGTAATCACCCGATTCCAGCAAACGAGCCAAAGCGACCTGGTCAACAGAGCTCACCGACGAGGCGTAGAAACCAAGGTTGCGCCTAAACCGCTCCATTAGCTCATCGGGCAACACCATATACGCCAAACGCAACGCCGATGAAAGGCTCTTCGAAAACGTGTTGGTGTAGATAACCGACTGGGCGGCATCGATCGATGCGAGCGCGGGAATCGGCTTCCCGGCAAGGCGAAACTCACAATCAAAGTCATCTTCGATGAGATACCGACCTGGTCGCTCGGCGGCCCAGCTCAGAAGCGCATAGCGACGCGCAATGCTCGTCACAAGGCCGGTCGGATACTGATGGGACGGCATCAGGTGAAGGACATCGGTCCCGCTTTTCTGCAGAGTGCTCAAGTCCACGCCCTCGTCATCCAACGGGATATGTCGAACTTTGCAGCCCATAGCCTGATAGATACGCGTCAGACGCAAATAGCCCGGGTCCTCAACGGCATACACCTTGTCGGCTCCAAGCAACTGAACCAACATGGTATCGAGCAGCTGGGCGCCTGCACCGATAACAATGTTGTTGGGGTCGACATTCATGCCCCTTGTCCCACGCAGATGGTGAGCAATTGCGCGTCGCAGCCGAGCGGTGCCCTGCGCCGGTGCGGGCGAAAAGATTTCGCGCTCATCTTCGGATGCCAGCGTCGCCCGTAGTGCGCTTTGCCAAAGCCGCGCCGCCTCCAAAGCGGAAGGAGAAAGTGCATCGAACAGCTCGACCTGTCCGTTGACATCATGCGCGCTGAGGCCCACAGAGACGGTATCTCGGTCGATGCCCTGCGAAGCCAAAGGCAAAACCGGTGCATCCGGAAGCTTGCAAGCGTAGTAGCCACGACGCGGCATTGAGCAAATATAGCCCTCGGCAAGTAACTGGCTATATGCATTCTCGATGGTAATGACACTGATTCCCAGATGACTGGCAAATGCGCGCTTAGACGGAAGATGCTCCCCCGCCGCAATACGTCCAGCAACAATATCATCTCGAATTTGCTGGTAAACATACTCATAAAGCGATGCTTCGCCGCGTTTTTCCAAATTGTAGTCAAGCATGAGTTTGCCACCTGACCTTATCGAGCTGTTCAATCTGGTATTAGGCTGACCTTATTATTATCTCGAAAACTGAGTATTTTGCCATACCCAGCTCCCCGATAGGATGTTCCGTCAAGCAATGCACATGCCAACCAAGGGAGCAACCATGGCAGAACAGACCAGCAAGGCCGATCGCGTCAAACTCAATCGCGAACTCGCGCAGATGCTCAAGGGCGGCGTCATCATGGACGTCACCACGCCCGAGCAGGCACGTATCGCCGAGGAGGCAGGCGCCTGCGCCGTCATGGCACTCGAGCGCATCCCGGCCGACATCCGCGCCGCAGGCGGCGTCTCGCGCATGAGCGACCCCAAGATGATCAAGGGCATCCAAGAGGCCGTCTCCATCCCCGTCATGGCCAAGTGCCGCATCGGTCACATTGTCGAGGCGCAGGTCCTGCAGGCCACCGAGATCGATTACATCGACGAGTCCGAGGTTCTCTCCCCTGCCGATGACGTCTATCACATCGACAAGACCCAGTTTGACGTGCCATTTGTCTGCGGCGCCCGCGATCTGGGCGAGGCGCTGCGCCGTGTTGCCGAGGGCGCCACTATGATTCGCACCAAGGGTGAGCCGGGTACGGGCGACGTCGTCCAGGCCGTGCGTCACATGCGCAAAATCCAAAAGCAGATCCGCGACGTTGTTGCCCTGCGCGACGACGAGCTCTTTGAGGCAGCCAAGCAACTGCAGGTTCCGGTCGAGCTGGTGCGCGAGGTCCATGCCACGGGAAAGCTTCCCGTCGTGAACTTTGCCGCCGGCGGCGTAGCGACCCCCGCCGACGCCGCGCTGATGATGCAGCTGGGCGCCGAAGGCGTCTTTGTCGGCTCGGGCATCTTTAAGAGCGGCGACCCCGCCAAGCGCGCAGCCGCCATCGTCAAGGCCGTGGCAAACTTCACCGATGCCAAGCTCATCGCCGAGCTTTCTGAGGACCTGGGCGAGGCCATGGTCGGCATCAACGCCGACGAGATCGAGATCATCATGGAGGAGCGCGGGCGCTAGTCCAGCAGAAAGGATCGCACATGAGCGATTATGCAGACCAAACGGTCGCCGTGCTGGCGGTCCAAGGCGCTTTTGCCGAGCACGAGGCAAGACTATCCGAGCTGGGCGCACACTATATTGAGCTGAGGCAGGCGGCCGATTTGCGGCAGAACTTTGATCGCCTGGTCCTCCCTGGCGGCGAGTCCACCGTTCAGGGCAAGCTGCTTGACGAACTGGGGATGCTCGAGGAGCTTCGTGCCCGTATCGTTGAAGGCATGCCCGTCCTGGGCACTTGCGCCGGCCTGATTCTGCTGGCTCACGACCTTGCCGCCCATGACGATAAGGGCACGCCACGTCTGGCAACCATGGATGTACTCGTTGAGCGCAATGCCTATGGCAGACAGCTCGGCAGCTTTCGAACCAAGGGACAGGTAGCCGGTATCGACAGTGAAGTGCCACTAACGTTTATCCGTGCACCCCGCATCGTCGAGGTGCACGGCGACGCCAAGGCCTTAGCGAAAGTCGACGGGCGCATCGTCGCCGCCCGCCAGGGCAACCAGCTCGGCGTCACCTTCCACCCCGAGCTCGACGACGACGCCCGCCTCCACGAGCTCTTCCTCCAAATGTAGGCGGAGCAGAAACGAGCGTGGATTTTCGGACACATAACAAATGAGAGTGGATAATCTCCCACTTTGAGCTTGAATGCAGACTCAAACCGGGAGATTATCCACTCTCATGCTATGTAGTCATTTAAGAACGTCCCCAATGACTACTTCGACAACGCCGATGTTGTGGCAACGCCAGCGAAAACCCGCCAGAGCGAGCAAGGTGCCTTGAAACGAGGCGGCATTGACCTTCTGGTCATGCCGCCGAAGTTGAAAGGCAGATTGCCGCTCTGGCGGGCTTGCAGCGTCGAGCCGTTACGCGGTTTGGTAAAACCGCGTAACCCAACTAAAAACGGTTGCCGCGGAAGCCGCCGCCATTGCGGCCGCCACGGTCGCCACCGCGACCGCCACGGTCGTTACCACGGTTGCCGCCAAAGCCGCCACGGTTGCCGCCGCGGTCGCCATAGCCACCACGGTTGCCGCCAAAGCCGCCGCGACCGCCGCGGTCGCCGCCACGGTCACCAAAGCCGCCACGGCCGCCGCGATCGCCACCGCGACCGCCCGGTCACCACCACGGCCACCGCGATCGCCAAAGCCGCCGCGACCGCCACGGTCGCCGCCACGGCCACCGCGATCGTCACGACCGCCGCGAGGACCGCGGTCCTCGTCCAGGCCCATGGCGACGAGCGGAGCGATAACCTTATCGAGAGCGGCCATCAGCTCGGTGGCCTCCTCGTAAGAAAGCTCGGGCAGGAGCTTCTCCTTCTTGTTGGCAAGCTCGACCAGACCCTCAGCGGCATCCTCGGCAGCGAAGACGACGATCTTGCGCATATCGCCCTCGGCGTCGTCGATGCGGCCGACCAGATCGGCAGCCTCGGCCTCGGCCATCAGACCATCGAGCTCACGAAGGCGCATGCCCAGCAGGTCGGACATTTCCTTCTGCTCCATCTTGGGCTTGAGGTCAAGAAGCTTGATGGCGCGCTCGATGTTCGCCATGCGCTCGGCCTTGGCCTCCTCCTCCTTGGAAATAGCAAAGCGACGGCTACGCAGCAGGCGGGCGGCCTTCTGCATCTTGTCCATCAGCTCTTCGTCATCGTAATCAACGGCGGCCTCGACAACCTCGGCCTCCTCCTCGGCGGAAACCTCGTCAGCAGCCTCAACCTCGGCAGCTTCGGTCTCCACGGTCTCGACTGCCTCAACCTCGGCAGCCATGGTCTCGTTCTCGGTCTCGTTCATGATCTCTTCGTTCTCGGACATGAGACTCCTTCTTGGCCCTCTCGGGCATCATCGCCCCATTCGCGGGGCCCGTCGCGCACTCTTTGCGCTTTAAACATTCATGCCTCTCGGCAAAACGTCCATTAGTTTATGGTGTCGCCATCCAATCTAGCTGCAGAATCTATGTGCACACATTAATGCGACATGTGCGACTCGCGACGAGCGTACACCAGCGACACCACGAACCCGACCACGGCAATTACAGCCGCCACACGCACGGCAGCTGAAAATCCAATCGCCTGGGCAACGTCCGTCGCAACGCCAGCGGCACCGGCAGTCGCCGCAGAATTCGAGAGCAGACCGATAAACAGCGACGGGCCAAACGATGCGGCAATCATGTTCCACGTGTTAAGCAATGCCGTTCCGTGAGGATGTTCAGCGGCAGGCAGCGTCTCCAAGCCGGCCGTTTGCGAGGGGCTCAGCACCAAACCGACTCCGGCATACACCACAACGGTCAGCGCCACAACGACGCCGATGTTCATGCTTGCCGCCGTCATCGAGATGGCAGTCTGTCCCACGGCAATCAGGGCAAAGCCGACCGGCAGCAGCGGCCATGCGCCACGGGCGTCCATCACGCGTCCGCCCACAATCGAGGTCACGGCGTTGCAGGCAATCGCCGGCAAAATGAGCAAGCCCGCAATAAGTGCGGTCATGCCGTATGCGCCCTCAAAATAGAGCGGCAACAAAACGCTCATCGAGAACGTCGTCATCATCGACACCACCACAAGCAGGCACGGAGGCCAAAAGCGAACGCTCGCCATGGGACGCACGTTAAGCACCGGATGTTCGAGCTTGAGCTGACGGGCCGCAAACAGGCCGAGCAGCACAATGGCGGCGAAAAGTGCCACGATACCGGCAATCAGATTGGTCGAGAACTCGCCTACGGAATACACAAATGCCGTAATGCCGGCCGCGAGCAAAACAACCGACAGAATATCAAGCGTGGTATTCGAGCGCTCTCCGACATTCTGGACATGCTTTACGCCCGCCGCAGCGACCACAATGCCGCCCACCAGCGGCACTACGAACACCGCCCTCTAGCCAAACAACGTGCACATAAGACCGCTGATCACGGGCCCAAACGCCGGTCCCAGCGTAATGCAGGCACCGCCCAGGCTCAGATACAAACCGAGCTTCTCGCGCGGGGCGCAAGACAGTACCACGTTCATCATGAGCGGAAACAAGATGCCCGATCCCGCAGCCTGCAAAATACGACTTGGCAGCAAAACGCTAAACGACGGAGCGACCAGGCACAGGACTTCGCCGGCGACCATGCATCCGCATGCGAAAAACAGCAGCTGGCGCGTCGAGAAACGGCCGGACAGAAAGGCCATGATAGCCGTAAAGATCGACGTCACGATCATGTAGCCCGAACGAGCCACTGCGCCGTGGTGGCACTCACCGAAAAGGCCGCCATAATGTCGTGCAACGCCACGTTAATGATGTTCTCGTTAAACGCGGCAACAAAGGCTGCAACATACATTACGACGAGAAGCGCCGCTGTGGCCGATGGCGTTACTTGAACTTGTTGCTGAGATTTGCTCCCCATGCATTTCCTTCCTCTTGAAACGACAGTCGCATCGCCCCAGAGGAACAGTCCAGGGCGAAAATGAGCCCTAGACTTACGCCAGACGCCGTACACGACGAGTCTGGCAACATGGTCCAACATCGAAAGATTGTAACGCGGACGCACAGCTTTCCTTCCGCGCTATTATTAAAAGCCCACGAAAGCATGAGACATGAGGAGCCCGCCATGATTAAGCCCATCATGAAATCCGAGTTCTTTTTACGCCTGCCTTCCGAAGACGCGGGACCCGACGATGCCGCGACCGGGCAGGACCTCCTGGATACGCTCCACGAGCATGAGCACGAGTGCGTGGGCCTCGCCGCCAACATGATCGGCGTGCGCAAACGCATCATCTGCGTAAAGGACGGCAACAGGACACTCCTGATGTACAACCCGCAAATTCTTGAGCAGGTCAATGCCTATCAGACGAGCGAAGGATGCCTCTCGCTGATCGGCGAGCGTCCCTGTACCCGCTATCGCCGCATTAAGGTTGAGTATTTGGACGAGAACTTCGTCCACCGCATCAAAAACTTCTCGGGCTACACCGCCGAGATCATCCAGCACGAAATCGACCATTGCTGCGGAATCGTGATCTAGTTCCGCGAGTCAAGGAAAATGATCTGTTTTCCTCCGTCCCTAATGGACTATGGTAACGACGCAGGCTGAGCACACGACAGCGAGCGAGCCGCATTTGCACCAAGGTGACGTGAAACGAAAGGGCGCTGACCTTCTGGTCGCGCCCTTGAAGTTGAACGTCAGATTGGTGTGAATGCGGCTCGCGCAGCGTCAAGCGGTCCGCCGTTCGGTAGGACGGCGGAACTAGTTACGCCTGACGGTAATGGTCAAAGAAGTCGGCGAGGTCTTCGAGGGACTCTTTGAGCACTTCCATGCGCGGCAGGTACACGATGCGGAAGTGATCGGGCTCGGCCCAGTTAAAGCCGCCGCCGCGCGTGATGAGGATCTTCTTCTCGTGCAGCAGGTCGAGAGCGAACTGCTCGTCATCGGTGATGTTGAACTTCTTAACATCCATCTTGGGGAAGATGTAGAACGCCGCGCGCGGCTTGACCACCGAGATGCCGTCGATCTTGTTGAGCGCCTCATACACAAAGTTGCGCTGCTCGTAGACACGACCGCCCGGACGGATATAGTCGTTAACCGACTGATGGCCGCCAAGCGCCGTCTGGACGATCGACTGAGCCGGCACGTTGGAGCACAGGCGCATGTTGGAGAGCATGTTGATGCCCATGATGAAGTCGCTCATGCAGCGCTGGTTGCCCGAAAGCACCATCCAGCCAATACGATAGCCCGCAATCATGTGCGACTTGGAAAGGCCGCTAAAGGTGACGCAGGGCAGGTCGGGGGCGAGCGAGGCAATCGAGACGTGCTCGTAGCCGTCCATGCACAGACGATCGTAGATCTCGTCGGCAAAGATCATGAGCTGGTGCCTGCGCGCAACCTCAACGATGCCCTCGAGCACCTCACGCGGGTAGACCGAGCCCGTGGGGTTGTTGGGATTGATGATGACGAGGGCCTTGGTCGCGCTCGTGATCTTGGACTCCATATCCTCCAGGTCGGGATACCAATCCGCCTGCTCATCGCACAGATAGTGCACGGGATGGCCGCCGGCAAGGGTTGCGCATGCCGTCCAAAGCGGATAGTCGGGGCTGGGGATCAGAATCTCGTCGCCATTGTCGAGCAGCGCGTTCATCGAAAGCTGAATGAGCTCGGACACGCCGTTGCCCGTGTAGATATGCTCCATCTGAACATTGGGCAGGCCTTTGATCTGCGAATACTGCATGATCGCCTTGCGCGCAGAGAACAGGCCGCGCGAGTTGGAATAGCCTTCGCAGTCGGGCAGCTGCTGGCGCATGTCCTTGATGACCTCGTCGGGCGTGCGGAAACCGAAGGGCGCCGGGTTGCCGATATTGAGCTTGAGGATGCGCTCGCCCTCGTCCTCCATACGGGCGGCCTCGTCGACGACGGGACCGCGCACATCATACAGGACGTTATCAAGCTTGGTGGATTTAGAAAAAGTACGCATGGTGGTGCTCCTTGGAATTTGAGCTGAGGGATGGGGTTCGGGCTTGGAAACGTTACGGGGCGATGATGCCTCGCCTTGATCGGCGTCACCGGCAAGCAGCCAGGTAACATCGACCTCCAAAATGCGGGCGAGCAGCTCTGCCACATCGCGCCGCGGAATCGTCTTGCCGCTCACATATTGGCTCATCTGACTTTTGCCGAGTTTTTTACCGAGCATCTCCGATGCGCGGATTACGTCCGACTGGCGAACGTCACGATCGGACATGGTCTGTCGCAGGCGATCGCTAAACGTCTCTTGGGCCACACGAACCTCCTTGCTGGCAAAGTTCAATTTATCGAACACGAATTGAACCAGAGTTCAATTTAGGCAGCAGTATAGCGCGGCGCATTATCCGAAAGTTCAATTTCACAAGAAAATGTACCGAACCCCGGGAATTGTCCCAAAGTGGACAACGGGTGCGCGCTTTTAGAGATACTCAAGGAAACGAGCCGCCGCAAGCGAAACGTCAGCGGTGCGGCATATGGCGTTGATCTGCCGATGAGGATGTCCCTCGAGCGGGCGCACGGCAACATCGAACTGACAGCGGCGCAAGATGAGCGCGGGAAGAATGCTCACGCCCAAGCCGTCCTCGACCATAGCCATAATCGCATAGTCATCCCAAGTCGACAGTTTTGAGCGCACCGCCAGTCCCGCCCGACGAAACAACGGCGTAATCTCGTCATCGGTGCCGCGTTCTAGCAGAATAAACTGCTCGTTGGCTAAATCGGCAAGAGAAACGACCTCCGCCGTGGCAAGCAAAGAGTCTGCCGGCACTACTGCCATCAACTCGTCGCGCACCAAAGACCGCGATGCCATGCCGTTTTCTCGGGGCTCACGCGGGATAAAGCCCAGGTCGCAGCGGCCTTCCGCCACCCATTGCTCAATCTCGGAGTAATCACCCATCAGCAGCTCGTAATCGACATCCGGATGATCGGCGCGAAAGCGCGCAATCACCGGCGGCAGCACGTGGGTCGCCACGCTCGAAAACGTACCGATGCAGATTTTGCCGCGCATGAGCCCGCGCATCTCATCCACGCGTCGCTGCAGGCGGCCAAACTCCTCGCATAACGCCTCAACCGCAGGCATAACTTGCCGTCCATCGGCAGAAAGTACTACGCCCTCGCGACTGCGGTCGAGCACCTTAAAGCCCCAGTCGGCCTCGAGATCGGCCACCATGCGGCTCACGCCCGACTGCGAATAGCTCAGGCGCTCGGCGGCGCGCGTAAAACTGCCGGCGCGCACGGTCTCGAGCAGCACCTGCATCTTTTGAATATTCGTTTCCACGGCACCCCTCCACCTTTGCATGAGTTTTTGTCATGTTAGCCATGCATTATATTCGCTTTTCTTCTATTGCCAGTTCGCCCATAGTGAACATGCTCGAATATAGAGGGGACGGAAGCGCATGGACAACGGACTGTTTACGTACTTAGCAGCATTGCTATTGTTTGGCTCCAACGGCATCATCGCCGCTGCCATCGCGCTGCCGAGCTCCGATATCGTGCTACTGCGCACGTTTTTGGGCGCCCTCTCGCTTGTCACTATCCTTGCCATCACCCAACGCCATAAGTTGCAGGCGCCATCTCGTCCCCGCGAAGCCGCAGTACTCCTTCTGTCGGGAGCCGCGCTGGGTGCCAGCTGGATTTTTCTGTTCCGTGCCTACCAGACGATCGGCGTCGGCGTATCCTCGCTGCTGTACTACTGTGGCCCCATCATTGTCATGGCGCTCTCCCCACTCATCTTTGGTGAAAAACTGACCGGCGGCAAAATCGCCGGGTTTATCGCCGTCGCCTGCGGTGCTTTTCTCATTGCAGCACAAGGTCTAGGCGGCAATATGCCCATTGCGGGTATCGTCTGCGGTATCGCCTCGGCATTTTGCTATGCGCTGATGGTCATCGCTAGCAAGGGTGCGCCACACATCGAAGGCCTCGAGAACTCCACGCTCCAGGTGAGCGCCGCCTTTGTGACCGCGCTGGTCCTCACGCTCATCACGCAGGGCGCTCCCTCATTCCTGTCCGCCGGCGTCGCCGCCAGTATTGATTGGCGCGCCGTCGTCATGCTCGGCGTCGTCAACACCGGCATCGGTTGCCTGCTCTACTTTAGTGCCGTCGCCAAGCTGCCCGTCCAGACCGTCGCGGTCGTCGGCTACCTCGAGCCGCTTTCGGCCGTCGTGTTCTCGGCCGTCCTTTTGGGCGAAGCCATAACACCGGTCCGCCTGATGGGCGCCGCGCTTATCATCGGCGGCGCGATTTTTTGCGAACTCGCCGGCAAACGCGCAAACGCCAAGGCTGGCATCGCCCAGACAGTACGTGCTTAAAAGCCCCTGCTTTGAAATGCTACCTGCGTAGATAAATAATCCCCAGCTGAGGATTATTGTCTAAAATAACCTGATGTGCCAAACTGCTCTTGTATGTATAAAGACGGCATAAAGATTATCTGTCCTAAACAGATAACCGGATGTCTAAGGGAGTCCACGTGGCACACAACAAACTGGAGGCAAGCCCCCAAGACCAGCGTGGTCAAGGCGGGCACGGAGCCATCCCCCTCTCCGCTGGCATGCTGCTTGTAACGCTCGGCGTCGTCTATGGCGACATCGGCACGAGCCCCATGTACACCATGAAATCAATCGTCGCCAACAACGGCGGCATCGGTACCGTCAGCGAGGACATGATCCTGGGCGCGCTTTCGCTCGTCATCTGGACCATGACACTCGTGACCACGGTCAAGTACGTGGTAATCGCCATGAAGGCCGACAACCACAACGAAGGCGGCATCTTCGCCCTGTTTAGCTTGGTGCGCAAAGTGGCGCCGTGGCTGATTCTCCCCGCCATGATCGGCGGCGCGGCGCTGCTCGCCGACGGCATCCTCACCCCCGCGGTCACGGTCACTACAGCCATTGAGGGCCTGCGCACCATCGAGTGGGGCCACGCGCTATTGGGTGACGGGCAAACCAACGTCATCATTATTACCATCATCATTATCTGCGGCCTATTTGCCATGCAGCGCGCTGGTACCTCGTCGATCGGTAAGCTGTTCGGCCCGCTCATGACGCTGTGGTTCCTGTTCCTGGCAGGCGCCGGCCTGTTCAACATGCTCGGTAACCTGTCCATCCTGCGCGCGCTCAACCCCATCCGCGGCGTCATGTTTCTGTTCTCGCCCATCAACCACTCGGGCATCATGGTGCTCGGCTTTGTCTTCCTGTCGACGACCGGCGCCGAGGCCCTCTACTCGGACATGGGTCACGTTGGCAAGGCCAACATCTATGTATCCTGGCCGTTTGTTAAGGCGGCCCTTATCCTCAACTATCTGGGTCAAGGCGCTTGGCTGCTCGCCAATAACTCCAACCCCCAGATGCTCGCGATGGATATCGTCAACCCGTTCTATATGATGCTCCCTGAGCCCCTGCGCCCCTTTGCCATCGTGCTTTCGGCCGTAGCGGCCATCATCGCCTCGCAGGCGCTCATCACCGGCTCGTTCTCGCTGGTATCCGAGGCCACGCGCCTCAACCTTATGCCGCATCTGCGCATCCACTACCCCAGCGACACCAAGGGCCAGCTCTATATTCCGCTCGTCAACAACATCATGTGGGTCGGCTGCATCTTCATCGTGCTGCTGTTCCAAAACTCCGAGCGCATGGAGAGCGCCTACGGCCTCGCCATTACCGTGACCATGCTCATGACCACGACGCTTTTGACGAGCTATATCGCTGGCATTCTCAAGCACAAGCTGGGCGCCTGCGTCTTCGCCCTGCTCTTCGGTGCCATTGAGCTGTGCTTCTTTGCCTCGTGCCTCACCATGTTCTTTGACGGCGGCTATGTGATGATCTTCCTGGCCGCACTGCTGTTTGGCCTTATGTACGTGTGGCGCCGTGGCACCGCCATCGAGCGCACGCAGACGATTCTGTTGCCCGTCTCCAAGTACATCGATCAGCTCAACCGCCTGCGCAACGACGAGACCTATCCCGTGCTCGCCGACAATCTGGTATTTCTCACCAACAGCCCCGACCCGCTCACGCTCGACCGCGACGTGCTCTATTCCATCCTGGACAAGCACCCCAAGCGCGCCAAGGTATATTGGTTCATCAACGTGCACGTTACCGACGAACCCTATACGCACGAGTATTCCGTCGAGACCTTTGGCACAGACTTCCTCTTCCGCGTTCGCCTGGACCTGGGCTTTAAGGTCAACCAGCGCGTCAACGCCTATCTGCGTCAGATCGTCGGCGACTTGATGGCATCGGGCGAGCTGCCGCCGCAACATCACACCTACTCCATCTACGAGACACGCGGCAACGTGGGTGACTTCCGCTTTTGCATGCTGCGCAAGATGCTTGCCCCCGAAACGGACATCAACCGCAATGACCACCGCGTAATGGCCATCAAGTACGCCGTCCGCCGCGCCTGCGGAAGCCCGGCACGCTGGTATGGTCTTGAGAACTCGGCCATCATCATCGAGTACGTGCCGCTGTTTGCCCGCATGCGCCCGGCCGTTAAGCTCGTGCGCACCCAGGTGCCGCTCGAGGTTCAGATCGAAGAGGCCGAGGAAATGGAAGTCGACATCTTCTCGGACGACTTGGTCAACGGCAACGAGGCCGGTAGGGACATGAACGCCGATCCCACCGAGCTGCTCGAGAGCGTCGCCGATACGCCCGAACAGCAACAGCTCGACGGCCTCGAGAACGAACAACTCAACGACGCCAACTTCTAGCGACGTCACAAATCAACGACAGCGGCCCTGCGCCTCACGAGAGACGCAGGGCCGCTTTGCATTGCGGTAAAGCTATCGGCTACGAACGGCGCGGCTCGGGAACCACGAGTCTATCGGGGCTCGCGCCCTCGGCATCCATCAGGCTCACGTAGCGAATCGACGGATCCCCATACATCGCGTAGTAATAATTGCCCGTGCGCGCGCTAAAGCATCCGGTGTAGATAGTCTTCTCGAACTTGCCATCGCCCATCCTGGACGCTCCCTCGATCATCACCACGCCCTCGAGCGAGCGGAACATGCGAACGACGTTTTCGGTCTCGCTCTCCTTTTGCGGGTAATTGGCATTGAGGTACGCCGCCTTTACAAAACGGCTCGGCGAATAGCAATCGCCCGGAATGCCGCGCATGCCGGCACCGGCTCCATAGGGCTTGAGCTCGGCGCCACGCCATGTCGCCGTCTGCGGAAAATCGCTTGTGGCGGTGATATAGGTGCGTAGGTTTTCCATATGCCACGGGAAGGTCGGCTGATTGGCAAGGGTGTCGACCGGATCGTCGTATACATGCAGGCCGTCAGTCATCATCTCGACCACGATGCTGCGCTGGCTGTCGCCGATAATCCAATGGAGCAGTGACACGCCCAGCCCCTCTCCGGCAGATTTGGCGACAATCACCGTGTCGCGCAGCGCGGCCTCGACCTCATCGACCGTCGAGAACGTCGCTGCCACCCACAGGGGAAACTCATAGGCCGCGATATTGGTCTTGCCGTCGACAGGGCCCTCGGCATACTCGGCATAACCCGGGAAATTGAGACCCGCCACGGCGAGGCCCGCATCGTTGCCGCAATCGAAGAACATGGGATAGTTCTTGTAATCGATGCACATACCGATCACCGCGTGTGCCGCCGTCGCGTCGTCGATAAACGAATACGGAATGTGAAACCCGCGAGGCATCACGCGAACCTGTTGGCCATAGTCAAAGCTCCAGTCGAGGTTGCGGCCTAGATACATGTGGCCAGAATTATCGGTAAATCGAATGCTCGTACACATGGCGCCTCCTAGCTTTACGTTCTTGCTAAGGTTATTGTCTCCAAACAAAAAGGGGCTAAACACAAAAGCCCGGACATGACAACAATGTCACGCCCGGGCTATTCAAGCAGGATAAACTCAACCAAGTTAACCCCGCAGGTCGTCTAAGGGGTCAAAGTGCCGCAGATTGCCACGAAAGAGGAGCGAAGCGTACTTAAGGTACGCGAGCGACGATTGAGCGGCAAGGTGCGGTGCTTTGATCCCCTTAGACCAACTTGCCGAGGCAGTGGTCGATCATATGCTGGATCATCTGTGCCTCGAAGCCGACGAAGTCCTGCTTGCGCTCGCGCATCTTGCCGTCGACGATCTGGTCAAAAGCAACCTTGCACTTGATGTAGCGCGTGGACTTGGTGATCTCCTCGTGCGTCAGGCAGCTCTCCTCCATCTTGCTGGCACCCAGGCCAAACACCAGACGGGGGTTGTAGAGCACATGGGACTCGCCGGCATCGTCCAGGTAGACGCAGACCTTCTTGGTGATGCCGATCTGGTTGGCGGCAAGGCAGCCGGCATCGTCGAGCGACTTGATGGTATCGATCAGGTCCTGTGCGACCGACTCGTCTTCGACGGTCGCGACCTCGCAACGCTGGGACAGAATAGCCTCGTCGTGGCAGAGCTCTTTAATCATACGTTCCTCCATAGGGGTCGTTGTAACCGCTTAAGTATACGGTACCCACACATTTTCATGCGAAAAATACCGTCCGTCTGCTACAAAGCGCCGAACATCAACATGCGAGGAACAACAGCGTCGTAAAGGGGCTATAGTGGGTGAGTTCGTGTCAATCGGCCTAAACTCGGGGCCGAACAAGGAAAGGGTATGCATGGACGAACTATTTCACGTCAGCGAGCGCAAGTCCACAATCGGGACCGAACTTCGCGCTGGACTGACAACGTTCCTGGCAATGGCCTACATCATTGCCGTCAACCCCGCGGTGCTCTCGGGCGCCGGCATCGATGCGGGAGCGCTCGCCTGCGCCACCTGCCTGGGCGCCGGCATCATGACCATCTGCATGGGCATCTTCGCCAACCGCCCGCTCGCCTGCGCGTCGGGCTTAGGCGTCAACGCGATGATCGCTGGAATCGCCACCACCGTCTGCGGCGGTGACTGGCACGTGGCCATGAGCGTCATCTTCCTCGAGGGTATCGTCATCTTGCTGCTCGTGCTTTGTGGCCTGCGCGAGGCCATCATGGACGCCATCCCGGTTGTCCTGCGTCACGCCATCTCGGTGGGTCTGGGCCTGTTCATCGCCATGATTGGCCTGTGCGATGCCGGCATTATCACCGCTGGCGCCGGTACACTCGTCGGTCTGGGCGACATCACCTCCCCCACCTTCATCGTCGGCATCATCTCCATCCTGGTGACGGTCGCCCTCGCCTGCCGCAACGTCCCCGGCTCGCTGCTCATCGGCATCGTCGTCGCCGTCATCGCCGGTATCCCCCTAGGTGTGACCCAGGCTCCGACCGGTATCATCGCCCCGCTCGACTTCTCGAGCATCGGTGGCCCCATCGCCGACGCCGGCGGCGTGCCCGCCATCGTCAAGGTCCTTACCGACCCCGCGCTCCTCGTCATCTCGTTCTCGCTGCTCATGAGTGACTTCTTCGACACCATGGGCACCGCGATGGCCGTGGCCAAGCAGGGCGAGTTCCTCACCGACGACGGCAACGTCGAGAATATCAAGGAGATCCTGATCGTCGACTCCGCCGCCGCTGCTGTGGGCGGTTTCATGGGTGTCTCCTCCATCACCACCTTCGTCGAGTCCACTTCCGGCGCCGCCGACGGTGGCCGCACGGGCCTCACCTCCGTCACCACCGGCGTGCTGTTCATTCTCGCCGCGTTCTTCTCCCCCATCGTCACCATCGTTTCCAGCGCCGCCACCTGCGGTGCTCTGGTCTACGTCGGCTACCTCATGATGAGCGAGGCCTCCGAGATCGACTGGTCCGACGTGTCGCAGGGTTTCCCGGCGTTCATGATTGTCGCCGGCGTGCCCTTCACCTACTCCATCTCTGCCGGCATTGGCCTAGGCTTTATCGCCTACGTGATCGTCGCGCTCTTTAAGGGCGAGGCCTCCAAGATCAAGCCGCTCATGTGGATCGCAGCTCTCGCCTTCCTCGTCTACTTCTTCGTAGCGTAACGGCATAGTCTGCTAAAACAGAACACCAAAGCGCGGAGTCGCATCGAGCGGCTCCGCGCTTTTCTTTTAAAGCCAGGCAACGCACAGACGCGCGATGTTTTGCTTCCCAAGTTTTGGACATTTTGCCCTCCAAACGGCACTACCGCCGGCAACATCCAGCAGATACGCTGAATCTAGTCGTATAGGCCCTATGAGAACGGGAGCAACCATGGCAGCCTTGTTCACGACCCCCAAACGCAATGACACTACCGCCGGAACCCATGTTGCCGAACCCGACGTTCGCCGTCGCATAGGACTCGCGCACGGCAGCTGGCGCCGCGTGACGCGCCGCATCGTCTGCGGCCTGGCCTGCGCGCTCACGGTGAGCTCGCTGCTCATGCCGAGCGTCTCGCTCGCGGCCGAGTGGGTGGACGTCGGCGGCGTCCGCCACGAAGCGGCCGCGGGGCCCGCGGGAGACGCCGCCGGCACCTGGAGCTGGGACGGCGCCGATGACATGAAGCTCAACGGCTATAACGGCGGCGCGATCGAGGCAGCGGGCAAGCTCAACGTGAGCTACGAGGGCGACAACATCGTCACTAACGGCGACGGCCGCGGCATCAAGGTTAAGGATGGCGCGAACGAGAACGCCGAGCTTAATATTCAGGGCGACGCGTCCAGCACGCTCAACGTGACATCTTCTCGTGACGCCATCACTTCCGTCGGCAGCATCAACATCGACGGCGCTGGCACTGTCAACGCCACGAGCACCGAGCACGATGCCATCGATGCCGGGGGCGATGTCACCATCAAGGGCTCGGGAAACGTTAACGCCACGGGCGATTCGGATGGCATCAGGGCCGACGGCAACATCACGATCGACAACAGCGGAACCGTCACCGCCAAGGCCACCGAGGATCAGGGTATCGATGCTAACGAGAACCTCATCATAAAGGGCGGCGGCAAGGTAGAGGCAAGCTCTATCAAAGACAATGCGATTTGGGCCGACGGCAACATCGAGATCTCGGGTGGCAGCCAGGTCAAGGCAAGCTCCGAGGAAGACGCCACCATCGACGGTAAAAACAGCCTCACGGTCACGAACGCTTCCCTCAACGCAAGTGGCGTTGGGTATGGCATCTATGTCTACAAGGGCATCACGTTCGATGGCGCAACCGTAACGGTCCGTGCAAGTGCAGGGAACGATGAAGCCAGCGCCCTCTTCACCGACGAGGACGACATCGTCATCAAGAACGGCTCGATCGTGGATGCGTTCGCAGAAGGCCAGTTCTCGACCGCAATCTTCACCAGAAACTACTACCCCAACGAAGCGGGTGGTCACATCTACATTAGTGACTCCGTTGTCAAGGCTATAGCCCGCTATGTCGAGTCCGGTAGCGACGGCCCCGATCACTACAGCAACGACCAAAGTGGCGCGGTCATTCCCGAGCATAGGGGCATGAACATCGGCATCTTTGCCCGGACCAAGGAGGGCATCACGCCCGCGACCATCTCGATTGTCCGCAGTAAGGTCACAGCTGAGGGAGACACGGCGGCAATCTTCGCCCTTGCCGTGAGCGCGGACGGCGAGACAATCGGCACCATCGAGATCGAAGGCGCTCCCATACAGACGCCCACAGGCGGCAAGATCATTGGCTATCGCAACAAGGAAGAACTCGATGACGGCATCTTCTACGTGGTGGGTCAAACCATCGGCACGGGCGACGCTGTGATCGACTCCCCCTATAACGAAGCTGTCGCCAAGAGCACGGTCATCGCGCCTCCCGAGGAGATCAAACCCGAGGAGAAGCCAGGCGAGACCAAGCCCGAGGGTTCCAAGTCCGAGGGCACGAAGACGACCAAGACCGTTGCAGTTGCAGCCACGGGAGCCAAGATCGCCGGCAAACTCGCAGCAACCGGCGACGCCTCGAGCGCAGCCATCGTGGCAGCCGCCCTTGCGGGAACAGCCGCCATCGCCGCGGGCGCCGTGGTGAGCCGCAAGCGCTCGTAAACACTTTTTCGCACGGGACGGGTGGATCGCGGCCCTTGCCTTCCTCGTCTACTTCTTCGTAGCGTAAGGGCAAGGCTGCAAAAGCTGAACAATAAAGCGCGGAGTCGCCATGCGGCCCCGCGCTTTTCTTTTAGCGCCGGTCCCTGCGCCGGCGTGCGGCCTATTTCTCCCCCATTTTGGACATTTTGCCCTCCAAACGGCACTACCGCCGGCAACATCCAGCAGATACGCTGAATCTAGTCGTATAGGCCCTATGAGAACGGGAGCAACCATGGCAGCCTTGTTCACGACCCCCAAACGCAATGACACTACCGCCGGAACCCATGTTGCCGAACCCGACGTTCGCCGTCGCATAGGACTCGCGCACGGCAGCTGGCGCCGCGTGACGCGCCGCATCGTCTGCGGCCTGGCCTGCGCGCTCACGGTGAGCTCGCTGCTCATGCCGAGCGTCTCGCTCGCAGCGGAATGGGTCAAGGTCGGCGGCAACAAGTACAACACCGCGGCGAGCGACGAGGCCGGTACCTGGTCGTGGGACGGCGCCGACGACTTGAAGCTCAACAACTATAACGGCGGCGAGATCCAGGCCGCAGGCAAGCTCAACGTGAATTACTCGGGAACCAACATCGTCACTGCCGAATGGATCGAAAGCATCAACGTTTCTCATGGCACTAACGAGAATGCCGAGCTCAATATCCAAGGCGACGAGGGCGGCACGCTCAGCGTGACATCTACTGAGGACGCTATCCTCACCACGGGTAATATCAACATCGACGGAGCCGGATCCGTCAACGCCACGAGCACTGGGTTTGATGCCATCAATGCCGGAGGTGATCTCGCTATCAAAGGTTCGGGCAACGTCAACGCCACGGGTGCATCGGATGGCATCAGGGCAAACGGCAATATCACGATTGACGACAGCGGAGCCGTCACCGCCAGGGCTACCAAGGACAAGGGTATTGGAGCCGACAAGAACCTCACCATCAAGGGTGGCGGGACGGTCGAGGCAAGCTCAGCCGATGGTGAGGCCCTTTGGAGCGGCGACAATATCAACATCTCGGACGGCAGCCAGGTCAAGGCAAGCTCCGAGGAAGACGCTGCCGTCGAGGCCAAGGGCAGCCTCGCAGCCACAAACGCCTCCCTCAACGTAAACGGTGTTGAATATGGCGTCTATGCCCACAAGGGCATCACCCTCGATCATGCAAACGTGACGGTCCGTGCAAGTAAAGGCAGATACGGTGGCGCCAACGCCCTCTTCACCTACCAGGACGACATCGTCGTCAAGAACGGCTCCACCGTGGACGCGTTTGCGGAAGGCGAGGTTTCGGCTGCATTCTCCACCAGAAACGATCGACCCAACGAGAAGGGCGGCCACATCTACATCAGCGACTCCGTTGTCAAGGCCATAGCCCGCTATGTCGAGAACGGCGACGGCCCCATCCCCTACAGCGAAAACCAAGATGGCGAGACGAGGCGCGAACCCCAAGGCGAGAACATCGGCATCATCGCCCAGACCAGCGAGGGCGTCACACCCGCAGTCATCTCGATCATCCGCAGCAAGGTAACGGCCGAAGGAGATACAGCGGCAATCTTTGCCCGTGCCATGAGCGCTGACGGCAAGACAATCGGCACCATCAAGATTGAGAACGCCGCCATCCAGACGCCCGAAGGCGGCAAGGTCATTGACTATCGCAAGCTCCGTGACGGCATCTACGAGGCAGGCCAAGCCATCGGCACGGGCGACGCCACGGTCGACTCCCTCTATATCAAAGCAGTCGCCAAAAGTACGACCATCGCACCTCCCGAGGTAGCCAAGCCGGAAGACCCCAAGCCCGACGAGACCAAGTCCGCAGAAAGCAAGCCCGCGGAGTCCAAGCAGAACCCCAAGCCTGAGGGCTCAAAGCCGACCAAGGCCGTTGCGGCTTCAACCACGAAAGCCAAGACTACCGGCGTGCTCGCGGCAACCGGCGACACCTCGGGTGCGGCCATCGTGGCAACCGTCCTTGCGGGAACAGCCGCTATCGCCGCAGGCACCATGGCGAGCCGTAAGCGTTCTTAGACGCCTCTGCGCACATGGCAGCTCCCGCGAAGGCCCCGAACCCCAGCACCGTTTAACAACGCCACCGCCGAGCTCCCCTCCGGCGGTGGCGTTTTCCATATGCGTCCGCAGGGGATGCACGAGATTGTCTTTGGTCTAGCCCAACCGGCATACGCTGGCGTGCGACAATTGGGGCTGCCGATATCACAACACTGAGAGAAGCCCGTCATGGAAGCGCATCAAAAGCAGATAACCGTTTATTCGAATCATACGGAAAGCGCGCCTGTCATCTACCTTCCTGTGGTCGTGGGCGACGGCAGCGAGGTTTATAAGTGTTGCCGAGAGCTCGACTGTCCGCCATTCGCCCTCGTCACCATTGGCGGGCTCGATTGGAATCGCGAGCTGAGCCCCTGGGCATGCGACGGGACCGTACGCGATGCCGAGCCTTTCGGCGGCCAAGCTGCCGATTTTCTTGATGAGCTGCTGAACCGAATAATCCCAAAAGTCGAATCATCGCTCCCACAGCCACCTGTTTGGCGTGGCATTGCCGGTTATTCGCTGGCAGGCCTATTTTCGCTTTGGGCCCTCTGGCAAACCGATGTCTTTGACCGCGCGGCGAGTGCATCGGGGTCGCTGTGGTTTCCCGAATTTGTCGACCGTGCCAGCACGGCTTCTTTTGCCGGCAGCCCGCAAGCCATCTATCTGTCACTCGGCAAAAAGGAAACCAAGACGCCCAACCGCATGATGCGGCATGTACTCGACGACACACGCGCGATGGAAGCGTTGCTCGTCGAGCGCGGCATTCCAACAACGCTGGAGCTCAACCCCGGCAATCACTTTGCCCAAACCGACTTGCGCATGGCCCGCGGCATCCACTGGATACTGACGCATTAAAAATGGTGCCCACGCGCATATACGCATGGGCACCATATCTTGTTTAGCTGAACGCAGCTGCTACTCAGCAGCCTCCTCAAGCTCGGAGACATCAAACTCAAAGTCGTTACCCGGCAGGATGGCGTTGAGCACAATGCCCACCAGTGAGCCCACGGCAATGCCGGACAGCGAAATGGTCACGCCGCCCAGCTCCAACACGATGGCGCCGGCGGTGCTGTACGCGATGCCGAGCGAAAGCACGAGCACCAGCGCGGCAACCAGCACGTTGCGGTTGTTCTGGAAATCGACCTGGTTCTCGATGAGGTTGCGGACACCCACAGCGCTGATCATGCCGTAGAGCACGAGCGACACACCGCCGATCACACACGCCGGCATGGCCGCAATGACAGCCGCGAACTTGGGGCAGAACGAAAGCACGATGGCGCAGCACGCGGCAATTCGAATTACGCGCGGGTCGAACACGCGCGTCAGGGCGAGCACGCCGGTGTTCTCACCATACGTAGTGTTGGCCGGAGCGCCAAAGAGCGACGCCAAGATGGTCGCCAGGCCATCGCCGAGCAGGGTACGGTGCAGACCGGGATCGGCAATGTAATTGCGTTCGCAGGTAGAGCCAATGGCGGAGATATCGCCAATGTGCTCAATCATGGTCGCAAAGGCCAGCGGCATGATGGTGATGATGGCCGTCGTGGCAAGACCGCTATCGAACTGCGGGCCAAAGAGCGCAAACACGGTGTTGTCCCACACGATGGGCAGACCGACCCACGGAGCGGCGGCAACGCCCGAAAAATCGACCTCACTCAACGCAGCCGCAACGGCATAGCTCACCACAACGCCCAGCAAAATCGGCACGATCTTGACCATGCCGCGGCCCCAAATATTGCAGATGATGATGACGGCCACAGCGACAGCGGCGACAAGCCAGTTGGTCTGGCAGTTGGCGATGGCAGAGCTCGCTAGGATCAGGCCGATGGAAATGACGATGGGGCCGGTCACCACTGGCGGGAAGAAACGCATAACGCGCTTGGCGCCAAAGGCGCGGAACAGGGCCGCGAGCACCGGATAGAGCAGGCCGGCACAAGCTACGCCCAGGCAGGCGTAGGGCAAAAGCTCGGTCTCGCCGTTGGGCGCGATTGCGGCATAACCGGCAATAAAGGCAAACGATGAGCCCAAAAATGCCGGCACCTTACCGCGCGATAGAAAATGAAACAGCAGCGTGCCGATGCCGGCGAACAGAAGCGTCGCCGAAACGGAAAGGCCGGTGAGCACGGGCACGAGCACCGTGGCTCCGAACATCGCAAACATGTGTTGCAAACCCAACACAAACATGCGCGGGCGGCCGAGCGATGACGCATCGTAGATGGCATTGGTGACGGCGGGCGTCGAGGATTGGGACATGGAAGTCCTTTCATGATGGAAGGGCGATCAGGCATATCGGATAACCTGCCCGAACGATACGATCCGAACCATTGTACGTGATACGCCATGTCTCGCACGCGCCGTCACCTGCGAACGGTAGCGTTACTTCCAAACGCGCTCGGCAATGCGCTTGACCAGCGCGATCTTTGCCCACTGTTCGTCCTCGGTCAGTTTGTTGCCAATCTCGCAGCTGGCAAAGCCGCACTGGGGCGACAGGTACAGGTTCTCGAGCGGCACATACTTTGCGGCCTCGTGGATACGTTCGACGATAACGTCCTCGTCCTCAAGCTCAGCCGCCTTTGTAGTGATCAGTCCCAGCACCACCTTCTTGCCGGGGGCAACGTACTTGAGCGGCTCAAAACCACCGGCGCGGGGCGTGTCGAACTCCAGATAGAACGCATCGACGTTCTCATGTGCGAACAGGTACGGCGCGATGGGGTCGTAGCCGCCCTCAAAAGCATAGGTGGAGTGATAGTTGCCGCGGCACACGTGCGTGTTGATAACCAGATCGTCGGGCTTGTCCGCGATTGCGTCATTGTTGAGCGCCACACCTAGCTCGGACACCTTTTGCAGGTCAACCGGACTCATGCCGGTCTTGGACACAAAGTCGGTATCGCAATAGATGCCCCAGGTGCAGTCATCAAATTGGATGTTGCGGCAGCCCGCGGCATACAGGTCGGCAATCACGGTGCGGTATGCTGCGGCAATGGCATCGGCGAGCTCTTCGTCGGTCTTATAGACGGCGCGCAGGCTCTCCTGCTGGCCATCACAGCGGTCGAGCGTGACTTCAGAGAACGTCTGGATCGGCGCCGGAATGGTTTGCCGTGCGACCTGGCCCTCCCCCTCGAGTGACTTGACAAATTTGAAGTGCTCGACGAACGGATGGTTCTCGCCGCTAATGGGGCCGGTTACCACGGCGGTGTCGGCGGTAGTCTCCTCATCGTGAAACATGTAGCCCGTACGCGAGGCGCGGCGCTCAATGCCGTTGAGTCCCCACATAAAATCGAGGTGCCAGTAGCTGCGGCGGAACTCGCCATCGGTGATCACCTGCAGGCCGGCGGCCTTCTGCTTGGCCACCAAATCGCGAATGGCATCGTCCTCGACGGCCTTAAGGCCGGAAGCGTCGAGTTTACCCGCGACATAGGCGGCACGGGCATCCTTTACAGCCTGCGGACGAAGAAAACTGCCGACGATATCGGCACGAAACGGCGCGTTCGGTTGAATCGAAGTGCTCATAGATATCTCCCTTTGCATTGGTTGCTTTACTGGGACAGAGTATGAGCGCTCATATGGTCATCGTAAAATATACGTTTATAACAGTTTGATATAGATGCTTCCTATATCAGTCTGGACTGTCATAAAGAGACTTGAACCGTGCGGAGCACAGCAGCCTAGATATGCTGACGAATCGCGTCGATATAGGCCCGACCGTAGCGCGTGAGCGTCGTGTTCTTGCGCGTGATGATGCCAATCTCCATGTACTCGTCCACGTCGAGCGGAATCGAGATAATGCCGGGGCCGTTGAGCTCGTGGCTGATCACGCCCGAGCATACCGTGTAGCCGTTGAGGCCCATGGCCAAATTGAACAACGTCGCACGGTCGCGCACGCGGATATTTTTGCGACGCTCGAACGTCGAGGTCAGCTCCTCGGAATAGTAAAACGAGTTGTAGCTGCCCTGTTCGTAGGACAGGAACGGGTAGTCTTCCAGATCCTCGAGCGTCACGCTGGAGCGGCCCGCCAGCGGATGGTCGGCGCAGACGAAGACATGCGGCGTGGCGCAGAAGAGCCCTTCGAACACGAGCTCGTTGGCGGCAAGCATGCGCTCGATGACCTCGCGGTTGTGCTCGGACAGATACAGGATGCCCAGCTCGCTTTTCATGTGCGCGACATCCTCGATAATCTCGTGGGTCTGTTCCTCGCGTAGGGTAAAGTCGTAGCGCGCGGCATCGAACTCGCGGATTACATCGACAAACGCATTAACGGCAAAGGAATAATGCTGGCAGCTCACACTAAAGTGCGGCACCTGCTCGGACGTGCCTTTGTACTTGCCCTCGAGCAGGTCGGCCTGGTCGAGTACCTGGCGCGCGTAGCCCAAGAAGGTCTCGCCTTCCTCGGACACAATGACGCCCTTGTTGGTGCGCTCAAAGATGTGCACACCCATCTCGTTTTCGAGATCGCGGATCGACGCGGTAATCGAAGGCTGCGACACAAAGAGCCGGCGCGAGGCCTCGGTGATGCTGCCGCATTCGGCAACCTTAACAACATATCTGAGCTGCTGGAGCTTCATAGCCTTCTCCCTAGACGTTCGTGACGTCAAAACCCGCCGTGTCCATTTGGCTCATAAACGACGGTATCTCCCCCGTCGCGGCGCAGGCGGCAATCTGATGCAGAGCCCCGGCAACCGCATCATCTGCCGCAGCGCCAATATGCCAGCGAGCGGCAGTCGTGACGGCCTCGTTGGCATTGGCGACTGCAACGGAGTTGGGAACGGCATCGATCATGGGCAGATCGTTATCGGAATCGCCAAATACGGCCACCTCGTCGGGCGTCAGGCCCAAAGCGCGCGCCAGCTCCAGCGCAGCGCAGCCCTTGTCCCAGCCGGTCGGAAGAACGTCGAACAGGCGCACGCGGTTGTTGGGAAACACGAGCGAGAGCTCCGGCACCTCAGTGGCAACACGCTCGCGCAGCTCGGCGAGCTCCTCGCGCGAACGGGCACTCCAGATATTCGCCTTGTATACCGGGGCATCGTCAACGACAGGACGACAGGGAGCCTCTTCGCCCTTGAGCCACGCGTTGCCGCCTGACTCCATGGCGCGACGCACGCGCTCGGGATCGCTTGTCACGCAATAGGCGTCGTTGTCCCAAAAGTCATCACCCAGACGGTAGACCTTCAAGTACGTATCGTCGGTCTCCTGCTCAAAATAATCGGCTAAGCGCATAAGGACATCGTTATCGATTGCGCGCGAAGCGACTACTTCGCCATCGACAAACATCACCTGGCCGTTGCAAAACGCACCGGTCGAATAACACTCGGAACGGTTTTTGAACATCCAGCCCATCGCGGACGGCTGACGACCCGAAACCGGCCCAAAGTGCAAACCCGCCGCCTGCATGGCATGAATACCCTCAATGGCGTAGTCGCTGGCACCGTCATGCCCGGCTGGAATCAGTGTATCGTCCATATCGGTCAGCACAAGTTTGATCATAAGGTCCCCTCGGTCATTCTTAATCCCATCTATTGTACCGACCTGCCAAAAAGGGACAGGTTTATTTCGGCAGGTTTCATCTGGGAAAACGCAAAGTCCCAGTTGTTACCTGCCAAAATAAACCTGTCCCTTTTTGGCAGGTGCGCTAGTATAGGGAACAACAGATTCGATGCGGGAGTGCCGGCGGTGCAAACCACAAGGCTGAGAGGGCATGGGGCCCAATCCTTTGAACCTGTCAGTTAATGCTGGCGTAGGGAGCATGCCGCCTTTACAGGGGCGCTGTCTATGCACAGCGCCCCTTTTCTATGCCAAGGAGGCATGTGCAGTGATTGATTCGGAACAGCTTAAGCAAAACGTGGTCAAGGCCGTGGAGGAGATTCGCGCCACCAATCCGATGGCCGGTTCCATCACCAACACGGTGACGATCGACTTTGTCGCCAACGCACAGCTCGCCGTGGGCGGATCGGCCGCCATGGTCTATCTGCCCGACGAGGGCGAGGCACTCGTTGCCGGCGGCGGCGCCATCTATCTCAATATGGGCACGCTCTTCCCCATCTACGAGCAGACGATTCCCCGCGCGGCCAAGGCGGCACACGACGCCGGCAAGCCCTGGGTGCTCGATCCGGTGGGCCTGGGTATCGGTAGCCTGCGCACCCAGCTGGTAAACGAGCTCAAGCAGTACAAGCCCGCCATCGTACGCGGCAACGCCTCCGAGATCATCGCACTCGCCGGCCTGTGGGGTCTTGAGGGCGAGGCGGCTGATATGAGCCGCGTGCGCGGTGTCGATACCACCGACACGGTCGACGCCGCCCGCGCCGCCGCCGTGGCGCTCGCCCGCTACACCGGCGGCGCCGTGGTCGTCTCGGGCGAAGTCGACCTGATCACCGACGGCACGACCGTGGCCAAGTCCCACGGCGGCAGCCCGCTCATGTCCAAGATCACCGGCTGCGGCTGCTCGCAGGGCGGCGTGCTGGCCGTGTACGCCTGCGTCACCGATCCGTTTACGGCGGCAGTCTGCGGCACCGCGGTCTACAACGTGGCCGGCACGCGTGCCGCCGCTGTCGCCGATGCCCCGGCAAGCTTTAAGGTCGCCTTTATCGACGAGCTCTACCGCGCGACCGCCCAAGACATCGCCAACAACCAGCTCGAGCTCGAGGAGGCATAAGCCATGTCCGAGCCCGCAACCAATACCGGCATGAACACGCTCGTCGCCGTGGCCATCGCCCCGTGCGGCACCGGCGATGAACTGTCCGCCGAGGTCGCCGAAGTCGTGCGTGTTATTCGCGAGAGCGGCCTTCCCAACCGCACCACCTCGATGTTCACCGAAATCGAGGGCGACTGGGACGAGGTCATGCAGGTCGTGCGCGACGCAACCTTTGTGTTGGCGAGCAAGGGCATCCGCACCGAAGTCGTGCTCAAGGCCGATATTCGACCCGGATTTACCGACACCATGACCGGCAAACTCGAGCGCATGGAAGCACAGATCAAAAAGCAGGAGGAAGCACGATGAGCATCCGCGACAACCTTGATATCTCGGCCTATCTGGTACTCGGCCCCGAAAACACGCTGGGACGTCCCGTGGGCGATGTGGTGGCCCAGGCGCTCGACGCAGGCTTTACCTGCATCCAGGTGCGCTCCAAGGTGGCAAGCGCCCGCGAGATCATCGCACTGACCGGCGACGCCGCGCAGGCAATCGCACAGGCCGGCAAGACCGGTCAGGTCGCCCTGTTAATCGACGACCGCCTGGACTGCGTACTCGCCGCGCGCGAGCAGGGTATTGCTGTCGATGGCGTGCATGTAGGCCAGAGCGATATTCCCGTCGAGGTCTGCCGCAAACTTTTGGGCCCCGATGCCATCGTGGGCCTTTCGGCCCGCTGCGAGGAGATGCTCGAGTACGTCAAGACCGCCGACATGAGTCTGGTCGACTACCTGGGCATCGGCCCGCTCCACGAGACCAAGACCAAGCGCGATTGCGGACGCGCGGCCGACGGCTCCATCATCACCAAGAGCTTTGAGGATCTGGCCGCACTCCACGCGGCAAGCCCCGTGCCCATCGTAGTGGGCGGCGGCGTCAAGACGGCCGACCTGCCGCAGCTCAAGGCCACCGGCGTCGACGGCTTCTTTGTGGTGAGCGCGGTCTGCAGTGCCGACGACCCCCACGCCGCAGCCAAGGAGCTCGTCGACACCTGGCAGCAGGCATAAGTCTAGGCCGAGCAGCCGATTCGCAGTCTCATATCTTCTAGAGCGGAAAGCGCACCCCAGTTTGGACCTCCATTCCGGGATGCGCTTTCCGTATGCAACCCCTACCCCGCTAGATAGGCCTCCAACGCCGGCAAAGTCGCCTCCGCATCGCGGCGACCGACCTGGTAGATGTGCTCGAGCTCATCCGGTTCGCGGCACAGCGACGGCACCTTCACCGATTCGCTCGGCCGCACCACAAAGACCTCGCCGGCAGACTCGCGACGTGCCAGGTCATCGAGCGTGGCATTGTAGACCTCATGCCGATGCTCAAGCGCTGCGACAAACTCTGGGTAGTGACGGAACACGCGCCGCAGCATGGGCATCACGCTGTTGGGCTGCTTCACAAAGCCCGCCGGCTGCGTGAGCACCACGATATTGCGGTCATACCCCTGCGCAAACAGCCATGCGCTGGGAATAGAATCAGCCACGCCACCATCCAGATACTTATGCCCGTCAATAGCAACGGGACGCGTCGCCACGGGAATAGCAGACGACGCCCGGATCCACTCGATATCCCGCTCGTCGCCATAAGGCAGGTCGTGGTAGACGGCCTTGCCCGTCTCGATATCGGTACACACGCACGTAAACCGCATGGGGCAGGCGCGATATGTCTCCAGGTCGATGGGATCGCGCTCGATGGGCACCTCGTGATAGGCAAAATCGGCATTGAACATATCGCCGGTTCGCAGCCAGCTGGTCACGCTTGCATAGCGCTTGTCGGCACAATAGGCCTTGTTGTAGCGAATGGCGCGGCCGATCTGGCGCGATTTAAAGTTGTAGCCAAACGCCGCGCCCGCCGAGACACCCACCATATGGTCGCAAGTTAAGCCGTGCTCCATCCATACGTCGAGCACGCCCGCCGTATACATACCGCGGTAGCCGCCTCCCTCGAGCGCGAGCCCCACCGTGCGCGTCGTATCCGGCTGTGCCATGCGACCATCTCCGTTCCTGCGTTTAAAACCGGGACAAGTATACCCGTCAACATATATCGCCTCAGTCGCATTTTTATCGGACATCGCATCGTCGCGCTGCCGTTTGTCGAATAATGGCCGCCCACAGCATGTGCACCCATATATAATTGTGTGCTGTTGTTTATACTACGCAGTAGTTATCAACAGCGAACTATTAGCCGGTAAAGTAACCCAACAACGCAGCAAGGCGGGGCCTGGATACACGCAAAGCGCCGAACAACAACGCGTGTGCACAACGAGCTCGCCCGACGCAATCCGCCCGACCTCAGAAAGCCGCTTACGACATGGATACTGTCAGCAATTACACCGAAACGCTCGAAAAGACCGTTCGCGACCTTCTCGATCGTCAGGATGATCTGATTAGGACCGCCTTTACCGACCAGCTTACCGGACTTGGCAACCGCGGCGGCTTTGCCCGTTCCCTCGAGGAGCTCTGGGAGCAGGACACCCCCGTTACCATGGCGTACATCGATATCGACAATCTCAAGCACTGCAACGACGTCTTTGGCCATGACGAGGGCAACCGCTATATTTTGCAGGTAAGCCTCTATCTCAAGCTGTATATGAAAGTGGACGAAGCGGAGTTTCGCATAGGCGGCGACGAGTTTGCCATCCTATCTACGATTGCGACCGAGGACGACCTCGCTGAACGTCTGGAACACTGCCGAACGGTCCTGCTCAAAAACAACGATTCCGAGATGCCCCGCTCGTTTAGCTATGGAGTGTCGTATGCCGACCCCGCCCTGGGCGAAGCCCCCAATCGCATGACGCTCGATGCCGACCATCGCATGTACGACTACAAGCTACGTCATGCCATGCACCTTGATCGACGCAATATCACGCAAGTCCACGCCGACGACTTCGAAATAAGCGATCGCATTTTCGACGCCTTTTCGATGCTCAACGAGGGCCGCTATTTCTTTATCGAGAACTTGGACAAACATCGCACCCTTTGGTCACAAGGCGCCTTGCGCGATCTTGGCCTTCCCTCGGAGCACATAGACAACTGTCGCGATTACTGGAAAACGCGCGTGCATCCCGATGACCTTGAGGCCTACATCAACGACATCGACCAGGTCTATAACGGCACCAAGCACCGTCGCGTCATGCAGTATCGTGTGCGCAATGCCGTCGGCGACTACGTCCTCTGCCGTGCTCGCGGGTTTCGCATCGACGGCGACGAAAATGTCCCCTCGCTCTATGTCGGCGAGCTCGTCAACCACTCACTTGCCGAAACCGTCGACGCCGCGACAGGCCTCGGAACCCAGCGCATGTTGGTCAATGCCATCGACGCCTGTCGTTGCGACCGTTGCGAGACGGGCCTTATAGCGGTGCGCGTTCGTGGCACGACAAAGCTCAACGAGCTCTACGGAGCCGAGGCTGTCGACAACATGCTCGCCGAATACGCAGGCCGCATGCTGTCGATCACCCGCGGCAGGAGCAGGGTCTACCGTTCACGTAGCGTCCAGTTCGTCGTGCTCAGCAATGACCTGGACCACGAGGCATTCGAGCAACTGACCCGCCACCTTAAAGAGGCCGTTTTCGCTCCTGTGCAAATCGCAGGCGACACCATTGCTCCCGTCTGTCTTGTCGTCCCGACCTTTTACGAACGCCTGGACTCCCAAGCATCGACTGTTTTGGGCGAACTCGATCGTCGCCTTCGTACGGCCGGCGGACTTGTTCCCAACGACAGTCTGCCCATACCCGAGATGGAACGCAAAGGCGCCGTCGCCGAGCACCTCGACATGCTCACCGGTCTCTACCGACCCAGCGAGTTTATGCGCCGTGCCAATGCCTTCATCAAGGCAAGGCGCGACGGCGCTTGGTGTATCGCCACCGTCGACATGGGCCACATGCGCCTATTTAACGAATGGTATGGACAGGCCGAAGGCGACCGTATGCTTGCCGATGTGGGCACGGTGCTCAAGGATATCGAGAACGCCGACATGGGTGTCGCGGGATACTGGGGACAAGACGACTTTTGTCTGCTCATACCCTTTGAGCACGATTTCGTTCACCGTGTCTATGCGCGCGTGCGCGAGGCTGTAGCCAAGCACAACGACGGCGTAGGTTTTTGGCCGTCCATGGGCGTTTACCCCATCGACTCCAATGAGGAGATCACCATCGATGCGCAGGCAAAGGCCATGTTTACCAATCGGCGCGCAAAAAACGACTTTAAGGAGCGCATTGCCATTTTCTGCCCCGCGGAGTACGAGCGCGAAGTCGCGTTCCACCACACGCTGACCGAATTCCAGTACGCGCTCTCAGATGGTCGTATTACCTACCACTTGCAGCCCCAGGTCGATATGGAAACCGGTGAGATTATTGGCGCCGAAGCACTCACCCGCTGGATTGACAAGGACGGCTCTCTCATTTCGCCCGCAACGTTTATCCCCGCACTCGAGGAAAGCGGCTTTGTGGTGACGCTCGACAAGTACATTTGGCAGGGTGTCGCCTCGTGGCTGCGCGAGCGCATCGATCGAGGGCTTCGTGTGGTTCCGGTTTCGCTTAATGTGTCGCGCGTGGATATCCTTGCCTGCGACGTTGCCGAGCATATGGGGGCGCTCGCCGCCCAATACAACCTACCGCCCGAGCTCATGCGTATCGAGATCACCGAGACGGCTTATACGGGAGAGTCCGAGGCCGTGGACAAACTGACGGCCGACCTGCACACCCGCGGCTTCTCGACCTATATGGACGATTTTGGCACCGGTCAGTCCACGCTCGCGATGCTCAAGAACGTCAACGTCGACGTCATCAAGCTCGACCGCGCCTTTGTACCCACCGATCGCGATCAAGGCCGCAGCACGCAAATCATTTCATCGATGCTCGAAATGGCGCAGTCGCTCCATCTGCCCGTCGAGGTCGAAGGCGTCGAGACAAATGAACAGGCGAACATGCTACGACAAATGGGCGCCCGCTACGCTCAGGGCTTCCTCTACTACCGCCCCATGCCGGCGAAGGATTTTGAGGCATTGCTCGATGGTGGCAATAACAACTGATACGCTCGCGCGCAAAACGCCACCGCCGAAGGGGGAATTTGCCTCCATTAGCTGACTTATATCCCCAATTCAAACCGAATTGGGGATATGATACAAACCATTGTTCCGCCCAAGGAGGTTATCCATCATGAACGAGTCATATCGCCTGGGTGAGCAATTGATTATTGCCTATCTCCAACGACTTGCGAATGGCATCTCGACCGCCGAACTCGATGTTGCCGCGCTGCCTGCTGAGCTACGCGCCGTTGGTGAGCAACTGCAAAAGACGCATGCCATCCTGCAACAAGAGCGCCGGCTGCTTGAGCGCAACGCCTATATCGATCCGCTCACCAACTTGGGCAACCGCAGCGGACTCGACCGTCACGTCGAGCAGCTCTGGCGCAAAGGCGACCCCTTCACCTGCGCCTATATTGACATCGACCATCTCAAGCATTGCAATGATAGGTTTGGCCACGCCGAAGGCAATCGCTATATTCTGAGCATCTGCCGCACGCTCTCCGAAACCATGGAGCACGATGAGATGCTGTTCCGTATCGGTGGAGACGAGTTTGTGCTTATCTCGCTCTCCGCAAACGAGACTGAACTCGAGCAGCGCTTGGAGCAGGTACGTGCCGGGCTGATCGAGGCGAGCTCAGATGGCAAGGCGCCCATGATCGCCAGCTTTAGCTTTGGCTGCTCGCGCGTCGATCCACTTGCCGGCGACACGCGTCGCCAGATGACGATGGACGCCGATCGCAAGATGTATCGCTATAAGCTTATGCATCGTGTACAGCAACCGGAAAACAATGACGCGCCGCAACGCCCAATCGTCGATCAGCTTCCCTGCAACGACCGGGTGTTCCAAGCGATCTCCATGAGCTCCGAGACGCGCTATCCGTTCATCCTTAACCTCGATACTGGAGAATCGCAATGGTCGGTTAACGCCGTGCGCGATTTTGACCTGCCTTCCCAGCACCCTTTTAACTCACTCGACATGTGGCTCGCCCGCGTTCATCCCGAGGACCGCGACAACGTACGCGCCGAGCTCGACATGGTGATAAACGGCACGTGGCACTTCCACTACATGCAGTATCGCGTAATGGATGCCACCGGAAAATACGCGCTTTGCGACTGCACGGGCTACCGCTTGGACGGCACCGATACCGAGCCCAGCATGTATGTGGGCATTATCGTCAACCGAAGCCTAGCGGATACGACCGACTCGGTAACGGGCCTGGGCGATGTCCACGCGCTGGTCAACGCTATTGGAGAGATGCGCCGCGTGCCGCACGAGGCAGGCTTTATTGCCATTAAGGTCGACGATATCGCCGAGGTCAATGCCCGCTTTGGATTCGATGCAGGCGACCGCGTGCTCGCCGAAAGCGCCGCCTGCCTCATGGATTGTTCGCGCGGCAAGGGCCGCCTGTTCCGCTCGACGGGGCCGACATTCGTGGCACTCTTCGATGAGCTCGGCCCCGAGGCAATCGATGAGATCGCAAGCGACATCGAACGGTTCCTGGGTTCTCCCGTGCTCATCGGCTCGCTTGAATATCAGCCGCCCATTCGCGTGGCCACGCTCCATCTGGACGGCGTCGACCGTCAGCCTGTTTCCATTTTGAACGAGCTTAAAGCGTTGCTCGGGAAAGCCGTGCAGGTGCCAGGTACCAAACTGGATTAGCACCGCGCCCGCACCGCCTCCCCCATCGTGCGATAATCCTCTGCAGAAGTCACCAAAAGCAGAGGGAGTTTGTGATGAAGGTTCTTTTGGTCAACGGCAGTCCCAAGGCAAACGGCAACACCGCCCGCGCACTCGCCGAGGTCGCCGAGCAACTTAAAGCCGAGGGCATCGACAGCGAGGCATTCCAACTGGGCGCCAAGCCCATCCGCGACTGCATCGGCTGCGGTCAGTGCGGCAAGCTTGGCGGTCGCTGCACCTTTGACGACGACGTGGTGAACGAGCTCATCGCCGCCGCCGAGCAGGCAGACGGCTTTGTCTTTGGCTCACCCGTCTACTATGCGCACCCCAGCGGACGCATCCTTTCGGCCCTCGATCGCGCCTTCTATGCCGGCGGGCATGCCTTTGAGCACAAACCCGGCGCCGCGGTCGCCGTCGCCCGTCGCGGCGGCACCTCGACCACCTTCGATGTGCTCAACAAGTACTTCACCATTAAGCAAATGCCCGTAGTTGCCTCCACCTACTGGAACAACGTGTTTGGCCGCGTGCCCGGCGACGCCGATGGGGATGCCGAGGGCCTTGCCACCATGCGAAACATCGGCAAAAACATGGCCTGGCTCCTGCGCTGTATCGAGGCAGGACAGGCCGCCGGTATCAACGCACCCGAGGCAGATCGCGCAACGACCAACTTCATCAGGTAGAACGGCGGAGCATGAATATCCAGATTTTTGGCACCAAAAAGTCCTTCGATACCAAGAAGGCCCAGCGTTATTTTAAGGAGCGCCGCATTAAGGTGCAGTTTATCGACCTTAAGGAAAAGGAGATGAGCAAAGGCGAGCTCACGAGCGTGATGCAGGCGGTCGGCGGCATCGACAAGCTGCTCAACCCCAAAGCCAAGGACGAGGAAACGCTCGCACTCATCCAGCACCTCACCCCTAGTCAGCGCTTCGACAAGCTGCTCGAGAACCAGCAGGTTCTAGCCGAGCCCATTGTGCGCAACGGCAAAAAGGCCACCGTCGGTTATTGCCCCGATGTATGGGGAGCCTGGGAGTAGCTTGTGTTATTTGCCGGCGCGTGGGTATAAGAGCAGGCGTTTGGCATAAGATTCAACTGTAAGCCATGTCTAACAAAGGAGGGCACATGCCCAACAAACCTGTGAAGATCATCATGCTTACCGGATACCTCGGTGCCGGCAAGACCACGCTGCTCAACCACATCCTCGCTAACGACGGCGGCATCCGCGCCGCCGTGATCGTCAACGATATCGGCGAGATCAACGTCGACGCCAGCCTTATCGCCGACGGCGGCCTTTCCGAGACCGATGACCTCATCCCGCTCACCAACGGCTGCATCTGCTGCACGCTTTCGGATGACCTGGCCAACCAGCTGCAGGGCATCGCCGATTCGGGCAACTTCGACTACATCATCATCGAGGCATCGGGCATTTGCGAGCCTATCCCCATCGCCTACACCATCTCGAGCTTCTGCGACGAGGCCAAGGTGGGCGGCGAGCCCAAGCTCGCGCTCGACAACATCGTGGCCGTGGTCGACTGCGCCCGCATGTACGACGAGTTCAACGGCGGTCGCGACCTGCTGGCCGAGGATATCGACGAGGACGACATCGAAAGCCTGCTCATCCAGCAGATCGAATTCTGCTCCACGCTGATCCTCAACAAGACCGATACCGTGACGCCCGAGCAGATCGCCGAGCTCAAGGCCATCGTGCGCAGCCTGCAGAAGGACGCCGTGATTGTCGAGGCCCAAAACGGCGAGGTCCCCATGGAGGAGCTGCTCGACACCGACCGCTTCGACTTTATGCGCGCCTACAACTCCGCCGCCTGGATCGAGGCCATGGAGCATCCCGAGGAGCACGACGACCCCGAGGTGCTCGAGTACGACATCGAGACCTTTGTGTACTCGCGCCGCAAGCCGTTTGACCTGCAGAAGTTCACCAATTTTGTTGAGCAGGAGTGGCCCGACGAGGTCATCCGCGTCAAGGGTCCGCTGTGGCAGACCGGCGATCCGGACATGTGCTACATGTTTGAGCAGGCCGGCCACCAGATGCGCCTGATGGAGAACGGCCTGTTTGTCGATTCGGCGCCCGAGAGCGAGAAGCAGAAGATCATCGACGAGAACCCCGAGATCATGCAGATTTGGGACGACGAGACGGGCGACCGCATGACGAGCCTGTGCATCATCGGCCGTCACATGGACAAGGATGCGCTCATCGCCTCCCTCGATGCCTGCCTGACCGACTGGCACCGCGCCTAGGTTTATCCAAGCGGGCATTTTTCCGCCTATGTAACCGCCAAACCACCACGAAGGTGCTCTTCGTGGTGGTTTTTCGTTCTGAGCCAAGGAGATTCATGTTCAACATCGTGCTGTATGCGCCCGAGATTCCGGCCAATACGGGCAATATCGGCCGTACCTGCGTGGTCACCGGCGCCCGCCTGCATCTGGTGGAGCCGTTGGGCTTTTCGCTCGACGACAAGACGGTACGCCGCGCCGGCCTGGGCTACTGGCAAAACTTGGACGTGACGACCTATGCTGGCTGGGAGGATTTTCTTGCGCGCAACGGCCTCTCCCCTGCCGATGGTCGCCTGCATCTGCTGACCAAAAAGGCACGCCGCACCTATGCGCAGAGTACCTACCGCGATGGCGACTACTTGGTCTTTGGCAGCGAGAGCTCGGGCATTCCCGAGCCACTGCTCGCCGCGGCGCCCGCGCGCTGCGAGCGCATCCCGATGCTGCGCGATTGCGACTCGCTCGATAACGCCGAGGCTTGGGAAGCTCACGAGGAATCGCTGGGGCATACCGAGGACGGCCACGAGGCCATCCTTCAACAAGACATCTGCGGCAACTTCGTCAACCCGGACGACTACCGCATCAGCGCACTCAACCTCTCCAACAGCGCCGCCATCGTCCTCTACGAAGCCCTGCGCCAAACAGGCTTTCCGGGAATGTGACAAAGGAACTGTCCCTTTGCCACATTCGGTTATAGGTAGCGGCCGGTGATGCTTGCGGAGCAGGCCGCGATGTCGCCCGGCGTGCCGGCGCAGACGATTTGCCCGCCGGCGTCGCCACCGCCCGGGCCCATGTCGATCACATAATCGGCGTTACGGATAAGGTCGAGATCGTGTTCGATCACGATAACCGTGGCGCCCTTGGAAACAAGGCCGTCGAACACACTCAGCAACACCTGAACATCGAGCGGATGTAGTCCGATCGTGGGCTCGTCGAATACGAACACGGCATCGTCCTGCACGCGGCCCATCTCGCTCGCGAGCTTAAGGCGTTGTGCCTCGCCGCCCGAGAGCGCCGGCGTGGGCTCACCGAGCGTGAGATAGCCCAAGCCTAGGTCATGCAAGGTCTGCAAGCGCGCCTGGACTTTCTTGAGTCCCACCGTGGCGTCGAGGGCCTCGTCCACACTCATGTCCATGAGCTGCGGCAACGTAAGCAAGCTCCCGTCCTTGCCCTCGCGATGGATATGCGAGGCGGCCTCGGCGTAGCGCGAACCACGGCATGCCGGGCAGATGATCTCGACGTCGGGCAAAAACTGCACGTCGAGCGATATCGAGCCCGTGCCGTCACACGTAGGGCAGCGCAAGGCGCCGGTGTTGTAGCTAAAGGCGCCCGCCTTGTAGCCGGCTGCCTTAGCCTCGGGCGTACGGGCGAAGGCGCGGCGCAGCTCGTCATGAATGTCGGCATAGGTCGCTACCGTCGAGCGTACGTTGGCGCCGATGGGCGTAGCGTCAATCAGATTTGCGCGGCCAATGCCCTCGGCATCGACCCAACGCACGTGCCCCGGCAAGCGCTCGCCAGCTGCCTGCGCCTTAAGTGCAGGAATGAGCGTCTCGAGCACGAGCGTCGTCTTACCCGAACCCGAAACGCCCGTTACCGCGACAAGGCGGCCGCGCGGGATATCAACCTCGAGCGGCTTGACGGTATGGATGGCATCGGTTGCCATGCGGATATGTCCCTGGTCGAACATTTCGTCGTCAGTCACCTGCGGACGCAAGCGCTTGAGCTCGGCGCGCAAAAACGGCGCGATACGGCTGCCCTGCGATTGCTCGACCTCGTCTACCGTACCAGCGGCGATTACACTGCCGCCGCCTGCTCCGGCAACGGGGCCCATCTCGACCAGATAGTCGGCTTCCGCCAGTACGCGCGTATCGTGGTCGACAACAACCACGGTGTTGCCGTCATCCACCAGATCGCGCATCACGCCCACCAAGCCGTCGACATTGGCGGGATGTAAGCCGATCGAAGGCTCGTCCAGCACATAGAGCACGCCCGTCGATCGGTTGCGCACCACGCGGGCGAGCTGAACGCGCTGGCGCTCACCCGTGGAGAGCGTGGCACCAGCGCGGTCGAGTGAAAGGTAATCGAGACCCAGGTCGACCAGACGACGGGCCACGCTCAAAAACGAATCGCAGATATCCGTCGCCATGGGCCGCATCTCGGGCGGCAAGGATGCGGGCACCCCGCGCACCCACTCAACCGCATCGCCAAGCGTCATGGCCGCGGCCTGCGCCAGATTGATACCGCACACCTGGGGCTGGCGCGCAGCCTCGGAGAGACGCGTGCCGCCGCAATCGCGGCATGCTCCCTCGCGCAAAAAGCGCGCAACGCGTTTGAGGCCCTTGTCGTCCTTAACCTTGGCGAGCGCATTCTCGACGGTATAGACGGCGTTGTAATAGGTGAAGTCGAGCGGCGTGGCACCCTCGCCGTTTTTGGGAACGTAGAGAATGTGCTTCTTAACCGCCGGGCCGTGGAACACGATGTCGCGTTCTTCAGGCGTGAGCTGGTTAAACGGCACATCGGTGCGCACGCCCATCTCGCCAGCCACTTGCTTCATCAGATCCCACATGAGCGTACCCCAGGGAAGCACCGCGCCCTCGTTGATAGTCTTTGACTCATCGGGCACCAGGCTCGCTTCGTCCACCTCGCGCATGACACCGGTGCCGCCGCAGGTGGGACAGGCACCGCCGCTGTTAAAGGCAAGGTCCTCGGCGCTCGGCGCGTAGAACTCGCGACCGCATGCAGGGCACGTGAGCGACAGGCCCGCAGCCACGTTAAGGCTCGGCTCCACGCGCGCCCCGCAGTGCGGACACACGTGATGGGCGCAACGGCTAAAGAGCAGGCGCAGGCTGTTGTTGAGCTCGGTCATGGTACCAAAGGTCGAGCGCACGCCCGGCACGCTGGGGCGCTGATGCAATGCGAGCGCCGCCGGTACGTGCAATACCTCATCCACCTGGGCGTGTTCGGCCTGCGTCAGGCGACGTCGAGTATAGGTGCTGAGCGCTTCCAAGTAGCGGCGCGAACCCTCGGCATAAAGAACCCCCAGTGCCAGCGAACTCTTGCCCGAACCCGATACGCCGGCAATACCCACCAGCTTTCCCAGCGGAATATCGATATCGATGTCTTTGAGGTTATGGACGCGCGCGCCGCGTACCTCGATAGCCTGCGGGCTCATCTTCTGTTCCGTCACCTTTATCACCCTACTCATGCCATAAAACTCGATCGCGAACGTACGCGCCCAGCATGGGCACGGTAAATCGGACGAGGCCGTATCCGGCAGCCTCGATGACACGCTCGCGAATCAGGCTTGCGCGATATTTGCTCGCCCAGCTCTGGGTGCGATCGCAGCGCTCAATGATATCCGCCATGCGAGTCGGTTTGCCCTCGTCAACCGCCATGGCCTCGATAAAAAGGCGCTGTGGACTGCGCAGCCCGTAATATAGAGGCGCGTCAACCGCTTCGTAGAACTCGGAGACGGCATCCGCATGGCCATCCTCGACATCGCGCCTTTCGATGACCTGCGAGCCACGCCGGACAGCAGACCGCCACATGTAATATCCCACCAGCTGAACCATATAGGGATGCCCCATGCTCTTGCGTGCCGCAAGGTCCGCCGTCTCCGCGTCAACGTAAAGACCAGCGTCTTTGACCGTCTGGATATATGAATCGCGCACCTTGGGCAAAGATATCGCCCCCAGCGTACGCTGCTGGGCGCGGCGCAAAAACGTCACGCTCGGCTCTTCGAGCAGATCGTCAACCATACTGGGCAAGCCGGCAAAAACCAGCGCAAGACCGCGCTGGTCGCTATCGGGTAATCCCGTGGCATCCTGGTCTCCGAGCACCTGCTGATAGAGAACGGCAAGAGCCGCCAGTTCCTCGATAGACGCCGATTGCGCCTCGTCAATCGCAAACAGTATGCCCTTGCCTGGACCGAGCTTCTTAAGGCGCTCGTTGACCAGCCCTCGCAACGTCTCGCCCTTTGCTCGCGCCGCCTCGACCGACATCCGGCCAAACGAAGGACCGAACTCCATTGACGTCACAACGGGTTTATTCGAGCGAAGCGCGTCGGCCAAGCGGTCGCATAAGCCAAGCGAAGCGGAATCGGAGACAACCGCCCATCCGCGCTCGCTGGCCAGACGTTGCAGCTCCCGCAGGAGAACTGTCTTGCCGCAGCCGCGGTTTCCCGTAATGAGCATGAGCCTGCCCGGCGCTCCGGCGCCGTTATCGAGCCCTTCCTCGAAATCTTCGATGACCGACTCGCGACCAATGAGCATCGGAGGCCGCTTGCCTGCCGTTGGCTTAAAGGGATTTGGATTCATGTCGGCCTCCTCGGATTGGCAAACCCTGGTAATAGTTATACCAACTTATACCGAGTTATACCAACTGAATCTGCCAAAGGGGCTGCCCCTCTGTCACATGTGGCCGAAAAACTCGGCGTCTGCTGCTCGCCAGGGGCGGAAGGTGGAGGGATCGACCTTTACGTGGGCTGCCTCGGGGACGTCGTACCATTTGACCGTGTAACCGGCGCCGTGGGAGCAAAAGACCGAATCGGGCGTGTTGGGCAGATCGGCCTCGGGCTCATAGGCGGCCGTCTCGATGACGCGCTCGGCATCATGGCAAGCCGCATAGCCGGCGAACTCTAGGTACAGATGCCCACGACCACTCGTATAGGCGGCCACCTCCAGCGCGTAATCCTGCACCTCAGATGCCGGCACGCGACCCACAAGCTTCGCCCGGTCTCCCGCCATCGTCGGCGGCTCGTACTCGGCACCCATGCGCGTGGCATCCGAGAGTGCCCGGCCCACGCACTCCCCCGGCACCTCGAGCTCAAAGCGATACCACGGCTCCAACAGCACCGCCGCGCCAGCCTCACGCGCCTGCATGAGCCCCTGGCGAATCGCGCGGTACGTGGCCTGGCGAAAATCGCCGCCCTCGGTGTGTTTGGCATGCGCACGGCCGCCCGTGAGCGTAATGCACACATCGGTGATGGGCGAGCCGGTCAGCGCGCCCAGGTGATCGCGCTCCATGGCGTTGGTGAGTGCCAAACGCTGCCAGTTAAGATCGAGTTCGTCGGTCGAGGTCACGGTGCCAAACTGCACGCCCGAACCCGCTGGCAACGGCTCCAGGCGCAGATGTACCTCGGCATAGTGGCGCAGCGGCTCAAAATGGCCCACGCCCTCGACCGGCTGCGAAATAGTCTCCTTATAGAGAATGCCGCCAGACTCAAACGCAACCGAAAGGCCAAAGCGATCGGCCAACACCCGCTGCACGACCTCGAGTTGCACGGCGCCCATCAGCTGTAAATGAATCTGCTCAAGATGAGTGTTCCAGCTTACGCCGAGCATGGGATCTTCGTCCGCCAACTCTGTCAGTGCTTTGAACACCGCGTGGACATCGTGTTCGCCCGGAAGCACCGTATAGGTGAGGACCGGAGCGATGACAGGCGCATCGCCCACGGGCTCCGCCCCCAAGGCATCCCCTGGGCGAACGTGCGCAAGGCCCGTCACGGCACAAATACCGCCAGCAGCAACTTCTTGGGCAAGCTCATACTTCTCGCCGTTATAGATGCGCACCTGGTCGATCTTTTGCTCCCAAGTGGAGGCGCCAGAGCATCCCTCGACAACTTGCTTTGCACGCAGTACACCGCCCGTCACCTTGACCCAGGCAAGACGCTCGCCACGGTCTCCACGACTCACGCGGTAGACTCGCGCGGCGAACTCCTGGGGCCATGTTCGCTCGCGCATCAAAGCGCATATGCCGTCGAGTAGCTCTGCCACACCCTGGTCCTTGAGCGCCGAGCCCGCAAAGCAGGGAAACAACTTTCGCTCTGCGACCAGCCGCGAAAGCGTGGCAGTCGAAAGCTCCCCTGCGTCGAGAAACTCCTCGAGCGCCGCCTCGTCCAACGCAGCAGCGTCCTCCTGAACGGCACCACCCACCAACAGTTCGCTGGCATCCAGGCAGCCCTCGGAAAGACGTTGCCCAAGCTGTGCCAGCAAAACATCGCGGCCGGGATTCTCCAAATCGATTTTGTTGATAAAGATGAACGTCGGAATGTCATAGCGCGCAAGCAGGCGCCACAGGGTTTCGGTGTGCCCCTGCACGCCGTCGTTGGCACCCACAACCAAAATCGCATAGTCGAGCGCGCGCAGCGTGCGCTCCGCCTCGGCCGAAAAATCGACGTGGCCGGGCGCATCCACAAGCATGACGTGGGTATCGCCGTGGTCGAGCACGGCCTGCGACGAGAAGATCGTAATGCCGCGCTCGCGCTCGATCGCGTTAGTGTCCAGATGCGAATCGCCATCGTCCACGCGGCCGCGCTTGCGAATGCGACCCACGTTGAACAACATGGCCTCGGCCAACGTGGTCTTGCCGGCATCGACATGCGCCAAGATTCCAACGACTGCCTGCTTCGACATGGCTCTCCTCTTATTACAAGCTACAAGCCCATCGCACGCGGCAACGGGCGTCCTCGTTCCACACTGGATGATACAATTTACGAGCCGGCGGGCGAAGCGGGCCCTATCCCCCGACCAAGCCCATCGCCCTGCGTTGCCGCGCGGCGATTTTCGTAGGTTCGCGCCTTGCGAAAGCCGGCTTGCAAATCAGCGCAGCGAACGAAAATGGCCCCACCCGGGACCATTTTCGTTCGTGCGAATTGTTGACACGTGCCCCTACTCTTACGCCTCACGCAGCCAGTCGAACGCAACACGCGGCGTGCCGTCCGACACATACACGACGCCGGCACGCTCGAACCCCGCCTTAATACTCGCGCCCTGCATGGGCAGGTTGTCCTGATGCGTGTCGATGCGCAGGTGATCGGCACGCTCCTTGGCAAAGGCAAACATCGCAGCCGCGATACCGTGCACGGTGCCATCGGACGCCACACGGTGCAGCACGGCGTACGGAGTGTCGCTGCGCCATTGACCATCCTCAATTACGTCATAGCACTCGTCCGGGCCCGGCAAAAAGGCAATCGTCGCCACCACGCGGCCATCGACTTCGCACACATAGCTGCCACCGGCGGCGATATCGGCAGCCAGTTGCTCGGCAGAAGGCGTGCCCTCGGGCCACTGTGTGGCGTTGCCATGCGCGCGCATAAAGGCGCGGGCCGCGTCATAGATAGCCATGACAGCGGGAATGTCGGTATCGAGGGTTTTTCTGATCATCACGCGGCGACCTCACGTTTATTGGTATCACTTTGATTGAGCAATGATACCAACGTTTGGAGAGGGGCGCGATGCAGATGGGGAGCAAAAAGCGAGCCGCCTGGTCAAAAGCAAAAAGCGAGTTTTTGAGCACTGCCACCGGCGGCGATATGAGCGACCTGTTTGCACGCGAGGACGAGCGCCGCGACGCCCTGGACGCCGAGCGCGATGAGGCCTGGCGCTACAAGTCGTGCGAGCGCAAAAACCGTTACGACACGCGCGCCGAGGCCGAGGCCGTTATGGCCGACTGCGAAAACCGCGGGCGGCGCGGTTTGGCCTGCTACAAATGCGAATACTGCGGTGGATGGCACCTGACGTCGCACCCTTGGAAATAGGCGCCGCATCGGCACGGCACTGACGGAGCGCCAGCCATCGCACGCAAGCTACGGGCGCGGCGGCACCAAAACATCGTAACGAACGGCCTTGCCCGCAAGTTGATAGCTCGGCTTAACGCCGGCAAGCAGTGGCCCCTTCACCGGTCGCTTGATAACGACCTTGCGCGGGTGCACCGCAAGCGCAGCTTCGACCAACGTCTCCTCATCGGCGCACGGCTGTTCCAGATGATGCAAGAGTTGGAACTTCTTTTTAACCGCCGCGCTCTTGGTGCGTCCGGGAAACATGGGGTCCAGATACACCACGTCAGGAGCGGTGAGCTCACCCTGCCCGATCAGCTCAGCTGTATGGCGAAGGCCGGCAATGCTATCCTCGCCCGCATGTAAGCGCATGCGCGACACGGCAGCCACAAGCGCCGGATCATCTGCCGCGCGATCCAGGGCATCCTTGAGGAGCGCCGCGATCACGCAATCCTGCTCATACAGATCGACGGTAAAGCCCGCGGCCGCCAGCAGCAGCGAATCCTCGCCAAAGCCTGCCGTGGCGTCAATCGCCCATGGGCTCTCGATGCCTTTTGCGCGCGCAGCCTTTACCAGCAGTTCTTGCTGCAGACGGCCCTGCTTGAGCCGTGGAAGCATGCGGCCAAAATCGGCACGCAGCTCCATCGTGCCGTCGGCGAGCGTGAGGCCCTCGGGCTTCCCGGTCAGCTCAAGCCCCGCGGCCCGAGCAACAGAAAAGGGATCGACGACGCCCATGGGTACTCCTTAACAAGCAAAACGAATACGTGAGCGCCGTTTATGCCGGCACCCAACCGTCCGCTATTGTCCCACATGCGACATGGCCCACAGCATCCCAATGCAAAGCACCGCCATCAATCCCGTGCACACGGCAGCGATCACAGAATCACTCATGCGCCTTCCCAACGATCGCGGCTCACGCACTTGCCCTGCTCCGTACATCATGGCTCCTCCTTGAGACCAACTCCTTGTTACGGCCTCATCATCTCAGCGCCGCACATGAGCTGCCATCGATTTGGCTTACGTCCAGCTTTCCCTTTTGAAAGGTTGGGTTGGGCCGCGCGGGCTCAAAGCGCTTTCAGGCGCATGCATCGCCGCGTTGAACTACAATGTGCTTCACCATATGTGCAGCACATTGGGTGCGCCAAGTTGGCGTACTCGTATCGAAAGGACCAGCCATGAGCTTCACTCGCAAGACTCTCAAAATCCTTGCTCTCATCTACTTTGTTTTGGGTATCGCCAGCCTCGTCACCGCCGGCGTCGGTATCGCCACGGGCGGTCTCGATTCCACGTACGGTTCGTACGCCACGCTCGCAGCGGTCGTGCTTATCGCCAAGGGTCTCGTCGACCTTGCCGCAGGCGTCGCCGGTATCAAGGGCGCCAACAAGCCTTCGCAGGTGGACGGCGCGTTTAAGCTCGGTATTGTTGCCGCGGTCGCCACGCTTGCCCAAGCGGTGCTCACGCTTCCCGCGTTTGGCGGCGACGCCATCAACTTTGGCGCCTTTGTCATCGTGGTGTACGACCTGTTCTTTGTTCAGCAGGCACACGCCGTTAAGGCCGAGAACAAGGACCGCCTATAAGCGCTCGCTTCTCATAACCTCTGCAGCCAAGCAACTAAAAAGGGCCGATCGCGCATCTCCGCGGTCGGCCCTTTACGTTTGCCCAGATAAAACCTACCAAAATAAACCTGTCCCTTTTTGGCAGGTTGTTAGCTGTGGCGGTACTCGGCGATGATGAAGTCGATGTCAGTCTGAAGGGTATCGAGGTTTGCCAGGCGCTCTTTGTCGGCGGGGCGCGTGCGGTAGTAGTACGGCGTCATCTGGAACACCGCCTCGATGTCCGCTTGGGTCTGAAGCGTAATATTCGCAGACACCCGCTGCGTTCCGACCAACTCGAGCTCGGTGGTCTGCGGCAGCTTCTCGTCATTAAGATATGGCGTGTCGTAGAGCACCTCCTTGAGCCCAAACAAATGACGGGCACCCGGCACCACGGTATAGAGTGAGCCCTCTGGCGCCAGCACGCGGGCAAACTCACGCTCGTTAAAGGGAGCGAAGAGCTCGGTCACCATATCGAAGGCGCCGTCCGCCACGGGGATGTCCTTCATGTTGGCCACGAAATAGGTCGCATCGCCGCGCTTGGCGGCCAGGCGCACCATCTCTTTGCCCAAGTCGAACCCGTAAGCGCCCACGCCCGGCACCGCGCCCATGGCACTCGTGTAATAGCCCTCGCCACAGCAAATATCGAGCAACGTCATGGGGCCGTTCGTAGGCGCAGCGCGCCCAGACACCTGCTTGCGCACCAGCTCGACCATCGCATCGCGCAACGGCGCGTAGTATCCACGGTTCAAAAAGTCACGACGGCTGCGCGCCTGCGACTTGGGATCGCCCATGGAGTCGCCGCTCTTGGACGAGCGCAATAGATATAGATAGCCCTCGCGCGCACGGTCAAACCGGTGCCCACCCGCGCATGCAGCACCGCGTTCGTCATCCACCAGCGGCTCATGGCAAACGGGACACAACAACATGGCAACTCCTTAGCGCGAACAACACAACGCCCACCATTGTCGCACGCCTTCCCCACCTAGTCATTGGGGACGTTCTTGAATGACTAGTTAGAAGAGATAAGGAGTGTCCCCAGCTGCCGACAGAAAAGGAACGTCCCTAAGTGCCGACTGGTTGCATTAGGAGTATCATCGTCTGCGCAAATAAGCACGATATAGCATGTTAGAGATTGAGAGCGTATGGCTGATACCGCATCTAAGCACATCGATATGACCACCGGCTCGCTGTGGCGCAATATTCCCCTGTTCGCCTTCCCCGTGGCCGCCACGAGCATCTTGGAGCAGCTGTCGAACCTCATCGCCACGGTCATTATCGGCAACTTCTCGGGCGACCAGGGAACCCTCGCCATGGCGGCGGTCGGCTCCAATGTTCCGCTTACCAGCCTTATGCTCAACCTGTTTATTGGCATGTCGCTTGGCTCCAACGTGGTCATCGCCAACGCTATCGGCCGCGACGATCAGAACATGGTCAAACGCGCCGTCCATACCTCGATTTTAATGGCGCTCGTGGGCTTTATCGTCATCGCGCTGGGCGAGATCTTTGCCGAGCCCATGCTCGCCGCCCTCAACGTTCCCGCCGAAACCATGCCGCTCGCTTCGCTCTACCTGCGCGTCTTTTTGCTGAGCATGCCCTCGATCTTGCTCTACAACTTTGAGGCTGCGATCTTCCGCTCCGTCGGCATCACCCGCATGCCGCTGCAGGCGCTTGCCGTGTCCACCGTCCTCAACATTGGCCTGGACCTCATCTTTGTCCCCGTACTCCACTGGGGTGTCGCGGGCGTCGCCATCGCCACCGCCATCGCCTACACCGTCAGCGCCGCCACACTCTTTATCCGCCTGCTCAAGACCGGCTCCGTCGTCCGCGTCACCCCACGCGACCTGGCTATCGACCCGTTCGCCCTCAAGCGCATCGTCAAGATCGGCCTGCCAGCCGGCATCCAAAGCGCCGTCTTTGCCGTAGCCAACATCATCATCCAGTCCGCCATCAACAGCCTGGGCACCGAGGTCATGGCGGCATCGAGCGCCGCTATGAGCTTGGAGTACGTATGCTACAACCTGCTCAACAGCTTTAGCCAGGCGTGCACCACCTTTGTGGGACAAAACCACGGTGCCCGCCAGATCGACCGCTGCACCAAAACGCTCAAGGTCTGCCTGGTCGAAGGCGGTATCGTCGCGCTCACCACGATCATCGTTATTGTCGGCCTGGGGCGCGAGATCTTGTCGCTGTTCAACAGCGATCCCAACATCGTCTCGATCGGCTATATCCGCGTGTGTTCGATCTTCCCGGCGTACGCCTTTAGCATGTTCTACGAAAACATGTCCGGCTACCTGCGCGGCTTTGGTATCTCGCTCACGCCCGCCCTCATCACCATGATCTGCGTCTGCGGCATCCGCTTCTATTGGGTGTTCTGCGTGTTCCCGCACTTCCGCACCTTTGCGAACATCATGATGGTCTACCCCATCAGCCTGGGCACCACGGCGTTCTTTATGGTCGTGGCGGTGCTACTCTGCCACCCGGCACGCACCTATCGTGTCACCCAAGCCAAAGCGACAGCCCGCTAAACACCGCACTCAACGCCGCGCCAGTCATTAATTGACAATATGCGAGCTCATATAGTCGATAAAGCGCCTCGTGGCGATGGGCATGGTGTCCCAGCTGCGCCAGGCCGCCACTACGTCGCGCGAGGGGGCGTGCACGATGGGACGTACGCGAATATCGGCACGCATGCCCTCCACAGTACGACGGTAGAGCATACTCACGCCTAGGCCCTCCTCCACCATCGCCATGATGGTGTAGTCGTCGGTGACCTCGCTCGTCACGTGCGGCGACAGGCCATGCGCCGCGAATGCATCGAGCACCAGGCTCTGTTCGCCCTCATCCAGCAACACAAACGGCTCGGACGCCAGGTCGGCGAGCGTCACCTTTTCCTTTGCCGCCAGCGGATGCGCGACAGGCAACAGCGCCACCAACTCGTCATGATAGACCACGCGCTTCTCGAGCCCCGCGGTAAACCCACGTGCCGTAAAACAAAAATCAACCACGCCATCGTGCACCCATTGGGCGTTGCGCGTGTAATCGCCCTGCTTGAGGGTAAAGCGTACGCCCGGGTGCAGCGCACCAAAGTCGCGGATCACGCGTGGCAACACGGTACGACTCACGTTGGTAAACGTCGCAATGCGAATATCGGTCGACGAAAGCCCCAGCAGCTCCTGGCGCTTGCCCTCGAGCTCGGCCTCGGCAGTCACGATCTGGCGCAGGTACGGCAGATATTGTTTACCGTCGCGCGTAAGCGAAACGCCCTGCTTTCCGCGCTCGATAAGCGTGGTACCCAGCTCGCGCTCGAGCGCCTTGACGGCCTGGCTCACCGCACTTTGCGTATAGCCCAGCTCGTCCGCCGCGCCTTTAAGGCTGCCGCAGTCGACCACCATACAAACAATCTGATACCGCGATGCCATCGTGCCTCCACATCAATGCAGCCGTAAAACGTTTGCCAGGGCTTTTTCTGCCTACATTAGTATTTCTTAATCATACTGAAGATACATTCGCTTTACTACATCCACATCTGGGAGCAGAATCCTTTTTACGAAACCGTTCTGTAACAAAAGGAGTCCCATGGATCGCAAAAAAGCAATCGCGCTCTCATTTTCCGTTCCCGTCGCATGGGGCTTTTCGTATCCCCTCATGAAGATCGGCATGGACAGCATGAACGCCACGAGCATCGTCGCGCTACGCTGCATCATCGCCTTTGTAGCCTGCCTTTTGCTCTTCCACAAGCACGCGTTTCGCATCAACCGCGACCTTATGGTCCGTGCCGCCATCATCGGTGCCATCATGGCAACCGAGCTCACCTGCATGTGCCTGGGCTCCAGCCTCACCTCCGCCTCCACTGCCGGCTTTTTGCAGAGCCTGACGGTCGTGATCGTGCCGTTTGCCAACGCCGCCCTGCTGCGCCGCGCCCCCGAGCGCAAAGTGCTCGTCGGCACCGCCATCGTCACCTGCGGTATGTTGCTGCTCTCGGGCGCCGACTTCACCAGCCTGAACCCGGGCGCGCTCATCATGCTGCTCTCCGCCTTTGTCTACGCCGGCCACATCATTGTCGCCAAGCGGTTTGTCGAAGAAGTCGATCCGCTGTCCCTGGGCGTTTGGCAGCTGGGCTTTGGCGGCCTGTTCTCGGGCATTGCCGCATGCGTCTTTGGCGGTTTCACACTTCCCAGCACGCCCAGCGAGGTCGTGGTCGTCGTCGCACTCGCACTCATCTGCTCTGCTTATGGCTTTATCACCCAAACGCTCGTGCAGCCCCACGTGCCCGCCGAGACCACCGGCTTCGCCTTCTCGCTCGAGCCGGTCTGCTCCGCCGTCTTCTCGTTCTTCCTGGTCGGCGAGGTTCTGAGCCCCATCGCCTTCTTTGGCGCCGCACTCATCCTCAGCGGCGTCATGGTGGCAACCGTCGAGCTTCCGCGCCTCCGCGCACATGGACAGGCTCGCATGGCAGGAGCGCCCGAGCACGTCTCGTAGACCCCGCTCTTCATACAGCCGTGGCATAAAGGCAACCGGTGCGCCTTTACAATAGATGCAAACAGAGCATCTGACGTAAAGGAGCCCCATGGACGCCGCGACCCGCGACCGCAACATAGCAACTTGGTTGGGCGATGCACCGCAGCCGGTACGTGACACTACGAACCAGCTGCTCGAGCGCATCGCCCTTTTGCGTGCCGAGCAGACTATCTACCCGGCACAAGACGACATCCTCAATGCCCTCGCCTACACGCCGGCCGACCAGGTCAAGGTTGTCATCTTGGGTCAAGACCCCTATCACGGACCCAACCAGGCAATGGGGCTGTCGTTCTCGGTCCCCGCGACGCAAACCAAGTTGCCGCCGAGCCTGCGCAACATTTACAAGGAACTCAAAGCCGATCTGGGTTGTCCCATTCCCGCCACGGGAGACCTAACCCCATGGGCACAACGGGGCGTCCTACTCCTTAACACTACGCTCACCGTGCGCGAGCATGCCGCCAACTCGCACGCCAAACTGGGCTGGAGCACGCTCACCGACTACGTTATCGAACGCTGCTGCCAGCTGCCCCAGCCGGTAGTCTTTTTGGCATGGGGCCGCTTTGCCCAGCAGATGGTCGAAGGTAAGCTCGACGCAACTGGTGCGGGCAAGGCAACCGACAAGTTCTGCCTGGCCTCCACGCACCCCTCGCCGCTTTCGGCCAACCGTGCCACAGCAGAACTCCCCGCTTTTATGGGGTCGCGCCCCTTCTCCGCTGCCAATCGGCTACTCGAACAGCACGGCTCGACCCCCGTCGACTGGACTTGCCTCGGCTAAAAATCGATACATCAAAAACGCGCCCGACGGCTTTCCATCGGGCGCGTTTCCTATTCGGGCCAAATAAATTGTGTGCGGCCGGCCTCGCCGCCATCGATCAACAGACTCTGTCCGGTCATAAACCGGTTGGTCACGCCCACAAAGTAGATCCACTCGGCGATCTCTTGGGCGGTAGCCCAGCGTTTAAGCGGCGTGAGCTCCATAATCTGGTTCCACAGGTGTTCGTCTTCCATCACGCAACGGTTGAGCGGCGTGATAACGCCACCCGGGTCCACACTGTTGGCGATAGCCTGCGGCGCCAGACGGTTTGCAAGGTTCTTGGTGTAGGCGATAACGCCGCCCTTGCTGGCGGCATAGTCGGGAAACTCCGATCCCGTATGCCCGCTCGCCGACCCCACATTGACCACGGATTTGATAGCCGATGCCGGCTTGGCAGCAAGCCCCTCCCCCGCAAAGGCGTAGCGCTCGGTCACGTTGATGGTGCCATACAGGTTGGCGGCGATGTCGTCGGCCGAATCCTGCGTACCGGCAACGTTCACGATCACCTGGGGCTCAAGGTCGCTTGGAAACGAGTCCGGCTCGCGGACATCAACGATCAGATGGCGGTAGCGCTCGTGTTCGATCGCCGGCGACAGCAGATCAAAGCCCACGACCTCGTGGCCCTCATCCAAAAAGCGCTGCACGCACGCGGCTCCGATACCGCCCGAAGCGCCCGTGATCAAAACCCGCATACTTGCTCCTTAGGCGGTTGCGTGACGCTCGAGGTACTCGGAGCCCACATTCTCGCGCTCCCAGCCGCGCACGACCTTGTAGCCCACGGGGCTCAAGAAGACCTCGCACAGCAGCTCGGCAACAGCACCGGTCAGCGAGCACATAAGGACCTGCACCCAGGTCCAACCAAAGAACGTGTGGCTCACCACAATGGCAAAGACCAAGTTGTCGATAAACTGGCCAATGCCCGTGGACACATAGGAGCGAAAGGCAAAGCTCGCAAAATTATTCTTTTTGAGCATGCGGCCGAGCGACTGGTTGAGCGTGGAGTTAACCACGGCAGAAACGAGCATTGCCAGCGAAGAGCCCAGCACCACGTACCAGGTGCCGCCGATGGTGGCGTTAAGGGCAGTGTTGACCTCGATCATGCCCGTGTCGTAGTAGGCGCCCCACATGCCGGGCGTGAGCGAGCATGCCCAAAAGCACAGACTCACGGCCAGGTTGACCAGCAGCGCGAGGATAGAGATTTTGATGGATGCCTTGGCGCCAAAGCGCTTGCAGATCATGTCCTGGCACAAAAACGAAACCCAGCTCACCACAAAGCCACAGTCGAGCGCCAGATACGGCAGGCTGATGAGCTCTTTGTTGGCCAGCAGGTTCATCATGATGACGCTCACGAAAAACAGCGAAACCGTTGCCGCGGGAATGCTCCGCAACAGGACCTTGTAGTCCTCCATGACCTTCTTGATCATTATGTACTCCTTTGGTTTTAGGTTTAACGAGCAGGATATCGGACCCGAACTGCTCGGACGCCCCGGTCTTGAGACGACGGTGGGTATAATAGCCGCTCACACGGCATAAGGCAAGCAAACGGCGCGGCAGCCCCGCAGGGCCACCGCGCCGATGCGTTAAAAGGCCACGTTGCCAAACTCCGACAGGATAAGGTCGGGGTTGTGGTCAGTTGCCCAATCCACGTTCCACGGGCTCGTGAACAGCAGCAGCTTACCGCCGCGCATGTCCTCGACGCGCAGCGTGTCGCGCGTGAGCGAAAGAGCCGGGATATCGATGGTATCGGGGTCATTCTGGATCCAACGAATGTCCGTATAGGGCAGCGGCTGGCGACGAACCTCAACACGGTACTCGGCCTTGAGGCGGCGCTCGAGCACCTCAAACTGCAGCACGCCGACCACGCCCACGATGACGCTCTCCATGCCGGCACCCAGCTCGCGGAAGATCTGGATGGCGCCCTCCTGGGCAAGCTCCTCCATGCCCTTGACGAACTGCTTGCGCTTGAGCGTGTCAACCTGCGTAATGCGAGCGAACATCTCGGGGGCAAACGTCGGAATCTGCGGATACTGCACGTGGCGCTTGCCAGAGCACACGGTGTCACCGATGCTAAAGATACCCGGGTCGAACAGGCCCACGATATCGCCCGCGTACGCCTCGTCAACAATCGCGCGGTCATCGGCCATCATCGACGTGCCCGTGGCAAGCTTGAGTTTGCGGTTGCCCTGCACGTGGAAGGCATCCATGCCGCGCTCGAACTTGCCCGAGCAAATGCGCACAAAGGCGATGCGGTCTCGGTGGTTCTTGTCCATATTGGCCTGGATCTTAAACACAAAGCCGCTAAAGTCGTCGCGGCAGGGATCGACCGGCTCGCTGGTGAGCGTATCGGTATAGGCACGCGGCGTCGGGGCCAGACGCAGGAACTCCTTGAGGAAGGGCTCCACGCCAAAGTTGGTGAGCGCCGAGCCAAAAAACGCCGGGCTCAGCTTGCCGCAGGCCACGGCATCCAAGTCGAGCTCATCACCGGCGCCATCGAGCAGCTCGATGTCGTCCATCAAGTTCTTATGGTTTTCCTCGCCGATGAGCTCATCCATGGAAGGATCGCCCAACTCGGCCTCGACCTCGGCGACCTTCTTGGTAGCATTGGCGTGGCCGTCGCCCTCAAAGGCGATAACGCGGCGCGTCTGACGATCGAACACGCCGCGGAAGTTGCGGCCGCTGCCGATCGGCCAGTTCATGGGATACGTATTGATGCCCAGGACGTTCTCGATCTCTTCCATGAGCTCAAACGGGTCGCGAGCCTCGTGGTCGAGCTTGTTCACAAAGGTAAAGATGGGAATGTGGCGCAGCGTGCAGACCTTAAAGAGCTTTTTGGTCTGGGCCTCGACGCCCTTGGCGCCGTCGATGACCATGACAGCGGCGTCGGCGGCCATAAGGGTACGGTAGGTATCCTCCGAGAAGTCCTGGTGACCGGGGGTATCGAGGATGTTGACGCAGGCGCCGTTGTAGGTGAACTGCAGCACCGAGGAGGTGACGGAGATGCCGCGCTCCTTCTCGATGTCCATCCAGTCCGAGACGGCATGCTTGGCCGAGCTCTTGCCCTTGACCGAGCCGGCAGTCTGGATGCTGCCGGTATAGAGCAGCAGCTTCTCGGTAAGCGTGGTCTTACCGGCGTCCGGGTGGCTGATGATCGCGAATGTGCGGCGCGACGAGATTTCATCCGACAGGCTTGCCATGCGGATCCTTTCTTGCATTGAGTGCATTACGTCGTTGTAACCGCATTATTGTAGCCGCGAAACCTCGCTCTAGAGCGCCTATCAGGACAAATTCATCAGTTGGGGCCTGGGTAGCCGGCCCAATCAGCATTTGCCTCTTGCATAACTGTGCATAGTGTATATATACTGTGCTTACCGGTTATATACACGTGTAGCCCATCAGCTAAGGAGCCGCTGTGGACATCATCCTATCCAATTCGAGCGATAAGCCCATCTACGAGCAGATAACCTCGCAGGTCAAAGCTCAGATTTTATCGGGCACGCTCGCTGCGGGCGCCAAACTCCCCAGCATCCGTGCACTCGCGAGCGATCTTGGCGTGAGCGTCATCACCACCAAGCGCGCCTACGCCGACCTGGAGCAGCTCGGGTTTATCTGCACCGTGCAGGGCAAGGGCTGTTTTGTCGCCGAGGGCAACCAGGAGCTTTTGCGCGAAAACCAGCTCTGCCATATCGAAGAGCTACTTGCGAAAGCGGCGAGCCAAGCCGAAACCCTGGGCGTCACGCGCGACAAACTGCACGAGATGCTCGACCTGGTGGCCCCCGAAACCATGCAGTAGCCATCTGCAAGAAAGGCTATACCATGCAAAACTTGCTAGAACTCAAAGGCATCTCACGCACTGTAAGCGACCGCTTTTCGCTGCGCGACGTCACGCTTGCCGTGGAGCCCGGCCAGATCGTCGGCTTTGTTGGTGCCAATGGTGCCGGCAAAACAACGACGATTCGCGCCGCGCTCGGGCTTATCAAGCTCGATGCCGGCGAGGTGCACCTGTTTGGGCAGCGCTGTGGCGCCGACGCGCCCGATGAGACACAGCGCTGCCTGCGCTCCCGCGTCGGTCTCGTCCTGGACACATGCCCCTTCCCTTCAACGCTCAAGGCGGGCCAGATCGAGGCACTCGTAGGCCCGGCGTACCCCACCTGGAGCCACGACACCTTCGCCAGCCTCATCGACCGATTTGGCTTGGATCCCAAGGCAAAGGTCAAGGACCTCTCCCGCGGCATGGGCATGAAGCTGCAGCTTGCCTGCGCGCTCAGCCACCAGGCCAAGCTGCTCGTTTTGGACGAAGCCACCGCGGGCCTCGATCCCATGGCACGCGAGGAGCTGCTCGATGAGCTGCTCGCCTTTGTTTCCGACGGCCTGCACAGCGTGCTGCTCTCGAGCCATATTACGTCCGACCTCGATCGCGCCGCCGACCGCGTCATCTGCATCGATAACGGCTCGATTATTTTTGACCTGCCGCGCGAGGACATTACTGACCGCGCCGGCATCGCCCACTGTACCCAAGCACAGGCCGCCGAGCTTATGGCTTGCGTCGAAGGCGCCCGTGCCGTCCACCACGCCTATAGCGTGGACGTGCTCGTGCCCAACCGTCGCGAAACGCTCGAAGCCTTTCCCGAGATTCCCTGCGATCGGGCAACCATTGATGACTATCTGCGCCTCATGCTGAAAGGGGCTTCGAAATGAAACGCGCCTTTATGTCCGAGCTCGCCATCGTTCGCACGCTCACCCCGAGCATCGCGGGCGTCGGCCTGTTCATCTTCGTCGTGCTAACCCTTGCCAACGCGTCGGATGGCGATTCCGGCATGAGCGCCGGCGCCTGCGCGGTCAGCGCCATGTCGCCCATCATGGTCATGAGCTCGCTGGCCGGCTTCGACAATCAAAACGGATGGGAGCGCTATCGGGCAACGCTGCCTCTCACGCGCAAAGACATTATTTGCGCACGCTACCTGTGCATCGTTGTCTTCTCGGCCATCATGGCCTGCGCCGCCGTGCTTTTGAACATCATCGCCCTTCCGTTCTTCAACAGCGCGGGCGTGGCCTCGACAGGACAAACCATCTTTGAGATCGCAATTGCCTCGGCAGCATCGATGCTCATCTCCCTCATGATGGTGTTCTTGGCACAGCCGCTGTTCTTCCGATTTGGACACATGGAGGCACTGCGCCTATCCGTTGGCCTGTTTGCCCTACTCGGATGCCTTACCATGGCAGCGCTGAGCTCCTCCAACCCCATCAGCAACTGGCTTATGTCGATTGCCGGGGCGAATCCCGATCCTGCCGTCCTTGGCTGTCTGTGTGCAGGAATTGCCGTACTGGCGCTCGCACTATGTGTAATCAGCTGCGCTGTCAGCACCAAGGTTTATCGAGCACGCGATCTGTAATCGACGGCTAAAAAAGCTTAGGTGGTACCCCGCTTATTTTTTCAATGTAACGAGGCGGCATAGCGTCACCACCGCCCTTCACAGCAGGCCGTCTAGTTCTTGGCAACCAAAAAGACACCGTCAGCATATCGAAGGTGAATACTTTTCCGAGAAGTGAACGAGTAAAAACAGTGCCCTGTAGCATCGACATTTTTAAGGACTCAATTCCTGCGGTTTTTGTCTAAGAATCCTGCAGTTTTGTTCGTAAAAAGTGTGTATGTTCCAGGGGTCCAGATTTACTCGTTCACTTCGCGGAAAACCATTCACCTTCGATTCGAGCCTTAACCAAATGCCCTCTCGAACTATGGCCCCTGTCTCACCACAGCGATACCAAAGCTTCATGGCGGGGCGGTATCATCGGACGAGCGCCGTAAATCTGGCGCGGTCGTTCTTTGGGGAGGCATTTCACCCGTGTCGTGGGTCGCAGCAGCATTTGTGTCGGCTTTCTTTGCCGGCGTCACATCTGTCCTGGCCAAATGCGGCATCAAGCAGACCGACTCCGATGTCGCGACGGCCATTCGCACCTGCGTGGTGCTCGTTTTCGCCTGGGCAATGGCGGGCATTTCTGGATCCATTGGAACCATCGGCAGCATCGAACCCAGATCTTGGCTCTTTCTCGTCCTCTCGGGACTCGCTACCGGCGCTTCGTGGATCTGTTACTTTAAGGCGCTGGGCATCGGAGACGTCAATAAGGTCGTACCGGTCGACAAGATGAGCACCGTACTCGCCGCACTGATCGCCATCGTGCTTTTTGGCGAGACGAGCAACCTTGCGGTTAAGCTCGTGGGAACCGCTGTCATCACCCTCGGCACGTTTTTAATGATCGAGAAGAAGCAGTCTGCCGGACCCGAGCAGCAGCAAGACCGGACCTGGCTCGCTTACGCCCTCGGCGCTGCCGTGTTCGCGGCGCTCACGTCCATCCTTGCCAAGGTTGGCATCGAAGGCGTCGAGTCAAACCTGGCCACGGCAATCCGCACCTGCGTGGTACTGGTTATGGCATGGGCGATCGTGGCAGCCAAGGGAAAACTGGATCAGGTCGCGCACGCTGACCGGCGCGAACTCACATTTCTCGCAACATCGGGCATCGCGACCGGAGCATCGTGGCTGCTCTATTACTACGCCATCGCCACAGGCCAGGTGAGCGTCGTGGTGCAGATCGACAAACTATCGATTGTCGTATCAGTACTATTTGCGCGCCTGACATTCAACGAAAAACTCTCACGACACAGCGTCATCGGTCTCGCCCTCATCGTACTGGGCACCGCCGCGCTCGCAGTTTGGAAGTAGCGCGGCCAGCAGCCGCTACATCCTCACACCTGGCTTGGGATGCCTGTACTGACCGTGGGATGCCGTGCGCTTACCGTGCGAGATGGCAAATTTGGGACAACAATGCAGGCAACGAAGGCAGGCTGCGCACTCCGGCTTTGTCCAGACGGGAAGGCCGTCGCGCATCTCAATCGCCGCCATGGGGCAGCGCTTGGCACACAGGCCGCAGCCGATGCAGCGATCGGCATCGACGGCAAACTTGCTCGTCTGTTGCATGCGCGGCAGCCCAATTGCGTGATACGCGCACGATGCAAACAGAGGCACGCGATGGCGCATCATGTTGCCCGTGCGGCGTGCCCGCACCGCCTCGATCACGGCATCAATCTGCGCCTCGGCAGCTCTATTGATACCCTCAACCTTTTGAGGGTCAGACAGGTCGAAAACAGGCGTCCAGGTATCGGGCATCTTGACGCTCATCGCCGCATCTAACTCGAGCCCACGCTCGTGTAGCAGATCGCGGGCGAACTTGGCCGATTGCCCGGTCGTCGAACCATATGTCGAGACATAGAACGTATAGGGGCGCTCGCCGCCCTTTGTGCCGGCAGCAACCGATAGGTCGACAGTCTTCAAAAACTCGATCATTGGCGTCGGCAAGCCCCAGGCGTATACCGGGGCGACAAACCCCAGCCGACAGGGGCCTTCCATCACAGCAAGGTGAAGGATCTCGGCATCAAAGCGCTCAATCGACATAACTTTGTCGCTTGTCGCCGCTGCAATGCGACGCGCCACATGCTCGCTGTTCCCTGTCGCGCTAAAGTACAGGATCATCTCGTACCCCTGGAATTGACTCGTGAAAAACCGCGCTACTTGCGCAGCGGCTTGGGCAGCGGAATGCCGGCGGCGATAACGGCGGCGATGATCATGCAGACGATACCCTTGAGTGGGAAGCACATGAGCAGCAGGCCCACGACCATGACCGGCTGGCGCATGACGGCGCCCATCGTCGATGCCGTGCAGACGGCGACGCAAAAGACCGGATCGGCGCCGGTGAGGATAGCAAGGCCATAGCCCAGGCTCACACCCGAGAAGATAACCGGGAAGAAGTGACCGCCGCGCCAACCAAGGTTGATGAGGGCGGGCGTCAGCATGGCCTTAACAAGACCGGTCGCGATAAGCACGCCGGCGGGGATGGTCAGATAGGTCTCCATGAGCACGTCGGCCTGGGTCTCGCCGGCAAACATGGTGTAGGGCAGGACCGTGCCGCAGATGGCGAGCGCCAGACCGGCCAGCATGGCTTTGACGACAGGGCGCGCCCCTATTGCATGAGCAAGCGCTTCGCTCGCGTGCTCAGAGACAAAGTACAGCCAGCCGCAGATTGTTCCGATCAGCGACAGAGGGATGAGCCAGATAAGCTCCAGATTGCCCACCACGGCAGCCTCGAACCTCGGCATACCCATGCCGCCGCCCATGAGCTGGCCGAGCAGCAGGTAGGTGCCCAGGCCGCCAGCAATCGCGATGCCGTAAACCACGGTCTTTTGCGCCTTGGGCAGCCTGATGGTGATCTCACCGGATTCGGAATCCTCACCATCGCCGGCACCCTGGCCGTCAGCACTTCCGGCAAGCGGCGCCACAAAGCCAAACACGGGCGCGGTAAAGAGCGCCGTCAGAGCAGCCTGGGTGCCCAGCAGCGTGAGCTCCCTAAACTCGGCGCCAAAGCGACGCATGCGATCGCCGACCCAGCTGCACAGACCCGCGATGACGCCGGTCAGGCCGGCCTCCGGTCCAATACTTCCACCAAACAGCAGCGGCAGCAATGCCGCGAGCGAAAGCTTGCCCAGGTTGTCGTACGGGTAGCGCCCGTCTTGCTTAACCTTTGCCATCACCTGGTTGAGGTCATCGGTCTTGATGCCCGTCATCTTTTCGTATAGGCCAATCACCAAGCCGCCCAACAGGCAAACGAAAAACGGGTACGGCAAAAAGCCAAACGGGCCGCTGGCGAGCTCGGGCGAAGCGACGCCCAGTGCGTGCGGGATCTCAGTCCATAGATAGTCGATGCCGTGCTCCATCGCAAAGAAGAATAGCCAGACTGCAGCACCCGCGAGTGCACCGGTCACAGCAACGCTGACCAAAAACAGCGCGCGGTTTGTGGGTTTGGCAAGGTTATCCATCGGGTCCTCCCGCGGTCAAAGTCGACATAGATACATTTTATTGTAGAGCGCGCGTTGCCCGAACGAGCCAACCACCTGCGCCGCAAACGGCACCATTGGGAGTCATAGTGGAGCAGGCTCAAGACTTATCCGTTGATAATCGAGGCAATCTCACGCAAATCGTCGGCAAAGTAGATGCCGTGCTGGCGCCTCGGGCTCGAAAGCCCTTTATCAATCATGTGCCCGAGCAGCGCCTTGAGGTCGTTGTAGTAACCGTCCAGGTTATACAGGATGCACGGAGCACTCAGGTGCCCCAACGACACCGCGGACATGACCTCGGCAATCTCCTCGAGCGTGCCCGTCCCACCGGGAAAGGCGATGAACGCATCGCCGAGCTCAATCATCTTGGCTTTGCGCTCGGCCATATCACTCGTCACGATGAGGTCGTCGATACCGTCATGTTGAAACTCGGCCTCGATAAAAAAGCTCGGCTCAACACCCGTCACGTGTCCGCCAGCATCGAGCACGCTATCGGCGAGCGCACCCATCAGGCCCGATTTGGACCCGCCGTATACCAACGCGTGTCCGTTGGCGCCAATCCAGTTGCCCAGCTCCTGCACTGCGGGCAGAAACGCCGGGTCGTTGCCGACGCTCGCGCCCAGGTAGACGGTGATGTTCATATGCAATCCCCCTCGTCGTGACGCGCGGCACCCGTTCTATCGTTGCCGGCGACGGTATTCGCGCACGCGGCGCGACAAATCGGCGAGCTCATCGCGGTCGAGTTCTTCCAAATGCTCAAGATCGTCCATAAAGCGCGCCATGGTGTCCTTTTGGCGCATCTTGATAAGCGTATTGCAGTAGTTCACCGCCACGCCCGTAAGCATGGCGATATAGAAGATACTGATGACGCTTAGGATAACGGTAATGCCGCGGGCAACCGGCGTTTCAGCGGGGATATCGCCAAAGCCAATCGTCGAGACCGTCTCAAAGCTAAACCAGAGACCATCGCCAAACGTGAGGGTCGTGGGCTCGGACAGCCAGACAGCCGTCGAGCAAAGCAGATAGAAAATAAGAAACAGGCCCGTAATGCGTGCAAAGCCAGCCTGTCGCAGCACATCGGCAAGCGTCCTGAGCTTTTTCATCGCGACCCCTTCCACGGACAACCAATCACGTTCGCTCGGTATTGTCCCACGCCTCCCCAGCAAACGGAACTAGTCATTGGGGACGTTCTTAAATGACCAGTCAAACAAGAACGTCCCCAATGACTAGTCGTTTAAGAACGTCCCCGATGACTGCCGGGCGGGAGCGTTTAGCGGTACAGCTGCCGACTGGGCAGGCTGAGCTGGTATCCTTATGCGGTAATGTCTCGATTCGTTAGGATTGCATGTGAGAGCTTCCGCTGTCCTTCGTTCAGTTATATATCGCACCCTGGCCGTCGCGCTTGCCGCGCTTGCCGTGCTGAATTCCATCGCGCCTGTCCAGGCTTTTGCCGATGACTCTAGTCAGCAGGTCAAAACGGTCCGCGTTGGTTGGCTCGTCAACAACGAGGGCTTCCAGGACGGCACCCCCGGCGAGCGTCTCTCGGGATGGGGTTACGAGTACCTCCAGACCCTCTCGTACTACACACCCGGCTGGCAGTACGAATACGTCTCCGGCACCTTCACCGAGCTTATGGAGAAGCTCGAAGCCGGCGAGATTGACCTCATGCCAAACATCTCCTACTCCGAAGAACGCGCCCAAAAACTGCTCTTCTCATCGAACCCCGAGGGCACCGAGCGCTACTACATCTATGCCAGGCCCGAGCGCGACGATCTGGCCAAGGGTGACCCCCGAGCGCTCCAAGGCCTTACCATCGGCTGCAACCCCGGCGTTATGCAAACCTTCGTTGGCCAGCAATGGCTCGCCAACGAAGGAATCGCCTGCACATACAAGGAGTATGACGGAAACTCCGTTCTCTTTGATGCGCTGGCAAACGGCGAGGTCGATGCCGTCATCATGAACGACACGACCTCGTCGCCCAGTGCCTCCCCCATGTTCTACATTGGGTCGAGCGACTACTATTTTGCCGTCCCCAAAAGCCGCCCCGACCTGATGGACGACATCAATGCCGCCATGACAGCAATCGCCCGCGTCAACCCACGCTATAACGACGAAGTCAAATCTCACTACTCGGCCCAAAACAGCGGTTCATCATCGCTCAACGGCCCCGAATGTTCCTGGCTCAAAGCAAACAACAACACCATCACGCTCGGCTACATTACGGGCAAACTCCCCTACTGCAACGAAGACGAAGACGGCAAAATGGAAGGCTCGCTCGCATCGCTTGCGACGACGCTACACGATAAATTTGGCATTACGGTCAAAACCGTCGCCTTTGATAGCTACAAGATGATGTCAAAGGCCCTGTCAGAGGGAAGCATAGACGTTGCGCTGCCGGCATACCGAGATTACTGGTTTGCCGAGCAATCAGGCGTTGTGCAGTCGGTATCGTTGGGGACCATGTCCCTCACCGCCATCCACACCGGCAGTAACCTGAAAAAAGACCTTCAGAACATCGCCTGTACCAAATCATCGTTTGTCAACCGAAATGCACTTGATAGTCTATTCCCCACAGCGACCGTAACCGAATACCAATCCGACGATGAAGCGTTCGACGCCCTCAGGAAGGGAACGGCGCGCTGCATCGTCGCTCCCAGTTCACGCGTAAAAACCATCGGTGACCGTTATGATCTCGAGGACTGCGAGACGGTCGAGCTCCCTGACACCTGTGACCTCGCGTGCTTGATGTCGCGCGGCAAGCCCGAACTGCTGGGAATCATCAACAAGGGCATCATCAATGCCGGAGAATCGCTCTCCGCAAGTAATTACTCCTCCACGTCGTACACGGCCCAGGAATCCAACACGCTTCAATTCCTTTATCGCAACCGCACCGCCATTGCAGCTACCCTCATCGGTATGTTGTCGGTCGGCATCGTCCTGCTCATCTGGGCGCTCGTGCGCGCTCGAACCGAGCGCAAAAAAGCCGATGCTGCCAACGCCGCTAAGACGGCATTCCTCACGCGCATGAGCCACGACATCCGTACGCCGCTCAACGGTATCCTGGGCCTTATCGAAATTGAAGAATTGAAGGAAGGCGATATGCAAGTCGCCCGCGAGAGCCGTGCCAAGGCGCGCGTTGCCGCCAATCACCTGCTCTCGCTGATCAACGACATCCTCGAGATGGGAAAAATCGAAGACCGCAAGCTAACACTGGAACATGCGCCTTTTAACCTCAAAGAGCTTTGTGATGATACGCTGGTGCTGTGCAAGCTCCGCGCGTCCAGTAACGGCATCACAATGCAGGACAATAGTCTGCCGTACGCCACGGGGCCATACGTAATCGGCAGTCCCACCCATATCCGACAGGTCATGATCAACCTGTTAGACAACAGCATTAAGTACAACAAGCACGGCGGCTCCGTCACCTTTAGTTCAAAGACCAGGCCACTCGATGACGGGCGCGCGCTCTTTTGCTTTAGCGTTTCGGATACCGGCATTGGCATGACTCCCGAGTTTTTAAAGCATATCTATGAGCCGTTTGCCCAAGAAGGTGACGATGCGCGCAGCAAGTTCCAAGGAACCGGCATGGGCATGCCAATCGTCAAGTCGCTTATTGAACTGATGGGCGGCACCATCGAAGTCACCAGTGAGCTCCATGTGGGCACCTCGTTCTACGTGGAGATTCCGCTCGATATCGACGAGAATCCCCAGGCGCGGGCGAATACGGTTGAGAGTGCACCCGACTGCTCGCTCGCCAACATGAACGTGCTGCTCGCCGAGGATAACGAATTGAATGCCGAGATTGCCCAGGCGCTGCTAGAATCCGAGGGCGTCGTGGTCACCCGCGCCGCCAACGGCAACGAGGTCGTCGATCTGTACCTGTCGCATCCCGCCGGCAGCTTCGATGCGATCCTGATGGACATTATGATGCCGGACATGGACGGCTACGAGGCAACCCGCGCGATTCGTCTGAGCGAGAAGGTCGATGCAGCCGATATCCCCATCATCGCGCTCACCGCCAATGCCTTTGCCGAGGACGCCAAGGCGGCACACGACGCCGGCATGAACGCCCATCTGTCCAAACCGCTCGACTTTAACAAGCTCAAAAACATACTCGCCCGCATCAAGAAAAACGGATCCGTTTCGCTATAGTTTGTGCTCAACCACCACGCACGACCAGAAAGGAAGCCAACGATGTTTAGGCCCTTACGTCGAAAGAAACGCGCCATCACTGACGAGGAAGCGCGCGAACTGCTCGCCACCTGCAAGCGCGGCGTCTTTGCCGTCAACGGCGACGATGGCTACCCGTACGCCATTCCCGTCAACTACTTCTTTGACGCCGAGCACGACAAGATTTATTTCCATGGCGCCAAGGCCGGCCACAAGGTCGACGCACTCAAGCGCGATGACAAGGTCTGCTTTACCGTTTACGGCAACGAGTGGTACCAGGACGGTGACTGGGCTCCCTACGTTATGAGTACCGTGGTCTTTGGCCGCTGTCGCCTGGCGAATGACACCCCCGCGTTTATCGAGGATAAAGTCCGCCAGCTCGCGCTTAAGTACTACCCTTCTGCCGAAGAAGTCGAAGAGGAAATCGCCAAGGACATTAAAGGCGTCCAGCTCTACGAGATTACGATTGAGCATCTTTGCGGCAAGCAGATTCAGGAAAAGTAAGCCCCTCAGCAAGCCTCATCAATAACAATATGGCCCGGTTCCAACCCGCCTTGGAACCGGGCCATATGCTTATGAAGCGGCGGCGATGTGCGCTAACGCCTCGACGAGCTCTTGCGAGCTCACAGGCTTGCTCAAGTGCGCGTTCATGCCCGCCTCACGCGAAAGCCTGCGGTCGTCGGCAAAGGCGTTGGCACTCACGGCGATAATCGGCGTGGTCGCGGCATCCTCGCGATCGAGTGCTCGAATTCGACGCGTGGCCTCAAGGCCATCGATGCCAGGCATCATGATGTCCATCAACACCACGTCGTACTCGTGCGGTGCGCTCGCGGTAAACATCTCGACGGCAGACTCACCATCCTTGGCATGCGTCACGACGGCACCGGCACGGCTGAGCGTAAACTGCGCGATCTCGGCATTCAGATCGTTATCCTCTACGAGTAAAACGCGCAAGCCCTGGAGCGCATCGCCATCGCCCCCATCCACGCGAACTGCCTGAGGAATCTCGGAACGCTTGCATTTCTCGAACGGCAGGCGGATGGTAAACGTCGTCCCCTGCCCCAAGACGCTCGTAAAGCTCATGGTTCCGCCCATAAGCTCGACCAACTGTTTTGCGATGGGCGCGCCCAGGCCAGTTCCCGATGAAGCGCCTTCCACCTGCTGCTCCTCGCGGCAAAACGGCTCGTAGAGGTGCTGCTGGAACTCCTCGCTCATGCCAATACCGTTGTCGGCGATCGTGTATTCATAGACGGGGACGCCATCCGCTGGCTCCACCTCGCGGCACACCAGGCGAACATAGCCTCCCTGGCGGTTGTACTTGACAGCATTGCCGGCAATATTGAGCAACAAGCGCTTGAGGTGCGTCACGCTCACCCGCACATAGGGATGATTAAGCGTCTGCTGGTCGCAGATAATTGTCACCAGGCGCTCCTCGGCCTGGCGCTCAAGAATATCGCGCACCTCGTGGTTGAGGGTCGCCAAGTTTGTGGGAACAAGCTCCAGGTCGACCTGCCCGCTCTCCAGGCGACTCATATCCAGCGCCTCGTTGGCAAGGTCGAGCAGCAGTCCCGATGCCGTCCAGATCTTCGAGCGGCACTCGGTCTGCTTTTGCAGATCGTCCGCATTGGCATCGCCGACCTCGACCATGCTGCGAATGCCGTTGATGGGCGTGCGCAGATCGTGGCTCATGCGGCGCAAAAACTCCGTCTTTGCCGAGTTGGCAGACGAGGCCTCACGCGCCGCCTTTGCCAGCTTGTCGCCATAGTCGCGCTCCTGCTGCAGCAAGTCCGTCAAACGTCGACGATCAGCGCGGCGGCGCGCCATCACAACAACGGCTATAACACCGCTGTAGAGCACCAGCACGCCGGCAGCAACAGCCGCGACGACCTCAAAGTAACGCCGCGCCGAGGCATAGGTGTACACGTAGAACCCGCGCGCTTTTCCAAATGTGCCCAAATACCACTCGCCGTTGGCGTTAACCAATCTGACCTTACCAGCCGGGCATCGATCCTTTATACCGTCGACAATGAAGACATCCGTCGCAGGCAGATCAAACACGCCCAATATGGTGGGTTCAACGGCATTGGTCGCAACGACCTTGCCGTCGCTTTCGATCACGATATTGCCGCTGTCGATGGTCTCATAACCACCGAGCAAGCTCTGCAGTTTGAGCGTATTGCTCGCGACCGCCTTGGCGCTCTGATGCCTTACCGCGATAACGATGCCCTCGCCATCCTGCCTAGTCACGCAGCCAATGTCTGCGACCGAATCATCCGCAAGCGTGATACGGGCGGTATAGGACTTAAGCGGATGGGCCGCCACCTCCAACACGGGCGCTTCCTTGAGATACGTAGCGAGCGACTCGTAGCCCACGTCATCCGTCGAGCACTCGGACACCAAGCTGCCCGATGCGTCCGTTACGATCAGTGCACTCACGTTGAACTGGTCGGCATATTGCTCCAGCGTGGCGTTATCCACCGAGCGGTCGCGCTCCATATCGCGCGCTGCCTCTCCGGCAATCTCCATAACACGAATCAGGTTTTTGGTCGTATAGGCGCTGTTGAACGCATCGTAGGAAAGGCTCTGCGTCGCCACGTAATCGACAACGTCGGCAAAGCGCTGCTCGGCTTGGGCCGTCGTGTAACCGTAGCTCATCATGCCGGCAACAACCGAGAGCGCTATCCCCAGCAGGGCGACAAGGAGCCATGCCCCTGCCGAACGATTGCCCCGCTCCTGAGCGGCGTGGTCGGGCGCATCAATCATGACAGGCCCTCCATATTCAAAAATGGCGAAGGGTCATCAAAGTACTTTGACACCAGGCGTTCCATGGTGCCATCGGCAAGCATTTCTTGGTAGGCACGGGTGAGCTTAACGTCGATGCCGCGCGTATCGTTGATGTCGAAAGCAGTGCCCAAACCAACTTCTAGCAGCGGCTCATCCAAAATGCGATACGTTACGCCATAGTCTTTTTCGTAGGTGAGCAACGACGACTCATGTGCGGCGATGGCGTCGACCAGGCCCTCGACGAGCGCCGGATTCAGGTATGAACGGTCCGAAAAACTGTAGAGCTCTTTGATCTGCGGAACGTTTTCATTTGTACGATTGAGCAAAATGTCCTCGGGCTTGGTGGTGGATTGAACCGCCACGACCTTATCCTCAAGATCAGCAAGCGTGTAGATATCGCTCTGGGGATCGACCGCGACCACCTGGCGGCTCGCAAGGTACGGGCCGGCCCAACGATACTCGTTTTCGCGACCCGTCATGCTAAAGCTGCCCATGACACAATCGAGCTCGCCGCTCGCCAGCAGCTCTTTCTTCTTTTCCCAATCGATCAGCTGATACTTTGACTTGTAACCAATGCGGGCCAAAGCCTCGGTTAGTATCTCGACATCCAGGCCAACGATATCGCCGTACTCGTCGGTATACACAAACGGTGGATAGAGGTCGCTGCCGACGTTGAGCGTCTTAAGGTTGTCGTCTTTGGCCTGCGAGGCATCCAGGCCTTCTAATGCAGACGTCGAGGCTCTGCCATTCGACCCGGAACAGCCGGCTATCGCTACGACAAAGGCACTCGCTACCGCAAGCGCAACAAACAACGATATGGCAACCGAGCGACGGGGTCTTTTCATCGAGCTCCAGACGATCCTGTTTGCAGACTGAAATGCTAAAAAATAATAGCAAACGAAACCACTCGAGTGCCCAATGGTTACAGACGTTTTACCATGCGGGGCCTTCCAGCCGACTTGGCAGAAGGCCCCGCATGCAGTGCTCACTTACCGTGCATTAAAAACGTAGCGGTCCAGGCGGTCGCACGCCTCCCTTACGCGCGAAAGCGGCAGCGCCAGATTCACGCGAATGTGGCAGGGCCCGTGGAACGGGCGGCCGTCCTGATATCCCACGCCCACGCGCGCCCCCTCGTCGAGCAGCCACTGAATATCGCGGCCATGCTCGCGGCACCACTCGGTGCAGTCCAGAAACACCATGTACGTGCCCTGCGGACGCGAATAGGACACACCCTCAAAATGCTCATCCACGTAATCGCAGAAGTACTCGATATTGTCGGCAAGCACCTGGTTGAGCTCGTCCACCCACTCGTAGCCTTGCGGCTGGTAGGCACCGATAAGCGCATGCATGGAGAGGACGCTCATCTCGTTGTAGTGAGTCTTGTTGGACACGGCGCAGATGCGGTCGCGCAGCGTCTCGTTGTAGATAATGTGGTAGCTGCCGACCAGACCCGCCAGATTGAACGTCTTGCTCGGCGCATAGAGGGCAACCGTGCGCATGCGGGCATCCTCGCTCACCGACTGCGTCGGGATATGCTTGTGTCCCGGCAGGATGATATCGGACCAGATCTCGTCCGAGATCACCACGCAATCGTGCTGGCGATAGATGTCCATGGCGTGCTCGATCTCATCGCGCTCCCATACGCGGCCGCAGGGATTGTGCGGCGAGCAGAATACCGCGGCATGGATGTGGTTTTGGGCGAGCTTGCGCTCCATGTCCTCAAAGTCCATGCGCCACACGCCCTGATCATCGAGCTTAAGCGGGCTGTGGACAATACGATAGCCCGCGGCTTCGATAGACTTGGTAAAGCCGATGTAGGTGGGGCTGTGGACCAGCACCGCATCGCCCGGCTGAACATACGCACGCAGCGTCGACACGACACCGCCCAGCACGCCGTTTTCGTAGCCGATATGTTCAGGGCGCAGGCACTCGACGCCATTGCGGCGGCCCTGCCATTCGATGATGCGGTCAAAGTACTCGGGGCGCGGATTGAAATAGCCAAACATGGGGTGCTGGGCGCGCTGAATGATGTGTTCCTGGACCGTGGGCACCGTGGCAAAGTTCATATCGGCCACCCACATGGGAATGCGGTCGAAGCCCTCGTCGGGTGCGTTCGGAGCCATACCGGGGATCTCGCCCCAAGAGTCAACGGCGATGGAGTCCATGCCGTGGCGGTCGATAAGCGAGCTAAAGTCGTATTTCATGCTGAGCTCCCGTGCAAAGTGATTGTTTTGGTAGGCGTTATTGTCCACCAGCACGGGCGATTTTGGCATGGGGTTTGGCGCTTAATTTGACGGGTGCGGACGAATGGTAGGTTAGTCTTGCGCGTCGTTGACGGCGACCACGGTTAGCTGGGCTTTATCGACCGTAAAAGATATGTCGAGCCCGGCAAAGGCCAGGTGATAGACGCGGTTTGGCTCGTGCTTGCTGCCTGCGCGGCGCGGGTCTTGGCGAAGGACCTCGACCAAGCCGGGGAGCTTTGCGGGCGGGACCATATCCTGCAGCGTCTGCGGGAACTCGATGTCGAGCTCTTGCCACGGAGCGTCCTCGATCCAGCCGCCGGTCGCATCCGGGTGGCAGTCCGCAAACGGAATGTAGGGCTTAATGTCGTAGATGGGCGTGCCGTCGCGCAGGTCGGCCCCCAGCACATGGATGATGGGGCCATCGTCAGTGAGCTCGACACGATCGAGCTTGACGCAGGTGAGCCCAATGGGATTAGGGCGAAACGGACTGCGCGTGGCAAACACGCCCACGCGCTCGGCTCCACCCAAACGCGGCGGGCGCACGGTTTTCGACCACTTGACGTTGGTGCCGGACCTGTCCTGCGACTTGGCATCGGCAGCTATGTCCTTAGCCGTGCCGCCGGGCGTTCCGTTTTCGAAGCGCCACAGCAGCCATAAGTGAGAGAAGGAATCCAGACCCTCAACTGCTGCGTTGGAGGCAAATTCCGGCTCAAAGACGATGCGCCCCTGCAGATGGGGCGCCAAAAAGCTGTTGCGCGGGATGCCGAACTTCTGCGGCAGGTCGGTATGTATGCGTGCAATAGGTTCCATGCCGGTCATTGTACGGCATGGAGGCGTGGGGCGTTGCGCGCAATTCTTCGCCGCGGTCTCCCGTCGTGCAACCAACGGTTGCTTGGAAGGGCGTCTGCCGCCGCGTATGCTTAAGCCATCAACCAGCAGAAAGGAGCCGTCATGGCCTTTGCAGAAAAGCTCATCGCCGTTCGTCATGCCCATCACCTTACTCAGGAGCAGCTCGCCGCCAAGCTCTTCGTCACACGCCAAGCCATCAGCCGTTGGGAACGCGGCGAGGTCACACCGGGCATCGACATGATGAAGCTCATCGCCGCCGTGACCGGCGAGCCCCTGTCTCATCTGCTCGAAATGCCCGAGCACTATTGCCAGAGCTGCGGCATGATACTCACACCCGATGACTGCGGCACCGACGCCACGGGCGCCACGACCGACCATTACTGCAAGTGGTGCTACGACCACGGCAAGTACACCTACGACACCACCATGGAGGCGATGATTGAAGATTGTGCCCCGCGGCTGGCGCAAAACACCGGCATGTCGCTCGACGAAGCCGTCTCGCTCATGGGCGCCGTCCTGCCGCAACTGGAGCGCTGGCGCACCGTGCAGGAAAACGAGGAGCGCTACGGCGCCGAGGCCCGGGCGCGCTATGGCGATGAAGCCGTCGATGCGGCAAACGAAACATTACTGGACATGGACCCTCAGACATGGAACGACATGAAAGAACTTGAACGCGCTATTCTGGGTCAGCTCTCGATTGCCATGGGCGACGGCGATGCGGATGGAAGCGAGGTTCGCAAGCTCGTCGCGATGCATCGTCGTTGGATTGGTCTCAACTGGGGATGCGAACCCCAGAACGAAGCGTACCTGGGCCTCGCCAATGGCTATCTTGCCGACCAGCGCTTTGTTGACTACTACGACAAGCCCTGCGGCACCGGAGCCACGGCGTTTCTGGTCCAGGCCATCGAGTCATCGTTGACGCGCGCATAGACCGCGGCGGCTTTGGGTATTTCAATCGAAACCTCAACCGATTGGAGACCTATGGCTACTAATCATGAGCTCGCACTATTCGTTATGACCGGCTGCCCGTATTGCATAAAGGTCAAGCGCTTCCTGGCCGATAACGGCGTGACCATTCCCGAGCGTAATATCTCGACCGATTCCGATGCCGAACAGACACTCATCGCCGTCGGCGGAAAGCGCCAGGTTCCCTGCCTGTTCATTAACGGCAAACCGCTCTACGAATCGAGCGACATCATCGCGTGGGTACAGAAGAACCTGCTCTAGTGCAGCATAGTCATCGGGGACGTTCTTAAATGCCTAGTCGCTAAAGAACGTCCCCGATGTCTAACTAGCCGCGGAAGCGGGCTGCGGATGCGAGCGGTTGCTCGCGGAAGACGCGGTCGACGGCGGCGCGGTATTCGTCGACCTTCTTGGTCTTGCGCACGATCTTATGGACGGTGGCGGGATCGGCGAAAGCGCACTTGGCGTAGAACCACCACTCCTTCATGCGAAAGACCGCATTACCGCCAATCTCTTCTGCATAGGCCGCAAACAGCGTATCGTGGAAACGCTGCAGCTCAGCAGCCGTTGCAGTGGGGCCGCCCTTGACCATGCGAGCCAGCGCGGGGTTCGCAAGCAAGCCACGCCCCAGCATCACATGGCGTGTCCCGGGATAGGCCTCCACCAGTGCGTCCATATCCTCAAGATCGAAAATGTCGCCGTTATAGGCCACGGGGAACGGCGCGCGCTCCAGCGTCTCGCCATAAAACTCTTTGCGCGTCGAGCCCGTATAGCGGTCCTTCTGTACGCGCGGATGCACGATCAGCTCTGCCAGCGGCATGTGGCAATATAGATCGAGCACGCGCTCGTATTCGTCGTCGCTCTCCAGCCCCAGCCTGGTCTTTACCGATACCGGCAACGGCGACCGCTCGCACACATCACTCAAGAACACCTCGAGCTCGTCGAGATTGCGCAAGAAACCCGAGCCCTTGCCCTTAGCGACAACCGTTCCCGAAGGGCAACCCAGGTTGAGATTGACCTCCCGATAGCCCATGTCGGCGAGCACCTGTGCCGCCCACACAAACTCGTCCGCGTTCTTGGACATGAGCTGGGGCACCACGTTGAGCCCTTGGTTGTTAGCCGGATCGACTTCCTTAAACGCCTTGCCGCCAAAGCGGTTTCCCACCCGCGGCGGCGGCAAAAACGGCGTGTAATAGCAATCGAGCACACCGAAGCACTCCGCATGCACGCGACGGAACACATGCCCGGTAATCCCCTCCATAGGGGCAAGCGAAAGAATCATCTACTCTTCTCTCATATCAACGGATGTGACAAAGGAACCGCCCCCTTGTTACATGCATTATGCCTTGTGCTTCAGATGATTCACAAGGCAGAGGTAGCTGCTTGACGATAATCACCCTTCCATCCGTCGCCTTACGCAACGAAGGTGAATGCTTTTCCGCGAAGTGAACGGGTGAAATCGGACCCTCGATGCATCGACACTTTGGGAAGGCCAATTCCTGCGGTTTTATCACTCAAATCCTGCGGTTTTAGCGTCGAAAAACGTGGGTGCTTCAGGGGTCCAAATTAGGTCGTTCACTTCTCGGGAAACCATTCACCTTCGATTTACTGGTGCTTATAAACAGCGAGGGGGTCGCCCGGCAGGCGGCCCCCTCGCTTGTTATTCATCCCTCGGCAGCGGTTTCATGCTCCAAAAGACAACGTTCATAATCACGACAACCACCAACACCACGCCGTTGGCCACCCAAAAGCCCATGTTAAGGCCGAGCCACTCCGTGGTGCCAAACAAGTCCATCCAAATCTGCGTCCAGTTCATGCAAACGCTCCTTTCTGCATCAATCCCCCACTACAGCAGCTCGCCGTAGCGCTTGACGTAGGCCTTCTTAAGGCTTGTCGCCAGCGCCATGTACAGCAAGATGCACGGAATCAGGAACAAGAAGTACTCGACAGGCAGGGCGCCCAGACCCAGCGTGGGGCCAAGCGGGCTAAACGGGATCAGCGTGAGCAGCGCGATGCCCGTCATCGTGAGCAGCATCACCGGAGCCGAGGCACGGCTCTGGATAAACGGCAACTTAGGCGTACGGATCATGTGGATGACCAGCGTCTGGCTCCACATAGACTCGACGAACCATCCAGCCTGGAACAGCGCGATGTAGGCCAGCTGCATCTGCTCCAGCGCGGCGCCCGAGTAGACGCTCGCCAGGTCGTTGAACAGCACGCCATGGCTCACGAACAGGGGGCAGAAAACGAAGTACATAAAGATATAGGTCATAAAGTCGAAGATGGAGCTGGTGGGCCCGATCCAGATCATGAACCTGCCAACACTCGAAGCGTCCCAGGTACGCGGCACGCGCAGGAACTCCTCGTCCACGTTGTCCCAGGGAATCGCCAGGCAGCTGCAGTCATAGATCAGGTTGAGCAGGATCAGCTGGATGCTCATCATCGGCAAAAACGGCAGCAGGGCGGATGCGGCAAGCACGCTGAACATATTGCCGAAGTTGGAGCTTGCGGTCATCTTGATGTACTTGATCATGTTGGCGTAGGTCTTGCGCCCCTCGATGATGCCCTCCTCGAGCACCATCAAATCCTTCTCGAGCAAGATGATATCGGCCGACTCCTTGGCCACGTCGACCGCAGTATCGACCGAGATGCCGATGTCGGACGACTTCATGGCCGAGGCGTCGTTGATGCCGTCGCCCATGTAGCCCACCACATGACCGTTTGCACGCAGCACGGACACGACGCGCGCTTTTTGATCGGGCGTAAGCTTGGCAAAGACCTGCACGTCCTCGGCGCGACGAGCGAGCTCGGCGTCGTCCATTGCGGCGATATCGCTGCCGAGCAGCATGTTGTTGACCTCGAGTCCCACCTGCTTGCAGATGGTGCGCGTGACCTTCTCATTGTCGCCGGTCAAGATCTTGGTGGCTACACCGTGGTTGCGCAGCGCCTCGATAGCATCGGCCGTGGACTCTTTGGGCGGATCCAAAAACGCCAGGTAGCCGATCAGCACCATGTCGCGCTCATCATCGGCGCTAAAGGCACCGACAGGCGACGGGTTGGACTTTTGAGCGATTGCCAACACGCGGAAGCCGTCGTCGTTAAGGTCGGCGACCGTTGCCAAAATGCGCTCGCGCACCTCGTCGTCCAGCACGTGAACGCCGCCGTCAATCTCGGCATGCGAGCACACCGACAGCATCTCCTCGACTGCACCCTTGGTGACCATCTGGGTTTTGCCGCTTCGATCGCGCACCACGGTGGTAAGGCGACGGCGCGTAAAGTCAAACGGCACCTCGTCGACCTTCACATAGGCCTCGGAAAGGTCGGTGAGACTCGGGTCGTTTTGCTCCTCTTCCTCGGTGCATTTGATGATCGCCAGATCCATCAGATTCTTGTAGCCCGTCTGGAAATAGCTGTTGAGGTAGGCATGGCGCAGAACGCGCGAATCCTCCTGGCCATCGATGTTCCAGTGATACTCCAGCACCACCTGGTCCTGCGTCAGCGTGCCAGTCTTGTCCGTGCACAGCACGTCCATCGCGCCAAAGTTTTGAATCGAGTTGAGGTTCTTAACGATGGTCTGCTTTTTGCTCATAGCCACGGCGCCCTTGGCAAGGCACGTGGTAACGATCATGGGCAGCATCTCGGGTGTCAGGCCCACGGCGATGCTGATGGCAAACAGGCCAGCATTAAGCCAATCGCCCTTGGTGACGCCGTTAATCATAAAGACAAACGGAACCATCACCATCATAAAGCGGATGAGCACCCACGAGACGCTATTGACGCCTTTGGAAAAGCTCGTCTCTACGGCATCCTCGGACAGGCTCGATGCCATAGAGCCAAACAAGGTCTGCTCGCCCACGCTAAAGGCGAGCGCCGTCGCGCTGCCCGAGATCACACTGCTGCCCATGAGGGCGATGTTCTCGAACGACGTTGCCGAATCGGACTCGGTGCACGTCGCGGGAACCTTCTCGACCGGCTCGCTCTCGCCCGTCAGGCTTGCCTGGCTCACAAAGAGGTCCTTAGCCTCAATGATTCTCACATCGGCGGGAATCATGTCACCGGCGGACAGGTGCACGATGTCACCAACCACCACGTCGTCGATGGGAATCTCGGTCCTAGGGGCATCCTCGCGGGTGACTGTCACGGTGGTCGTAATCATATCGAGCAGCTTTTCGGCCGCGTTGCCGCTGCGCGCTTCCTGGATATAGCGCAGCGTGCCCGAGAGCACGACCATCGTGGTGATGATGATCACCGTCAGCGGGTCAAAGTCTTCGGGCGTGCTGCCCATCATCGACAACGCTGGAAACACCATGTCGGTCGCTGCCGAAATGATGGCCAGGAAAAACAGAATCGCCGTGAAGGGATTGACGAACGCGTCCGCAAGCTTGCGGGCAATCGACTTCTTCTTGCCACGCGTGACCACGTTACGCCCGTTGTCGGCTTCGCTGTGCGCGACCTCGTCGCGATTAAGGCCGCCGAGATTCGAGCCGACCCAGGATAGGGCCTCCGTCAGCGGAATGGTCGCCGCATACTGGATGCGACCCTCCGCGCGATGCCTCATCAGTTCGTTTTGCGCCTGAACCGCAGACGGCGTATGGCGCATAGTCATCTTCTTCAATTGCCTCGCTCCGTTCTATCGATCGGACGCAGGGCGAATCAGCCGCGCGCCCCCATCAAAGTGGACCCGCGCCGGCAACTTCGTCCTGCGTTACTGGTACTGTCACTGCCGCTCACGGTCCTCACCTCTCTTTCGCGTCCGCGACTGTCTACAGAATAGAAAAGCCGCAAGACCGAGCACATGGCTGGTTTCTTGCGGCTTTCTTGCGATTTGGCAAGGATTGTCAAAGTGACTATTTGGATCGATGGGAGCGAATACCCGAAGCGTTACTCGGCCATTTTGTAGCCCACGCCCCATACAGTCAGCAGGTAGTGGGGGTTGTCTGGTTCGGGCTCAATCTTCTTTCGAATTTTGCGGACGAAGGCCATGATGTTGCTGTCATCGAGCAGATACTCGTTTTGCCACACCGCCCGGTAGATTTCCTCTTTGCTAAAGACCGTACCCCGGTTGCTCGCCAAAAAGGCAAGGATGTCGAACTCCTTGGGCGTGAGCGAGACCGGCGCGTCCGACACCTTGACGGTGCGCGAGGCCAGGTCGATCGAAAGCTCGCCGATAACGATGGGTCCAGTGGCGGCACTTGCCTGCGAGCCGGCAACCGCCAGCTCGATAGCAGTCAGCTTGCCCGATGCGATATCGGCAAACACGGGCGCGAGCTCCAGGGCGGCAGCGCTGCCAGACGAGAACAGCGCGCTGCTGAGCTCGGCGGCCTCGGCCGGCGTAATCGCGATGTTGGTTCTGTTGGTACGCATAGAACCGCCCTAGAACAAGCTGCTCGAGCGGGCCAGATAGACCCGCTTGATCGTCGAAGCAACAACAAGATACAACACGCTCAGCAGCGCAACGATGCCCAGATACCATACAGGCAGCGTGGCGAGCCAAAACAGCTGCGCCACCGGACTGAGCGCAAGGAGCGCCGTGACAACGAGCATGACGGCAACCATCACCACGAGCGGTGTGCAAGGACGATCCCCGTCGCGGACACTGCGCGTTCGCAACACCAGGAGCACGAGCGATTCGGTCCATGCGCATTCCAGCAGCCAGCCGGCTTGGAAGGTCGCGATAAAGGCCGCTCGACCCGCCGCGTCGAGCGCGGCAAAGGGCGCGCCGCAGACGGCGGGGCATACGCCCAAGAACAGAATGGCAAACGTAATGATGTCGAAGGCCGAGCTCGCAAAGCCAAAATGAAGCATAAAGCTGCCGAGCCCCTTACCCGACCAGGCCCTGGGGCGGGCAATCTCTGCATCGTCAACGTTATCCCACGAAAGCGCCAGGCAGGTGGCGTCGTAGCACAGATTGAGCAAGAGCAGCTGGGTAGCGGTTGCCGGCACAAAGGGCAGGAAAATGCTCGAGGCGGCAACCGAACAGATATTGCCAAAGTTGGAGCTCGATGCGATACGGATGTACTTGGAGGCATTGGCGAACGAAGTCCTGCCCTCGCTGACGCCCTCGGCGACAACACCCAAGTCGCGCTCGAGCAGCACCAGGTCGGCCACCTTTTTGGATTCGGCCGCAGCCGAGTCCACGACAATGCCGACGTCTGCCGATGTGAGCGCCGGCACGTCGTTCACGCCGTCTCCGATATAGCCGACGATGTGGCCGGAGAGGCGAATCAGGCTAACGATCTGCGCCTTCTGTGCGGGCGTAAGCTCGGCAAACACGCGAGCCTTCCCCACCCGGATCAGCGCTTCGGATTCCTCCATGGCCTGAAGCATGCTGCCGGTGATAACGCTATCGGCGGGAATGCCCAGGCGCGAGCATGTTGAGCGAGCGACCGAAGCCGAATCACCCGTGAGCACGCGCACCTCGACGGAAAGGTTAGACAGCGCCTGCACGGCGGCACGAGCGCTCGCCTTGGGCCGATCGAAAAAGCCCAAAAAGCCGCACAGCACCAGGTCATCCCAGTCCGCCGACGTCGTGCTATAGGCGACGGCGAGCACTTTGATGCCATCGGCGCGCATGTCCTCGGCAACCTCGTAGGCGCTCTGACGGCCATCGGCATCCATGGGCACCAGCTCGCCCTTAAAGTTTGCCCAGGCGCAGCGTGTGCACACGCTTTCAACCTCGCCCTTTACGATGGTCAGATGATTGCCGGGGCGAACCTGTAGCCCCAAACAACCAAGCGCCCCGGGCGTGGCGTCGAGCTTGACACCCGAAGCCTTGGTGACGTGGTCGAAGGGGTCAGAGGCATGCAGTGCAAAGGCGTGGCCAAGGTCTTTCGCGGCAAGGTGCAGCTCGGGTGCCGCGCACGCATCGGCAATGGCCCGATTGAGCTGATTGGCAGCGGCCCCCTGGCTCGTGCTCTCCAGATACGCCAGGTTGAGCGTCTGCTCGCTTTCGTTGCCCAGGATATCGGTGTAGTACTCGAGCACCGCGGCATCTTCGGTGAGCGTGCCTGTCTTGTCAACGCACACCACGTCCATGGAGCCCAGTGACTCCATGGCGTCAACGTTCTTAACGATGACCTGCTTGTTTTTTAGTCGATGGGCACTGCCCGAAAGGCAAACGCTCGTGACAACCGGCAGCATTTCGGGAACCAGGCCCACGGCCGTGCCCAGGGCAAACAGCAGTGCCTGCGCCCAGTCGCCCAGCACAAAGCCTCGAATCATAATGACAAACGGCAGTACGATGAGCATGCATCTTACCAGGGCGGCGCAGATGCTCTTGGCGCCGGCACCAAACTGTGTGCCCATTCGAGCGCGACGGCGCAAAACGGGCTGCTCATCGGCAATGCGGGCGAGGACGGTTGCCGACGCCTTGCCGTCGACAATGGTCGTTCCCGCGCGAACGGTCTCCCCTTCCCGCTTGGCGGTCTGACCGCTCTCGCCTGTAAGCGACGATTCCGAGACAAGGACCTGGTCGCCCTTGGCAAGGGTCACGTCGACCGGGCAGAGCATGCCGGCATATAGGCGGACGACGTCGCCGGGCACAAGCCGGTCGGCATCAACTTGAATCCAACACGCATCGACGCGTTTCCAAACGGCCGCGTGGTTCGCTTTAAACATATGGCGATCAAAGCTGCGCTTGGCCTCATTTTCGTAAAACAGGCGCACCAGGCCGCCCACCAGCCACATCAAAAAGAGCACAGCTGGCGCGAACACGCCCGTCTGGCCTTCCACCTGCGGCAGGACATCGACCAAAAAAGCCAGCCCGGCAAGCGCAAGCAGCAGCGACGAGAACGGATTAAAGAACGATTTTCTAATCATCGAAGCCTCTTTCTAGCACGGCTTCGATTGTATCCGAGGGCACTCGCCGACAACCCCGCCCCAACCCTTGCGACTTCCTTGCTTTTAGCCGTGACAAAAGGGTTGTCCCTTTGTCACATTATTCGGAACGAAGGGCCTCCACGGGGTCCTTTTTGGATGCGCTACGGGCCGGCAGCAGACCGGCAACGACCGTCAGCAACACCGAAATTGCAATGAGCACCAGCGCATCCTGCACGGGCAGGCTCATCAGGTTGGGGACCTGTTTGGCCGCAAGCGCCCAGGTATTAACCGGGAAGCTCACGGCCACCACGACGACAATGGCAAAGACGCCGGCGATGAGGCCCTCGATAAAGGTCTCGGCATTGAATACGTTGGCCACGTTGCGCTTCGACGCGCCGATCGCGCGCAGGATGCCAATCTCCTTTTTGCGCTCCAGCACGCTGATGTATGTGATGATGCCGATCATGATGGAGCTCACCACCAGACTGATACTCACAAACGCGATGAGCACCAAGCTGATAGTGTTCACGATGTCGGTCACCGAACCCATGATGATGCCCATGTAGTCGGTGTACGAAATTGCCTGCTCATCATGGCCAGCGGCTTTGACCTGCTTGTTGTACGCATCGATGTGATCGAGTACGCGCTCCTTGGCCTCAAAGTCGCGCGGGAAAATCTTGACCGAAATGGGGTCGGCCTCGTCCGCATAACCCAACGTGGTCAGATTGTTATCGTAGGTGAGCTTCGACGCCTTGGCATAGCTCATCATGAGCGAACTCAGGTCCTCGGCGTCCATGTTGAAGTGAATGGCATGAGCAAAGGCACTCGCATCCACGCGCATGGCGCTCGCCAAGCTAGCAAAACTCGACGACATCTGCGTCGCCATCTGGCCCATGAGCCCTGCTGCGCCTGCCCTGAGCTGAGCTGACACCGTCGCCGCAATCTGATCGCTGATCGACTTCATCACCTGATCCATAGCCTGCTGCAGATACGGAGCCAGCTGCTTTTGCACATAGTCGGTCATCGCCTGCTGCAGGCGCTCGGCCAGGGCATCGCCGCCGAGCGCTTTGAGCTGGGCCAGGATTTGCTGGGCTGCCGTATCACTCTCAAGATACGCCGAGAATGCGGCAGCAAGCTTTGACGCGTCTTTAAGATCTTCGGGTGACAGCGCCCTAAACTGATCAGACTGCAAAAAGCTCTCAAACAGCTGGTTGGCTAGCGTTCCCACCTGCTGCATTTGCTCGGGCGTGAGTTCCAGGCCGTCAAAGATGCCCGAGAAATCTGGAGCCGGCGCTTTGGCCATGATGTCACCAAAGTCGATGTCCTTGCCAACGCCCGAAAGATCAATATCCAGGCCCGACAGATCGACGCCCGAAAGATCAATGCCGTCGCCGGCCGCACCCGAGAGCGCAGACGCATCAAACGAAAACGCACTCTTGAGCGCCGCCTCGTCCACACTGAACATGCTGCCCAGATCAACGCCTTGCTTGGCCTCGCCTTGCAGTTCGTCGAAGGTTTTGCCCGTAAAGACATCCGTCTCGGGGTGGGCAAGCTGCTCCTGCACAATCTGCGAATCGGCGGCGCGCTCCATAAGCTGGCGAGTCAGCGCATGCGTGTAGGCAATGCCCGGGGACAACGCGCTCGCGTTGGCCGTCTCGTTAGGTCGCACCACGCCCACAATGTGCACGTCAATACCGTCGGCAACCTTGGCGGCCATAAAGTCGGCGTCGTCAGACATGTCGGTCCACATGCCGGTCTCTTCGTTTTTGCGATAGGCATCGGCCGGCGACAGCACCTTAAACGTCGTGGACAGCGCATCGTCGTAGGTAAAGTCGGCGCCGGTCTCGGGCGTCTCGACCCCACCGTCAGCCGTCATGGCGCTGTTAACCAGATCGTTGAGTTCATTGATATCCAACGCACCGATGCTGTAGAGCGTGTAGTCGCCCACCGTGCCGCGACTCGAAAGCACCATCACGGCTTCGTTAGCAGACGTAGGCCAATGACCGGCGACGACATCGTACTGGCTGTCGAGCAGGCGCTGGTCGTCAATCATCTCGTTAAAGACCGAGGTTCCCATGGATTCCATGCTCACCGTTGCCGCCGAGCTCGCGCCTCCGCTCATGGCCTCGGTCATGGCGTTGGGCACCAGCCGGACAGGCTTCTCATCGCCCTTGCCGGCACGATAGACAACCGGCGATACACCGTAGCCGTACTGGATAGCATTGACTTCTTTGTCAATACCGTCGCCACCGTCGTCAAGCCATGCCTTAAAGCTCGTCATGTCGTTAGACTTAACGCTCGCAAACATATCCTTTACGGCCGTAACCACGGGAATCTTATCGGTTCCCTGAGCCTTGCCGCCGGCACTGTCGTCGGACGAATCCTCGCTCTTGGACGTATCGTCGCCCGTGGCCCCCTGACCGCCCATCATGGACGACAGGTCGTAGTCCTGCTTGGAGATCGTAAGCGGGTAGCTCGAGAGCGTATCCTCCTCGACCTTTTTGATGTAGCCGTTTACGCCATTGGACAGCGCCAGAATCGCCGCGATACCGATAATGCCAATCGAGCCCGCAAAGGCCGTCATGGCCGTGCGGCCCTTCTTGGTCATGAGGTTTCGAGCAGAAAGCCCCAGCGCCGTCACAAAGCTCATCGAGGTTTTGCGCGTAGGCTTGGCCTCGCGGCGCGTGGCGTCAGCGACACCGAAAGGATCGGAATCGTCGGTGATCTTGCCGTCCGCCAGGTTGACGATGCGTGTGGCGTACTGGTACGCCAGCTCGGGATTGTGCGTGACCATAATAACCAGACGGTCGCGCGCCACGTCCTTGAGCAGGTCCATGACCTGTACGGATGTCGTTGAATCCAAAGCGCCGGTCGGCTCGTCGGCAAGGACGATCTCAGGGTCATTGATCAGGGCGCGGGCGATGGCCACGCGCTGCATCTGTCCGCCCGAAAGCTGGCTCGGGCGCTTGTTAACGTGCTCGCCTAGGCCGACTTTCTCCAATGCCTCGCGCGCACGCTGGCGGCGCTCGGCATGCCCCACGCCCGTGAGCGTGAGCGCCAGCTCCACGTTTTCCAAAATGGTCTGATGCGGAATGAGGTTATAGCTTTGGAACACAAAGCCGATGCGGTTGTTGCGATAGGCATCCCAATCGCGATCGCGAAAATCCTTGGTCGAAATGCCGTCGATCAGCAGGTCGCCAGAATCGAAATGATCGAGCCCACCGATAACGTTGAGCATCGTGGTTTTACCCGAACCCGAAGGTCCCAGAATGGCCACGAACTCGTTATCGCGAAAAGACAGGCTTACGTTGTCGAGCGCCACCTGCGTAAACGACTGCGTAACGTACCTTTTGCAAATACCTTTGAGCTCCAACATGGACGGCAACCTCTCCTGCGCAGGCACCCTGCCCGCTCTCCCCCGCCGTTCGTATTCGACGCGTTTGTCCTACTCTATCCCCATTTTTCACCGACACCAGTGAGGAATGTAGGGAACCGCATCAAAAAACGAACGGGACGGCGCCTAAAAGAAGAGGCCCCGAGCGGGACCTCTATATGGTGGAGATTATCTTGAAAGGCAGCGGACTACTCCGCACAGCGGCGCACGATCCTCGCCATGCTTTACGCGTTTTTTACTGCTCGCTATTCGCAATCGCCTGGTCGATAAGCTTGTCGAGTGCTGCGCGCTGCTCGGCGGAGCTGATGGCTCCCACGATTGGATCCCCTACGATGTTGCCGTTCTGATCGATGACATACGTTGTCGGGAACGAGAACAAATTTGACGTGAACTTACCGGCCTCGCTATCCGACTTGAACCAGATGTTCTTATATGTCACGCCCTTCTTGCTCAGCACGTCCTTGGCATCTGCGATCTCGCCCTTGTTGCCATCGAGCGTAAAGGAATTGACGCCCACGACCTGGCCGCCCTTCTCGGCAAGCTCCTGATTCAGCTTCTCAAGATCGCCCAGCTCGCCCACGCACGGCTTGCAAGTAGTGAACCAGAAGTTCATGACGGTGACCTTGTTCTTAGAGAACAGCTCGTCGCTGTTCACGTCGTTGCCATCCAGGTCTTTGCCCGTAAAGCTGGGGAACTTCGTCGCCTCGCTCGAAGCATTGGCACCAGCCGTCATGCCAGCGGTCGAAGCGTCGACGCTCTCGCCTGCACTCGGCGTGCTTCCACAGCCGGGGAACTCCTTCTCCAGGCTCTCGAGCTTGTCCTCGATCTCCTTGATCTGCTGTGCACCAGCCTTGAGCGTCTTAAGCTCATCCGCCGTAAACTCATCCTTAGCGCCGTCGATGGTCTTGAGCAGGAAATCGCCGTAATTGCTGCCATCCTCAATCATTGCCGAGTCTTTATTTGCTGCATTGAATACCTTTTCCCACAGCGCGTTATCACTCGAAAAGATCTCGTTCTCCTTCTGCATGAGCTTCGCATACAGCTCGGCGGCCTCGTCGGCATTGGCCGGCTTCTGCGCAGTGAGTTCTGCGATCTTAGGATCGGAGCTCGCAGATTCGCTCGCATTGCCACCGGGCGCCGAACATGCCACAAGGCACAAGGCCAATACCGGCACCATAAACAGGGCCGCAATCTTAGAAAGCTTCATAGTCATTCCTCCGTTATTGTCGAAGCTTGTTTACTTTTTATCGGCGGTCAAGGGGAGCTTTTCCGCCGACACATCCAGGCCATAGCGATAGCTGATGGCATCGACGGGACAGGCCCCGATGCACTTTCCGCACCGGATACATTCGGCATGATTGGGCGCCCGGACCACATCAACGTCCATCTGACAAACCTTTGAGCACTTGCCGCACGAGACACATTTGCATGCGTCAACCCGAATCCCCAATAGGGACACCCTATTCATAAGCGCATAGAATGCACCGAGTGGACAAATCCATTTGCAGAAGGGGCGGTAGAACAAAACGCTCAGCACTACCACGGCAATGAGAACGACAAGTTTCCAAGTAAAGAGCTGTCCCAACGCAGATCGAATGCCGGCATTGGCAATGGCCAGCGGAATGGCGCCCTCGAGCACGCCCTGCGGACAGATGTACTTACAAAAGAACGGGTCGCCCATGCCCACGTCGTTAATCACCAAGACGGGCAGCAGCACCACGGCAAACAGCAGCACGACGTACTTGATGTACGTGAGTGGCTTGAGCTTTTTCGTGGAGAACTTTTTTCCGGGAATCTTGTGCAGCAGCTCCTGCAGCCAGCCAAACGGGCACAGAAAGCCGCATACAAAGCGTCCCAGCAGCACGCCGAGCAAAATGAGCGCACCGGTAACATAGTAAGAAAAGTTGAACTTGGATGAACCTACTACCGACTGGAACGACCCGATGGGGCACGCACCCGATGCCGCGGGGCACGAATAGCAGTTAAGCCCGGGTACGCAGACTGTTTTTCCCGCGCCCTGATAGATGCCGCCTTTGGCAAAGTTTGGCAGGTGAATGTTGGTGACGAGCGTCGCCGCCGCCTGAATGAATCCGCGAAATCGGGCCAAAACATGCGACGCAGTGTTTTCTCTTTTATCCAATTCCGATACACTCCAAGCACAGCCTAATCGCTTTGGCCAGCACGGCATCCGCCTCGCCACGCATAACACCAAAGCACACCATGGTGATTCCGACGATCAACAAAGCGACCTGTACCACGGGTTTTACCGCTTTGAACAACTCGACCACTCCTTTCGTTACGCGACCATTGGACCATATCGGCTATAAAATCCGTGTTAAGCGCGATTTGAAATGTGCAAGGAGACTGTTATGCGTATTTTGATCGTCGAAGACGAGCGAGCACTGTGCGATGCAATCGCGCGCAGCTTGCGAAACTTGGCGTACAGCGTCGACTGCTGTCACGACGGACAGGAGGCGCTCGACCTACTGGACGTTGAGGCCTTCGACCTCGTGGTACTCGACCTCAATCTCCCCCGTATCGACGGCATGACTGTGCTCAGGGAACTTAGGAAAACCGACTGCGAGACCAAGGTACTGATTCTGTCCGCACGTGGCGGAGTATCCGATAAAGTCGCCGGACTCGATGCCGGCGCCAACGATTACCTCACCAAGCCGTTTCATCTGGACGAGCTTGCGGCAAGGATTCGCAGCCTTACCCTAAGACGCTTTACACAAAGCGACGTAGTTTTAACCTGCGGAAAGCTCAGCTTTGACACCAAGGCGCGCATCGCTTCCGTGGACAGCGAGGCTTTATCTCTTACGCGCAAGGAAACGGGAATCTTGGAATACCTGATGCTTAATCAGGGGCGTCCGGTAAGTCAAGAGGAGCTTATCGAGCACGTTTGGGATAGCAGCGTAAACAGCTTTAGCAACGCAACCCGCGTTCATATCTCGTCACTCCGCAAAAAGCTACGCAGCGCTTTGGGATACGACCCGATTCGCAATCGGATTGGAGAGGGCTACGTTATGGAGGATAGCGAATGAAAAGGCTTTCGCTGCAATGGCGCATAACGATTATGACGGCACTGCTCACGTGTGCGGCGTGCGTGCTGACGAACTGCCTGGTCGGCTATACGGGCATGCGCTACATGGATGCCATCGGCAGTAACATCTCGGCCTTTAACGCAACCGGCGAAGATTCGCCCCAGGCGTTCGACCCGACGAAAGCGGTCCCCGATGACAGGGTCACGATCGTCGTAAACGACGCACAGGAGTCTTTTGGCACGACAGCCTGGTACATCACGGCTGGAGTCACACTCCTTGGCGGCGTGCTGGCATACTTTGTGAGCGGCCGTGCACTCAAACCGCTACGGGATTTCGCCGCCCAGGTAGAGCGCGTGCAGCCTGACAACCTAAGCGAAATCAGACTCAGTGAAGATGTGCCCACCGAGCTACAACGATGCAGCGCCTCTTTCAACGACATGATCGCCCGTCTTGGCGAAGGATTCTCTGCACAGCGTCAGTTTACCGGCAACGCCGCACACGAGCTGCGCACCCCGCTCGCCCTTATGCAAGCACAGATTGAACTATTCATCTCCGAGCACTCCGGTTTGCAACCCGAAACAGCCGAGCTGCTCGGCCTGCTACAAGAACAAACCGAGCGCATGTCTCGAATGACCAAGGTATTGCTTGAGATGAGTGAGCTCCGCAGCGTTCCTTGCGAGGACGATGTTGAACTCGGTCCCTTGTCCGAAGAGGTCCTCACTGACCTTGCGCCACTTGCCGAAAATAGGAGCATAGCCCTCAACTGTGCTGGAGACGCTTTAGTAATCGGGAGCGACACGCTCCTCTATCGGTTGCTGTTCAACCTGGCCGAAAACGCCATCCGTTACAGTCGCTCCGGCTCGACTGTCAATGTCTCCATCAGCGACAGCGACAGCCACGTGCTCCTGCGAGTCAAAGATGAGGGCCCGGGAATACCCAAGCAGTACCGAGAGAGCATCTTCCAGCCGTTCTTTCGTCTAGATAAATCCCGCAGCAGGGCATACGGCGGCGCAGGACTCGGGCTAGCGCTTGTTTGGGAGATTGCAGCACTTCACGGTGGCACGGTAGAGGTCGAAACAAGTTCCGAGAACGGGACTACCATGCTCGCGACCCTTCCAAAACGATCCGCAGCGTTAACCGAACAGTAAAACGAAAGGGGTCCCGAGCAACAGGAGTACAATTGCTGCATTGTTGCCACCTGATGGGAGATGGAAGATGGACTGCGATGGCTACCCATGCGTTCCCATGCCGTTGATGTGCACCGCCTTTGTGCCGGGGCAGATTGACACTGCGGTTGCAGGCATTTCCGACCCCGATTCGCACGCCATTGCCACGGCAGAAGCGCTGTACTTTCGCGGACAGGCCGCCCTCGCTGCCAAGACGGTGCGCCCCTATCTTGACGCCACCGATCCCGCGCTGCGCTATTCCGCATGCTTTATCTGCGGATACGCCAGTCTGTCGCTCAACCGTATCGCCGACGCCCGCCGGTGCCTTGCTGGCATCCTCGATACGCCAACTGACGAGGAATCGCTCGCCGACCACGCCATGCACATCCTGTTCGCCTCGGCCGCAAGCGTCCTGCTACACTTGCCTTCCCCGTATTCTGCCGAAGAGTTTTATCCGCTTGCGGCGCATCTACCCGAAGGCCTGCGCTTGTTCGCCAGCTACGTGATGGCGCACGCCTTGTATCTGCACGGCGAATACGGCCGCAGTCTGGGCATGGCGGAAAACGCCCTGATCATGAAACAGGGAAGCTATCCGATCTCGGAACTGTTCCTGCACCTGGCAGCCTCCATGGCATGCATGAGCCTCAAGGACATCGACGCCGCAAAGGCACACTTCGGAACCGCTTGGGACATTGCGCGTCCCGACGGCCTTATTGAGCTCATTGGCGAGCATCACGGCCTTTTACAGGGGCTTATCGAGGCATGCCTAAAAACGCAATACCCTGACGACTTCGCGCGCATCATCGAGATCACGTACCGCTTCAGCTACGGCTGGCGGCACATCCACAACCCCGATTCGGGCGAGGACGTGGCCGACGATCTAACGACCACGGAATTCACCATGGCCATGCTCGCCTGTCGTGGGTGGACCAACGCCGAAATCGCACGCCATATGGGAGTATCGCCGGGCACCGTCAAAAACCGCCTATCCAGCGTATACGCAAAGCTTGGCATCGGCACACGCGCCGAGCTGGTCGCGCATATGTTACGTTAGCGACCGGACTGCCAAGCGCATCGAACGCGTTCCGTAACCCGGCGCTTCGCTCGCTCAAATTGGACATTTTGGTCCTCGAACGGCACTACCGTCGCAGGGTTACTTCTCGCAAAATTAGAGTATTTCCACCGATATTTGCGGGATGGGAGCCAAAGATGCTTGATCGCCGTTCGTTACTTGTTGCCGGAGCGTCCTCGCTGGCGAGCATTATGTTGCCGCGCGTGCCGGGAAGCGCAAACGCCTTCATATTGCCGTTCGCCCCCGCCGAGGCATACGCCGACGAAGATGATCCCTTCAAGGTCTTGGTGCTCTCGCGCACCATGTTTGGTGTGGTCGTGGTCGACGTCGCCAACAAGAATACGCCCATCACGGGTGCCCAGGTCACGCTCATATCGCGCTATGCCGCAGGCAAGCAGCTCACCGCCACGACCGATGCCGAAGGCACGGCCATCTTTGAGGTCGCCCCTCTTTCAGAAGGCTACGTGGACGAGGCAACGCTTCTCGACGCGTACGACTTTAACGGCGGCATCTCCATTAGCATGGCAGGCTACCGCGATGTCGAGATTCCCCTTGCGCGTATCCAGGGCGGCACCGCTATTACCGCACCCACACGTCCGCTCTCCGATGGCGAGCCGTACTTTCGACAGCTCACGTTCGACGAATGGGACATCCAGTACGCCGACGCCACGTTTATGGCAATGCCAGCGGACGAAGCAGCAAACGACCAGCCCGACACGCACGCTTTTACCGTGCAGGCTCATCTGCCGCAGGGCGGGCAGGCAACGTTGCATATCAATAAAGTGATGCCCTCTGCGGGCAGCTCAACCGAAACCGTCACGCAGATCGGCCAGATCAAGGCCAGCGCATCGGGCGCGGATAATCTGGCGACGTTCACGCTCGAAGACACGTTCCTCGATGCAGCTTCGGGCCTTCTGGAGGAAGGGTGCAAGCTGCGCTTTATGCTCGACTACCAGGGCAAAACCTACACGCTCTCATCCCCTATGGCCGTTGTCACCGCGCCGGCCGCAAAGGCGGAATCGGGCTCGACCACCATCATTCCCACCACCATGGACCAAGAGATCACTCCGTTTGATTTCCCCGCGGCGTTTCCCGGTATCGGCGGCAATAAGTTCACGTGCTGGATGCCCACATTTCCCATTCTGTTCGATTTCTCGTTTGCTGGATACGTGCTGTTTGGCGGAGGGTACAAACCAGCTAGCTATATGAACGATTCGGGCAACCCTGATCCGGAATACTGGAAGAAATCGCCGCGCGAGTCGGGCGCCAAGCAGGCAAACCGCTACCTCGACGAGATGGAGGGGAAGTGGAATCAGTACAAGAGGATGAGTGCCGGTTCGGGCACCGATCCAAGAAACACCAAGCTCCTTCGCCACCATTGCACGCCGCTGTTCACGATGGATATCGCCACACAGCTGTACGGCTCGCTCGCCTACGATTGGGTGGGCAAAACCTGGGGTAACAACAACGACCCCGCATACGGCAATATTAAGGCCCTCTTCCAGGTAAGAACCGACCTCAATTGGACCGAGCAGTTTACCCTAGGACCGGTGCCATTTTTCCTAAACGTCAACCCCTGGGTGCTGGCAAAACTGGCGCTCGCCGTGGGTGCCCACACGCACGGCAGCGGCGCGGCGTTTTTTAAAAACATTTCGCTCGACTATTCAAACACGTCGGGCTCGTTCACCATCCAAATCGGGCTTGCCGTCACCTTTGGCGCCGGTGTTGCAGGCGTCGCTTCGTCCGCCGTGCGCGGCGCCGCATCCCTCACGCTGTTCATTGGGTACGAGAAGGCTGATGGACACCAGCTTCCGCGACTGCGCGTAGGTGCAGACGTCGATGTCGATGTGATACTCCAGTTCGTGATGTTCAAGTGGACCACCAAGGCTTGGTCGGGGTCGTGGCCCACACTCCTCGATTCGTGGAATATGTCGGTGAACAACGGCGACCAGTATGTACTCCAGCGCTCTGAGCTCGCATTGGGTGGAGATACGCCCTATACACTAGATGCCTGCTTCGGCTCAGCCGGCAACGCCGAGGCGGGCGGCGTTCCGCAATTTATCGCATCGGCCACCATTGTCACCAACGCCGAGCTGCTCGCGCGCGCCGAGGTTAAAGCCACTGCAAGGAATGTCGCGCCTACCGTACGCGATTGGGACCGGTCGGTCACGCGCATTGAGCTCGAGGCGGATGCAGAAAGCGACGACACGGGACAGATCGAGCATTTCGTCCACGCACTGATAGAGAACGACGAAAACGCCGCGCCGATGTATGAGTACACCTACATCAGGCAGGCGAGGGACGCCATTGCGGACCCGAACGCCAATTCTGCCGGCGTGTCGGAGGACGAACGCGGCGGCATCAAGCCCTCGAGCGACAACGTGCTGTTTGCTGGCGTGCTCAGCGAAGCCCACATGAAGCTGGCAATGATTGCCGGCGTAGAATGCCTGTTCCGCATCGCTTCGGTTCGCTACGGCGAGGATGGCCGTTCGCGTCTGGTGGTACACACGAAGGCAAACGGCGCGTGGTCCGCACCTATGCCGGTCGACTTCCCCCTTGGGTTTGGCGAGGGCGACGTGGAGCGCAACGACACGTTCGATTACGACTTCGACGTGGTGGAATATACGGACGGCGCGGGGCGCACGGACGCCTACGTGCTGCTGGTCTCGGGAGAGCGCCCCGAAGGCGACGCAACCCGGTTCGATACGGCAAGCACAGCCGGCATACTGTCCGTTGTGCGCCTGCACATAAGTAATAGCGAAGTTCGCGTGATATCGCACACGTCATGGCGAAGCATCTCGCGCGGCCGCCTGCAGGAGGACGGCTACCATTGCCTGCAATGTCCGCGTATCACAGTGGGCAAGACGCTTGTCGACGGACGTCTGTCGGGCGCCTATCTCCATCGCCGCGGAGCCACCGCCGAGAAGGCGTTGGGCACCGAGGCAGAAGTCGCGCTCGAGTGCTTTACCCTGTGGTCGGATCTGTCGGGCGACAGCCTGACGTTCCGCCAAGTTCTCCGCTTTCCGCAAGCACCGTCGAGTATCGAGCTGGGCGCGCCCGAGAATATCAACGGCAAAATGGTGGTGCCCGTTGCATACGAGACCGCAGACGGCTGCGGTTGCGCATCGTACGCCGTCATCGGTCAGTCCATTGCGGGCTGGGGCGTCATGTCGCCGGATGCCTCGGTGCCGCGCGTGGTGCCGTGGCCGCAGCACACGGGCTTTTTGGCAACTGTCAACGAGCAGCTGCAGCATGTTACGTGGACGCGAGGCGCATCGGCATTTGCAACGCAGCCCGTGGGTGCCGCAGGCTGTGGCCCGGCATCGTTTAGCGTAAGCAACAACGGCAGGTGCGTGCTCTATGTAGAGAACACCGATGGCAAGGTGGGACAAACCTACGACGAAGAAGGCAACCCGGTTGCAGTGATGGGCAAGCACTTCCGCATCTTCGCCAGCACCTTGGCGGGCGATCTGTTCACGGAGCCGTTTGTGATGTGCGAGCTGGACCATCCCGTCGATCAGATAACGACATTTTTGACGTCGGGAGGCATGCTCTCCGCGCTCGCCACGCACATTGTGAGCGCGGAGAAGAGCGAGGCAGAGCTGCACGACATCGAAGTGCCCTTGGTGGCGTGTGCCACTCCGACGGGCGCCGTTGCTACCTCGGGTGCGGTGGTGCCCGGAGCAGCAGGCGAATCCTTCATGGTCACGGTGCGAAACGACGGCAACACCTTACTGACCGCCGGCACGATCGATCTGTACCGAGAGGGCTCCAGCCAGCCGTTCTCCAGCGCATCCATCGGATTCGGAGTGAACGCACGCATGGCTTCGATCTACGATCCAGAGCTTGCCGAGGACGCTTCGGCCAACGACACGGCACACGTGAAGTACGCGCTCGAGACGCCGGGCGCACGTTTTGCAACGCACCCGCTGGTAGCCGACAACGGCAACGCCGTGCTGGCACCGGGTTGCACGGCACAGTTCCGTATGAGCTTCGCCATCCCCGAGAGTTGGAGCGACGAAGTGGGCAAACGCGTAACGCTGTATGCGAAGGCGCGTAATCTGGTGGCGCTCGATCCCGTAACGCTCGAAGAAATTCGACCGGGCGCGAACTCGGCGCTGGGTGCTGTACTGCACGAGCTCCACGTGCCCGACGCGGCATGCGAACGCTCAGAAGTTCAGGTCGGCGTATGCGACAGCGCGGACGCCACAGGGCTTCACGACGCCCCGATGACGGCGGACGGCGATGGTGGTTCAAGTGGCGGCGGTACTGACGGGGGCGGCGGCTCCGGCGGAAGCAGCTCCGGCAGTGGCAAGGACCACGGCAATAACAAGCGCTCCGGAAAAGCGGGCGCGCTTGCGGGCACGGGCGATGCCAACGCTCCCCTCACGGCAGCCGCTGCAGCACTCGCAGCGGCAGGCGCCGGCCTCGTCGCCTACAGTGCCCGCCGCACGGCGCTCGAGATCGACACCGCCAATGAGGCCAATTCGGATAGGCCTCGCTAGCTCCTAGTTACTTTTGTGAGAGGCGCCGACTCGGCTCATCGAACATCAAAATGGGCTGGTTCTGGATACCCAGAGCCGGCCCATTACGCATTAGATGTCGTCAGAGGAGTCGAGTTCTGCCTCGAGCTTGGCACGGCGTCTTTTCGCCGTGAAAAACGTTGCGCACAGGGCAGCAAACGTGGCCGCGAAAATCGTCGCACCGCAGAACACGCCCGTGGCCAGGTTCGCCAACCAAAAGACGCTTTCGAGCGGTACGATCTGCGCCTCAGCGATACAGCGCATTGCGGCAATAACAAGCGCGAACGCGGCGCCGCTAAGACCGCTGACAAGCAGGAAATATCCAACAGGAAGATGCTCGGTTTGCCCAAAACGATTGGTATCGACATAGCCCTTCCGCGTTTGCAGTCCTGCGCAAATCAACATCACGAGAACGAGCCACAAATACATGGCTGCCTCAAACGGCGTTGCAAAGCCATGCGGCATTTCACTGGCGTCGCTGTGAACCCACGCAACCTGTCGAGCTATAAACTGGTAGAAAAAGATCATCAACATGCCAAACGAAAGCAGCACGAAACCAATCTTGTAGACTTTCGCGCTCTCAGCCTCCAGGCGCTCATCCTTTGGGCCGGCATATTCACGCCACTTTTGCACGAGTTTCAGATCTTCAAATTTCATAGTGAACTCCTAAAGAGTATTAGGGTCGGCGTCGGTTTCGTCTTCCCAAAACAAGTCGTTCAACGTAACGCGTAGCGCTTTACAGATTGCCACGCACAGATTGAGCGTGGGGTTGTAGCCGCCCGCCTCGATCAGGCCAATGGTCTGGCGCGTAACGCCCACGGCCTGGGCCAAGTCGGCTTGCGAAAGGCCAGCCGCCGCGCGCGCCGCCTTCATGCGGAGGTTCTTTTTGCCCGGCATGGAGTTCCTTTCGTAGTAATGGACAGATATCCGTTGCAACATGACAGAAATATATTGCATCCATCAAAGGATGTCAACTATATCTGTCATTATGGAAACCATGTTCGTCATCGCCATGCGGACATTACAACTTCGGTTCACTATTCAAACTTACTCGGACAGAACCGACTCGGTTTTGTCCGAGTAAACGAATCTCCATCGAACTCCGAACGATTGTTCGATGGATTTCGTGTTGGTTGGAATCGCCCACGGGCTGGGCTATGCTACCTTGACTATCTACATGACTTAAACGCAGCAAAGGAGCACCGAGAGAGCGAGTATGGCAAAAAACACCGCAAACTATGGTAACGACAGTATCCGCCAGCTCAAGGACGAGGAGCGCGTACGCCTGCGCCCCGCCGTCATCTTTGGCTCGGACGGGCTCGACGGTTGCGCGCATGCCGCCTTCGAGATCCTGTCAAACGCCGTTGACGAGGCGCGCCAGGGCTACGGCAAGCTCATCACCCTTACCGCCTTTCGCGATGGTTCCATTCAGGTAGAGGACAACGGCCGTGGCTGCCCGCTCGACTGGAACCCCTCCGAGAAGCGCTTTAACTGGGAACTCGTCTTTTGCGAGCTCTATGCCGGCGGCAAATACAACAACAACCAGGGCGGTGACTACGACTTCTCGCTCGGCACCAACGGCCTGGGCTCGTGCGCGACCCAATACGCCTCCGAATACATGGATGTCACGGTCTGGCGCGATGGCAACAAATACTCCCTGCACTTTAAGAAGGGCAAGGTCGTCGGCGCCAAAAAGAAGGCACTCGAGATTGAGCCCAGCGACGAGGGACGCACTGGCACCACTATCAAGTGGCGCCCCGACCTTGAGGTCTTTACTTCCATCAGCATCCCCCACGATTGGTATCGCGAGACTATGCGACGCCAGGCCGTGGTCAACGCCAACGTGACCTTCCGCCTGCGCATCGAGGGCGACGATGGCGAGTTTTCCGAAGAGGACTTCTGCTATCCCAAAGGCATCGAGGACTACGTGCTCGAGAAGGTCGCTGCCGACTACCTCACCGAGCCTTTCTTTATCGAGGCCGACCGTCGCGGTCGCGATCGCGAGGACCTGCCCGACTACAACGTCAAGATTACCGCATGCATGTGCTTCTCGCGCACCTTCATGATGCAGGAGTACTACCACAACTCATCGTGGCTCGAGAACGGCGGCTCGCCCGAGAAGGCTGCCCGCAGCGCCCTCACCAGCGCCATCGATGCTTACATTAAGCAACAGGGCAAATACAACAAAAACGAGAGCGGCATTAAGTGGCAAGACGTCCAAGACTGCCTGGTGCTTGTGACCAACTGCTTCTCCACCCAAACGTCCTACGAAAACCAGACCAAGAAGGCCATCAATAACCGCTTTATCCAGCAGGCCATGACTGCCTTCTTTAAGGAGCGTCTCTCGACCTACTTGATCGAAAACAAGGACGCCGCCAACAAGATCATGGAGCAGGTGCTCATCAACAAGCGCTCGCGCGAGAATGCCGAGAAGACGCGCCAGAGCATCAAGACCAACCTGCAGCAAAAGACCGACATGGCCAACCGCGTGCAGAAGTTCATCGACTGCCGCTCCAAGGACAAGAGCCGTCGCGAGATCTACATCGTAGAGGGCGACTCGGCAGCAGGCGCCATTCGCACCTCGCGCGATGCCGAGTTCCAGGGCGTTATGCCCGTTCGCGGCAAGATCCTCAACTGCCTGAAGGAAGACTATCCGCGCATCTTTAAGTCCGACATCATCATGGACCTCATGCGCGTGCTGGGCTGCGGCGTGGAGATCAAGGACAAGCGTATCAAGAACCTCGGCGCCTTTGACCTGGACAACCTCAACTGGAACAAGGTCATCATCTGTACGGACGCCGACGTCGACGGTTATCACATCCGCACGCTCGTGCTCACCATGCTCTACCGCCTGGTGCCCACGCTTATCGACGAAGGCTACGTGTATATCGCCGAGTCGCCGCTCTACGAGATCAACTGCAAAGAGAAGACCTACTTTGCCTACACCGAGCTCGAGAAGAACGGCATCCTCAAGGAGATCGGCGACCAGAAGTGTTCCATCAACCGCTCCAAGGGTCTTGGTGAGAACGATCCGGACATGATGTGGCTCACTACCATGAACCCCGAGACGCGTCGTCTGATCAAGGTGGAGCCCGAGGACGTCACCAAGATGGAAACTATGTTCAACCTGTTGCTGGGCAACGACGAGGCAGGCCGCAAGCGCCATATCTCCGAGCACGGCAAGGAATACCTGGACCAGCTGGACCTGCAGTAGCAGCAAATCGATAACGACGGCCCATAAGAAGTTCAAGAGGAAATCGTGGCAAAGAAGAAGACGAAGAACCAGCCAAAGAAAAAGCAGGTCAACGCCGAGAACGTCATCGGCCTGCACTCCGAGGTCACCGACCAGCCGATCACGCAGACGCTCGAGGTCAACTACATGCCCTACGCCATGAGCGTCAACGTCTCGCGTGCGTTCCCCGAGATCGACGGCTTTAAGCCCTCGCACCGCAAGCTGCTCTACACCATGTACAAGATGGGCCTGCTCAAGGGCGAGCGCCAGAAGAGCGCCAATATCGTGGGCCAGACCATGAAGCTCAACCCGCACGGCGACGCCGCGATCTACGAGACGATGGTGCGTCTGGCCACCGGCAACGAGGCGCTGCTCGCCCCCTTCGTTGAGTCGAAGGGCAACTTTGGCAAGTACTATTCGGGCGATCTGAGCTACGCCGCCTCGCGTTATACCGAGGCCAAGCTCTCCCCCATCAGCGCCGAGATCTTCAAGGACATCGACAAGGACCCGGTCGACTTCGTCGACAGCTACGACGGCGCCATGAAGGAGCCGCGCCTGCTGCCCACCACATTCCCCAACATCCTCGTCTCGGCTAACAAGGGCATCGGCGTCGCCATGGCATCCGACATCTGCGGCTTCAACCTCAACGAGGTCTGCACCGCCACCATGCACTACCTGCAGGATCCCGACTGCGACCTGCTCGAGTACATGCCCATGCCCGACTTCTCGACCGGCGGCGAAATTATCTACCGCCGCGAGGAGATGGAAAAGATTATCGAGACCGGCCTTGGCAGCTTCCAGATCCGCTCCCGCTGGCGCTGGATTCCCGAAGAGCGCATCATCGAGGTCTACGAGATCCCCTACACCACCAAGACCGATGTCATCATCGAACGCATCGTCAAGCTCTCCAAGGAGGGCAAGGTCAAGGAGATCGCAGACATCCGCGACGAAACCGACCTCTCGGGCTTGCGCATCGCCATCGACCTTAAGCGCGGCGTCGACCCCGACAAGCTCATGGCCAAGCTCTATCGCTCGACCACGCTGCAGGATTCGTTCTCGTGCAACTTTAACGTGCTGGTCGACGGCTATCCCCGCGTTATGGGCGTGCGCCAGATTCTGCACGAGTGGGTCAAGTGGCGTATTGAGTCCACGCGTCGCCGCATTAACTTTGACCTGGGCAAAAAGTCCGAGCGCCTGCACCTTCTGCACGGCCTCGAGGCAATTCTGCTCGACATCGACAAGGCCATCGCCATCATCCGCGGCACCAAACTCGAAGCCGAGGTCGTGCCCAACCTTATGAAGGGTTTCGACATCGACGAGACCCAGGCCGAGTTTGTCGCCGAACTTAAGCTCCGCAACATCAACGAGGAGTACATCCTCAACCGCACCAAAGACATCGCTAAGCTCGAGGGTGAGATTGCCGAGCTTGAGGAGATCCTCTCCAGCGAGGACAACATTAAGAAGGTCATCAGCGACGAGCTGGCGGCGGTCAACAAGAAGTATGTGATGCCGCGCCGCACGGGTAGGATCGAGCCCCATGAGGTTATCGAGGTAAGCTTGGAGCCCGAGGTCGAGGAGTACCCGGTCACCATCATGCTCTCGCGCGATGGCTACCTTAAGAAGATGACGGACCGCGTGCTCAAGAAGGCCACTACGCTCAAGTACAAGGACGGCGATAAGCCCTTTATCGAGTTCCCGTCCTCCAACACGCACGAGCTGCTCGTGTTTACCAACAAGAGCCAGGTGTACAAGTGCAAGGTTGCCGCGTTTGAGGACACCAAGTCGGCCCAGCTGGGCTCGTACCTGCCGACCGATCTTGAGATGGAACCCGATGAGAGTGTCATCTGGGTCATCGACCCCGAGGACTACAAGGCCGACGTGCTGTTTGTCTTTGAGAACGGCCGCGTAGTGCGCGTCGCACTTGCCGGATACGTCACCAAGACCAACCGCAAGCGCCTCAAGAACGCCATCTACGGTGGCAGCAAGCTGCTGTATGCCCAGGTGCTCAAGGAAGACCGCGACATCGCACTGGTCTCGAGCGACTACCGCCTGATGAACTTCAACACGTCGCTGCTCAAGACCAAGACGACCACCAACACGCAGGGCGTCCAGGCTTTCACGGCCAAGAAGGGCCGCTCGGTCACCACCGTCGGCACGACCGAGGAGATTCTTGGCGCCGGCGTCTCGGCCGAGAAGTTCACCGCGCAGAGCCTGCCCTCTGCCGGTGCCCTCATGAAGGAAAACGACATGCCGAGTCTGTTTGACTAAAACAACGGTGGCCAAACCGTCATGGTTGTACAAAGCAGCGGGGCCCGGAGCGCAGCAACATCGCGCTCCGGGACCCGCTCGTTGCAACGTAGTCGGAATAATAGGAATCCCCGTTTTCCACTCCTGCAATCCCACGGCACAAGGCATGTTAATCCGTTAGCAAAACTTGCAAAAATTAGCAAAAGTTGCAAAAACTAGCAAAACCTGCAAAGGGGCCACCATGGATCGCAGCAAATGTCTCCGCCATGCCAGGCATGCTCGAAGATATTATCGAGCGAACCAAAGAAGCGGCAGATAGCCGCCTCTCATAGTCTCGCGCGTGCATAAGCGGCGTTCAGATTGAGCCAGTCGGCATCGATTGGACATATGCTCAGGAGACTCAGGGTAACTGGCGCACGGGCATGAATGGCGTCTTCAGGCAACTCGAGAAGCATGACGTCGGGCTTCTCTCGAAACGACCTATCGGGAGCTTTCCGATAAAGACATTGAGTTTTTGCTCGCGATGCTGCCCGATTCTGGCCCCAGCAGGGTCTCGGAGATAGCCAAACGCATGGGCGTCGCCAGCAACTACGCAAGCCAATACAAACGCCGCCTCCTGGAGGACGGCGTCATTGGAGAGCGCGGGCGTGGTCTCGTTGGCTTTGACATTCCCGCGTTCAGGGAATTCTTGAACGAGAAGGCGTTTTAGCACGCCGGAATTGTCCGCGGAAGCATCAACGCATGGCAATCAGCATTCCTCTTGGTAAGGATAGCAAGCATTTTCCACCAACACCGATTGCCATGCGTTCTTCTTGCCCTTAGGCGAGCTTGCGAGCGAGCTCTCGCACCTCTTCCAACTTGGGCGACGATGCCATGCTATCGCGCTCGGTCATACCGCTGATGGTGACAATGCCCAGGTCCTCCCACTTGCAGTACGCGCAGGTTGACTTGTACATAGCGATCGCCGCATCATAGACGCCCTCACTGTGACTATCGAGTAAAAGGGCCGTCTTGGTGAACGGGAAGCCCGTAGCACCGAAGGCGTACAGGCGGTCAATGGCAGCTTTCTCCTGCGCAGCGATATCAAACCAATAGATGGGCGAAGCGAAGACAACCATGTCGGCGTCTTTCAGCGACTCGATCACGCCGGCCATGTCGTCCTTTTGCACGCAGGTGCCCTCATGGGCAAAGCAGTACCGGCATCCCAGGCAGCCGGCGATCTTTTTGCCGGCAACGCGGATGACCTCGACCGTATTGCCGCCCTCGCGCGCGGTCTCGGCAAACGCCTCGACCATGGTGTCGGTATTGGCGCCCTTGCGCGGGCTGCCGCTCAATACAACGATATTCATAGAAATCTCCCTCCTTCATGCCGCAGGCGCGCGGCATATTTTTTGTTTTAACCAAAACGTATGGAGTTATTCAATCGCCTCGTTTCAGCTACTCCCACTCGACAATAGGAGCCACTGGCCAAAAGCCTGTCAACATCAAAACAAGTTTTCAATCTATCGATTCTACGTGAGGCAATGGTCCTCATTTGATACCCGCGCTGTTTGCGCACTAGGGAGCAAAGGAATCTGGCCGCCGCTCAAATAAAATCACCGCCATCTTGCATAAACGACGCCATGTTAAGGTGCCTGATGCCGTCCCTCTCCTGCAATAGAGGATCAAGCGTGAACAAGTAGCGCGGATAACCATCCCTGATGTGGCCGAACGGCCTGTACTCGCGCTCCTCGACGCCTCTGTCGGCAATCGACATAGAGACCTGGATGTAGGCGTAAGCATTGCGCCTACGAGCGATGAAGTCACACTCGAGCTTCCCAATACGGCCCACAGAAAGCTCATACCCGCGCGATGCAAGATAGAGGTAGATCTTCACGTCGGTATATACGCAAGATGCGCCCCCTTTTTTCTCAGCGTCCATTTCATCAGTTATGGGGGTGCTTTTTTACATTTTATAAAAAAGCGTACCGATAACTTATTCCCACTCAGTTTCGAAAATCGAATGGTTTTGAAGTTTCGAAAGCGGCAGGGCACCATGCATAAGGGCATGTTGGGATCCGCACCAGTAAAACAGGAATTGACTCACGCGAGAAGGCGCCGCCCCGTCGCCTCGATGCGTGCGACAGGCAGATTAGGTTTGGGGAGTAGAACGGCCCTTGCGCGAGGCGTGAATTGTAATCGATAAAGCCGAGCTTTGAGAACATGCGGTTTATCTCGTCGAACGTTGAGTCAACAGGGGCTTGCGCCCCGTCGGCCGACTTGGCGACGCCCATGTCCATGATGCCGGGCACAAGTGTGAATGCGCGACGTGGAGGCGAAGGGGTCACCCGAAAGGTTGATGGTAAGCGAGCACCAGAGGTCAAGGTGGTCCTCGCCTTCCGGGTTTGTGAGGTCGAGGGCGAGTGCCCCTCCCTCGGTCGCGTACAGTGGCGGCAGGCACTCGGCCAGCTCCTCAGTCATAAGCGCTTGGATGTCCGTCTCCCCTCCAGGCCACGTCGGACCCCTAGAATCTTCGCCCCGCGGGCAAAGCCTCGGCGCGCCCCATGGCATCTCGGCTTTGCCCCCTGCAATGTCGCGCAGCGGAGACACCACCTGAGACGGATGTCGATGCATCGAACCCGAGACCGGGCGCGGCGGCGGGGAGCCTCTCGCGCGAACAATCTGCTCGATCCTGCCGCACCCATCTTAAAAAAGTTCGAAAAACGTTCAATCGTACGACATCCGTCGAACAGTCGGGGGTACACACCACTACAGAAGGCCCACGGAACGGGGGGCGAGATGGTCGGCGACGGGTTCAAGGCACTCTCCGGCCCCACGCTCCGCTAGGGAGGGCGTCGGGAGGGAGGCCGTAATGGGTGAGAAGGACGAGCGGCCGGAGCGGGTGTTCCCCGGCAGGACAGACCCGTGGTTCATAGCGGCCATGGTGATTGTGGCGGGCGGTTTATCCGCGGCGTGTATCGCGTGTTTCCTGAGCTCGAGTCCCGCGCTCCTATGGGGCTGGTTCGCGCTGCTGCCCGTCCCGGCCCTCGTGGCCCTGGCCGCCCTTCCCGTCCGCAGCAACCGCCTCGAGCTCTACGGCGACCGCCTCGTCGTCGTGTACGCTGGGATGCGTTCGGTGATACCCTACGCCCACGTGCGGGGCGTCCGGCGCACCAGGACGCTCTGGGCGGGGACGGCCAACTCGCTCGACCGCGTCTATATCGAGGCGCCCTACGACGGCGACGCCATCGTCTCGGTGACCGACAACGATGCCCTCGTGGCAGAGCTCGAGCGTAGGTGCGGCCTGCGGCCCGGCTGCGAACAAGGCAACTAGCTTCGCAGGGCGGCTATCAGCGACTTGCTGCTCATCGTCATATCACGACGGTCAATTCTGGGTCGGGCTGGCGGAGCACGTCGAGGGCGGAAGGTATGGCGTCGCCCGCATCGTCTTCGGCGCGGAGCCGTCCGATGAGGAGATTCTGCGATTCGTTACAAGCAAATGGGAGAAGTTCTCATTCTTCGGTGGCGAACCGGCTGAGGTAAGCAAGCCCGCAAAGAACCCCAAGCGACGCGTTCGCGAGGCGGCGAAAACCCTCAAGCGGCCAGCGATGAGCACCAAGGCGCAGCAGGCGCTCGCGGCACAGAGAGAAGCGATGAAGCAGGAGTCAGCTCATGCAAGAAGCCGACGCCGCGCGGATGAGGCTGATGCGCGCTACGAGCAGAGAAAACTGAAGCGCAAACAGAAGCATCGCGGGCATTGATCGCCAGTTGCAGCAAGGCAAACCATATACAGCAGCGGCGTCAATTCCACTTGAAGCCGACGCCGCGTAGACGCTAACGGTGACGGCTATGCACGGGCACGGGCGCGTCACCGCACTTCACAGCTTGTTTCTCAAGTATTTGGGACGCACACTCGGCGTTCAAAAATGCTGAGCGACTCCGCATGGCTCGAGACTGAGCCGAGGTGCCCTACTTCTCGCCCTCCAGCAGCCCCACGATGCGGTCGATGTCGACGGCAAAGCGAGGCCTTCCCTCGCGCTCGTAGCGGTCGAGGTATGCCTGGCACTCGGAGACAATGCGCTTGGTGTTGCTGTCGATGATGCGCTGGAGCGTCTCGTAGTAGGCCGAGCCCTCGGTCCTAAAGCGGCGCTGGTAGGCCTTGGTTATGGGGAACATCTTGATGTAGTGGATGCCGTGGCGGCAGCCGGGGCGCGTCGTGGGGCGGGGTGGCAGTGCAAAGTATTGGTCTTTGGGCACGTTGGGGGCGATGTTGGAACGCAGCGGCACGGCGAAGTCCCTGCGCTTTCCGCGGAAACGCAGCCTCACCACCACGATGCAGGGGCGATTGTGCTTAAGCATGAGCTCACGGTCGCCATCGACGAGGTCGAAGAAGTCCTGGGAGATGGATACGATCTTCATCGGTTACGCCCCCTTCATACGAAGCGGGGCCCGCATCGCTGCAGGCCCCTACAGGTGGGCGATATTCTACGCCTTGCGGCACCCCGTCGCCCACGGAGGTTAAACGTACACGTAAGCCGTACTCTGAAAGCCGCGGCTTCCGGCAAGTAGTTTATACCACGAAAGGTCGCTTTCAATGCGCATAGCTCGCAAAATAACACTCGCTGGGCCGGCACCCCTGGCAGTTACCCTCCGATCTTCATTGGAGTCAGCAGGTCAATTCATATAGTTATGGGGGTGTATCCTAAAGGGAATCAAATTAATACCCCCATAACTAAGGAATTTACTATTCCCACTCGATCGTCGCCGGCGGCTTAGACGTGATGTCGTAGCACACGCGGTTGGCGCCGGGAACCTCGGCAACGATGCGGCCGGAGATGCGGGCAAGTACGTCGTAGGGCAGCTTGGCCCAGTCGGCGGTCATGGCATCGCTGGACTCGACGGCACGCAGGATGATCGGGCGCTGGTAGGTGCGCTCGTCGCCCATAACGCCGACGGACTTAATGTCGGGCAGAACCGCAAAGTACTGCCAGCAGCTGTGCTCGGAGTTGCGCTCGCCGGTCTGCTCAAACAGACGCTGGTTGTAGGCGTCAAGCTCCTCGCGCACGATAGCGTCGGCGTTCTTAAGGATCTCGAGTTTCTCCTTGTCGACCGCGCCGATGACGCGGATGGCCAGACCCGGGCCCGGGAAAGGCTGACGGAACACGATGTGACCCGGCAGGCCAAGCGCCAGACCAAGCGCGCGGACCTCGTCCTTAAAGAAGTGGTCGAGCGGCTCAATAAGGTCGAAGTGCACGCCATCGGGGAACGGGATCAGGTTGTGATGGCTCTTGATGGTGGCCGTCTTGCCGCCCGTCTTGCGAGCGCCAGACTCGATGATGTCGGGGTAGATGGTGCCCTGAGCCAGGTACTTGACCGGCTTGCCATCGGTCTCGAGCTGCTGCGCCACGGCGAAGAACTCTTTCCAGAACTGCGTACCGATGATGCGGCGCTTCTCCTCGGGCTCGGTCACGCCGGCCAAAAGCTCGGCATAACGGTCCTCGGCGTGAACGTGGATAAAGTCGACGTCAAACTGCTTGGTGAAGACCTCCTCCACCTGCTCGGGCTCGCCCTTGCGCAGCAGACCGTGGTTGATGAACACGCAGGTCATCTGCTTGCCCACGGCACGAGCACCCAGCGCAGCCACGACGGAGGAGTCGACGCCGCCGGACAGGGCCAGAATCACGCGGTCGTTGCCGACCTTCTCGCGGAACTCGGCCGTCATGGTCTCGACCAGGTTGTCCATGCTCCAGTTGGGCTCCAGGCCGCAGATCTCAAACAGGAAGTTGCTCAGCAGCTGCTGACCATACTCGGAGTGCTTGACCTCGGGGTGGAACTGCGTGGTGAAGATCTTGCGCTCGGGGCACTCCATGGCAGCAACCGGGCACACGTCGGTGCTGGCGGTAACGGTAAAGCCCTCGGGCACCTCGGAAACGGCGTCGCGATGGCTCATCCACACAGTCTGCTCCATGGGTGTGGAGTTAAAGAGCTTGGCGCCGGCCGTGCGCGTGATGGTGGCGCGGCCGTACTCGCCCACCTCAGAGTGACCGACCTTGCCGCCGAGCGTCACGGCCGTGATCTGATGGCCGTAGCAAAAGCCCAGGACGGGAAGGCCCAGGTCAAAGATGGCAGGATCGATGGACGGAGCGTCCTCGGCATACACAGAAGCCGGGCCGCCGGAAAGGATGAGCGCAGAGGCGTTCATCTCGCGAATCTCGTCGGCCGAGATGTCGCAGGGGACAATCTCGGAATACACGTTGAGGTCGCGGACGCGACGGGCAATGAGCTGACCGTACTGCGCACCAAAGTCGAGTACGAGGACCTTTGCGGAAGCCTTTTGATCCATGGTTTCCCCCTCTTGTTGGCGGGGAGCCGGTGCCCACCCGCGTGAATGAACGAAAATAACCTCCATAGTGTACACGTTATATGGGGTTTCTCGTCCCTCGCAGCCATCAGCGCACGGCAAACGCACGACCTGGGCCCCTATTTGACGGCAATTGAAGTGTTACCAAACGTTACAGATGATGTAATACGTTTGAACATTGGACGCCCTGTGCCACAATACTGCCGAACGACTCCGCCTCTGGGGCGGCAAACACGATAGGAATACCAGCATGAAGCGCATCCTTCTCATCGCCACGGGTGGCACCATCGCATCGACCGAGGACGGCAACGGCCTCTCCCCCGCCCTGACCGGTGAGGAACTCGCCCAGAGCGTCCCCGAGATCTCGGGCCTCTGCGAGCTCGACGTCGTGCAGCCCATGAACATCGACAGCACCAATATGCGCCCGAGCGACTGGATGCGTATCCGCGACGTCATCGTCGAGGGTTATGCCGACCACGACGGCTTTGTGGTCCTGCACGGCACCGACACCATGAGCTACACCGCGGCGGCGCTTTCCTACCTGATCCAGGACAGCCCCAAGCCCATCGTGCTCACCGGCTCGCAAAAGCCAATGGGCAACCCCTTTACTGACGCCAAACTCAACCTGTACCAGAGCCTGCTCTATGCGCTCGACGAGCATTCGCACGATGTGTCGATCGTTTTTGGCGGCGTTGCCATTGCCGGCACGCGCGCCCGCAAACAGCGCACCATGAGCTTTAACGCGTTCATTAGCGTCAACTATCCGCCCATCGCCTATATCCGCAACGACCGCATCGTGCGCAACGGGCTTCACGGCACGCATCAGGGCGAAAACCCGGTGCGTTTCTACGACAGTATCGACCCGCGCGTATTTGTCCTTAAGCTGACGCCCGGAGTGAACCCGGGTATCCTGGACGCCCTAGCCGATAGCTACGATGCTGTAATTCTTGAGACCTTTGGCATTGGCGGTATTCCCGAGTTTGGCGAGTCGGGCGAGTCGTTCCAGGAGGCGATTTTCCGCTGGGTCGATTCGGGCCGCACCGTCGTTATGACCACGCAGGTCCCCGAAGAGGGCCTTGACTTGGGTGTTTATGAGGTCGGTCGTGCCTACGCCGATCATCCGGGTATTTTGCGCGGCGACGACATGACCACCGAGACGCTCGTAGCCAAGACCATGTGGGCACTCGGCCAGTCACGCGATGCCGCCGAAATCCAGAGCCTGTTCTACAGCCAAGTCAACCACGACCGCGTCCCGATGGCGTAATCCCTAAGGCAGCTCCACTTATCGCAGCCTTAAACGACAGGTGGTCCCCCTCGGGCCGTGCAAAAAACGGAGTATTCTGCAATTTCTCCGCCAGAGGCATAGAATCGGCCAATTGTTAGACGAACTTTTAGGACGAAGGTGCCGTCTGGTAAATATTTATTCCTCATTTTTATTTAGCGTGTGGATTATCTACTGTCAAAAAGGCAAAGCCAGCCGCTCGAGCTACCATCTACGGCCGAACTGGTGCTGAATACTCGCGATTTTGCACATCGCAACCAGGGGGACCCGCCCAAAGAGCGTCAAATACAGCGGGGGAACGCCCTATCCGATACCCTCGAGAAGCTCTGACACCGTCATGCCGAGTGCGGGCGCGATCTTAAATAGAACCTTGAGCGTGAAATTTGCCGTCCCATCTTCGATTCGGTCGAGGTAGGGTCGGCTGATTCCTGTCGCCACACAAAAATCAACCTTGGAGATACCAAGGTCCCTGCGTGTCTCTTCGACCCGCCTGCCAAGAATCTGTTTCGCACGTTCGTCCATGCAGCCGAGTTTGAAATGGAGTCGAACATAAACGTAAACTATAGTTTACGTTTTGCCGAATACACAGGAGTTTTCTATGTCGAGTTCTTCGGTCCGCATGTACCGAGCCACGCTTCGCACAAACAGCGCGCCGCCCAAGCTCGTCGTCGTTGAAGCTGCATGCCTTTCGCCCGATGAGCGCACAGCATTTGCATTGCTATCAAGTCGCGTCGTCGCCGTTCTGGTCCCTTGCCCGGCGAAAGGTGAACTTGCCATCCAATGCCGAACGCACGGCTGCACCCTTGACCAGGCCGTAGTAATTGCAACAAGCCAGCGTGGCCTGCCCCTTCTCTTGGAAGCCGGTATCGCGCTCTGCCTTCGCGGCGCCGGATACGAAAACGAGGCCGCCGCCGACATGGTCTTTAAACCACGATCGAGCGGCGGCCTCGCAGCAGCCATTGAATATATGTGCAGGCTCGTTGCCTAAAAGAACAAGCTAGAAACCAAGGCCAAAACCCGTACCGGTAATCGCCGAATACATAAAGTAGACGTTGATTACGTTGAGAAACACACCCGTGATGCAACCGTTTCGCAGGTAGCGCTCGCACACGATGCGCGCCATGGCGGCGGAGTCCTCATTGTTCTTTGCCTGGCGTCCCGCCGTAAAGTACGTCGCCACGCTCAACAGCAGGTTGAGCACCGGAAGCGCCAGCAGCTCGTAGCTCTTGCCCCAGCGCGTCGCCTCGCCGGCGGCATTAAACTTCGTTGCCACCTCGGGACCAATGTTGGGGATTACAAACGCTGCGACCGCCAGCGGAAGCACCGCAAGCACCAGCAGCGCGATGCCCATGTAGCCAGCTTTTTTGCCATATTTGAACATGCACGTCGCCCTTACACGTTAAAGCGGAAGTGCACGACGTCGCCATCGGCCATGACATAGTCCTTGCCCTCGATGCGCAGCTTGCCGGCAGCCTTGGCGCCCTGCTCGCCGCCGAGCTCGATGTAGTCGTCATAGCCGATAACCTCGGCCTTAATAAAGCCGCGCTCAAAGTCGGTGTGGATGACACCGGCGGCCTGCGGGGCGGTCGCGCCCTGACGCACCGTCCAGGCCTTGACCTCCATCTCGCCAGCCGTAAAGAACGACTGCAAGCCAAGCAGCTTGTAGGCGGCCTGCGCGAGCACGTCCAGGCCGGGCTGCTCCAGGCCCAAGCTCTCCAGATAGTCGGCCGCATCCTCGGGATCGAGCTCGGAAAGCTCGGCCTCAATCTTGGCGCAGATGGGCAGCGGCTTGACGCCATCGATGGGCGCCAGGTCCTCGTTGAGCATGTCCTCGTCTACGTTGGCCACATACAGGATGGGCTTCATGGTGAGCAGGAACAGGCCCTTGGCAGCGGCGCGTTCCTCGTCGGTCATCTCCATGGACGCGGCGCGCTTGCCCTCGTTGAGCCAGGCGAGTAGGCGCTTGGCGACCTCGAACTTGGGCATGAGCTCCTTGTCGCGCTTGGCCTCCTTCTCGAGCTTGGGCAGTTGCTTCTCGAGCGTACCCATGTCGGCCAGGATGAGCTCGGTCATGATGGTGTCGGCGTCACCGGCGGGGTCGACGAACTCGCCCGTGCGGCCCACCTCGCGCATAACGTTGGGGTCCTTAAAGTAGCGCACGACCTCGCAGATGGCATCGGTCTCGCGAATGTTGGCCAGGAACTGGTTGCCCAGACCCTCGCCCTCGTTAGCGCCCTTCACCAGACCTGCGATGTCGACGAACTCGACCGTCGCCGGCACAATGCGGCCCGGGTTGACGATGTCGGCGAGCTTTTGCAGGCGGCTATCGGGCACATCGACGATACCCACGTTGGGGTCGATCGTGGCAAACGGGTAGTTGGCGGCAAGGCCGGTCTTTTTGGTAAGCGCGGTGAACAGCGTCGACTTGCCCACATTGGGCAGGCCCACGATACCGATGGAAAGGGACACGACAGCTCCTTTTGGTACAAGCATTTCAAACTGCATAAGTATAGCGCCGCCGCAGCATCTGGGCGAACCCGGACGCCACGGCGGCACGAATGAAGCAGAGATAGAGGTCGCTGACTAGTCCGCGAGCTTTTCCACCTGGTCGAGCATCTTGTCAAGCTTGGCCTTTGCCTCGGCCTTGACCTTCTGGGCTTCTTCGTGGGCCTTAGCCTTCTGGGCGGCCTTTTCCTCGGCTTCGGGATCGACGACGACCAGATTGGACGCGTCGTGCTCAACTAACTTGAGCGCATGCTCGGGGCACACCTTGACGCAGGCACCGCAGCCCAAACAATACGTGGACTCCAACGCAAAGCGGCCGCTTCCCACCAAATCGCAGGCGAACGTGGGACATACATTGACGCACTCGCCGCACGACGTGCACTTGTCAAAATCGCACTCCGGCGTGCTCACCTGCATGTTCTGGGCAAGCTCGGGGTGGTTTTGCAGCGTCGAGAGCACCAGCTGCCGCCCGTGCGTGAGCGAACGGCGACGCTTGGTCGTCGTGGTGCCGCACATGGTGTTGAGCGTGCGCTCCAGCTGGGTAATCTGATGGCGATGGGCTTTGAGCTTCTGCGTCACCGAGGCCAGTGCCGCCGTCGCCGGGTTGAGCTTAGTCACGGTTAGGCCCGTGGTGCGGGCAATCTTATCCATGTACTCCTTGCGCTCGTACTCGCGGCGCTTATGGCACTTGAGGCTCTTGGGGTCGACCTCCAGGCCCATGCCCGTGCCGGACCACTCCTCGGCCTTCGCAATCGCCTCGCCCAGAATGTCCTCACCGCCGGTGTTGCGACACTTATCGCACACGCCCAACGGCAGGTACACACTCACGTTGGGATAGTCTGCCAGTACCGAGAACCAGGTCTCGGCCGTAATATCGCCCACGCAGGCAACGACGACTTCGTTCTCGCGCGGCATGCGCTTAAGGGCACGCGTGCAGGTGACGTAGGCGGTCTCGTGGCTCGTAGCCGCCGAGACAATGTCGTCGTAGACGTTTTTGGGCGCCAGGCGCGGCGAGATGATTGCCTCGGTCGGACAGGCAGCGGCGCACAGGCCGCACTTGCGACAGGAGTCGAGGATCTCGATGGAGTCTTCCTCGACCTCGATAGCGTTGACCGGGCACACGTCCATGCACGCGGTGCAGCCGCTCTTTTCGTTTTTGCAGGTCAGGCACGGAATGGTGTTGCCGCGCGGGCGCTCCTTGTAGTCAGCAGGATTCCATTGAGGCGCCGACGGATCGAGTGCATCGGTCACACCGCCAAGCGGGTTTTTAAGAAAGTCGAAACCCTTGCTGATCTCGATAATGTCATCAAACAGATCGTGTTCCTGCGCCATGCGCGGCCCCTCCCTGAGCAGTGCAAACAAGCAAGAGATAATGATACGCCATCGGCCCACGCCTCGGGCAAATTACACGCAGAGCATCTTTACGGCAAATAGCCCATGGCCTATCGCCGCCTCGATTGCACAAGGTCAATCAAGCGCCAAACTATGCCTCGCACATGAGCTGCACGAGCTTTTGTTTGGTCACCTTGGCCTGCTCGTTGGCCATATTACGCTCGTTTCTAAAGACCGCATTTGCAACACCCTGCAGATCGGCATCGGAAATCTCGCCAAGGCCCAGCTCCTCGAGCGTCGTCGGCAGACCAACGCGCTGGCAAAACTCGAGCACCTGTTCAAGCTCGGGCGCACGCTCCAGGCGCAGCTGCACCACCAGACCAAATGCCACGGCCTCGCCATGCATCGCCCTGCACTCGGGCAGAATCGTCAGACCGTTGGCGATGGCATGTGCCAACGCCAAGCCACCGCTCTCAAAGCCGACGCCCGAGAGCAGAATATTGCACTCGATCAGACGCTCAACCGCCGGCGATATACGCCCCTTCTTGAGATCGCGCTTGGCAGCGACGCCGCACTCCATAAGCGTGTCGTAGCAGGCGCGAGCCGCGACCAGAGCCAAGTGCCCCGGCGCGCCACCGTGTTCGTTGGTGCCGTGCGCCGCGGCGCACGAACGCGCCTCGAAGTACGTTGCCAGTGCGTCGCCCATGCCAGCGACCGTCATACGCAGCGGGGCCGCCGCGACCACGTTGGTATCGACCACGACCAGATCTGGATTCTTCTCGAGCATCAGGTAGCGGTCGAACGACCCATCCTCGTGATACAGCACCGAAATCGCACTGCACGGACCGTCCATCGACGCCGCCGTGGGGCATACGCACAACGGCAACTCGGCATAAAACGCAACGGCCTTGGCGATATCCAGCATCTTGCCGCCGCCAATACCCACCACCATGTCGCAATACTCGGCCTGGGCTTCCTTAGCCATTTTTACAACGGCTTCTTCCGTACACGGACCGTTATAGATCTTAAAGAATGGCTCGCTTAGGTCTTCGTCCAGAAATCCATCGACGATCTGCTTGCACAGCCGATCCTCGGTGCCCTGGTCAAACAAGACATAGGCAGCGCAGCCCAACCATGACAAATACCTGCCCTGACGCGAAAGTTCGCCCGGCCCCTGAACATACCGGCCAGGACCGCCATAAACCATGGGAAGCGCCATACGAGAATCCGCCCTTCATCAAACAACGATTGGTGCAAAGCAACCTGACCCCTTTGCACCATAGCAAAAAGGGGCCTCGTGCATAGAGCACGAGACCCCTTGCAAGACAGCGAGAGTCGATTAGAAATCGATGTCGGTGTCGTAGTAGCAGGCCTTGAGGATCTTCTCGAAGTCGGCAGCCTTGGTCTCACGCGGGTTCTCGGGCGTGCAGGCGTCCTGCTCGGCGTTCGCGGCAATCTCGGGCAGCTTGGCGAGGAACTCCTCCTCGGAAACCATCTGCGGGTTCTCGGCGTCGACCTTCACGCCACCATTCGCGTAATCCTTGATGGACTGCGGAATGTTGAGCTGGTCGTTGAGGTCGCGGATCTTCTGGACGAGCGCAGCGATGAGCTCCTCGTTGGTCTCGCCGGGAAGGTGCAGGATCTCCTTGGCCACGTAAGCGTAACGCTCGGCAGCACGGGGATCCTTGGAGTTCCACTGGATGACCTTGCCCAGGTACATGGCGTTAGCGGCACCGTGGATGATGTGGCCGTTCTCGAAGGCAGCACCGGTCTTGTGAGCCATGGAGTGAACGATGCCGAGCAGGCCCGAGGAGAAGGCGATACCGGCGATGCACTGAGCCTCGTGCATGTGCTGACGGGCCTCATGGTCGCCAGCATAGGACTTGGGCAGCCACTCGACGATCTCGCGGATGCCGTGCAGAGCGTTGGCGTCGGTGAACATAGAGGCGCAGGTGGAAACGTAGGCCTCCATGCAGTGGGTCAGAGCGTCCATGCCGGTATGAGCGCACAGCTTGGCGGGCATGGTGTAGGTGAGCTCGGGGTCGACGATGGCGACATCAGGGGTGATGTTGAAGTCGGCCAGCGGGTACTTGATGCCCTTTTCGTAATCCGTGATGACGGAGAATGCGGTGACCTCGGTAGCAGTGCCGGAGGTAGAAGAAATGGCGCAGAAGTGAGCCTTCTGACGCAGCTCGGGGAAGCTGAACGGCTGGATGATGTTATCGAAGGACTCCTCGGGATACTCGTAGAAGACCCACATGGCCTTAGCAGCATCGATGGGCGAACCGCCACCGATAGCAACGATCCAGTCGGGCTCGAAGTCGCGCATAGCGGCTGCGCCCTTCATGACGGTCTCGATGGAGGGATCGGACTCGACGCCCTCGAACAGCTTGACCTCCATGCCGGCCTCTTTGAGGTCGGCCTCAACGTCCTGCAGGAACCCGCCGCGGCGCATAGAGCTGCCGCCAGAAACGATGATGGCCTTCTTACCCTTGAGGTTCTTCACCTCGTGGCGAGCGCCCTCACCAAAGTACAGATCGCGAGGATTGGTAAAACGTCCCATACTGTGCCTCCTAAACAAGCCCCTCTTAGACTTGCGTATATAACGGAGCACCCAATTGGCTCCGTTAGGACCGGTTTGCGCGTTGCCGGCGATGACAATGCGCGATGTCTAAACGTCTCAACGCTCAAACAAATACTATTTTACCGTTCTGGTTGGTCAGTTATTCACCTAAAGCCGCCAATGATGAAACGTTTTTTCTATCCCTGAAGACCCTTGTGCGGCATTCATACTCCCAAGCTGGGCAAACGTTTTATCAAGGTTGACTACATATCCCGGGCAGGACGGTGCCCCTCCAAAATATGCACCGTTCGCCGCCAAAAATCGACCGTTTGCGGCACCGTAATACCACTCGGTCGTCCAAGGTGCCGACATTTGTGCGACATCCGTCTTCGTGGTGCAAAGGTGCAAGTCCAAGTGCGGCACCCCCGGTGTGCCACATGCGGGTAAACTAGAATCTTATATAGAAACATTTGAACCCTAACCGCAGCAAAGGAGGCCCCATGGCATTCGATCCCATTCAAGAGGATTGCCATCGGCTCGTTCTTGAGGCCTTGCGCCGCGACAATATCCCGCTCACCGACGCTGCCGCCGTAGAGCATCTGATGGAACAATTCACCCGCAACCCCGCACCGCTCATCGTGCACGACCGCGACCGCGCCGGGCACCTCATTGCCAAGGTGGTCGAGGCTGTCGACTACCGCATTCCCTTTATCCCTGACGATACCCAGGCAGAGCAGGAAGAGGCAGCTGCCGAGAACATGCTCCGCGAGGCAGCCGCGCTCGACCCGGCCAACCGGGATGCCCAGCGCATGCTGACGGCGCTCACCGCCGAATCCAACGAGGAATACGTGCAGTATCTGGTGTCCAAGTGCGACGAGGTGGAGCATGACCTGGCGCTCAAAATCGCCTCGGCGCAGGACCCCTACGAGCGTGAGGCCGCAGGCGACCTTACGCGCCGCCCCTATCTGCGCTGGCTTGCCGCCCTTGCGTCACGCGCGCTCATTAGCGGCCGCTATCGCATGTCGCTCGAAGCCGCAAACCGCAGCCTCGACTTTGCGCCCAACGACCCCGCTGGTGTCCGCCACACCGCGATGCTCGCCATGGCAAAGCTCGAATACCCCGCCGAGGAGCTCAAGCGCTTTCGCTCTGCCCACTCCGTCCCCTATCTCGCCAACACGCCGCTGCGCCGTCGTCCCAAGGATGCGGAGCGCGACTTGGACCCGTGGACGCTCATCGCGCTGATGAGCGCTGCCTGGCGCGAGCTGGACTACGAGGGCGCCGAGCACTATTTGCGCATCCTTGCGCGCTCGTGTCCGCACGCAGCCGAGGCACTCTACTTCCAAACCGAGTTTCCCGATGGCGTCTATGCCCGCGTCAACGTGGGTGTGGGCTCCACCGACGAACTTGTCCTTGCGCTGTCCGAGGCGACGCCGGTACTGCAGGAGGGCCTGGGCGCCCCCGACAACGCCAGTTTTGCCGCCTGGGTCGCCACCAACGATATCGTGCGTTCCCAAATCGATGAGCGCATACTGCGGGCGGCCGAGCAGGGTTTGCCGTTTAAGGGAGGAGACCTCTAATGGATCCGAGCGTCTACATCCCCGCCTACCTGGAGCGCACCTATCTGGCGTCGCACCCCGAACTCACCGATGCAGCACGCGAGCTTGTCCATAACGACGTGAGCGTCAACCCTCATAAGTATGCGCAGACCGAGCATGCCCAGGCGCTATTGTCCTATGCTGGCGTCCACCGCCACCTGCTCGACGAACTCCATCGCATCGAGGACATGGGCAGCGACGAGGAGTTTGAGCAGACGCGCAACCGCCTGTTCGACGATATGCGCGATGAGTTGCTCAAGATCGTCCGCGTCGATGCGTATGTCCTCGACGCGCAGCTGCTCGCCATCATCCTGGCCGACACGCCCGTTGACGCCTGCCTGGGTGACCTGATGAAGCTCGAGGCGACCACGGCCGATTACCTGCAGCAAAGCGTGCCCGGGTTCGACATAGAAGCCCCGCACTACTGGGCCAATAATGTTTTGGCCGACGGTGTCACTGCAGCAGACCTTACCGTGAGCGAGCCGGCTCTTATCGGGTGGCTTCATACACTCGAGGCCATCTCGCAGCTATGTATGGCGAGCGCTCGCTACCGTGCTGCCGCCAACTACGCCCGCCGCGTCCTTAAAGCAGAAGGCTATCCCACCCGAGCCGCAGGCACCGTGTTGCTCGCCCTCGCTCGTCTGGAAGACGAGGACGGCTTTTTTGCCCTAGCCCACCAACTCGAGGAAGAGATCGGGGCTGACGCGCTCGAGAACTCTCCTTGGTATCTGCTCGCCCGCACAATCCTATTGTTCAAAACGAACAAGATGCGCCCGGCGACACGCGCGCTGCGTGAGTTTGCCAACCGTTGCGAGGGCGGCGCGTTCTTCTTGCTGAACCCCATGTACCAGACGCCGTACCTTCCCTGCCGGCCCGAGCCGCGCGATCCCTGGGATCTTTCGCACCAGGCCGTTTGGGAAGCGGACGGTATTATCTCGGACACTCCCGACTTTGCCCCCTGGGCCAATGCCTGTGAAGACGTGTCACAGCTTGCCCAGGAATTTGCGCGCCGCTACGGTTTTTAGTGACGCACTCGACCCGACCATGTCGTTTACGTTAGGAACGGTTTCATGAACCTCCGCTCATCTCTCGCCTGTACCTCGAGCGATATCGCTCGCTGGGGACTGCGCTCTGTCCTCAAACGCCAGGGCGGCGTACTCCCCGGCCGCATCGCCATGAAGATCGATCCCGAGTTGCTGAGCGACCTCGCTGGCCTTGTCGACCGCAGCGTGGTGATTACGGGTACTAATGGCAAGACCACCACCTCCAACCTCATCGCCGACGCCGTTGCCGCCAGCGGCGCCACCGTGGTATGCAACCGCGCCGGCAACAACATGGAGCCGGGCGTGGTGGGCGCACTGCTCGAAGCGCGCAGCGGCCTCAAGCGAGCCGGTGGCGGCAAGCGCGTGGGCGTTTTTGAGTGCGATGAGCTTTACACCGTACGCGTCCTGCCCAAGCTCAAGCCGACGTACTTCGTGCTGCTCAACCTGTTCCGCGACCAGCTAGACCGCTACGGCGAGATCGATCACACCCAGGAGGTCATCGCCCATGCGTTGGAGCTCTCGCCGACAACAACGCTTATCTACAACGCCGACGACCCGCTGTGCGCCTCGATTGCCGCGCGCGTTCCCAACGCGAGTATTGCCTTTGGCATCGACGGCGCCACCAACACCGAGTCCGACCGTATTAGCGACTCACGTTTTTGCTCACAGTGCAACGCGCCGCTGGAGTATGACTACGTGCAATACGGCCAGCTCGGCGCCTACCATTGCCCCTCGTGCGGCTGGGCCCGCCCTGCGCTTGTCCGTCGCGTGACGGGCGTGGAGCTCGGCTGCGACGGCTATGGTTTTGACCTGGTGTTTGGATCTGATTCCAGCGCGCCAGCCGCACACATCGTCACGCGTTACAACGGCCTGTACATGGTCTACAACGTTGCCGCTGCATTCTTTGCCGCACATGAGTTAGGCGTGGATACGGCGCACCTGCAGCCCACGCTCGATGCCTACGTCCCCGCCGGCGGACGCATGGGCCGCTGGGATATCGCCGGCCGCACCGTCGAGGCCAACCTGGCTAAGAATCCCGTAGGCTTCGATCGACAAATCCAGTCCATCAAGACGGCAGGCGGCAGACTCTGCGCTTTCTTCCTCAACGATAACGATGCCGACGGCCACGATGTATCGTGGATCTACGACGTCGACTTTGAGCGCATCGCCGACACGCCGGGTCTTGTCGCCTTTGCCGGAGGCACGCGCGCGCACGACATGCAGGTGCGCCTCAAGTACGCCGGCATCGATGCCGCGATTATCTCGGACGTCGCGCAGGCAATTGGCGCCGTGGCAGACGAGGCCGCCGATGACACCTTCTACGCCGTCGCCAACTACACGGCCTTCCCGCCGCTGGTCAAGGAGCTCGACGGGCTGAAAGGCGCCACCGCCGACGCTGTTGCCGGGCGCGCCGTAGCCCGTGCCGACGGCAGCGCTCTTCCTGTCAGCATCGCGCCAGTCGAGCTTTCGCGCCCGCTGCGCATCGTCTACCTGTATCCCGATGCCCTTAACCTCTACGGCGACGGCGGCAACGTCATCGCCCTCGAGCGCCGCTGCGCCTGGCGTGGCATTCCCGTGCGCGTGGACGAGGTCCGTATGGGCGAGTCACTCGATCTCACCGATGCCGATATCGTCATGATGGGTGGCGGCTCCGACCGCGACCAGCTAGCCGTGGCACACGAGCTGCTCGCCCAAAAAGACAAGGTCGCGGCCTATGTTGAGGACGGCGGCACACTGCTTGCCATCTGTGGCAGCTATCAGCTGCTCGGCCGTTCGTACTACATGGGCGACGATCGCATTGAGGGCCTGGGCGTCATTGCCGCCGAAACCGTACGCGGCTCCGACCGCCTGATCGGCAACGTAGCCGTCAAAACCGATCTGGCACCTGAGCCCTTTGTGGGATTCGAGAACCACGGTGGCCGCACGCTTTTGGACGCCGAGGCCACGCCGCTCGGAACGTCCGTCGTCACGGGCACCGGCAACAACGGCGACGATGGCTTTGAGGGTCTCATCTACAAGGGCGTCATCGGCACGTACCTGCACGGACCGGCACTGCCCAAGAACCCCGAACTCGCCGACTGGCTGATCGCGCACGCCCTCGAGCGCCGCGGCGATGCGCAGGCCACGGCCCTGCTGCCGCTCAAAACCCTCGACGACACCTACGAGCACGCCGCCCACGACGCCGCCATGAAGCTCCTCCCCTAACGCCCCAACCACCACAAAGGGGACAGGCACCTTTGTGGTGGTTTTGACCCGTCCCAGCGGTTTGTCTCAATCTGTAACATCTAGACCGTTAAAAGTCGTCTTACTGTTACAGAATGAGATGTTCGTCCCGACGCCTGCCTTTTGTCTCGATCTGTAACACATAGAGCCGATTTATCAGCCCAGATGTTACAGGTTGAGATGTTTGATGATCGGGATAGAGAGCCAGCTCCTATGTGGTGGTTTTTCAGTTTGCCAACGATATGTGAACGGCTAAAAAAGTCTGCTATACTCTTTCCCGCTGTCCCCATCGTCTAGCGGCCAAGGACGCCACCCTTTCAAGGTGGATATCACGGGTTCGAATCCCGTTGGGGGCACCACAGCATTTGAGCAGGTCAAGGCGTGTTTTTCGTCTTGGCCTGTTTTCGTTTTTAGGGGCTTGCCGCAAAATGCGCCGCAAAATCGCCGCAAACGTGCCGCCAAATCTCGGGCGGTATCGCCTCGGCACTACGCCGAATCTCCTTTTTAGGGCTTCGCATTGAACGCCCCGCCCCGATCTTTTTTTGGGGCGTGACATTCTTGACATTGAACGCACCGCCCCGCCTTTTTTAGGCTTATGAAAGTTATGGTTATCGGCATGAAAAGGCCCCGCCGTGGCGGGGCCTGCTGTTGTCTAGGGGACGGGAACCTCTTTAGCCTCCCACATTTCAAGCTCGATAGCAGATGGACTCTCACCTCTGAGGAAAAATGGAATCGGGAAGAAGTCAATCCTCCCCGTTTCCTTGTCAATGGCATATGGAGTGTCGCCCGGGGCCATCTTTCCATCGAAACCGAACCCGACGAACCAATGGTATTTGCCCTCGTATGCGCACACCGGGCCGTATCCGTCTACGGCCTCCTCTTCCAGAATCGGCTTTATGGCCTCTTCCAATGTGAGCATAACCGCCAACCTCCCCAATCGCCCGCACTCGGCACGGCACGCCCGAAACGTCCCGCAGGTAGTGAACGGAGAACCTGCGGAGAGACGTGCCGCCTCGGGAACGGGCGCGATTGAGCGCCCAAACCCCTATTCCTCTGGTAGGGCTTTGAGGTTCACGCCCCTCACGGGTTCGTACACCTCCACCAGCGTACCCACGAACATTATACCGCCCTCGCCTGCCCGCTTCTTTCCTAGGGGCCTCAAATCGTCTTTATAGGCCCTATTGTCGTGCGTTAGCAGTACTCGCCCGCCCTCGGCCTCAAACGCCTTAATTCGAGCCAATCGTTGCGTCCTCGGGCTATATGGCGGCAACCTGTAAAGCCCTATCTCCCCAACCTCGGGTATGCGAGGAACCCAAACGCCCATCATCCCCGCCGTTAGCGTCGGCTCCATGCAATCGCCCGTGAGCCACGTAGAGAACACCCCGTTCCCTCGTCGTGCGGGGATAGACTGCCCCGAGCACCCCCCCCCGCATCGTTCGGCGTTTCCCGTTCTCGTCCATGTCGGCCTCTTTCCTCTCGTGGGCTTGTCTCCGTTTCGCCCGCATCGAGGTTAGAGCAGGGAACGCGCCCGTTCCCCCCTCCCCGCCGGGAACGCCCGAACCTACCGAACCCCTGCATATGCCGCGCCGCGCGGGTTGATACACCGCCCCCCGTTGTTGATCGAGACGAAAAGCGGGGCGCACCCGTTCCCACAGTGCGCCCCGCCTCACATCTCGGGCATTTTCCAATCGTCGAGCTTTTCCAGCTCACCCGTAAAATCGAACTCGCCCATAGCGGCCTCACCTCCTAGCTTTCCTCTGCCTCGTGGCCTGAGCCTCGCCCAATAGGTCGTTGACCCGCTCCATGCCCTCACGCGCCTCGGCTATGAGGCGTTGACGCTTTCCCGTGGCCTCGGCCTCCGCCGCCTCGATCTCTTTGAGGGTGTGCGTAGCGCTCCACCGTGAACGGCTGAGGGCATCGGGCACCCATTCGGCATGGATAGCGGCTCTAGCCCTCTCCATGCCTAAACCCGTTAGACGACAGTTCTACCGCCCCTGAGCTTCGCCGCCAATTCGGTATCAATCGCGTACCTATCGCCCTCCGCTCCTTTCTTTTTAATCTCTTTATCCTTTAGGCTGGTGCCACCGCACCACCTAACTTGCCCATTCGTACTAGCTAACTCGTCCGTTCGTACTACCTTTCTTTGGCTGATAGGTAGTACGCCCGCACCAGCTAACCGCGCTATCGTCGCGGCGTCTGGGGGCGTCGGCGTCCCGTCCTTTGCGTTGAGCGTGACCGTCTGCACCGCCCCCGGTTCGTTCTTCGCCCCTATCACGTAGACCGCCGCGCTACCTCGCCTGCCCTCATGCCCCGGCATAGTTTCGAGCAGCGGGGCGCTCGTCCCGTCCGGGAACCAAACCGTATAGCGTTTGAGCCTCTTCACCGCGTTGTTAACCTGTCCCTCAGTTATGCATAGCTCCGAGGCAATGGCGGATACCGGGGCAGACACGGCCCGCCCCTCGAATGGCGTACCAATTGCCACGCTTGGCGAATATCGCGGTTTGCCCAGATAGCGTACAAGAACGGATAGAACCGCCGCCGCAACACCCGAGCTTAGCCTCGCCGAAACCTGCAACATGCTGGGGTAAAGCGTTGTGAACGTTCCATCTCTCCGTTTCGTAGCCACGCGGCTACCCAACGCCCACACCCGCCAATGCTAGAACCGAGCTACGGGTTACGAATACGCGCCGCCCAACCCTCGCCGTCGCTAGGGCACCCGTGGCGATGAGCCGCCTAACGGTGCGTTCGCTCATGTCGAGCACGGCCCCTGCCTGCGATACCGTGAGCAGCCGCCCCATCTTGACGGGTACGGCTCTAACGTCCTCGTTCCACATCGCCGCCACCTCCTAGGCGCTTGCGGCGTACCAGCTCGCGCCCTATGGCGTGGAACCTGCCCATAGCCCAGCGGCGATATAGGGCACCCTCGCCAATGCCGCACGTTCTAAACGCCAACCTGTCGCACTCCGCCGAAATCTCGGCTTGGCTCATGCCCTGAACGTCTAGGTTGGCTACATGCCTGATAGCGGCAAGCGCCGCCTTTAGTGGCCTCATGTCCGCCCCCTAGATGAGCGCCGCGTATGCAAGCAGCGAATCACGGTTGATCTTCCAGCGCATACCCGTATTAACGGCTTTGAGCCTGCCCGACTTGCACGCCCTCGTGATAGTTGGCTTTGAGCAACGGGCAATCGCCGCCGCCTCGGGCGCTGATAGCGGGTTGGGCAGTTCCTCAAAACGCCCCTCCTGCGCGATAGCCGCCAACCTGTCTAGCTGTTCCTGAGTACACATTGCAGCCCCTCCGTAGGTAGTTACTGAATCATTCACGCGCGTTTGATTCAGTTTGTACCGCGCGTAACGCGAACAGTCCACAATGCCGTTTACCTGCGGAAATGCTGAAACGTTCATTTTGCTGTTCATTTTTCGGCGCATAAAACGAACCGTAGGCGCGGATAGTGCGTCTACGGTTCGTTTTATAGCTATTTCGTTCGGTTTAGCGCTCTCGGATTAGGCCCCAAACCGAATCAATTTCCCCGACGCGTGAGGTCAAAACGTCGCTATCTTCACCGTTTGCCAACAACATTGAGCGCACCACCTCGGTTAGGGCTGATAGCTGGGCATCGGTGAGATACCAACAGGCATCGGCTATACCAGCTATATCCTCGGCCCTGTCCTCGTTGGCGGTAAGCTCCCCGCTTGCCCTGCTGGGCACATCGAGCAACCCGACTATAAACTCGTTGAACGTCTGGGCGCTTTCGCCCCCACGCCCTAGCCGCTCTGCGAGGTCAATTATCTCGCGCACGTGTCGGGGCTTGGCTTTGCATGGCTCCTTAGCCCATGCTGAGACGGTGGACGGCTGGATACCGCACGTCCTCGCTATAGCCGCCTGCTTTAGGCCGTATCTCTCGCATATGCGCTTGATCGCGTCCGAATCGGCGGCGAATCTTGGTCGGCTCTGCGTATCGAGGCCATGCGAGCTGAGCCACTTAACCGCATCATCGGGGAACGCCGCGCGGTACCCATCCACCTCGCGGTAGAACTCCCCCGCCCGCCTCGCTCTAGCGTGGAACTCGTTCAGCCCCTCGGCACCTGCCCCCATCACTCGCCGCCCCCTACGGTAAGCGCGTTCTCAACGGCTAGTGCGGCGCGGCGCTTGCCCTCGCGCGTTGCGTCGGCGTAGGTATTGAGCGTCATAGCCGCGTTTGAGTGCCCGAGCATGGCAGAAACGGCCTTTACGTCAACGCCGCTCTCAATGGCGATGGTTGCGAACGTGTGGCGTAGGTCGTGGAACGTAGGACGCGTGCCTTGAGTGCCCTTTATCTCGATAGCGCCTGCAAGTTCGCGCCACTTGTTGCCCAAATACTGGGGCCTGAGAAAACCGCCGCGCATGTCCCCGAGGACGAAGAACCTATCATCGAACGGAACCCCGGCGGCGCGGCAATCGGCCTCCACCTGCTCTCGCCTCGCCCTCAAATCATCGGCAAGGGCGTTACCGAACGTGACGTATCGGGCGCTATCCGTGGTCTTTGCGTCTTTGAGGTAGTATGCCGCGCCGTCCCTGCCCAACGCCTCGTCAACGTAGAGCGTGCCGCGCTCAATGTCCACGTTCGACCATCTGAGGGCGCATATCTCCGCCTCTCGCATCCCAGTGAACAGGGCAATTTTGATACCGAGCAGCTGGGGCGTGAGGTCGAGCGCGTCGAGTACTGCGAGGACGGTGCGCACGCCCTCGACCGTAAGCGCGTTCGGCTTGGGCCTCGTCCCCTTGGGCGCTTTCACGCCGCGCGTAGGGTCTTTGATAAGCAGATCGGAATTAATGGCCTCGTTCATGGCAGACCTAAGCAAGGTGAGCGACTTGCGAACGGTAACGGCACTGTAACCCTCGGATAGCTTCGCTACCCACGCCCTCACCGTATCGGGGTTGAGCTTGGATAGCTCAATGTCCCCCAGTGTCGGGGTTATCTGCTTATCGAGGTAGCGCGTATACCCGTTGAAGGTGGACGGCTCTATCTCGTGGCGCTTTCCGTCCAGATAGCGGCGAACGTAGGCGCTCACCGTGAGCGGCGCGTCGGCATCCAGCCCGAGCGCGGTAAGGGCGCTCGCCTCCTGCTGTTTCCTCTGCCACTCGGCTTCAATCTCACTTAGCCACGCCTCGGCCTCTTTCTGGGCCGCACGCTTGCCCGTGGCCTCCAAACCAGTTGAGACTTTGCGCCACTTTCCCGTTGCCTCGTCCTTGTATGAGGCCTCCGCAATCAGTCCGCGCCCCTTGCGCTCCCTGATCCGTACGCTCGTATAGTGCATCGCGGTATCTCCGTTCACTCGCCGCGCCGCAAAATGCGCCGCAAAACCGCCGCAAAATGGAGTGTACTACTTTGCGGCGCTTTGTACCGCGTTGTATCAAAACCCCAGTTGAGACGTTCGCCTTTGAACGCGTTGTTCGTCGTCGCTCTTTCAAGGTGGATATCGGGGTTGAATCCCGCTGGGGCACCTGATTGAAGCCCGTTACCATTCGGACGGGCTTTTTTCTTCCCCAACGCCGGGATTCGAACCCGACAGGGTGCGGAGCTGAGGAAACGCGCAAGCGTTTTCCAGCGCAGCACGCAAGGAGCGGAGCGACGCAGCGAAAGCGGGCGGCGCCAGCCGCACGCGGACATCCCGCTGGGGGCACCATTTGAAATGTGAAGCCCGTTACCAATTCGGTAGCGGGCTTTTTGCTACCGATATGCCGGGATTCGGACCCGGCAGGGTGCGGATCCCGGCATCTTCCGATGGACCATGGGCAAAAAATGGCAAATATGAGTACTGTTACCGATTTAGTAACAGCGATTTCATGCCTTCAGAAATCGATTTAGACGTCAGGTGTCCTACGGCGGAAGAATTGCAGACGTTTATCGGCTAAGTACTTGGACATATGTTGCGTAACACTGCATATTTTGCAAATAAATAATGCTACAGGACTTGTGACAGTACTCATATTTGACGTTTTTTGCCCACAACCCTTTATACCTAGGCGAATCGGCGGCAAAACGGGCTTCAAAGCGTCCTTCGCAAACAAAAACCGGGGCCCGCATGATGCGGACCCCGGCTCAATACCGTGACGATATGTCAGTTACGCTCTACACGTAGAACAGGATGTCGTCGTAGGTCGGGACCGGCCAGTAGTCGGCGGCCACGATCTCCTCCATGGCATCCACGGCAGCACGCAGCGCATCCATAGCGGGAACGACCTCGTGCGCGTAGACGTTGGCCTGCTCCTGACCATCGAGGCCCTCGGCCTTCTGATGCACGGCGTCGAGCGCCTTGATGGAGTCGTTGATGGTGGTGATGCCGTTGCAAAGCTTGTTGAGCGTATTCTGCTCACACTGCATGGCGGCCTCGGCGCCGGCGGCGCGGATAGTCTCAAGGCCCTTAGCGACCTTGGTGGCATAGGCGGTAATGACCGGGCGATAGGTACGACGCGCCTCGCGAACCATCGTGGTAGCCTCGATGTTCATGAGCTTGTTGTACTTCTCGAGCTTGCAGTCGTAGCGGCACTGAGCCTCGGCCTTGGTCAGGACGCCCGTCTCCTCAAAGAGCGCGATAGCCTTATCGGAAACAAAGGCGGGCAGGGCGTCGGCCGTGGTCTTGTTGTTGGCAAGGCCGCGCTTCTCGGCCTCGATGGGCCACTCGTCGGAGTAACCGTCGCCGGAGAACAGGATGCGCTGGTGATCGGTCAGCACCTTCTTGCAGTACTCGAGCGCGGCGTCCTGGAACTTATCCTCGGGCGTACCCTCGAGTGCGTCGGCGAAGGACTTGAGCGACTTGGCCACGGCGGCATCGAGCACCAGGTTGGAGTCGGAGACGTTCTGCTCGGAGCCGCAGGCACGGAACTCGAACTTATTGCCGGTGAAGGCGAACGGGGAGGTGCGGTTGCGGTCGGTGTTGTCCTGCATCAGCTTGGGCAGGGTATCGGCGCCCAGGTCGAGCACGCCGCGCGTGGCATGGACGGAAGCCTTGCCATCGATAATCTTCTCGACGACCTCGGTAAGCTGGTCGCCCAGGAAGATGGACATAATCGCCGGAGGAGCCTCGTTGGCGCCCAGACGATGGTCGTTGCCGGCCGAGGCAACGGAGGCACGCAGGAGCTCCTGATAGTTATCGACGGCCTCGATCACCGCGGTGAGGAAGACGATGAACTGCAGGTTGTCGAGCGGGGTGTCGCCCGGGTCGAGCAGGTTCTCGGACTCGGTGCCAAGCGACCAGTTGTTGTGCTTGCCCGAACCGTTGATGCCCTCGAAGGGCTTCTCGTGCAGCAGGCAGACCAAGTCGTGACGGGAGGCGATGAGCTTCATCTTCTCCATCATGACCAGGTTCTGGTCGATGGCCTCGTTGACCTCGCCATAGACAGGGGCGAGCTCATGCTGGCAGGGAGCGACCTCGTTGTGCTTGGTCTTGGCGGGAATGCCAAGCGCCCACAGTTCATCGTCCAGGTCCTTCATATAGGCCGAGACGGTAGGGCGGATAGCGCCAAAGTAGTGCTCCTCGAGCTCCTGGCCCTTGCAGGGGGCAGCGCCAAAGAGGGTGCGGCCGGTGATGACCAGGTCCCTGCGCTTGCGGTAAGCGTCCTTCTTGATCAGGAAGTACTCCTGCTCATCGCCCACGGAAGGAACGACCTTCTTGGGGGTCTTACCAAACAGCGCCAAAACGCGCTTGGACTCACGCGAGAGCGCGGTCATGGAGCGCAGCAGCGGGGTCTTCTTGTCCAGGGCCTCGCCCGTGTAGGAGCAGAAGGCCGTGGGGATGCACAGGACATCGTCCTTAATGAAGGCGGGGCTGGTAGGATCCCAAGCGGTGTAGCCACGGGCCTCGAAGGTGGCGCGCAGGCCGCCGTTGGGGAAGCTGGAGGCATCCGGCTCGCCCTGGATGAGGTTCTTGCCCGTAAACTTGGTAATGGCGGTGCCGTCGTGGTTGGGCTCGAGGAAGCTGTCGTGCTTCTCGGAAGTAATGCCCGAAAGCGGCTGGAACCAGTGCGCGTAGTGCGTCGCGCCCTTGGAGATGGCCCAGACCTTCATGGCGTGGGCAACGGCGTTGGCCACATCCAGGTCGAGCGGCTCACCGTCCTCGAGGGTTGCAGCAAGGCGCTTCCAAATGTCCTTGGGGAGGTAGTCCTTCATGACTTCCTCAGAGAACACCATGGTCCCGAAGCGGTCAGTAAGATCGGCCATACGGAACTCCCTTCGTATCGGCACCGCGTGAGAAGCGGTGTTGATTACTAACGAACGAGTCATAGCTTAGGCTCGCCGTGTTTCCGCGACATTACCGTTATGTTGCTGTCGCGAAACCAATCAATGAGGTTACCGCATCACAGCGGCGCTGCCGCCCTTAATGGCCAATCAACTGTATAAATTGCAGACCTCTCCCCATAGTTTAAGGGTAGTCAATTTGGGATGGGGCTCTATTAACTGGTATTTCGCATCAAATACCATTCAATATAGCCCCATCCTAGATTGACCGCTCTGTTATAGGAAATGCCGATAGCAAAGCATTTTCGATTGGTATCCCCAAATAGCGAGTGAAACTCCACCGTGACACAGTGGTGCTGTAGAATCCTTAAAACACATCACACTATTGCGTATCTAAAGGAGCACGATATGCGCGTCGACGAGGTTTTTAAGCAGGCAGCATCCCAGGGCACCGCACCCGTTTCGTTTGAGATGTTCCCGCCCAAGGGCGAGCTTACCCTCGACACGGCTCGCGAAGTGGCAGGAAATCTGTGCAAGCTTTCGCCGAGCTTTGTCTCGGTCACCTGCTCTGCCGGCGGCTCGGGCAACGGCGCCACCACCGCCCCCATCGCACATATGATTACGAGCGAATTCGATACACCCTCGGTGGCACACCTTACCTGTGTGGGCCGCTCGCGCGCCGATATCGCCGCCAAGATCGACGAGTATCGCACCGCCGGCGTTGAAAACATCCTGGCCCTGCGTGGTGATCTTCCCGCTGGCGCGACTGAGGACGACAAGCCCGCCTCTGACTACGCCTACGCCCGTGACCTCATCCCCGAGCTCGTCGACGCCGGCTTTTGCGTGGGCGCCGCGGCCTACCCCGAGGGCCACATTGCCTGCGAGGATCTCAACCTCTCGGTCGAGCACCTCAAGCAAAAGCAAGACGCCGGCGCGAGCTTCTTTGTGACACAGCTCTTCTTTGATAACGAGTGCTTCTATCGCTTCCGCGAGCTTGCCGACAAAGCCGGCATCACCGTGCCCATCACCGCGGGCATCATGCCGTTTATGGGCAAGTCGCAAATCAGCCGCATGGTCTTTATGTGCGGCGCGTCGCTGCCCTCCCCCGTCATCAAGATTCTCGCCAAGTACGAGAACGACCCCGAGAGCCTGCAGGCAGCCGGTGTAGATTATGCCGCCCGCCAGCTTTGCGACCTCAAGGAGCACGGCGCCGACGGTCTGCACCTGTACACTATGAACCGTCCTGCAATCGCCGCGACCATTATGGAGCGCCTGGGGTAATGGAAAAACCGCACGTCGATACAACCGTTGTTGAAGTGCCGGCCGACCTTGCGTCGCCGGCGCTTTACCGTATCGATGCTGCCCACCACCCTCGTGTCGACCGTGCCGAGATGCTGCGATATCTGGGCTACGGCGGCCAGCAGATTGAGCCCGAGCTGTCACGACGAATTGAGCTTGTAGTCGAGCGCCTAGAGCTGGATATCGAACCCCGCGGCGTGCGACGCGTGTTTGCCATCGATGCCACGGGCGTCGACGAGCAGGGCGAGCCCTGCATCCGCTTGGTTGGCACCAATGTTGAGCTGCGGGGTCGTGATATCTATCGACATCTCAAAGACGCCCGATTTGCCGCGCTCATGGCATGCACTCTCGGCATGGACGCCGAGCGTCGCCTGCGTACCACGGGAGCCCAGCAGCCCCTAGAGGGAGCCGTGCTCGACGCCGCATGCTCTGCCTATGTAGAAGCCGCCGTCGAGCAGATGGACCAGCAGGTTAAGGCTGCGGCCGCCGCACACGGACTCGCCGGTAACTGGCGCTTTAGCCCCGGCTACGGCGACTGCCCGCTTACGGCACAGCGCTCAATCGTGGACGCGCTCAACGCCACGCGGCTCATCGGGCTTACCGTCACGCCCACCAGCCTGCTCATGCCCACCAAGAGCGTGACCGCGGTGATCGGTCTGTTCGACGGCGAGGTCCACGACGCCCAGAGCCGCCCCACCTGCAATATCTGCCGTATGCGCGAGCACTGCCGTTTCCGCGCCGCCCACACCACCTGCTATTCGCATTCTGAATAAAATGTCAATTGATGGCACGGTAGCGAGGGAATCTCATCCGTATGTAAGCGGATGTCCTCACAAACAAGTACCATAAGATGCCAAATAACAACTATCTGAAAGCCAGTACATGCACAACATTCTGCAGTTCTCGCCACAACTAACCGCGCTTGAGTTTTTTTCAGGCATTGGCTTGGCTCGTGCCGGCATGGCAAAAGCCGGAATCAAAACAATCTGGGCAAATGACATAGACCATACTAAATGCGCCATGTACAGCCAGTGTTGGGGCGATGAGCATCTAGTCGAGCAGGATGTCCACACACTCGACCCCGACCTAATACCCCAAGCCGACATCGCATGGGCGTCAAGCCCGTGTACAAACTTATCTCTCGCGGGAAACAGGGAGGGACTTATCTCTGGCAAAGAGTCCAGCGCGTTCTTTGGCTTTATTAAGGCCATCGAAGGAATGAGCGATCGTGCCCCACGGGCACTTGTTCTCGAAAATGTCATCGGCCTTGCCACGTCTAATAACAGTGATGACTTTAGACTCGTTTGCCAGGAATTTAATCGTTTAGGCTATTCATGCGACGCTTATTTTATCGATGCGCGGCACTGGCTTCCCCAGTCACGCCCCCGCATGTTTGTCGTCGGATTAAAAAACCCTCTTCCCAACAGCCGACTCGATTCCTCGCTTCGACCTGAAAAGGTCTCCTGGATTCACTCCGACCCTTCACTCATTACGCACGTCTCTCACCTAAACGAGCCGAGCCCACTTCGCATGACGGGCCTTGCAACGGTTGTTGAAAATATTCCCGAGGACGACAAGCGTTGGTGGAACAAAAACCAAGTACAAGCATTTATCGACTCACTTGCACCGCATCAAGCAGAGCGCCTTCAGCGCTTCTTAAATGCCAAAGAAAAAATTGTTCGCACTGCTTACCGTCGCACGCGATCGGGCGTTGTGCGTTGGGAAATCCGTGAAGAAGAAATTGCCGGATGTCTAAGAACGGCTCGCGGCGGCTCATCAAGACAGGCAGTCGTTATATGCGAAAACGGAAAGATAGAAGTTCGCTGGATGACTGGAACTGAATATGCCCGTCTCCAAGGTGCTGACTCATGTCAGTTTAGCGGCTTCTCGGATGCTCAGATTCGCTACGCATTCGGCGATGCAGTTGCCGTGCCAGTTGTCACTTGGCTTATAAAAAATGCAGTCAAACCCGCGCTTATGTCTTCAAGGAACGGAGTGAACAATAATGGAAATGACCAATTGCTCCTTGAACGAGCCCGATAAAGGTATCTTGGATGCCATTGAACTCTGGTACGAATCCAAGCGCAGCAAGCGAGGCAATGTCAACCGTAACGTCATGGCGGTTGGCATAGGCATAAGCGAGCTGCTGCAAAACCGTTTTCCACTCACCGACGATTATGTGCAATCGGACAAGGGGAGCCAAGTACGAGGCCTAAGTGGAGCATGCATCAAAACAGTTTTAGCCAGACATGGGGAAACGCGTGCCTTCGCATCAGAGGGCGGCAGAACCTCACGCGGCACACTCCCAATGGCGCTTGAGCTTGCCGCAATTATCAACTCTGCCCTACCCAGTGACACTTGCGAAGACACTCGTCTTGAAGCTGCGAATGCAATCGCCAATTTCTTCGTCGAGCGAATCCAGGTCGATTTCTTTAACCGGCAGAGAATCAAAGCCGAAATCGATCTTCAAAAACCAATTTCCGTCATTGTCGATGATATCCTAGCCGAAGCAAGCCTACGGTCCGATAAGCCAACGGGTACCGTCGCACAGCACCTGGTAGGTGCAAAACTAGAGATGTTATTTCCAACCATAGAAATCGGAAAGGACAACTCAAACGCCGCCGACCAGCAGACAGACCGTTCTGGCGATTTCCAAATCAATGATGCTGCATTTCATGTGACCGTATCGCCAATGGCCAAATTGACCGATCGATGCCGAGATAACATTCGAAATGGCATTCGGCCCATCGTCGTTGTCCCCCACGATAAAGTTTCCTTCGCTTACGGACTGTTCGAAAGTGAAGGGCTCGGCAATCGCGTACAGGTTATCGCGCTCGAATCGTTTATCGGCATCAATATTGAAGAATTATCGTTCTACAAGCGAGACCTAATTCGATTAAATGTCGCACGGCTTCTTGCCCACTACAACAAGCGAATCGAAGATATCGAGCCCGACAAATCTCTTCAAATAGATATTCCTCAGTGGGCTCTAGACGAAATGGACGCACATGGCGAATAGCTCAAACATACTTATCACTCATGATTCTGACGGTGCTGCGCTGGCGGCGCCCGTTGATGCCGCACGCCGCAACGGTGCCGCGTACAAAACGCGCACGATCGACGACCTGCACATTAAGGACGATCGCCTGCGCGCCGCCATCGAGGGCACGGGGCACCTGCTGTTTGACGGCGGCATGGGCACCATGTTGCAGGCTGCCGGCATGAAGGCCGGCGCCCTGCCCGAGCTGCTCAACTTTGAGGAGCCCGAGGTTATCACCGATATCCAGCGTCAGTATGTCGAGGCCGGCTGCGACGTGATCACCGCCAACACCTTTGGCGCCAACGCCCACAAGCTCGACGGCGCCGCCACCGTGGCAGATGTCTTTGCCGCCGCTGTCGCCTGCGCCCGCGAGGCCGGCGCCCGCTACGTCGCCGGCGATATCGGTCCCATCGGCGCGCTGCTTCGCCCCCTGGGCACCCTGAGCTTCGACGAGGCCTATGACCTCTTTGCCGAGGAAGTGCGTGCCGGCGTCGATGCGGGTGTGGACCTCTTTATTATCGAGACCATGACCGATCTTGCCGAGATCAAGGCGGCAGTCCTCGCCTGCCGCGAGAATTCTGACCTGCCCGTCTTTGCTACCATGACCTTTGAGGAAGACGGCCGCACCTTCTTGGGCACGAGCCCCGAGGTCGCCGCCATCACCCTCGACGCCATCGGCGCCGACGTCCTGGGCATCAACTGCAGTCAGGGACCGGCCGAACTCCGAGGGCTCGCCGCGCGCATGCTCACCGTTACCGACAAGCCCGTTATGGTGCAGGCCAATGCGGGACTGCCCCACGTGGACGATGACGGCAATACCGTCTTTGATATCCAGGCACCCGAGTACGCCGAGGCCGTCGCCGGCATGATCGAGGACGGCGTGAGCGTCGTCGGCGGATGCTGCGGCACCACGCCGGCACACATGGCGGCCTTGCGCACGCTTATCGACAACCACACGCCCAGCCCGCGCCACCGCAAGCCCAGCATGTCGGTCACGAGCGCCCAGACGGTCGTGGACCTCCCCTGCGACGGCCACAAGATCGCCGTCATCGGCGAGCGCATCAACCCCACCGGCAAGAAGCGCCTGCAGCAGGCCCTACGCGACGGCGACCTGGACTACGTCGTGAGTCAGGGCATCAGCCAGCAGGAGCAGGGCGCCGACATCTTGGATGTCAACGTGGGCCTGCCCGAGATCGACGAGGTCCAGGTCATCCAGCAGGCCACCGAGCAGCTCCAGGGCTCCACGCTCCTGCCGCTGCAGATCGACTCCACCGACCCCGCAGCCGTCGAGGCCGCCGTGCGCCGCTACGCCGGCAAGCCCATCATCAACTCGGTCAACGGCAAACAGCAGATCATGGACGAGATCTTCCCGCTGGTCGCCCACTACGGCACCAACGTCGTCGGCCTCACGCTCGACGAGGGCGGCATCCCCGATACCGCCGAGGCCCGCTTTGCCATCGCCGAGCGCATCGTGGCCGAGGCCGCCCGCTACGGCATCGGCCCGGACCGCATCCTTATCGACTGCCTGGTCATGACCGCCTCGACCAACCAGCGTCAGGCCGAGCAGATTCTGCGCGCCATGTCGCTGTGCAAGGAGCGTCTGGGCGTCAAGTGCGCGCTCGGCGTGTCGAACATCAGCTTTGGCTTGCCCGCCCGCCCGCTGCTTGGCTCGGTCTTTTTGGCCGCCGCCTTTGGCGCTGGCCTGGACGCCCCCATCATGAACCCGGGCTCCAAGCGCTTTATGGACACCGTCTACAGCTATCGCGTGTTGAGCGTCGAGGACGAGGGCTCGACCGGATACATCGAGCGCTACGCCGGTTGGACCGACCCGTACAAAATCGCCGCGAACCCGGCAGCGGCTCAGGCAGCATCGAGCGATGCCGCACCCGCCCCGGGCACCGCCGCCAGCGCCGACGACGACCCCATCCGCCGCATGGTCGTCTCGGGCCGCAAGGGCGAGATCGCGGCCGAGACCGAGCGCCTGTTGGCCGACCACGACGCCATGGACCTCATCAACAACCACTTTATTCCTGCCCTCGACGAGGTCGGCGTCCTCTTTGACCAGGGCAAGTTCTTCTTGCCGCAGCTCATGGCCTCTGCCGAGGCCGCGCGCGTGGGCTTCGATACCATCAAGCGTCTGATGCCCGCCGGCGAGATTGCCGACAAGGGCAAGATCTGCGTCGCTACCGTCAAGGGCGACATCCACGATATTGGCAAGAACATCGTCAAGATGCTGCTCGACAACTACGGCTACACCGTCTTTGACCTGGGCCGCGATGTCGATCCGCAGGAGGTGCTCAAGACCGTAAAGGAGCGCGACATTAAGCTCGTCGGTCTCTCGGCACTTATGACCACCACGGTCGTCGCCATGGAGGAGACCATCAAGTTGCTTCATGCCGAGGTTCCGGGCGTCAAGATCATCGTGGGCGGCGCCGTGCTCACCCCCGAATACGCCAAGCAGATTGGCGCGGACTACTATGCCAAGGATGCCGCCGAAAGCGCGCGCATCGCCGAAGAGGTCTTTGGGCAGTAACACAACGGAAACAACCGAGCACTAAAACGTGCCGCACGCGCCACCTGGCACGTGCGGCACGTTAAAATAGATAAGACTATGCTCGTTTTGGCAGATAGGAGCGCAAGGATGGCGATCACGCCCGCAGAAATCGCGGAAACCCGCGGCATGGTTGAGGAACAGAACCTCGACATCAGGACCATCACCATGGGTGTTTCGCTCATGGGTTGCGGTGACGAGAACCTCGACCGCATGTGCACGAAGATCTACGACCACGTGACGCACACGGCTGAGCATCTGGTCGAGACCGCCGAGAACCTCGAGCGCGAGTACGGTATCCCCATCGTCAACAAGCGCGTTTCCGTCACCCCGGTGGCGCAGATCGCCGCGTGCTGCAAGGATGAGGACCTCACCCCCATCGCGCACGCCCTCGACCGCGCGGCCGAGACGCTCGGCATCGACTACCTGGGCGGCTTCTCCGCGCTCGTCCAGAAGGGCATCGGCGACGCCGACCGCCGCGTCATCCAGTCCATCCCCCAGGCGCTCGCTACCACCAGCCGCGTCTGCTCCAGCGTCAACGTCGCCAGCCTGCGCGCCGGCATCAACATGGATGCCGTGCTCATGGCGGCTCAGACCATCATCGACGCCGCCAAGCTCACGGCCGACCAGGATTCCGTCGGCGCTTCCAAGTTTGTCTGCTTTGCCAACATGGTCGAGGACTCCCCGTTTATGGCGGGCGCCGTCCACGGCGGTGGCGAGGCCGACGCCGTCATCAACGTAGGCGTCTCGGGCCCCGGCGTTATGGCCGCAGCCCTGGAGACGCTGCCCGATTCCGCATCGATGATGGAGGTCGCCGAAAAGATTAAGCAGACCGCCTTTAAGATCACCCGCGCCGGCGAGCTCATGAGCCGCGAGGCCGCCCATCGCCTGGGTGTCGAGAAGGGCATTGTCGACCTGTCGCTGGCACCCACGCCTGCCATCGGCGACTCCGTTGCCCGCATCCTCGAGATCATCGGCGTGGGCACCTGCGGTGGCCCCGGCACGACCTGCGCGCTCGCCATGCTCAACGATGCCGTCAAGAAGGGCGGCGTCATGGCCAGTTCCAGCGTGGGCGGTCTCTCCGGCGCTTTCATCCCCGTGTCCGAGGACGCCGGCATGATCGCCGCCGTCGAGGCCGGTGCGCTTTCGCTCGAGAAGCTCGAGGCCATGACCTGCGTGTGCTCCGTTGGCCTGGACATGATCGCCATCCCCGGCGACACCCCGGTCGAGACCATCGCCGGCATCATCGCCGACGAGATGGCCATCGGCGTCATCAACAACAAGACCACGGCCGTGCGCGTGATTCCCGCCATCGGCAAGGGCGTGGGCGACTGCGTTGAGTACGGCGGTCTGTTCGGCCGTGCGCCCATCATGCCGGTGAACCCCAACGCCGGCACCGTGCTTGCCCACCGCGGTGGACGCTTCCCGGCGCCGCTGAACTCGCTGAAGAACTAGCTGAGGGGTTCGGGCGAGGAGCCCCGGGGAGGGCAAATATATAAGGTCGCCTGCTCGGACAGTCCTGACTCGCACGGAGAGCACATTAAGTGCTCTCCGGCTCGTGCGGAACTCGCGATCGACCTTATATATTTGCCCTCCCCGGGGCTCCCGCACAACGGGACCTCAGTTGAGTTCTATCCCGTATGGCAGTCGCTTCGCTCCTGCCCGCCTTGGTTGTGAGGGCGGTTTGGCGTTGGATCGGTTCTTTCTGATATATGCTGGTTGCGGCTCTTCTTTTGGGAGGAGTCGCTTTTTTGTTGCTAGGAGGTTGGCCCGTGGTTGATGGGGAAAATCGTTATGAGCTGCTTGCTGCGGATTGGAATGGCGAATGGATGCGCCTGCAGGCTGGTCGGCGGCGGGCTGATGACTCTTTTGAGTGGGACAAAAGGGCTCGGCATTTTCGGCCGCTGGAGACTGCCCCTTATGCCCGGGATTTTATGGAGCTGTTGGCGCTCCAGCCTGGTGAGTCGGTGCTTGATATGGGGTGTGGAGCTGGGTCGATTGCTATTCCGCTTGCTCAGGCTGGGCATCCTGTGATTGCTGCCGATTTTTCCCTTGCCATGCTGGGCACGCTTGATGCTGGTATTGAGTATTACGGGCTCGAGGATCGTATTACGCCGCTTGAGCTTGCTTGGGATGATGATTGGGATCTGGTGGGGCCGGTCGCAAAAGCGGTAGATGTTGCCTTTGCCAGTCGTTCGGTTACTACGACCAACCTCAAAGGCGCGCTTGCCAAGCTTGATCGTACGGCTCGTCGGCGTTGTGCTGTCACGATGGTCGCCAACTCGAGCCCGCGTTATGACCTGCACTTGATGAATGCCATCGGCGCCTCGGTTACCTGCAGCAATGGTTTTGTGTACGCCTTTAACATCCTTATTCAGATGGGTGCACTGCCACAGGTCACGTATTTTGAATCACCCCGCCGCGACACCTTCGATAGTCTCGAGGCAGGCGTGGCAGACTTTTCTCGCATGCTCGAGCACGGCAACGAGGACAAGATCGACCGCCTGCGCAACTATATCGCCCACCACATGATCGAGAACCCGCATGCCGGTGAGCCGGGATCCAAGGGCGTACCGCAGGGACACTACATGCTCGACCACATCCGCAAAGTCCGATGGGCGTTTATCGCCTGGGAGCCGGTCTCCGTACCCCGCCCGTAGCCCATCTAAAGCTTGCATCGTCTTCCCGCCCGGCATCCGCATTCTTTGCGAACTGGGCAAACATGCCCCACACCGCGCCGTTCCTGCGCTATCGTGGGACAGCTCACGTAGATTAAGGCCCCATTGCGGGGCGCCCCATACATAGAAAGCGAGAACCCATGGCACTGACAGGAGCCCAGGTCAAGCAGCTTCGCAGCATGGCCCATCACCTCAACCCCGCCATCATCATCGGTAAGTCCGATGTCAACGAGGGCACCGTCGAGCAGACGGTCGCCTACCTGGAGAAGCACGAGCTCGTTAAGTGCTCCGTGCTGGACGGCTCCAGCCTTTCTGCCCGCGAGGCCGCCGAGGAGCTCGCCGAGCGCTGCCACGCCGACGTCGTTCAGGTTATCGGCCGCAAGTTCTCGCTGTATCGCGAGTCCTCGCGCAAGGATATCGAGAAGATCAAGCTCGTCTAAGAGCCAATGATCTGGCGAGCCAACACATAGCAAGCTTACGGGTGCCCAAGTACTTCGGGCGCCCGTTTTTTATCGCTCGACCAGCACGCGATTGAGCCGCCCCTCCACCAAACGCTCGTATAGACGCCGCGTCTCGGGCTCGGGCACGCCATTGACCTGCTCCCTCAGATGGTGCATATGCCCGCTGTACAGCTCGACGATATCGCGCCGCCGCCCCGCCGCACTGTAGACGCGCATGGCGCAGCGCACCATATCCTCACGCGACGTTTCCTGCCGAAGCCCCGACTCCGCCAGCCAAATCGCCGACTGCAGATCGTTTTCTTCTAGAGCGGCATTCGCTCCCTTAATCATGCAATCGATGTACTTTGACTGCATAATGCGTCGCATACGCAAAAAGTAGGTGGGATTACAGCCATTGGGAACATACAGCGGTCCGGCATAAAGCTGCTCAATTTTAAGGCACAGCTCAACTAAATGGGGCCCGCGCGCACCCGTGCGATTTCCCAAAACCTCGCGGCTTATCTGGTCAAACAGCCGTACATCGGTCTTGACGTAGTCGCCGTTAAGTCCGATGCATTCATTTTGAATGAGCACACACGACTTGCCATCCGGCGTCGATCCCAAAGCCGACCGCAAGCGCGATATCGTCGAGTACAGGTTGTTGCGGGCGCTATTAAACTCGGCATGGGGCCACAGCTCCATGGCCAGCGTCTCACGATCGACGAGCGCATCCATGCCCAGCGCAAGCCGCTCGGCAAGCGTCGCCGCCTTCTTGCGGCGCCACATTTTGTCCGTGATGGGAAACCCGTCGCGCTCGGCGCGAAACGCACCAAACATGCGAATCTCGATATGGTCGATGGTATCAACGGCTTCAACCTCGCCAGCCTGGAACAGACGCTCGCCCTCCCCTTCCAAATCGTCGCGCAGCGAGTACCGCGACAGCTCGCGCACGGGAAGCTTCTTGCGTATCCTGCCCGCCGGCTCGCCCAGACAATGCATGGCAAGACGCGCAAAGAGCCGATACGATGGCTCTAGAATCCCCGCACGATTCATGGACATCCAGGCCGCAAGATCGCTGTCTCGGCCCGCACAGGCCAAATGCAGCGCCACCATCCAGGCCTCCGCTCCACCAACCTGCGTCTGGCTTATATCGAGCAACTCCGCTTCCTCGCGAACCGAAACCATCGAGGTGTTACGTAAATATGCCGCGCGCTCCAGCAGCAATGCGTTATCGCGCATGTACGCAATCGACTCCTCGGCAAGTTTGAGCACTTGGACCGCACGGAACTTTGCATTAACCGGCCGTCCCTCTGCCAGCGACTGCCAGCCTTCTAGCAACAGGCCAAACAGCTGAATCTGGTTGTCGCGCATGCGCACGGCAAAACGATCGAGCTCGTTGAACGCCGCGTCGTCGGTTACCGGCAAGCCGGAAAGGAGCCGCCGTGCCGCCAACACCATGCGCACCCAGATAGCCATCGCCTTAAGCCCACGTATGTCGAGCGCCTCCCGCACCACCGTCATCTCGTCGTCGCGCTCGTCGGTTCCCGCAAACGACCCGTCAAAGAGCTCCACCAGCATGCTATCGGCCCGTATAACAATCCCCGCGATGTCGAGCTCGCAGTCGTAGGCCTTGCTCGTTTTGAGCTGCTGTAGAACGCCGCCGTCATCTCCCCGCTCGGTCAGACAGCGCTTGACCTCGATATGCGCAGACAACATATCGAGTGCGGTATGGGATGTCTCGATTTCTGGCACGGCCAGGTTCGTAGGAAGCCCAAGCCCGTTGTCCCCATAGCAAACAGCCGTCAGTGTCTGGGCCACCCTCCATGAAACAGGGTCTATTTCGCAGGCCGCCCGTTCGCCCCCGCGCTCGATAACCGATGCCATATAGCGAGCGAGCTTTGTATTGGACACGCTGACCGCTGCCAGATATACGCCGAGCGCCTCGGCGGGCGTTGGCTCTGGAGCCGGATCGTCAGCATCGATCGTGCCCAGCGCTGCTCGGCAGATATCGGCCCCGTGCCCCGTCAGAGCAAGATCGACCCCATACTGTCCAGCAAGTTCAAGGACCGCTTCACGGTCCAAAAAGGCGTCCGCCAGGCCCATCGCCGCATCGCATCTACCCGCCTTAAGCAAAATCCGGGCCGCCCTCGGAACAAGTTCGGGGCGAACCTCGGCCACCAACTTACGCAAACGCAAGCGTCCGTTATCCTCCGTGCCCAGACACGTAAAACTCCGCTCGGCGGGATCCAAGCCAAAGATCGGGTAGTCGCGTACAAAGTAGGACTGGTCGACCATCGACAGCCTCACCCCGCAAGCCTCGAGTTCTGCGATATTGCCCTCGCCCATCAAAATCATGAGACATGCCACGCAAAACAGCGCATTATTGTCGAGCGAAGCCAGATCGACAAGTGCCGCGCCATATACGTTGACAATCTCGTTTTCGAGCAGACCGGCTACGTCGCCTTGGCCATACAGACCCGTCTGCAATGCCGAGACGAGCTCGGGCACACCCTGCGTGAGCTGATAAAAGTCGAGCGATGTGCTGATCGAAAACGCCGATGCCCACGCCGAATACTCATAGGCATGCACCTTGAGCATCTGCGCATTGATCTTAACCGAATCGCCCAGCCCATGAATCAGCTGACGATTTGAAGGACGGCAGGAGATAAAGACCCCTACCCCCATGGCGCGCAGGCCGCGAATCCTGTCGATGAGGTCTTCGGTATCGCGCTGATCGAGGTTTGGCACATTATCAATCGCGATAAGGGAGTGCGGTTTGTCTTTGAGTTCTTCGGTAACCACCTCGAGCTGCATAAACACTTCGCGCCCAATGGCACGATCGGCCTCGATAATCCGCACGGGGCCTCGCGTCGGGTCGCATTTAACCTCATGGGTGTACTGCAGTAGCACCGAGGTCTTCCCAAACCCGTCGGGCGCATAAAGAACCACGATGCCGGCCTTTCGGCCCTTGGCGATAAGCTCATTCATCAAGCGTTCGCGTCGCACCATATAGCCTCCGCCCAGCGGCATCAGCTCGAGGTCGTCTATACCACTCAAATCGTTTACCATGCCCGCTCCTCAACTCGACCGTATGGACACTGTAGCCGCAAGACCATACAAGCCGCGCTATGAATAGAGCGACCTTGTGTTTTAGGTTGTCTTTTGGTACGCAAGCGGCAAGTTTTTGTACAGCGAGGGCCGATTGTTATTAATCCCCCGACTAATCGGTCTTTAAGCAGGTAAATGAGCTTGTCAGCTTGTCCCATCCAAGCGGCAGTGTAACGCAGATGAACAAGGTTCAGCCATGTCATTCAACTCGCCTAGCACCCGCTACCGTCTACGACCTTTTAGTGGCATTTTTGCATAGAATCTGATATAGAATGAATCAAGCTGTTGGGCATCCGGCATTCGTCAAGCTTGCGGCAAGTTTTTGGTCAAATGGGCAAAAAGGGATAGCAAAAAGGCCCCCGCAAAGCGGAGGCCTTAGGCAAGGCTATGTCGAGCTGCAGGATTCGCGCTACTCGCAGAGCGAAAGGGCGGCCTCGTCGGCAACGACAACGCAGTTGGTGTGCAGCTGCAGGATCGAAGCCGGGCACTCGGGCGTAACCGGACCATAGCACATGTCATGCACGGCCTGAGCCTTGGCCTCGCCGTTGGCGACGACCAGAATCATGCGGGCATACATGATGGTCTGGGTGCCCATGGTGTAGGCCTGACGGGGCACGTCGTCGATGCTGTCGAACAGGCGGCTGTTGGCCTGGATGGTGCTCTCGGTGAGGTCGACGCAGTGCGTACCCTTGGAGAAGTGATCGTCGGGCTCGTTGAAGCCAATGTGACCGTTGTTACCAATGCCGAGCAGCTGCAGATCGGGGTAGCCGGCGGCAGCAACGATCTTGTCGTACTCAGAGCAGGCAGCGGCGGCATCGGGGTTAGAACCGTCGGGCACATGCGTGTTGTTCAGATCGATGTTGATGTGATCGAAGAAGTTCTCACGCATAAAGTAGTGATAGCTCTGGGGATCGTCGTGCGAAAGGCCACGATACTCGTCCAGGTTGTAAGTGCTGACCTCGGCAAAGTCGACGTCGCCCTTCTCATACCAAGCGGCAAGCTGCTTGTAGGCGCCAATCGGGGTGGAGCCGGTGGCAAGGCCCAGCACGCAATCGGGCTTGAGGATGACCTGCGCCGAGATAATATTGGCGGCCTTGCGGCTCATATCCTCGTAATCTTTAGCTTTAATGATCTTCATTACGCGTCCTTTCTCGTACAAGAGAGGCAAGGTCCCCTTACAAGCACTTGCCCGCGGCCCGCGTCGGCCGCAACCAACGTGTGCGGCCACCAGGGCGAGGTCGCGTAATGTATGTGTCTCGTGTCTACCCGCGTCGAGGCCCCTGCCCGTCCACGGTGACCCAAAGCTGTTTAGCTTCGGACAAATCCCATCTTGCCACGGAGGGCGTCCTCTTTCAAGGGCGCCCTCCGTAAACGTGTTTGAATTGTAGGCTAATGGCCACATGCACTTGCTAGCGCTCGCGAGCAACGATGAGCTGGTCCATCTCTTCGACATGCACGCCAACGGAGCCCTTGATGCTCGAGAACTCAACGGAGTTGCACACCAAGATGGGAACCGTCACATCGTAGCCCTCGGCAGCAATTGCCTCGCGATCGAACTCAATGAGTACATCGCCCTTATGGACGATGTCACCCACTTGCGCATGTACGGTAAAGTGTTTGCCCTCGAGCTGAACAGTGTCCAAACCAACGTGGATGAGCACGTCCAGGCCATCGACCGTGTTAAGCGCAACAGCGTGTCCCGTGGGAAAAATGGCCTCGACCTTGGCATCAGCCGGTGCAATCACACGCGTTCCGGTGGGCTGAATCGCCACGCCCTGGCCCAAAAGGCCGGTGGCAAACGTCTGGTCGTTTACCTCGGAAAGCGGAATGACGTCGCCCGAGATGGGAGCATCCAGCGTAAGGACTCGACCACGCATACCAAAAGACCTTAGGACTTTAGTGAACATGCTCCCCCTCGGACATACCAATCAATCAAAATAACCTTAACAGTTTACCACTTGGCAACGGTTTTTGACCATTAGGGAAGTTCGCGCTTGACAACCTCGACGATGTCGTCAACAACGCGCTGGGTCAGCTCGTGCGTCTCGGCCTCGGCCATCACGCGGACCAGTGGCTCGGTACCGCTCGGGCGCACCAGAATGCGGCCGCGGCCATCAAGCTCCTTCTCGGCAGCAGCGACGGCATCCCAGATGGGCTGACAATCGTCCAGACCAGCCTTGTTGTCGGAATGCACGTTGACGAGTACCTGCGGGTACTTCTTCATGATGCCGGCAAGATCGGTGAGGGTACGACCGGTGCGCTTGAGCACGGCCAGCAGCTGCAGAGCCGTCACCAGGCCGTCACCGGTGGTGTTGTGCTCTAGGAAGATGATGTGGCCGGACTGTTCGCCGCCGATGACGGCGCCATCCGCGAGCATGCGCTCCAGAACGTAGCGGTCGCCCACGGCGGTCTGAACCATCTCGAAGCCCTGCTCCTTCATAGCGATGGAGAAGCCCAGGTTGCACATGACGGTCGAGACGATCTCGGAGTTGGCGAGCTTGCCGCGAGCGGCGAGGTCGGAACCGCAGATAGCCAGGATGTAGTCACCGTCGATCTCATTGCCCTCGCTGTCCACGAACAGCACGCGGTCGGCGTCGCCGTCGTGGGCCAGACCGATGTCAGCATGGGTGCGCAGCACGAGCTCGCGCAGGGGCTCAAGGTGAGTAGAGCCGCACTCGACGTTAATGTCAGTGCCGCAGTAATCGGTATTGATGGCATGGACTGTGGCACCCAGGCGCTGCAGCGCGGCGGGCGTAGTCTGGCAGGAAGCACCGTGACCGCAGTCGACGGCAACGACCAGGCCATCAAGCCTCAGGCCATCGAGCGTATCGATAGCGTGGTCGACGTATGCCTTGCGAGCGTCCTTCATCTTGATAATGTGGCCAACGCCGGCGCCAGTCGGCAGCGTATCGGCAGCCATGGCTTCCTCGGACATGACCCAGGCGCTGATCTCTTCCTCGACAGCATCGGGAAGCTTCATGCCCTTGCGGCTAAAGAACTTGATACCGTTGAACTCCGGCGGATTGTGCGAAGCGGAGATGACGATGCCGCCATCGAGCTCGTTTTGAACAGTGAGCAGCGCCACGGCGGGCGTGGGGATGACGCCGCAGCAGTGCGGACGGCCGCCCTCGGCCATAATGCCGGCGGTCAGAGCGCTCTCGAGCATGGTGCCCGAAAGACGCGTGTCACGGCCGATGCAGATGTCCGGACCAAGGAACTTGGTCGCCGCGCGGCCCAGGCGAAACGCGAGGTCGCACGAAAGATCGGCGTTGGCGACGCCACGGACGCCGTCGGTACCGAAGATGTTCTGGGGCATAGGATCGCTCCTTCCCTAGCAGGCGATATGCAACCGCCCACCCTAGTCGAAAAAGAAAAGCGGGACCCGCCGAGGAATCGGCAGGCCCCGCTTGTACATTGTATCTCGAAAGGAGATAAAACCTTAGCGCTTGGAGAACTGGGGAGCGCGGCGGGCCTTCTTGAGGCCGTACTTCTTGCGCTCGACCACGCGAGCATCGCGCGTAAGGAAACCAGCCTTCTTGAGGTCAGCACGGTAGTCGCCAGCGTTCAGAAGAGCGCGAGCGATGCCCAGGCGCAGAGCGCCGGACTGACCGGAGATGCCGCCGCCATCGCACAGAGCGATAACGTCGAACTGACCGGCGGTGTCGGTCACCTTGAAGGGAGCAAGGGCGTTCTCAACGAGCTGATGACGGCCAAAATACTGCTCGGCATCACGCTTGTTGATGGTCACCTTGCCGGTGCCGGGGACGAGACGGACGCGGGCGACGGCGTTCTTACGACGGCCGGTACCCTGGTAGACAACGGTGTTCTCAGCCATCTTTAAGCCTCCAGCTCAATCTTCGTGGGGTTCTGGGCAGCATGCGGATGCTCGGCACCAGCGTAGACCTTAAGCTTGGTCATCTGGGCACGGCCGAGGGTGGTCTTGGGCAGCATACCGCGAACGGCGCGCTCGATAACCTTCTCCGGGTGCTTCTCCATAGCCTGGCGGAAGCTCTCAGCCTTGAGGCCGCCGTTGTAGCCGCTGTGGCGATAATAGGTCTTCGTGTCGGCCTTGTTACCGGTAAGCTGGACCTTATCGGCGTTGATGACGACAACGAAGTCGCCGCAGTCGCTGTTGGGCGTGAACTGGGGCTTGTTCTTACCGCGCAGGATCATTGCGATCTGGGTGGCAAGACGGCCCAGGACAGCACCATCGGCGTCGACGAGAACCCAGTTGCGCTGGACCTCGCCCTGCTTGGCGTAGTGAGTCGATTTCGAAATCACTTAGACTCCTCCATGTACAGTACGTGTTGTTACAGAGATTCACGGGGCTCTGCAAGTAACCCGTCCATATTACCCCGCTCGCCGTACGAGTCAACAGGTATTTTGGCTCCGACCAGAGTTTCTGCACATGTCATCCACGAGCCGTGATTTTCCAGCTCATTAGCTGTTGTCATTTTTTGAGGGTTCGCCGTCGTTAGCGCTCAACGAACTCTTGAATTTCCGCGAGCAGGCGCTTTGCCTCCTGACGGCCCTGGATATACAGGTCCAAAAGCTTTGCCGGATCGTGCTCGACATGGCCAACCTCGACCGGCTTTTGCGGAGCGACGACCAACGCACGGCCCTCGCGCTCATACTTCCACAGGTGCATGCGTTGTATGTTGTAGCGGTCGTGGCGCGTCTCGATAGCCTCGAGCAGATAGGGGTAGTCGGCATAGCGGGCGCGCGCGGCAGGCATAAACTCGTAGGGCTTTTTCTCGTACGAGCGGTCCTGCGTGACGATGACGACCGCACGGTCGAAGCCCGCCTCTTCGAGCACATGCTCGATAGGAACCGAATCGGCCACGCCGCCATCGACGTATTTGTGCCCGTCAATCTCGACCGGCGGCGTCACCAGCGGCAAAGAGGTCGATGCGCGCACAGCGTCGAGATCGAGCACGGCGCTTTTGACCGGCAGGTACGTGGCGGTTCCAAAGAGCATGTCCGTCGCGACGGCGTACATCTCGATGGGGCTCGCGTCGAACGTCTCGTTGTCAAAGGGATCCAGGCGGTCCTGGACATCGTTGAAGATAAAGTCGTAACCCACAATGGAACCCGTGGACGCAAACGATGCGGCGCCCATGAAGCGGCTGTCGTTGCAGAAAGCCAGGTTGATGCGGTTGGCACGGCCGATCTGGTGCGACTTGTAGTTCACGCCGTTGAGGGCACCGGCCGATACACCGTAGACAGCCGGAATCTCGACGCCGGCCTCCATGAGAACGTCGAGCGCGCCCGCGGTAAATTGTCCGCGGAAGCTGCCGCCCTCCAGGACGAGCGCGACCTTGCCGGCGTTCTTTGCCTTATCTTCTGCAGTCATATTGACCTCCTGCGATTGCGTTTTGGCTTTCTTCTACCCAGTTTTGGGATAGCGAGCGCATGGGTTTTTCGAGGCGGCAGGTGAAGCGGAAAGTGTGTCCCGTTCTCAGAGCAAATTCCGGGTCTCATTTTCCGCTGAGCCCGTCATCAGGAAAATGAATCCCATGTCGAGCTTAGATTCCGGGATGCGCTTTCCGCTTGATGTGTCATCCGGAAACTACGTCCCAGTCTGAGCGCGGATTCCGGGACGCGCTTTCCGCCTGGGCTGCCATTGGGAAAGCGCGTCTCACCCTGCGTTGATGCGGGGCACGGCAGGCTGCAGTACGATCGGCATCGCGTCTATATCTAGTCGAGGCTTTGCGCGGAGAATCCGCGTATTTGCTTCGCAAATCCGCACCGGCTTCGGCCGCCTGCCGGCGCCCTCGCCCGCTCGCTACAAACGCTTCGCGTTTGCTTAACGCTCGCGCCCTGCATAGAGTTCGATTCTCCGCGGTGCGGACTAGAAATAAAAAGGCAGGTAGAGACACTTCTCTACCTGCCTGTTACTTATGGTGGAGGCGCGGAGAATCGAACTCCGGTCCACGAAAGCCCCCTGATTGGCATCTCCAAGCTCAGTCGCTGGTTTAGTCTCGGACGCTTTGCGCGCAGCGACACGCTCGCGGTGTCCTAACCGGTTCGGTCTTAGCCCGCGCCATACCGATTACGTGCGCAGGAGCATTCCCCTAAAATGACGTCGCGCCGGTGTCGGGGAAATCACCGGGTTGACGCGCCGCTATAAACTAAGCAGCGAGAGCCATAGGCTCAAAAGAAGAGTTGTTGTCAATTCAATTTGACGGTACCCCTGTTTAACGAGGCGAGGAGACCTCGGCTTGCTTCCTCTCTCAGAGCTATCGTGTCGAAACCAGTCGCCCCCGAATGTCGGGAAAGTCTGGATGGCATTGGGCACGAGCGCCCAACACCCGTCGACTTTTCAAGGAGCATGCGGAGCGAGCCCCGCTTGTGGAGTGTTATCTTACCACGTTCTGAAAGCGGACAGCTGTTCTATGCACGAGCTGTGAAGACCCCAATGTGCGCTGCACTTCGCACTTTTGTTACCGATCGCGTCACGTATATTTTCGCCAAGCAAAATTGACCCGTCGAAAGGACCGTTATGGATACCAAGCAGCAACTCGTCAATGCCCTCGCAGGCCTGGGCTCAACCATTACCGAAGCCATGGATGTCATCGAAGGCTTTGTCCCCTGCGGACATCCCGCCCTCACGGTATCGAACGCACTCGTCGCGCTGGACGCTGACGATGATGCGGCTCTCGCCCAGCAGCTTGAGACCGTCGAGGGCTTTATCGACCACGTGAGTGAGAACCGCGGCGTGGCCGCCTACCGCGGCATCGAGGTCGAGCTCGCGGGTCCCAAGGCCGATCTGCTCGCAGCAATCCGCGAGGTAGGCGCCCTTATGCAGACCGCAGGCGTCAAGAACACCCAGGTCAACGAGTGGGTCTACCGAAGCCTGGCAGCACTCGACAGCTCCGACGAAAAGGCAGCCGAGCAGCTCGCAGAAAGTCCCGCCATTAAGGCCGAGCTTTTGTAAATAGCAGACGCGGCCCCTTGGCGCATCGTCGTCCAAGAGGCCCGCAAACAGTTCGCGTCAACCGATAGCCGCGCCGCCGCGTTCGACCAAAGCCAGAATCGGCATCATTTGGCGCGGGGTCTTTGCTGCAAGATCGGCATGTTCGAGCAGTTTGCGATCGTTGGTCACCAAGTAATCGACCTGTGCGCGCTTGCACGCGGCGAGCACCAAGTTGTCCTCGTAATCGCGATGGAGCGTCAGATATTTGTCGGCTAGCCACAGATCGGATGCATCAGCGCCCACGGCCGTGGCGTTTTCGGTCATGTTCCGAACAAACGCCAACGCCGCATCGCCAATTGCACGGGCAGACGCCTCGTCGAGCGCTCCCCCGCTGGCAAGAACGCTGCGCTTCAGTTCGTGTTGGACAACGTACAGCACGTCCTTGGCGATATGCACCGGAAAGAACAGCAATGCCCCCGTCTCCGTCGCCTGACCAATAAACGCACGCGCGGCAAGCGACTCGGCATGGTCGACGCAAAACGAATCAACCCATACGTTGGCGTCTACCATGATCTTGAGAGGCGCCCCACTCACTGGATCATCCCCTTTTGGCGATAATGCTCATCCATGGCTTCGGAATAGATTGTGTCCCAACCGCGATCGTCGGATACGGGCGACGGAGCGATGCCCAGGTCCGCGTAAAGCTGATCCGCCGCCGCCCATGATGCGGCGAACGGAGTATCGTGCGCGACGGTTTGTTGCCGACCATCAACGGCAGACAGCACTTCCTCACACTGCCCGCCACCCTGTGCGACCTTGACCACAACCTTTTTGATGAGCTCGGGCAGTGACCTGCCCGAAAGCTGCAGCGCCTCCTCGGCACGGTTCTTGACCTGGCGATCCACGCGAACGTTCACCTGCGCCATGCCGCCAACGGTAGCCATCTCAACCTCACCTTCAGCATTTGCTAGCTTTGCTAGCACGAGCATATATCCGCGCTAACCTCTCGTCAAACAAAAGAAGGCCTGCACCCTGGCGGCTGCGGTGCCGCCCGAATGCAGGCCATATACTCAATCGAAAACGCTAACGCAAGTACGCCTTTGCGTTGCCCAGGCTGTAGGCGATCGTTGAGCCGTTGTGCAGCAGTGACGACGTCTGCGGAGTGATCATGCCGGTAATGCCCAGCGCCAGGAGCGCCGAGTTGGTGAGCATCACCTTAGAGTAGGAGCTCGTCAGACGATCAACGAGGCCCTGACTCATGCGGCGCAGGCGCACGATCGCGGCGAGATCCGTGTCAGTCAGGATGATATCGGCGACCTCCTTGGCGATGTCGCTTCCGCCACCCATCGCCAAGCCCACGTCGGCCAAACCGAGCGCCGGCGAATCGTTAACGCCGTCGCCCACCATGGCAACGTGACGCCCCTCGCCCTTAATGCGCTCCACATAGGCGTACTTGTCCTCGGGCAGCAGCTCGGCCTTAAACTCATCGACACCCGCCTCGCGCGCAATGCGCTCGGCCGTGCGTTCAGAATCGCCCGTGAGCATAACGACATGTTTGACGCCCAGCGCATGCAGGTCGGCGATGGCTTCACGGACCCCGGGCTTAAGCGGATCCTCGATGCCGAGCACGCCCACGACCGTGCCGTCGACCGCCAGATACAGCGGCGACAGGCCCTGCATCTGGGACTCAATTTGCTCCTTAATGTCGGACTCGAGCTGCGCGCTCTCATCCTCAAATACAAAGTGCGCGGAACCGATGATGGCGCGACGCCCTTCAATGGACGAAGCGATACCGTGCGCCACAATATACTCGACAGCAGCGTGACGCTCGCGGTGCTCGAGTCCACGCTCACGTGCCGCATTGACCACGGCGCGTGCTACCGGATGAGGGAAATGCTCCTCCAAGCAAGCGGAAAGGCGCAGGACCTCGTCCTCGCTCCAGCCGTCGGTCGTGAGTACGCAGGCAAGACGCGGCTGCGCCTCGGTGAGCGTGCCGGTCTTATCAAACACGATGGTGTCGGCCTTGGCAAACGCCTCAAAGTACTTCGCGCCCTTGACCATAACGCCCATCTTGGCGGCATCGCTCATGGCGGTCATGACGGCGACCGAACCCGTGAGCTTGAGTGCGCACGAGTAATCGACCATCAGCGCCGCTGAGGTCTTGATAAGGCTGCGGGTGGTAAGCGCAACCAGGCCCGCGAGCAGGAAGTTCCACGGGACAATCTTGTTGGCGAGGTCTTCCATGTGCGACTGGCCCTCGGACTTGAGTGAATCGGCCGTCTGCACGAGCGAGACGATTGAGCGCAGTTTGGTTTGCGCCGTATTGGCGCGCACACGCACCAAGATGCTGCCGTCTTCCACGACGGTGCCGGCGAACACGTCGTCGCCTGCGCTGCGCTCGACGGCCAACGGTTCGCCGGTCAGGGTCGCCTGGTTGACCAGAGCGCTCCCCTGCTCGACCACGCCGTCGATGCAGATGGACATGCCGGTGCGCACGGCGACCAAATCGCCGGGCTCGAGCTCAGTCGCTGCAACGCTTACCTCGGTGTCGCCGACGACTTTTTGCGCCTTATCGGGCACGTCGAGCAGCGAGTTGATGAGCTCGTTTTCGCTCATGGCGCGCGTGTAGTCCTCGAGCAGCCCGCCCACGTTGAGCAGGAACATCGTCTGACCCGCGGTGTCGACGTCGCGCTTGACGAACGAGATGCCGATGGCCGAAGCGTCGAGCACGGGAACGGTCAGGCGCGGCTGCGCGAGCTCACGGAGGGCGGCGCGCAAAAATGTCATGTACCCGACCACGACAAACACCGCACGCAGAGGCGTCGGCAAGAACCAGCAACGTGCATAGTGGGCGCCGATAAGTGTGGCAAGATCCATGACGAGCTTATGCTTGCGTGGCTCAAGCTGCATCACGTAACCCGTCTTTGCGTCGGCAATGGCCTGGGCATCGAGCGCACCCAAGGCGTCGAGCACGCCCGCACGACACCGCTCGTCATATTCGAGCGCCATCTGGCCAATACGGCCATAAACGCGCACCTTGTGCACGCCGTCGATATCGCCGCTGAGCTTAAGAAGTGCATCGAGATCGCTCTCTGGCACAGGACCCGCCAATTGAAGACGGGTCCTGCCGGGGATCTCGCTAATAATCGAGAATCTCATAGTTTGTGCCTGGGAGCGTTACTCGGCTGCCTCGTCAGCAGCGGCCTCGCTCTGGGTGATGTAGGCAGCCTCGGCAACCATGTCGTCGACATTAGCCTTGGCCTGCTCGACCATGTCCTGGTAGCCGTTCTTGATGCGCATGCCGCACGCGATACCCTGCACGCAGGCATTCTTGACCGGAGCGCTGGTAAGCAGCTTGATGCCGGCCGTGCCAAGCAGAAAACCGCCACCGACAAGCAGGGTATTGAACGTCGACTTCTTCATGTTGCTTCTCCCTTTTGCCGCATTGGACGCGGCACGGTGCCTCAGCACCCGAGTAAACAAGTTTGCTCGAGCACACTTTTGAAAAATAGTTTAGTATAACTATTTGGTCAACAATGGCTAACTTTTTGGAAACTATGGGGATGAACTCAATATGACAAAGGGATTGTCCCTTTGTCATATTCCTACAGCTGCCAGGCAGCCGCTTCCTTTTGCAGCGCAACCATGCGGGCGAATTCTCCACCTGCCGCCTTGAGCTGCGCCGGAGTGCCCTGCTCGGCAACCACACCATCCTTGAGTACAACGATTTTGTCGGCATTTTCCACCGTACGCATACGGTGGGCGATCACGATTACCGTCTTGCCTGCGAGCAGGCGGGAGAGCGCCTGCTGCACCACGGTCTCGTTCTCCACATCCAAACTCGCCGTCGCCTCGTCCAGCAACACGATCGGCGCGTCTTTGAGCAGCGCGCGGGCGATGGAGATGCGCTGGCGCTCGCCGCCGGACAGCTTGGAGCCATTCTCGCCGATCATGGTGTCATAGCCCTGCGGCATGCGGCTCACAAACTCGTCGCAGTTGGCGGCACGCGCGGCAGCAAGCACTTCCTCATCGGTGGCATCGCGACGTCCAAGACGGATGTTTCCCATCACCGTGTCGTCAAAGAGTAGCACGTCTTGGAACACAATAGCGTAGTCGCGCAGCAGCACCTCGGGATCAACGCTCGCAACATCCACGCCACCCACGGTGACCGTGCCTTCGGTAGCATCCCAAAAGCGCGCGGCCAGGCGGCTCACCGTAGACTTACCGGAACCCGAAGGACCGACCAGTGCCGTGACCTCGCCTTCCTTGGCGGTAAAGCTCACATCGGTCAAAACCTTCTCGCCGGCGCGTCCGTCGCTGCCCGCACCATAGCCAAATGCCACGTGATCGAACACCACGTCATGACCCACGGGTTCAAACTGCTCGCTGCCCCGCGCCACGGGCTCCTCCATGATGGAGCGCATGCGCTTGGCCGACGACTCGGCGGCAAACAGCTCGGACATCAGCATCAGTGCCTGATCGAAGGGCGCATAGATGCGGCTCACCATGAGCAGGAAGGCAAACATCACCAAAAAGTCGACCTGGCCGGAGGCGACCATCGCAGCGCCCGTGACCAACGTGGTGGCAATCCCCAGGCGCAGGATGGCAAAGGCGGAGTTGACCAAAAGCCCATTGGCGAGCTCGCCTTTGGTGGTCTCGCGCTCCTCGGCATCGATCACGGCGTTGAGTCCCTCAAGATAACGGGCCTCCTGGTTGGTGGCGCGTATCTCGCGAACGCAGTCGAGCGTCTCTTGAATCGCCTCGGTAACCTTGACCTTCTCGGCGCGCACGCGATCGAACACCGGGGTCATGGGGCCGCGTGTTAGATACAGCACGGCAAAGGCCACGGGAACGCTCCAAAACGCCGCGATCGCCAGCTGCCAGCAAAAGAACAGCGATGCCACGAAGACAATGGCGCTTGCGATGATGGCACCCCAAAGCTCTCCCAGCACGTGGCTGTAGGCGTGCTCCATGGCCTGGACGTCACCCATGATGGTCTCGGTTAAATCGGCCAGATCACGACGGCCAAAAAACGACAGCGGCAGTTTGCGCAAGCGCTCGGCAATCTCCATACGCTGCTTGCCGCACTCCTCGTAAAAGATGCAGTAGGTGTAGTAATACTGCTGCCAGTTAGAGGCAAAGAGCAGTACGAAAAAGATCACGAGGCCGCCCACGATCGGCAGGGCATCCGGCAGGTCAGCCCCGCTGGTGAGATGCTCGACAAAGCCGGCCATAACCAGGAATAAAAAGCCCATGCCGGCCATGGTAATGAGATTGGTGAGCGTGGTCCAGAAAATGCCGCGTTTTACGCCGGCGACGCCTTTATCGGATAGGAAATACTTCTTTTGGAATGAGGCGAACATTTAGGCCTCGCCTCCCTTCGTGACGGCGGCATCCGCGGTCGCTGCAGTGATTTTCCAGCTCGCGGCCTGCTCGTACTCGGCCCACATCTTGGCATACAGACCCTCTTGGGACAGCAACTCGGCATGGGTACCCGACTCCTGCACGCTGCCCTGGTTGAGCACCACGATTTGGTCTGCGCCCACTACAGTCGAGAGTCGGTGCGCAATCATAATGACCGTGCGACCCGCCGCCAGCTTGCTAAAGGCGCGCTGGATGAGCGCCTCGTTCTCGGGATCGGCAAACGCCGTGGCCTCATCGAGCACCACGATAGGCGCGTCTTTAAGGATCGCGCGGGCGAGTGCCACGCGCTGGACCTCGCCGCCCGAAAGATATGCTCCGCCGGCGCCGAGCACGGTGTTGATGCCCTGGGGGAGCTTGGCCACAATGTCGTCGCACTGAGCTGCGGAGAGGGCCGCACGCACTTCGTCGTCAGTGGCCGTAGGCTTGGAGGCGCGCACGTTATCGGCAAGTGTTTGCCGGAACAGCTGGTTGGTCTGGAACACGAAGGCGACCTGGTCCATAAGCTCGTGCGGATCCATATCGCGAACGTCCACACCGCCTACGAGCACTCGACCCGAGGAAACATCCCAAAAACGCGGGATCAAGCTTGCGCAGGTTGACTTACCGCCGCCCGAGGGACCCACCAGCGCAAGGGTACTGCCTGCGGGAACGTTAAAGGTTACGTGGCTGACGGCAGGTGCTTCGGCACCCTCATACGTGAAGCTCACGTCCTCAAAGCGCACATCGCTGCCAACAGGACGCTTAGGCTGAGCGGGCACCGGAAGTTGCTCAGACTCCATGATGCTTCGGATGCGCGCCAGCGAATCGGCACTCATTTGAGACGCCTCGCCCACAAACATAAGCTTGGTCATGGCTGTGGGCACCACGGCCGAAAAAATCGCGTAGAAGGTGAAGTTTGTCAAAAAGTGCGCAAAATCCGTCTCGCCCGGAGCCAGCAGCAACGCCACGGGCAATAAGAATGCCACGAGGCCGTTGAGCGCCGTAAGATTGAGCACCTGCGGACCTCGGCAGAACGTGCCCGCATAGTTTTGTGCCATATCGGCGTATTCGGCAATCGCATTATGGAAAGCCTTAAAGGAGTAGACCGTCTGCTGAAACACCTTGACAACGGGGATGCCACGTACGTATTCGGTGCCGGTCTTGTTCATCTTGACCAGCGCTCCCATGTAGGCCTTCATGAACTCGGCGCCTTTGCCGCTCATCATGGTGGCCATGGCGCCAAACGAAACGACGACCGAGATAAGGCATGCCGCCCCCAAACGCCAATCGAGCGCGAAAAGCAGCACGAGCAAGCCCACGACCATGGCGGCGGCGCCTGCGATATCGGGCAGCATGTGTGCGAGCAAAGTCTCGGTGGAGGCGGCACATCCGTCTACAACACGACGCAGCTCACCGGTGGCGTGCGTGTCAAAGTAGCCAAGCGGCAGCTTAAGCAGGTGCTCGCTCGTAGTTTTGCGAATATTGGATGCGCAGCGAAACGCAGACAGGTGCGTGCACATGAGCCCCACGAAATAAGCTACGATGCTTGCCAGGGCAAAACCCACGGCCCACCAGCCATACATCGCGATATCGGTGACTTCGCTCCAGTTAGGTGCCACGGCGATCAGATTGCGTGCGACAAGCCAAATGCACACGAACGGGCCAAAGCTCAGCAGCTGCGAGAGCGCCGAGAGCGCCATGCCCAAATACGTTAGGAATTTGCGGTCACCAGCATATGCAAGCAGCTCGCCGATACCGCCGCCTTCCTTTTTTGATTCCTTTGCCATGAGATTCCTTTCTAACGGCTTGAGAGTTAACCGTAATGAACTTATCATTGGCATGTTAGCCATGGCTCACAATCAACCGAGCTGTGGACGTTTCTGCAAAGGAAAGGGACGATTTTGCAAATACGGCGGGCAGCGACCGACATAACCGAGCTCTACGCACCACAGTTTGAGCAGTTTGGCCTGGAGCTTACCGGCAAGGGCGCCGTCTTTACCGGCGAGGTGGCAAACGATCGGGCGCACGGACGCGCATGGATCATGCCCCTCTCCCCCACCTGCATCGTCATGGAGCATTACATTACCCCGACGCACGATATGTACCTGGCCGAATACACACCCGAGCCGTACGCCTGCGTGAGCGAGGTCAGCGCGCCCACACTTACATGCATGCCCGAGGCTGGCATAACGCCTGCGAACCTTACACTCTTGCATGGACCTTGGCCAAACAATGCCGTTTGCAGCTTTATCCAAGATAACTGTGGCGAGGAGTTAAGCCCACTGTTTGCAGGGCGGCTCTATCACTCGCGCTCTGTGCTCTTTTTGCCCGGATATTTTGACGAACTGGAGCACCGCTATCCCACCGAGTTCGCAGGGGTCTTTGAGGCGTTTGCCGAGCCATGGCACGAGGAGGCGACGTCTGCCATCTGCCACACGTTGCGCAGGATTAACGAGGACCGCGCCCGCACCGCAGGCGGACACGTCTATATGCAGGACATCGTGGAGACCATGGTCGCGGAGCTCGCCTGTTCGCGCGCGGCCCACAAGCAGGCGCGGCAGGCGGCAGACACACGCGTCAGCATAACCATTGCCGAAGAAGCAACGGCAATGATTGAGCGCGCGCTCGACAAAGGCAGACGTGTGGGTATCAACGAGGTGGCCGAGGCGCTCTTCTCAAGCCGCTCCAAGCTATGCGCCACCTTTAAGGCCCAAACTGGCGAATCCCTGGGCGCCTACATTCGCAGACGCCGTATGGAACGAGCACAGGACCTTTTGGCCGATAGCGCGCTCACGATAGCGCAGGTGGCAGAGCGTCTAGGCTACCCTCAGCAGGCCGCCTTCGCCCAAGCCTTCAAACAACACACCGGCATGACACCCACGGCTTGGCGAAGCAAGCATCGCTAAGGCCCAAGCTCCCTGGCCGTAACGGAGCGATTAATTAGCCGCCGCCCGTCAGCTCACCCAGGATCTAAACGTCAAGATATGCACAATCAAGCGCCTTTTTGATAAGAGGGACAGATCGATCAGCCAAATACAACGGAATGTTGAGCACCCCGTCGTCGAGCTTTAGGTTCTTAAGTGAGTAGCGGACCCTCAATGGAGTCGTCTCCGCATGCTTGTCGGCATAGTACTTAAGGCTCTTGGAATGAACGACCTCTCCCGATTTGACCTCGACGGGAACGATTTCGTTTCCGACTTGAATCAAAAAATCGACTTCGTGCTTCGGCTTCTCGTTTGTCCAATAACGCGGAGCAGCATCTAACTGTGAAAGTAATGCCTGAAGCACATAGTTCTCGGCGAACGAACCTTTGAACTCCGAAAATAGCGCATCCGAGATGGCAAAAGCGGACGCATCCAGCCTTGCCATGCGGCGCAGCAAGCCGACATCAAGACAGTAGACCTTAAATGCCTTGAGGTCATCGTATGCAGAGAGCGGCACGCCACCGGCAGCATTAAGGCGAACCGCCGTGATGAGCCCAGCATCGGCAAGCCATTCCAGAGCATCCTCGTATTCTCGAGCACGAGCCCCCTCGCGCACCGCACCCCAAACGAACTTTTTATTCTCGCGCGCCAACTGAGTTGGAATCGAGTTCCATATTTGCGAAAGCTTGGCGAACTGCGCACGGCCACCATGCTTGGCAAAATCGCGCTCGTAGGAATCCAAGAGATCGGACAACACCTTATCGACCTGAACGATATCGCCCGTCTCCACCCACCGACCAAGGGCCTCTGGCATGCCGCCACATGCAAAATAACGACGAAGATGCTCGACGAGACGGATATGGAAGAAATCGGGCACTTTCTCGATCTGATCCAGGCCGCCAAGGTATTCGTCGTAGTTTGCAGCGCCCTCGGCTTTCAGAAACTCGGAAAAGCTCATAGGGTGCATCTCCATGAACTCGACCTTTCCCACCGGAAAAGCGCTGGTCTCACGGGACAAGCGAACGCCCAACAAAGACCCTGCGCATGCGACGTGATACTCGGGGGCCTCGTCACAGAAGTATTTAAGGGCGCCGACTGCAGAAGGACAATCCTGGATCTCATCAATAATAAGCAGCGTCTCGCCGGGATCGATAGGCTGTCCAAATGCCAGGGAAAGGTTTGAGATGATCCGCCGAGGATCGCGCGTACCTTCGAAAAACTGAGCGTACTCGCTCTGTACCCCAGGTGACGGTTCCTCGAGCGTCAGATACACAAAATTGCGGTACGAGGTTCGACCGAACTCCTTAAGCGCCCACGTCTTTCCAACCTGGCGCGCCCCCTTAAGGATAAGCGGCTTACGATATTCCGACGCTTTCCAAGCGTTAAGCTTGGCAATGATATCTCGCTGCATGACCGAACCTCCCGCAAAGAAACTTCCGTAAACGTGATATTTCCCACATTTTACCCTAGGTAAAACGTGACATTTATCACATTTACGGAAGTTTTAAGCTCATTTCGCCACACTTTCATCACATTCAAAAGGCGGAGGCGCATTTTGCGCCTCCGTCACCATCTTTCCTATCAGCCCGCCTGACCCGAACGGCCGAGTCGTCTGGCCGGGGAAGCCCCGAGTCGCCGGGGTGTTTGCTCCAAATGAGTTCCGCATGCAAAGAAGGCCACTAAATGTGGCCTTCGTCTTGCATAGGACTGTTTGAAATTTGGAGGAAATACCCCGGCGACTCGGGGCTTCCCCGGCCTCGCAGCTACGAGAGCGACGTTCTCAGCAACTCGTTGAAGAGCTTCGGGTTGCCCTTGCCGCGGCTCGCCTTCATGCACTGGCCCACCAAAAAGCCGATGACCTTCTGGTTGCCGTCGCGGTACTGCTGCGCCTGCTCGGCGCAGTTTGCCAGCACCTCGTCCACGATCGGCTGCAGCGCGCCGGCATCGCTCACCTGACGCATACCGCGCTCGTCGACGATCTTGTTGGGGTCGTCGCCGGTCTGAGCCATGGCCTCAAAGACCTCGTGCGCCTGGTTGGAACTGATGGCATCGGTCGCCAGCAGCTTGGCAAGAGCCGCCACCTGAGCCGGCGCGATGCCGGACTCGGTGAGCGACACGCCCGCACCCTTAAGGTAGGCGATCATCTCGTTCACCAGCAGGTTTGCGACCGTCTGGGCCTCCTTGCCAGCCATACCGGCAGCGGCAGCCTCAAAGAACTCGGCAAACTCGGGGTCACCGGCAATCTGCTCGGCGTCCGCCGCCTTAATGCCAAAGTCGGCCTCAAAACGGACGCGCTTGGCATCGGGCAGCTCGGGAATCTCGCCACGGCAGCGGTCGATAAACTCGTCGTCCAGATCGAACGGCGCCAGGTCGGGATCGGGGAACAGACGATAGTCGTCGGCCGTCTCCTTCACACGCATGACCACGGTGCGCTTGCGGCTGGGCTCCCAGTGGCGGGTCTCCTGGTAGATGATGCCGCCCTCCTCGAGCACCTCGGCCTGGCGGCAGATCTCGTAGGCAAGACCGTCGTGCAGGCTCTTAAACGAGTTGAGGTTCTTGAGCTCGGTCTTGGTGCCCAGCTTGGTCTCGCCGCGGCGGCGCAGCGACACGTTGCCATCGCAGCGCATGGAGCCCTTCTCCATGGAGCAGTCCGAAATGCCCAGCGTCACAAAGATGCGGCGGAGCTTCTCCATAAACAGGCGCGCTTCCTCGGGCGTCCGCAAGTCGGGCTCAGTCACGAGCTCAATCAAAGGCGTGCCGCAGCGGTTGTAGTCGACGAGCGACTCAGCCGCGGCGGTAATGCGGCCCTCGGCACCGCCCACGTGCACCATCTTGGCGGCGTCCTCCTCCATGTGGATGCGCAGGATGCGGATGGGCACCGTGTAGGAACCGTCCTCGCGACGCTCGGGCATCTGCAGGTTGGTCGCGTCATAGCTGGCCAGATGGCCGGCACGCTGGTTGCCCTCGCGCATGGTCGACGACATGGACGTGGACAGGCCCTCGGCGTTGGCCGAGGCGCTCGCCAGGCTCTGGGCCTCGGCCTCGCCAAACGCGCAGTCGGGGCGCTCGGCGGCACCGCGACCGGTCACGTCCAGGTCCAGGTGGCCGTACATGGCAAAGGCGACCGGACCCTGCGTGGTCTGGAAGTTCTTGGCCATGTCGGGATAGAAGTAGTGCTTGCGGTAGAACATCGAGTGGCGCTGGATCTCGCAGTTGGTGGCGAGACCGGCCTTGACGATGCTCTCGATGGCGCGCTTGTTGGGCACCGGCAGGGCACCGGGCAGGCCCAGGCACACCGGGCACACGTTGGCGTTGGGCTCGTCATCGTGGCTGAGCTTGCAGTTGCAGAACATCTTGGTATCGAGTGCGGTGAGCTCGGTATGGATCTCCAGGCCGATTACGGCCTCCCAATCCTGCAGGACCTCGGAAAGCTCCTTCATTACAGCTCGCCTCCCTTCCCGGCAAAATCGGGCGCGACGGAAAGCGCGGGCGCACCCGTGGCGGCATCGGCAAAGCCGCGCTCCAGGGCGCGGGCAAACGTGAGCAGCTGACGGTCCTTAAACGCCGGACCCACCAGCTGGGCAGAAACGGGCAGCTGAGTGTCCTCGCCCAGGCCCAGCGGCACCGAGATACCGCCGTTGCCGCAAATGTTGAGCGAGATGGTGTACAGGTCGGAGAGGTACATCTGCGTGGGGTCGCTGATCTCGCCAAACTTAAAGGCCGTGCGCGGCGAGGCAGGCATGAGGACGGTGTCCACCTTGGCATACGCGGCGTCGTAGTCCTGCGTGATGAGCGTGCGGGCCTTTTGCGCGGCGTAGTAGTACTTGTCGTACACGCCCGAGCTCAGCAGGTAGGCGCCGAGCATCTGACGGCGCTTGGCCTCGGCGCCAAAGCCGTGGGCACGCGAGAGCGAGCTCTGGTCGGACAGGTTGGCGCAGCCCTCCTCCTGGTAACCGTAGCGAATGCCGTCGAAGCGGGCCAGGTTGGAAAATGCCTCGGCCGGGCCAATGACGTAGTAGGCGGCGATGGCGGCGTCCAGGTGCGGCAGGTCGACCTCGACCAGCTCGGCGCCCTGGTTCTGCAGCTCCTGGGCGGCGCGCTGAACAGCGGCCTTGACCTCGGGCGTCAGGCCCTCGGCCTCCATAAACGCGGGGATGATGCCCACACGCTTGCCCTCGATGCTGTCGTTGAGGTGCTCGGTAAAGTCGACGGCACAGTCCTGGCTGGTGCAATCGTACGGATCGTGGCCCGCACCGGTGAGCGCGTTCATGGCCAGCGCGACGTCCTCGACCGTGCGGCCGAAGGGGCCAACCTGGTCGAGCGACGAGCCAAAGGCCACCACGCCGTAACGGCTCACGGCACCATACGTGGACTTAAGGCCCACCACGCCGCAGAGCGCCGCCGGCTGGCGGATGGAGCCGCCGGTGTCCGAGCCCAGCGAGAGCGCGACCTCGCCCGCGGCGACGGCGGCAGCGGAGCCGCCCGAAGAGCCGCCGGGCACGCGCTCGGTATCCCAAGGGTTGTTGGTGCGGTGGAAGGCCGAGCTCTCGGTGGAGCTGCCAAAGGCAAACTCGTCCATGTTGGCCTTGCCCATGGGCAGGCAGCCGGCATCGAGCATGCGTTGGACGCAGGTGGCGGTGTAGACGCTCTGGTAGTCCTCGAGCATGCGGGAAGCACAGGTGGTGCGCGTGCCCACGAGGTTCATGTTGTCCTTGATGGCCAGCGGCACGCCCGCGAGCGGGGGCAGCGGCTTGCCTGCGGCACGGTTGGCATCCACGCGCGCGGCGGCCTCGAGCGCGAGCTCGGGCGCCACCTGCAGGAATGCCTGGACCCCGCCCTCGCGCGCCTCGATGGCGGCAAGGGAGGCCTGGGCCACCTCGGTAGCGGTAAAGTCGCCGGCGGCAACGCCCGCGGCAATCTGGGCGGCGGTAAGGGAATCGAAGCTTAGCGCCATTACTCGCTCTCCCCCTCTCCCAAAATGGACGGCACGCGGAAGTAGCGGTCGCGCGCGCTGCCGGCGTTTTCAAGCGCGACGTCGAGCGGCAGGTCGCGCTCGGGCTCGCGCAGGTCATCGCCCATCACGTTGGACAGGCTTCCGATGGGATGGAACGTGGGCTCCACGTCGGGCAAGTCATATTGCAAGACGGGCTCGAGCATCTGGACGGCGTCGTTCATGTAAGACGTCATCTGGGTGAGCTCGTCATCGGTCAGTGCGATCTTTGCGTACTCGGCGATGCCGCGCACGTCTTTCTCGCTGAGTGCCATAGGCGCTCCCTTCCGCATAACAGTTAAACCGCTCTAGTATACAAGGCAACGCCGCTTGGAGCAGGTGCTTTACCCAAATGCAGCGAAAACGTAACGAGGACGGCGGGTTGGCAGGCGGCGGGCTGGCGGTTCTGCGGCGAAACCGCACCGTCCATAGCGAAAACCGCGCCGCCCACAGCGAAAAGCATCACAACATTCGACGCTTTTCGCCAAAATCGAGATTTTCATCGAATGTTGTGATGGTTTGGAAGCCCCCGACCACCACAAAGGTGCCTGTCTCCATTGTGATGGTTCTGAACAATGGCTATGCCGAGGCCTTGGCCTTGCGGCGTTTACGGACCGCGTGGACCACGATGTCCAGCAGCAACAACAGAATGGCTACAACCACGATGAGCACGGCAAACTCGCGCTTGCCCCAGTGGCGGCCGGCCAGCGACTTTTGCTTGTCGACGTCCTTCTTGTTGTACTTGGTGCGCACGCAATGCACCAGCAGGCGATGGTCGTTCACGCCGTAGGGCGTGCAGGTGACGAGCGTCACCTTGTCGGCGCCGGGTTCGATGGTCAGCGACTCCATCTCCTCGGGCAGCACCACCTCGGAGTCCACCATCTTATAGGCGAGCGTCTTGTTCATGGTGTGCAGCAGCACTAGGTCGCCGGGCTCCAGCGAGCGGATGTCGTCGAACATGCTCAGGTTGCGCATACCCGAGTGCGCGGTGAGCACGCAATGCGTCGAGGTGCCGCCCACCGGCAGGCTCGTGCCTTCCAGGTGACCGACGCCCGCCATAAGGACTTCTTCGCTCGTGCCGTGGTAGATGGGCATGCTCACGTCGATGGAGGAGATCTCGACCCAGCTCATCATGGGGTCGCGGTCAAAGATGAGCTGCTGAGCGTAGGGCTCGATCTGGTCGGCGGGAAGCTCGGTGGCCTCGCCCGCCAGCTGCTCGTTAAAGGAGCGCGCCTGGAGCAGGATGCGCTCGCGCTCCTCGGCAGATAGCGCGTCCACGGTGCTGGACACGGTGCTGATCTGGTTGAACACGCCCGAGGCCTCGAGCCGGTCCAAGATCCACGGCCAGGTCATAAGGCCCACGCCAATAAGGATAATGACGATGGTGATGAGCCGGTCGGCCCAGCGCGGCAGTCGCTTGCGGCGGCGTTTGGGCTTTGGTTGAGGTTTGGGCTGAGGGCTTGAGCCGCCGTTGGCCGCGGCGTTATTGCTCTTCATATGTTTGGCGCCCTGCACCATCGCCAGTCACTCCTTTACAGCTCAGGTTGTCTAAACAAATAATAGCCGATTAGCGAGCTTCCGCGCCGGACAACGCAGCTAGACTGCACCGACCGGGCCACGTAACCCCACTCAACCAATCAAGCCATATGTTGCTTTCATCGTCTCGAGCAACTGCGCCATCGTTACGCCCGCAACCCCAATCTGTTTCAGATTGACGTCGCCCACCTCACAATCTTTAACAAACGCAAGCATATCGTCCTTCAGTTCTCCGCGCAGGTCGACACCTTCCGACTCGCCAAGCAGCTGAGCAAGCCTCAGCGCATCGCGTTTATGCTTTTTTACCTTCTTCGAATCAACGTTCTCCCCCGCTTCCCTTCTAGCTTTTAGGTCGAGATACGCCTTCGCTTTGAACGGGACAATGTATTCCGTACCCAGGACCGAAACGCCGCCTACGGTCCGAATTCCCTGAAGGAACAAGCTGTAGTAAGCATCGTCCAACAAAATCGCCGACAGACTGCTTATGTTTTCATCAACGTGAATTGGTGCCACATCAATCCCCTCACGACCCTTTAGAAAGTCGGGGCACTTCGCGAAGAGTTCGATCATATGGGGGTAACCCGGCCTCTTAGGCTCTGTAAACCGATAAAAACATGAGCCTTTGCCTTCGCCCCAGCCGCAGCGGTAGCCGCCATCACGCACCAAAGTCCATATAGCTTCTGCCGTCTGAGGCAACCGGTCATCGGCGACAATTACCACATCAAAATCGTGAGTCATCCTAAACGGAAGTCCCGCCTCCGCGAGCAAAATGTCGCATGCCGTGCCGCCGATAAGAGCATACGATCCTGCAGCTTCTTGCATATGCTGCTGAAATTCTTGGAGACCTTCTACAGCGCTTCTTGCCATGGATATTCCTTTCCAAACATGCGATCGACTTCGAGCTGAATTCGCTCATCGTCGATTGCCGCCAAAGATAGCGCAAGCGAAATGTCGTCGACACGGGAGGAGCCGGCAAACACGGGCGCATAGCGCCACACTTGGATCATCGCCGTTTCGTTATCCGGCAACTCCCCATCTGCGACTTCGAGGTCGCTCAGTTGACGCCATGCACTTCTTAAGACGGCCTTTTGTTCCATGCCCGGCGCAGCGAGCATCGAACGCGCAGCGAGCGCCGTCTCCCCGGCGTCAACAAGATAGTCGATCTGCTGCGTCTTCCTTGCAAAAAAGACCTTCGAGACAGGCGAGGAGAGCTCTGCCATGTGCTCGCTGAGCAGAAGATCAACGGCAACAGGGAACACGACGACACGTCGCTCGCGACGCTCGCGCCTCGCGAGCCCCCTGTCAACAAGCTCGGTTATGGCCTCACTCGCGCGGCTTGCCGAAATCCCAAGCGCGCGACAAAGGTCATAGGGACGATATGGCTCCTGGGCTGCTCCCCAGATTGCGGCAGCCTGCGCGTTGGGTGACATCTTGGTCGCGTGGTTGCGAAACCGGGCACCGCCCCTCTCCGTGCAGGCTGTGCCCATAAATGGAAGAAAAGCCTGTCTGCCTGGGCAGACAAAGGAAATCCCTTGTGCGATCAATGCCTTGCGCTGACGTGCATCGGCATCAGGAAACGAAACGACAACAGGAGTCTCCGCGCGCAAGGCTAGCTGACTATAGACTCTCTTAGCCTCGGGAAGCCCGACGCCAGTAGGCAAGCTTGCAAGCAAAAACGAAAAACCGCTTGCGTCAACAGCGCAGACTTCAATCGCCCGCAGATGCAGCGGCAAGCGTGCGGATCCAGGCCAAGTTTTGGTCTTGGCGGAGAGGCCTAGTGCTTCTTTTAAGTAGATTAGCGCTTCGTTCATTTCCATCGTTTTCGTTTGATTCCAGTTTATATTGGAATTATACATAATTTTCGGAATTAAAGAGATTTCGTTCGCGCCTAAGCCAGCATTTGAGTTTTCAAAATATCCCGGATCGGCGGGGCGATTCGGGATACAATATCAATAGAAAACGACGCACCCCGCGTAAATGTTTGGGAGCGCGGGCGGCCTAGTTTTCAGCTTTTGTTAAATGCCCGGGCCTCTAACCCCGGGCATTCTTATTTGCGCTTGTTGTGGCGCAAATGCCTTCTACCGTCCGCACCGCGCGTACGCCTACGGACCTTAAACCGAACCTCATACGAGTCAAAAAACGCGATGACGAACGAGCCCACCGCCGCAAGGGCGGCGAGCACGTTAAGGAATTTCAGCATTTGGGGACCTCCGATCGAGTCGTCGGCCGCCCGCGCACGGAATGCGTCGCAAGGGTATTTTACTGCGAGTGCATGCACCCACAGCTGCTAAACGCGATTTTGACAAACATTTGTTCGATAGTTACAAACACGATTCCTCGTCCAGCAGAGCCTGACCGCATTGTCCGGGTTTGCCCGACGTGTTTGCGTTTTCAGAATATCCCGGATCGGCGGGGCGATTCGGGATACAATATCAATAGAAAACGACGCACCCCGCGTAAATGTTTGGGAGCGCGGGCGGCCTAGTTTTCTGGTTTTGTTAAATGCCCGGGTCTCTAACCCCGGGCATTCTTATTTGCGCTTGTTGCGGCGCAAATGCCTTCCACCGTCCGCACCGCGCGTGCGCCTACGGACCTTAATCCGAACCTCATACGAGTCAAGAAACGCGATGACGAACGTACCCGCATCGGACGGTGGAGGCTGGCTGCGTTATCCCAAAAAGAACGGGGCAGACTCCAGTGCGGAGTCTGCCCCGAAAAAAGAATGGCAAAGCAAGAACGTCGATGGACGAGAAAAGTGTCCGCAAGTCTCATGGCCATCACATCCCACCTGCCAAAGGGATGGGTGAGCGAGCGTTACTCCTGCTCGGACTCCTCAGCCTGCTTACGGCTGCGGATGAGGTGCGCCACGCCGATGCACAGCACCGCGCCGCCAGCAATCCAAGTAAAGGTCACGCCGTTGAGACCGGTCAGCGGGAGGTTGGAGCCCTTCTTATTCTCGACGGTAAGGGTGACGGTACCATCAGTCTGAGTATCGTCATTAAGGATAACGAGGTCGGAAGTCTCCGCCGTCCTGGTGACTGTCACGGTCTGTGCCTCTTCCTCGGTTTTATGAAGACTGTCTGCACTAGACGCCTGAGTCGAGATCGTGAAAGTGAAGTCCTTCAGCGAATTGTAGTTGCCGAGGGCAGTCTGCTCATGAACGGTGTAAGTACCGGCGTCAAGTCCCTTGATGTAAATTTCGCCATTTCCATCAGTGAAGAACTCATGCGGCGTTTCACCAAGGTTGCCATGTTCCTGAACGTATTTGTTCTTAGAAGCGCTGCCGTCCGCATTGTCATCAGGAACGGTAGCCTGGATGGTAAATCCGACATTCTGGAGCTTGTTCTTGCTTTCGTGATCTTGCTTGACGAGTTTGAGCGCATAGGTGTAGTCGCGAACAGTATCGGGCACGGACTCACCCCTGCCATTGCTCATGGGGTTGTTGGAGTAGATGAGCTTGACGGTATTCTCGTTACCCTCGCCGCCAACAGTAACCATCTCAGCCTTCACGGGATCGAGCATGGCGGCATACTCGACGAAAATCTTCGTGTCCTTGGTGAGGTTGGACACGGCGGTCTTGAGGTCATCGAACTTAACGGTCAAGATTTGACCCGCGCCGTTTGCACCGCCCGTGACTTCGGGAGTGCATGCAGAAGTAATATCCACAGCGCTGTCGCGATTATTGCCAGCATATACCTTAATGGAGCCCTCTTTAACCGTCAGGCCAGCAGAAAGCTCATCATGAAACTCGTAGTAGTAGCTATCGAACGAGGCCACGTTTTCGGCAACGGTGCCGGTTAGCTGATATTGAACATTCTGACCAACCTGTGAGTCAGCCTTGTCGGCCCAATCGCTGTTGGGTTTGTCGTCCTTAATCTTCTTTGTAACCGTAGGAATGCCGGTCTTCTCGGTAACCTCAACAGCACTGCCGCCCACGACAGCGAAGATCGGCGACGTACCAGTCTGCTTTTTGCCGGAATGTTCATCCGCACTGCCGATAGAGCCAGCGTCAGTCAGGAAGAGATAGTAGCCAGGGTTCTCAAAAGAAACTGAGGTATCTGCGGCGAAAGCAGCGCTAGTAGCCCCCTTTGGCTTGGTAGGTGCAGTGTTCTTGAGCAAGTCGGCAATCTTATCGAGCAAATCGCCATTGTTCACAACCCAAGAAGCGTTCTTGAGATTCGCAGCCATCCAGTCAGCAACATCCTGCGCGGTGGGATTTTCAGTGGGAATTTTCGGATTAGTGGAATCATAGTCAGTGCTGCCCTGAATAGCAGCAATGATGGCGTTCCGGGTGTCAAGTGTCACATCGGCGTTCCATTCGACATCAGAAACGACCTTGTTGCCTGAGTCAGTCCCATTAACCACCTTGGCTTTAAAAATCTGATAGGCAACAAACTGAGTCTTTTTTTCCGGATTCGCGGCGTCCGTGTTATTTTCATCTTGCTTGATCGTGATGCTATTGGTCGAACCCGCCGCATCATCAGCAAACGCCATGGTCACGGGCGCCATCACGCCGCCGAAGCTCAGGGCTGCTGTGAGGCCGGCGGTTACTGCCAGGCGTGCGATGTTCTTGCTCATGCTCATCTTCTT
>JBKWEB010000001.1:139444-328174 GCA_046976245.1 Collinsella sp. | reverse complement strand
AGCCGCTACTGCCCCAAGGCACGTTTATGGGCGTGTTTGTGATGGGTTACGGCATCGTCCGCTTCCTCAGTGAGTTTGTGCGCGTGCCCGATGCGCAGCTGGGCTATCTACTGGGTGGCGTTATCACCATGGGCCAGTTGCTGAGCCTGCCGCTCGTAATCGCGGGCCTGGCGCTCATCATCTTTGCCCGTCGCCGCAACCAGCCCCAGCGCGTCTACCTGGACGCCTAACCACCAAAACCACCACAAAGGGGACAGGAACCTTTGTGGTGGTTCGCTGGGCGACGATGACAGAACCGTAACGTTTCCCCAGATAAAACCTGCCAAAATAAACCTGTCCCTTTTTGGCAGGTTTCTAGAAAGGCTTTCGGACTGTGAAGGATTCCGACCTCTCCACAACGGCTGCGCGCGACGCTGCCCGCATCGTCTGGTTTAAGCGCTACCCCGCCAAGCAGACGCTCATCGCATTTTTGCTCGCGCTGTTGGCGACCACGGCGTTTTCCATCGATCCCGCCCCGGTGTCGAGCAACGCAGTCTTGGCGATTGACCCCAAAGCCTCGGGCATGCTGTACGTGTGCTACGAGGTGCTCCTCTCGTTTGCCGGCCATACCGACGCGGTCATGTTGCTTGCACTTGCCTGCCTGCTCACCTTGCCGTTTCGCTACGTGTTCTTTGGCCGTGGCGACGCCTGGCGTCCATCGATCATTCTGCCGTCGCTGTTCTTCGCCATCTGCATGGTGTTCGGCCGCAGCTACGATCTCACCGACTCGGCCGAGATTGTCCTTGGCGACAAAGCCCGCATCATCTGCGCCTGGATTGGCGGCGCGGGCTGGATGCTCTTGGCGGTCGTTGCCTTCTACCTTGCCTTTGAGTGTCTAGATTGGCTGAGCTCTCGGCGCATTCCGTTTTCCGAAGCGCACTTTGGCCGCGTATGGCGTGTGACTCACGCCGTGCTCTCGGTCCATCCCTTTGCCGGGCCCTTCCTGGTGCTTATGATCGCCTGGGCGCCCACGCTCATCGCTTCGCTGCCCGGTCTTTTTATGGGAGATACGGGCGCGCAGATTCGCCAGTGGTTCAACTACCCCAACGGCACGAGTGACTACCTGCGTCTGCTCAATCCCAATGTGTTGCTCAACGGACATCACCCCGTGGTGCACACGGCTATCATCGGTTCGTGCGTCCAGCTGGGGCTTTCACTGTTCAACAGCGCTAACGCGGGCCTCATCATCTATACCTGCGCTCAATTTGTCATCACGGCCGCCTGCATGGCCTATTCCATTTCGTCGCTGCGCAAACTGGGCGTGAGCCTGCCGGTTCGCGGTGCGATCCTGCTGTTCTTTGCGTTTATGCCGATGTTCTCTAACTACGCGGCGTTGCTCACCAAAGACGTGCTCTTTGCCGACGCGTTTTTGGTGCTGCTGGTACAGACCGTCAAGCTCGTGGCATGTGGCTTGCCCCGTCGTGATGCCAATGCCGAGCGAGCGGGCGAGAAAGCCCCCGTGCTCTTTGCGCGCCACGACTGGCTGCTGCTCGCTCTGGGCGCCATGGGTTCCACGTTCCTGCGCAACGGCGGTCTGGTGTTTCCCCTGGCGGCATGCGTAATCGCGTCGGCGTTTTGCGTATGGGACGTGCATGTGGCTCGTCGTGCAGCCAAGCAGACTGGTGCTGCGCCTTCAGGCGCCATCCCGCGTTTCCGCTGGGTCGGTGTCCTCGCGGTGCTCGCGCTCTGCCTTGCCTCTAATATGTACTTCACCAAGGTCTTTATGCCAGCGCACGATATCACGCCTGGTTCCAAGCGCGAAATCCTCTCGATTCCGTTCCAGCAGACGGCTCGTTTCGTCCAAAAGCACGACGGCCTCAACTCGGGCGTCAACCCCACGGTTAAGGAGGACGGCACCATTGTGGAGGCTCCTTGCGACGGCTTGGTGACCGACGAAGAGCGTGCCGTGATCGACCGTGTGCTCAAGTACGAGAACCTGGGCCGCCGCTACAACCCCGACAAGTCCGATGCCGTCAAGAACTGCTTTAACGAGTATGCCTCGCAGGAGGACATCGATGCCTATTTTGAGGTATGGGCTCAGATGTTTAAGAAGGATCCCGAGTGCTATATCTCGGCGCTTATCAATAACTACTATGGTTATTTTTATCCGAGCGCGCGCGATGCCTGGGTCTACAGCACAGCGCGTAGTGCCGAGATTATGGCGCGCCCCGACAACCTCAAGTACTTCGACTTCCATCCGGTTGACAGCAACATGGTGCGCTGGTGCGACCACCTGATCAATCTGTACCGTGTGGCGGTGCAGCGCATCCCGTTTATTTCGCTCACCATGAGCTCGGCCACCTATGTGTGGATCATGATCGCCGTGGTGGTCTACCTGCTGCGTCGTCATTCATGGCGTGCGCTGGCGATCTGGGTGCCGCTGTTGGGCGTGCTCGCCGTGTGCCTGATCGGTCCATGTAACGGCTCGACCTACATGCGCTACCTGTATCCGGTCATCGCCTGCATGCCCTTCGCCATCGGCGCCACCGTCACCCGTAGCGACTTCCTCTGGTTCTAGCTTGGTGTATTGGGGTCAGGTTTCTTTGCACCAAAGGGGCCATCATCACGACGCCTTCATTTTGGGGTTTATCTCGCAGGCCAGTAGGTATATCATAACGACGTTTGTTTATATTGCCCGAGCATCTGCGCTGGGCTTTAGGTCGAAACCGATAGGAGACACGTATGTCCGGACACTCTAAGTGGGCCACAACCAAGCATCGTAAGGGCGCGCAGGACGCCAAGCGTTCCGCCCTCTTCTCCAAGCTCAGCCGCAACATCACCGTTGCTGCCCGTCTCGGCGGTGACCCGCTGCCCGAGAACAACGCCAGCCTCGCCGCTGCCGTTGCCAAGGCCAAGGCTCAGTCCATGCCTAAGGACAAGATCAAGTCCGCTATCGACAAGGCTTTTGGTTCGGGTGCCGATGCCGCCGTCTACGAGAACATCGTGTACGAGGGCTACGGTCCCGCCGGTGTCGCCGTCTACGTCGACTGCCTGACCGACAACCGCAACCGTACCGCCGCTGATGTCCGTTCCGCCTTCTCCCACGCTGGTGGCAACCTGGGTACCTCCGGCTCCGTCGCCTTCCAGTTTGAGCGCAAGGGCCAGATCGTCGTCGCCAAGGAGATCCTGGACGAGAACGCCAAGAAGGAGACCATGATCGCCAACGGTGCTGCCGGTGACGAGGATGAGTTCATGATGGCCATCGCCGAGGCCGGCGGCGAGGACTACGAGGACGCCGGCGAGGAGTGGATCGTCTGGACTACTGCCAACGAGGTCATGGCTGTCTCCAAGGCGCTCGAGGAGCAGGGCGTCCAGGTCAAGGGCTCCGAGACCACCATGGTCCCGACCACCCCGACCGAGGTCTCCGGCGCCGACGCCAAGAAGGTTCAGCGCCTCATCGACCGTCTTGAGGAGCTCGACGACGTCCAGGATGTTTACAGCACCATGGACATGACCGACGAGGTCATTGCTGCCCTGGAGGAGGAGTAGCGCCCGCACGGATTGAGCCGTGCATATCTGGGCATAATGAAGCGAGCATGCAAGCCTCGTGGAATAGATGAGCCGGATCCGCGTGCGTAGAGCACCGGACCCGGCTCTTTTATAATGATGCGAACCGTTTTGCATTCTGTGGATCGAGATTTGAAGGGAGCGCTGCATGCGCGTGCTCAAACGAGCCCTGGCGATCGTGTATCTTGCCGCCGCCGTCGTGGCGCTGGGTACGTTGGTCTGCCAGTTTTGGGGGCCATATACCTATCGCTTTATGCTGCTGATGCGCGATCCGCTGCCTCGCATCGTTGTTACGGCGTGCGGCGGCGTCGTGGCGCTCGGCGTGCTCGTGGGTTTCTTCCGCCTGGTGTTTGCTCGTCGCGAGCCGTCCTGCGTGCATCCGGCGGGGGAGCGCAATATCGAGGTCACGCTCGCTGCCCTCTCCTCGTGTGCTCGTACCGCGGCAGAGTGCGACGACCGAGTGATGATCGAGCATGTCGAGGCGCGCGTGCAGGGCTCCGACGAATCGCACGTCCGTTTTAAGGTCGACGCCATCGCGCTCGACGACCGGGATGTGGCCTCCCAAGCTATCGCGATGCAGCAACGTATCGAGGAGGCCTGCGACACTATGCTCGGCACGCCGGGCACGACTGCGCGCGTTCGTTTTTTGCCGTCCAAGACTACCGTCCAGACCGTGGAGGTTTCCGGTGAGTGATACCAATCAAGACAAGACCGTCCGCACCCCGCGCCTGACTATCGATCAGAGCGCCGCGCCGGCAGGCGAGGTCGTCGATCCTAAGGTGGAGGGTACCGAGTCACATGACGCGGTCGCCGATGATTTTGATGAGGCCATGGGTCTCATCAAGGGTACGGGGGCAGCCATCTGGAGCTATGCCGTCCGTCATCCCAACACCACGCTTGGAGCCGTCGCTGGTTTTGTGCTCGCCGTGCTGGTGCTCACGCTCGGCCTGTGGGATACGCTCGTCATCGCTTTCTTTGTGCTGATCGGCGCCGTGATTGGCCAGATCCGCGACGGCGAGAACGGGATCGTCAACTTCTTCGGCCGTCTGTTTAGCGGCCGCTAGCATGTATTCGACCGCCGCGTGTGCGGTGGGCATAAGGAGGAACCATGGCTTTTAACACGAAGGTCGATGTGGCCGATACCGAGCTCGAGGTAGACGAGACCGTCACCGCCGAGGCCGAGGACGTAACGCTCGAGGACGAGGCGCTCGTCGAGGCCGAACCCGCCGACGATGCGGATGAGGATGATGGGGAAGCGGACGAGTCCGAGGACTCGCTGACCTATTCCAACGGTGTGATCGAGAAGATCGTCGCCATGGCCACCCGCGAGGTACCGCACGTCCTGGGCATGAAGGGCAACCTCATGCACTTTGTGCAGGAGCAGTTTGGTGCCGAGAATCTGACCAAGGGCGTGACAGTCGAGGTCACCGATGACAACCGCGTGGTCGTTAACATTTCCGTCATTATCGAGTACGGCGCCTATGCGCCCGCGATTTTCGACGACGTTAAGGCGCGCGTGACCGAGCGTCTGGCTGCGATGACCGGCCTTGAGGTGGCAGGCGTCAACCTGCGCATCGAGGATGTCATCACCCCCGAGGAGTACGAGCACCGCACCAACCAGCACGAGTAACCTACCAAAAAGGTAACCTGCCAAAAAGGGACAGATTTATTTTGGCAGGTTTTATCTGCGAAAACGTCAAACGGCCGGTCGCACGGATGTATGTGCGGCCGGCCGTTATTTGTATGCCCCCGATGTAGGCATACCGCTCGTCTAACTAGGGGTTGCAATCGTCACGTTCCGCGTTACCCTAATGGGCGCATTGTTTCCAAATTGTTAACGAGGGGTTGCCGTAATGGCTGACGAGCGCGAAACAGAAAGCAAGGCATGGGCGATTGAGGCCGCCGCGGCAGAGGCGGCATCGCGAGCTGCCGAGGAGCTACATCGTCCTCCCGTGGTGCCGATGGAGCGCGTGGTCGATCGCACCGATATCGAGCGCGGCGAGCGTGCCGGCCAAAAGCGCAGCCAGGAGCCAGGCTTCCCGCGCTTTTTCGCCGAGCTCAATCTAGGTCTGATTCTTACGGCCTTTGCCATCGTTGCGTTTAAAACCCCTAATCACTTTGCTTTTGGCGGCACCTCGGGCGTGTCGGTCATTCTGTCCACGCTGTTCCCGACCCTGCCCGTCGGCGTCTTTATGTGGATTATCAACGCGGTTCTCGTCGTCTTGGGCTTTATCTTTTTGGAGCGCAAGGCAATCCTGTGGAGCGTCTTCGCCTCGTTTGCGCTGTCCGCCTATGTTTCGCTGTTTGAGCTTTTTATTCCGACCGATGTCTCGATGACGGGCGATATGTGGCTCGACCTGTGCTTTGCCGTGATTCTGCCGGCGCTCGGCAGCGCCATCGTTTTTGATATCGGCGCCTCGACGGGCGGCACGGACATCCTCGCTATGATCCTCAAACGCCGTACCACACTCGAGATTGGCCGCGCGCTGTTGCTGGTCGATATCGGCATCGTGACCATCGCGGCCTTTTTGTATGGTCCGCGTATCGGTCTGTATTGCGTGCTCGGCCTGTTTGCCAAGACGCTTGTGGTCGACAAGGCCATCGAGAGCATTCATCTTCGTAAGGTCTGCACGATCATTTGTTCCGAGCCCCTTAAGGTCGAGGAGTTTATCGTCAAGCATCTCAACCGCACGGCGACCATCAGCCGCGGCTACGGCGCCTTCTCGGGCAAGTGCGTGACGGTGATCATGAGCGTGCTGAGCCGTCGCGAGGCCGTGCAGCTGCGCCGTTATGCGCGCGAGGTCGATCCTGGTGCCTTTATCACGATCGTCGACAGCTCCGAGATCGTCGGCAAGGGTTTCCGCGGCACGAACTAGCGCGGACACACTCGTCAAACAATCGAAAAGCGCCTCGCGCGTTGCAAATACGTCATCTAAGAGTATTTGTCCTCACATTGGGTGATAATGATGCCAAAGACATCGTTTGCGATCCAGGTGATTCGCTCTAGATACGAAGGGATGATTTCGATGTTCTGTTCGCAGTGTGGCGCCCCCATGGGCGATAACGACAAGTTCTGCGGCGTGTGTGGTGCCCCCAATGCCGGTGCTGCAGCTTCCACCCCTCAGGGTCAGCCTCAGCCTCAGCAGTTTGTTCCTCAACCTGTCGCGAACGCGTCCAAGGGCTGCACGGCTCAGGCGTTTGAGGATATGACCAAGACTCCGGGCGTGCTGCAGCGCGTGTGCCAGATTGCCTTTTTGCCGGCGCTTATCTGTGTCGTGTCGGTACTCGTGCTGTTCATCCCCGTTATCGGCGGTATTGCGGCTGCCATCGGCTTTTTGGCTGCCTACGTGGCGAGCGTGTGCGGTTCGGGCTTTGGCATCGAGTGGGGTCGCGACCTGTCGCTTAAGATCGATGACGGCATGGGTCGTCCGTTGATGCGTTCCACGTCGTTTGGTCTCGGAATCTTTTCGAGCGTTATTTCGGTCGTGCTCGAGGTTATCGCTGCCATTCCCGTTATCGGTGTAGTGCTTTCGCTGGTGGAGGGCGTGGTAGTTGGCGCCGCGGGCTCGTATTCTTATTACGGCTCTTATGCGCTCGAGGCTGCGCTGTTTGGCTCGCTTGGCCTGCTTGTCCTGGCTATGATTGCCACGGCGGTCCTGGGGGTCTTCTTTAAGATGTTCGCCGACATTGCCGTGATGCACTTTGCGGTGACCGGTCGCGTCGAGAGCGCGTTTTCGCTCGATAAGGTTTGGGCAGCCTTTAAGAACAATAAGACCAAGCTGTTCTGCGCTTCGTTCCTTCCCGAGTTTTTGACGGGCCTGGTCGCCAACGTTGTCACATGGATCTTGACGGTCGTCTTTGGCGCCGTTGCCTCTGTCGATATGTATAGCTACTACTATCGTCCTACGGGTATTGAGGCGATTGTTGCCGGCGGCGGCATCACACTCGTGCTGTTCCTGGTGCTGGTCGCTTTTGTCACCGTATTTCTTACGGTCTTTGGCAAGATGCTCAAGCATCGTGCCGTTGGCTATTGGGTCGCACGTTATGCAAGCGAGTGGGTTGACGAGGACAAGGACGACGTCCTGACTTTTGTATTGCCCTTTGAGAAGAAGTCCGCTCCTTCGGGTTACAGCGCTCCGGATGTTGCGTCTGAGCCCAAGCCCGCGCCCGAGCCGGCGCCCGTGCCTGAGCCTGAGCCCGAGCCCAAGCCTGAGCCGGCACCTGCACCTGAGACTGCGCCTGAGCCCGAGTCCGAGCCTGAGCCAGCGCCTGTGCCTGCGCCTGAGCCGGCGCCCGAGTCAAGTTCCGACGAGGGCCCTCAGGACGAGTAGCATGCCGCCTGCCATTTGGGGACGGGGTAGAAATGGTGGAAATAACGCTTGACAGATGAGCGGGGGCGGACGTTTCGACGCGTCCGCCCCCGCTTTGCTTTAGCCAGGCTGTTATGGATGGGTGTGACGACTACTCGTCGTGTTTCTCCTCGCGGCGAGCGGCGGCGCGGGCTTCGTGGATGCCCTTGATTGCGGCATGGCGAGCCGTGCGGGCGTCGTGGATGGCGTCACGAGCCTCGGCGGTCGTCGCCTTGGCAGAGCGCAACTTGGCGGCCAGATCGGGGTTGGTTTCGGCGACCGCGGTGATCGCGGGGCCGTCGAGCTCCTCTTGCGTGGGCTCGGCCAAAAAGTCGATGGCATACTGGGCTGCCACCATGGAGCCCTTGGCCAGCACTCTCTCGTCAATCTTGTAAAAGCAGGAATGCTGGGCGTACGTGGCGCCAATCTTGGGGTTACGCGTACCTACAAAGGCGAGCACGCCCGGCACGCGGCGCAGGTACTCCGAAAAATCCTCGCCCGAAAGTGTGCCGCGATAATGGCCTTGGCCGGCGGGACCCAGACACTTAATTACGGCCTGACGGCAGCGCTCGCTCGAGGCCGCGTCGTTTTCGACCTTGTAGTTGGCGATGGTGTAATCGGTGAGCTCTGCCTCGGCGCCCAAGGCGGCTGCAGTATGCTCCACGATGCGGCGCATAAGCTCCGGCATTTCCTCGTGGGTTGAATCGCCGTAGGTGCGCACCGTGCCGGCGAGGTAGGCCGTGCCGGCGATAACGTTGCGCGCGGTGCCGCCGTGCAGCTCGCCGACGGTGATGACGGCCGGCTCATAGGGGCTGATCTCGCGCGAGACGATGGTCTGCAGGGCGTTGACGATCTCGGCGGCAACCATGACGGCGTCGTGGCCGCGCTGGGGCATGGCGCCGTGGCACGAGGTGCCGCGGACATCGATGCGGAACCAGTCGGTATTGGCCATGCGCGGGCCGGGCTCGCAGCTTACGGTGCCGGCGTCGACCTCGCTCCAGATGTGCGCGGCGTAGGCGCCGTCGACGCCGTCGAGCACACCCGTGCCGATCATGAGTTTGGCGCCCTGGCCGTTTTCCTCACTGGGCTGGAAGACGATGCGGACCTCGCCGTGGATGTCGTCGGTCATATGGCGCAGGATCTGCAGCGTGCCGAGCATCATGGCGATGTGGCAGTCGTGGCCGCAGGCGTGCATGCAGCCCTCGTTGACACTGGCGAATTCCTCGCCGGTCTGCTCGGTGACGGGCAGGGCGTCAATATCCGCGCGCAGCAGTATGCGGCGGCGCGGCGTGCCGTCCTCGCGATAGGCGTCGGGTGCGGTGCCGCGAAGGGTCGCCACCAGGCCCGTCTTAAGGGGGCGCTCGTAGGGGATATTCATGGCGTCGAGCTGGTTGGCGATGTCGGAGGTCGTGCGCTCTTCGGCGAGGCTCAGCTCCGGGTGCTTATGGAAGTGCCGGCGCTGCTTAATGATGTAGGGTTCAAACTCGGCGGCGATATCTTGGATGGCTGCGGTGACATCGTCAGCCGCGCGAGTCTCGGTCGCCGCCATAATCTGCTGTGCCTTGGTCTTCGTCATGATCGATTTGCTCCTTGCTGGGTTGATCGCAAAATCGTACAGGCTCTTTCCAGTATGCCACCTGCCGCTAGGGCTGGTAAAGTTGCCGTTTGCCGCTTGGGGTTTTGTTACAAGGGCGGGGGAGTACACTCGGGGGTGTTGAATTTCCTGCCAGAGATGGGGATGCCCATGCAACATATCGATCGGATTATCCGCTCCAAGAACGTCTTTACCGCGCAAGACGGCATCGATTCCGCCCGCGAGCTGGCGATTGCCATCGCAGGCGACCGTATCGTCGCAGTCGGTGCGCCCGATGACGTGATTGCCGCCGCTCCCGCCGCCACGCCGGTTCTCGACTACGGCGAGCAGTTTGTCTGCCCCGGTTTCCATGACGCTCATCTGCACTTCTTCCATACCTCGGTTGGCTCCTCGCCGTACATGCTCATGGATATGGGCACGTCCGAGGCGGCGCTGGTGCAGCACGCGCTCGAGTTTTCCCAGGACCTGCCCGATGACGCCTGGGTTGTGACGCAAGGCTGGCGCGACTACCGTTGGGACCCGCCCGAGCATCCTACCAAGGCGTCGCTCGATGCGGCATTCCCCGATCGTCCCTGCGTTATGTACTCGGGCGACGGGCACACGCTGTGGCTCAACAGCCGCGCACTCGAGGCGCTCGGCGTCACGCGCGACAGCGAGCCGCCAGCGGGCGGTAGCTACGACAAAGACGCAAACGGCGAACTCACGGGCATTGCTCACGAAGCGGCTGCCATGCAGCTGCTGCCGCGCTGTCTTGAGTGGCTGGGCGAAGATCGCATCGCAAGCGCTTACGCCGATCAAATGAGGCGCATGGCCGAGCAGGGTATTACCTCGATCTGCGATATGTCGCTCATGCCCATGCCGGGCTGCGATTTTATCCGCGACGATGTCTACGACAAACTGCAGGCGGCCGGCAAGCTGGGCATTCGTGCCCATCTGTTCCCCACGCTGCTGGATGACCAGTCGCGTCTAGAAGAGCTCCAGGTACGTTACGCGAACAACGCGCTGCTTTCGGCGCCAGGTTTTAAGCAGTTCTTCGACGGCGTGTCGAGCGAACACACGGCATATCTCACTGAGCCCTATACCAATCCGCGCTTCCCGGGCGACCAGGGCCGTCTGACGGTCCCGGCCGAGCGCATGCGCAAGTTGGTTCTGGCGGCAGCCGAGCGTGGCCACACCGTGCGCATCCACGTTATCGGCGACGGTGCGATTCATGCCGCGCTGGATATCTTCGAGGAGGCAGCCGACCTGTACGGCCTGCCCCAGCACGGCCATAACACGCTCGAGCATCTGGAGAATTTGCTGCCTCAGGACATCGATCGTCTGCGCAAGCTCAACGTCATTGCCTCGAGCCAGCCTTGCCACATCACGCTCGACCCGGGTGGCCCGGAGCGCGATCTGGGCCTGGAGCGCAGCCGCATCATGTGGCCGTTCGCAACCTATAAGCAGCGCGGCATTCGCCAAGCCTTCGGTACCGACAGCCCTATCACGCCCGTTACCAGCATGAACGTGCTCTACACGGCTATCACGCGCCAGGACCCTCGCAGCCACTGGCCCGAGGGCGGCTGGTTGCCGAGCGAGCGCATCGATGCAGCAACGGCTCTGCGCAACTACACCCTGGGCAGCGCCTATGCAGCGGGCGACGAGCAAAACCTCGGCAGCTTGGAGCCCGGCAAGTATGCCGACCTTGTAGTCCTGGACCAAAACCCGCTCACTGTCGATCCACAAGAGCTCCAGGCTACCAAGGTTCAGGCCACCTACCTGGCAGGTAACTTGATTTACGAGCGCTAACCCCACATCCACACCTCAGTTGCGGTGAAATAGTCCCTAAATCGGCCTTCAAGCCCAAAAACAGGAACTATTCCACCGCAACTTAAAAGAGCGCGTCCCAACAACGTGCCCCTATCTTGTGCATTCCATCCGCATCGCCATTTTGCTGCACTGACTTCTCTGAATTCCGGGCCCTAGTTAGTCAACCTGGCTCCCGGGGCGGTAGCGCGCAGAGATGTGGTGTAAGAGGCGGGGCATGCCCCGCCTCTTCCCTTTCTTGAAAGGGAGGGGACACCGCCTAGAATTCGTCGTTGGAGTAATGAAGGTGACGAATGGAAGGAAAGGCGATGCCCCAAGAAGAGAGTGTACTGCGCCTCGGCCGCGACGAGGCCCTCGAGGCGGCGAGGCTCTGGCAGGAGTGCGGCGACGCGCGCGAGTTCGCGTGCAGGGTGCTGGGCGGCGTGATGAACGCGCTGATGGACTCCGAGGCCCAGCAGATGTGCGGCGCGAGCCGCAACGAGCGCAGCGACGGCAGGGGGAACAGCCGCAACGGCTACCGCCCCAGGTCGCTCAAGACCGCCGTGGGCGACGTGGAGCTCGAGATACCCAAGCTCAGGCACGGCACCTACTACCCCGAGGGCATGCTCGCGCGATGGTCGCGCGTCGACACCTCGGTGGCCGCCATCGTGCAGGAGATGTACGTGTGCGGCGTGTCCACCCGCAAGGTCGAGCGCGTGGCGTCCAAGCTGGGCATATCCTCGCTGTCGAGCTCGGAGGTCTCGAGCCTCTGCTCCGACCTCGACGCCGAGGTGGCGGAGTTCCGCAGCCGCGACCTGTCGGGCACGCCGTGCCGCTACCTGTGGCTCGACGCCACCTACATGAGCTGCAGGGTCGGCTCGTCGGTCGTCTCGCAGGGCGTCGTGACCGCGATCGGGCTGGGCGCCGACGGGCGCAAGCACTTCCCGGGCTGCGACGTGGTCGACACCGAGAGCGAGGACTCCTGGGCGGCATTCCTCGGCGGGCTGCGCGAGCGCGGGCTGGCCGGCGTTCGCCTCGTGGTCTCCGACAGCCACGCCGGGCTCGTGGCCGCCGTCTCGCGCCTGTTCCAGGGCTGCGCCTGGCAGCGCTGCGTGACGCACCTGCAGCGCAACCTCCAGAGCGCCTGCTCGGGCAGGCCCGAGGACTCCAAGGCGGCCGTCAGGGACCTCGTGCACGCCGCGGTCTACCAGGACGACCCCGACCTCGCGCGCTGCGTGTGGGCCGAGGCGGCGCCCTGGGTGGCGTCGGTGTCCGCCAGGGCCGGCGAGGTCTTCGAGCGGGCCGAGGACTCCGCGCTGGCGTTCACGGCCTTCCCCAGGGCGCACTGGGCCAAGCTCCGCACCAACAACGTCCAGGAGCGCGCCAACCGCGAGATCAAGCGCCGCTACAGGGTCGTGCAGTCCTTCCCCTCGAGGGAGTCGATGCTGCGCCTGACGTGCGCGAGCCTCATGGAGACCGAGGGGCAGTGGTCCCAGCAGCGCGTGTTCTCCGAGGCCTCGGCCGCCGGGGGCTTCGCCGAGCCCGCGGGCAGGCCGGCCCCGACGGAGGGGAGGCGCCGCGCGCTCGGGCGGCGCGCCAGGGAGATAGTGGACGAGATAGTCGAGAAGCGCGGTCTCAAGAAGGAGTAACATCGGGACTTGCAGCGACGGACCTCAGGACACTCTTACACCACGTCTGCGCGCGCGACCCCCGGGGCGGACCGGAGGCATGAAGTTTGTCGCGAGTTCCGCACGCAAAGGAAAGCACTTAATGTGCTTTCCGTCTTGCGCAGGACTGTAGAGCAGCAAACTTCATGCCTCCGGTCCGCCCCGGGAGCCACCGCTAAGTTATCCCCCGGCATTCAGAAAATCTAAGTGCCAAAAAATAAGATTTTTTGACTCCGTGTTGTATAACCCGCCATTCGTGGGTACCATTCAACGCGTACGCAAACAAAAAGGGTTAATTCGCGTGGTATAACCGCGCGGCCCAAAAAGGAGGAGACAAGCATGTCGTCTTTGAAGCCGCTTGCAGATCGTGTTCTGGTCAAGCCCGACGAGGCCGAGCAGAAGACCGCTTCTGGTCTGTATATCGCCAGCAACGCTCAGGAGAAGCCGCAGCGCGGCACCATCGTTGCCGTGGGCGCCGGTAAGGTCAACGACAAGGGCGAGCGCATCCCCATGGACGTTCAGGTCGGCGACGTTGTCATCTACGGTAAGTTCGGTGGCAACGAGGTCAAGGTCGACGGCGAGAAGTATCTGCTGATGCGCGCCGACGACATCTACGCCGTCGTCGAGGCCTAGTCTCGTCAGAATCTCTGATTCGTCTTTGAACGCGTCCGCCGCATAGGACTCGGAAGCGGCGACGCGAGTCACATTTCTTTTGGAGGATTACCTACCATGGCAAAGAACATTACGTTCAACACCGATGCCCGCGCCAAGCTCGCCAAGGGCGTCAACACTCTGGCCGACGCCGTTACCGTCACCATGGGCCCCAAGGGCCGTTACGTCGCTCTGCAGCGCACGTTCGGTGCCCCGACCATCACCAACGACGGCGTTTCCGTCGCTAAGGAGATCGAGCTCGAGGACAACATCGAGAACATGGGCGCTCAGCTGGTGAAGGAGGTCGCCACCAAGACCAACGACACCGTGGGTGACGGCACCACCACCGCAACCCTGCTCGCTCAGGCTATCGTCAACGACGGTCTGCGCAACGTCGCCGCCGGCGCCAACCCGCTGGCCATCCGTCGCGGTATCGACAAGGCTGTAAACGCCGCCGTCGCCGAGATGAAGAAGCAGGCCAAGCCGGTCGAGACCAAGGAGCAGATCGCTTCCGTCGGCACCATCTCCGCTGGTGACCCCGAGGTTGGCGAGAAGATCGCCGAGGCCATGGAGGTCGTGGGCAAGGACGGCGTCATCACCGTCGAGGATTCCCAGACGTTCGACATCACCATCGACACCGTCGAGGGCATGCAGTTCGACAAGGGCTATGTCTCCGCTTACTTCGTCACGGATAACGACCGCATGGAGGCCGTGATGAAGGATCCGTACATCCTCATTACCGACCAGAAGATCTCCAGCGTTCAGGACATCATGCCTGTTCTCGAGGCTGTCCAGCGCGCCGGCCGTGGCCTGCTCATCATCGCTGAGGACATCGACGGCGAGGCTCTGCCGACCCTGGTCCTCAACAAGATTCGTGGCGCTCTCAACGTCTGCGCCGTCAAGGCTCCGGGCTACGGCGATCGCCGCAAGCGCATCCTCGAGGACATCGCCGTCCTCACCGGTGGTCAGGCCGCTCTGGACGAGCTGGGCGTGAAGGTCGCTGACATCACCGCCGATATGCTCGGTACCGCTAAGTCCGTCACCATCTCTAAGGACAACACCGTCGTCGTCGGCGGCGCTGGCTCCAAGGAGGCCATCGACGCCCGTATCGCTCAGATTAAGGGCGAGATGGAGAACACCACCTCTGACTTCGACCGTGAGAAGCTCCAGGAGCGCCTGGCCAAGCTCTCCGGTGGCGTTGCCGTCATCAAGGTCGGCGCTGCTACCGAGTCCGAGCTCAAGGAGATCAAGCATCGCGTCGAGGACGCCCTGCAGGCCACCCGCGCTGCTGTCGAGGAGGGCATTGTCGCTGGCGGCGGCGTCGCCTTCATGGACGCTGCTCCTGCGCTCGACGCTGTCGAGATCGACGACCCCGAGGAGAAGATCGGCGTCGACATCGTCAAGAAGGCTCTGACCGCTCCGGTCGCCACCATCGCCAAGAACGCTGGCTTTGAGGGCGCTGTCGTGGTCGACAAGGTTGCCGAGCTGCCCGCTGGTCAGGGTCTCAACTCTGCCAACGGCGAGTGGGGCGACATGATCGAGATGGGCGTCCTCGACCCCGTCAAGGTCAGCCGCGTCACCCTGCAGAACGCTGCTTCTGTCGCCAGCCTGATTCTCATCACCGAGGCTACCGTCTCCGATGTGCCCAAGAACACTCAGCTTGAGGACGCTATCGCTGCTGCCACCGCTGGTCAGCAGGGCGGCGGTATGTACTAAGGCCGACAAGGTCTAGAACTCCCACCGGGAATCCGGGGGCGGGACGGGGGTTTCTCTCCGGAACGTCCTCGGACATGCAAAGAGGCTCCGCATCGCGCTTCGCGCTGCGGAGCCTCTTTGCGTCCTGCGGAATGTTCCGGAGAGAAGCCCCGTCCCGCCCCCGGATCCCCTGCGTTTACGGCCTTGAGGTCGGCGTGGGCGGAGATCGTGGCTGATGGGGATACGTGTCCCGGTCGCTGTTTCGCGGCTTTGCCGCGAAAGGCGCGTTACTTTGGGACGGGTGGGGAACGTGGTTGTTGCGGTAACTGGTCCCCACCATAAATTACCCTCGGCATACTTGCGCGAACGATTGCTCGTGCTACACTTGCAATTGCTGTTTCAGGGCGGGGTGGAATTCCCCACTGGCGGTAAATCGGGCGGTGCCAAAGGGGCGCCGTGGAGCAGGCGAGGTGCCTGCGACTGAGCCGATGAGTCCGCGACCCGAGCGTGTGTTGGTTCGCATGCCGGCTGAACTGGTGAGATCCCAGTACCAACGGTTAGAGTCCGGATGAAAGAGGCAGGTGATCTTATGTCTGAACAGTCGCAGCATATCCATTTTGAGAACACGAATAGGTGGAGCACCAAACAGCTCGTTACCATGGCGCTGATGTGCGCCTTGGGCGCCCTGTTTATGTATGTGCAGCTACCCATCCTTCCCTCGGCGCCGTTTTTGACGTATGACCCGTCGCTGGTGCCGGCGATGGTGTGCGGGTTTGCGTATGGTCCCGGTGCCGGTACTGCTGTTGCCGCCATGGCGATCGTTATCCATGCACTCACTACGGGTGACTGGGTCGGCGCGCTTATGAATCTGGTTGCCACGCTGGGCTACATTCTGCCCGCGGCTATCGTCTATCAGAAGATGCACACCTATAAGGGTGCCGTGATTGGCCTGGTGCTCGGCGTCATTGCCGCTACGGCGCTGTCTATGGTCGCAAACCTTACTATTGGCGTTTGGTTCTGGTATGGCTCGGTCGATGTGATCGCCCCGCTCATGATTCCTGCCGTACTGCCGTTCAACCTTATCAAGACCGTGCTTAACTCGGTGTTGACGCTGGTGGTGTATAAAGCAGTTTCCAACCTCATCACGCCTAAAAAGGACCAGGTCAAAGGGCGCGCATGATTGAGTGTCGGGGCGTTTCCTTTAGCTATGACGGTGCCGTGTCGGCACTCGATGGTGTCGATCTGAGCATCGAGGACGGGGAGTTTTTCTGCATCCTCGGTGGCAATGGGTCGGGCAAGTCGACGTTTGCCAAGCATCTGAATGCGTTGTTGCAACCCGATGCGGGCACGGTACGCATCAACGGCATGGATGCGTCCGACCCCGAGCTGGTTTACGACATTCGTTCGACCGCGGGCATGGTATTCCAGAATCCCGACGACCAGCTGGTGGCAACGCTTGTCGAAGATGACGTTGCGTTCGGTCCCGAAAACCTTGGCGTGCCATCGGCGCAAATTGCGCAGCGCGTACGCGAGGCGCTGAAGGGCGTGGGCCTGGTGGGCTTTGAGCACCACGAGACCCATGCGCTTTCGGGCGGCCAAAAGCAGCGCGTGGCGCTTGCCGGCGTGCTTGCCATGGAACCGCGCGTGCTCATATTGGACGAGGCTTCCTCGATGCTTGATCCGCGTGGGCGCAAGGGCCTCATGAAGGCTTGCCGCGCGTTGCACGATCGCGGCATGACCATCGTGATGATTACGCACTTTATGGAAGAGGCCGCCGAGGCCGATCGTGTCGCGGTGTTTCGGGCGGGGCATGTTGCCATGCTGGGTACGCCCGAGGAGATTCTGACGCGGGCGAATGAACTCGCTCAGCTCAACCTGGATATGCCGGCGTCGTGCTGCTTAGGTAGGACACTTCGTGCGAAGGGCGTGCCCGTTTGCGCGCAGGTACGTGAGGCGGATATGGTCGCCGAGATTGCGCAGACTTATGCCGAGCGAAGTGGGGCAGGCACCGCGGGGCAGTCTTCCGCATCCCAGTTGGAAATCGCTGACGGCACTGTTCCGGTAGACAACGAGGGCAACGCGTCGGAGCCCGTCATAGAGCTATCCCATGTTTCGTACAGTTATTCGCTCAGTCCGCGCGAGCGCCGCCGCTGGCATAAGCGCTCGGCCACTGCGGGCAAATCGAGCAAACAGGCTCTCTGGGGAAACGACCCCAGCAGTCCGTGGGCGCTGCGCGATGTATCGCTGACGGTGCGTCGCGGCGAGTTCCTGGGGCTAGCAGGCCATACCGGCTCGGGTAAATCGACTCTGGTCCAGCATCTCAACGGTTTGATTCGCCCTCAGGAGGGATCCGTTCGCGCGCTGGGGCTCGACCTATCAAACAAGAAAGACGCCGCTGCGGTTAAGGCCAAGGTCGGCGTGGTGTTTCAATATCCTGAGCGTCAGCTGTTTGCCGAAACCGTGGCGCAGGACGTGGCGTTTGGTCCGCACAACCTTGGCTTGCCGCAAGATGAAGTCGACCGTCGTGTCGAGTCATCGCTCTCGCGCGTGGGCCTCGATCTTTCCACGGTCGGCGACAAGAGCCCCTTTGAGCTTTCGGGCGGCCAGCAGCGTCGCGTGGCGTTTGCCGGCGTGCTCGCCATGGAACCTGAGGTGCTGGTGCTCGACGAGCCCATGGCGGGCCTCGATCCGGCTGCCCGCAGGGATTTCCTGGAGCTCATTGGCCGTTTACATGACGAAGGCCTGACCGTTGTCATGGTTTCGCACAGCATGGATGACCTGGCAAATTGTTGTGACCGTATCGTTGTGATGAACGAGGGCGCGGTGTTTGCCGAGGGAACGCCCGCTCAGGTTTTTGCGCATGCGGATGAGCTTAAATCAATCGGCTTGGGTGTTCCCGCCGCCCAGCGCATGGCGCTGGCGCTCGCGGAGGCAGGCGTGCCGCTGCGCTTTGACGGCCTCTATACGGTTGAGTCGCTGGCAGACGAGTTGGTGGACCTGCTAATCGGTCGCTCGGGCGGTCCTTCTAACGTCGCGGACATTGCTAAATCCAAGACGGTCGCGCGAGAGGAGGGCTGCTAATGGAGGCGTTTTCGTTTGGCAGCTACTATCCCGGCGATAGTGCGATCCACCGCCTAGACCCGCGAACTAAGTTGCTCTTGGGCTTTGTGTTTCTGATCACGACGCTCACAGTCAGCAGCTTCCGCGGACTGGCCCCGGTCGCAATCTTCGTTGTCCTGATCTATGCCGTGTCCCGGGTGCCGTTGCGCCGGGTCCTATCATCGATGGCACCATTGCTGGCGATTGTCGTGGTGGTCGCAGTGCTCAACCTGTTTTCCGACCAGAGCGGGCGCATCCTGTGGCAGCTCTGCTTTCTGCAGATAAGCGAGGGCTCGCTGCGTTCTGCCGCCTTTATGGCGTGCCGCCTGACCCTGATGATGGCCGGCATGAGCGCCATTACGCTCACCACGCCCACGCTCGACCTCACCGCGGGCTTTGAGCGTCTGCTCGCACCGTTTGCGCGCGTGGGGCTCCCTGCGCATGAGCTCGGCATGATCATGGGTATCGCGTTGCGCTTTATGCCGCAGTTCGCCACCGAGATGAAGCAGACGGCGGACGCGCAGGCAAGCCGCGGCGCGCGCGTGACGTGCGGTCCGCTCGGCGGCGTGCGTATGCTCGGCAGTGTGGCGATTCCGCTGTTCACGGGCGTGTTCCGTCATGCCGAGACGCTTTCGGCCGCCATGGATGCCCGTTGCTATCATGGCGAGCAGGGCCGCACACGTTTGCATGCGCTTGCATTTGGCCGCAGCGATGCGTTGGCGGCGGTGGTGACGGCGTTGCTGCTCATCTGCGTCATCGTCATCAATCTTCAACTTGTTTAGGCGCGATTCGAGCGCAAGAAAGGGGTCCCTATGACCGACAACGACCGCACGGCTCAGCTTGAGCGCGCCTGTTCGTATCTCAGGCGCATTCCGGCGTGGTATCTGGCCACGACCGATGTGGCCGACGGGTATCAGCCTCGCGTGAGGCCGTTTTCATTTGCCATGGTCGATGACGGTAAGCTGTGGTTTTGCACATCGCGCGACAAGGATGTGTGGGCGGAGCTGAGTGCGAATCCCAAGTTTGAACTCTCGGGCTGGAAGCCGGGGGAGTGCTGGATCGTGTTGACCGGCGAGGCCGCACTTGAGGACGACGCAGTTGCGAGCGACAAGGTGCGTCAAGCGGGTTTTAAGCACATGGTGGGCATCGGCGAGGAACACGAGAGCGCCAACGACGGCCGCCTTGCGTTCTTCTCGGTCCGCAACATCGCCGCGCGGTTCTGCGATATCGACGGCAGCGAGGAGCGCCTGGAGCTCTAGCTCACACAAACCAGGCTCCCAAACTAGCTAGTACAGGAGGAAACGTGGACGGATTGAATACGGTTTTGGAGTATTTGACGTCGGTGCCGGCGTGGTATCTGGCGACAAGCGTGGACGGGCAGCCACATGTGCGTCCGTTCTCGTTTGCACAGATTCAGGACGGCAAGCTGTGGTTTGTGACGGCGCGCACCAAAGATGTGTGGCAAGAGCTTCTGCAAAACCAGCGCTTTGAGGCCACGAGTTGGTGGCCGGGCCATGGTTGGTTGATCCTGCGCGGGCGTGCGGGGCTGGAAGACCGGGCTTCGAGTGAAATGCGCGAGGCCGGTTGGAAGCATCTTGAGCGCCTGGGCGAGCACTATGAGGGGCCTAACGACCCCATGCTCGTCTTCTTTAGCGTCGAGGATCCCGAGGCTTTTATCTGCAATCACGACGAATGGGTGCCGGTCGAGCTCTAGCCAGCTGGCTCATCCTAACAACTTAGTTTTCGCATGGGCGGGCCCCGTGTTGCCCGGCGCCGTAAGGAGTGCCGGTCAATACGGGGCCCGCTCCATTTGTCAATTCCTTCAAGCGAATGTGTCGGGAATGTTTCAATGCATGAATATGCAAGCCATTTACGTGTTCATGCATCTTTTGGTGCTAAAGTTTCAACCCACTTCATAACGACAGCTGCGAAATGCGCATCGGTGCATAAATCGCAGACAAGGAGTCTGATATGTCTTTGAAGGTTGGAATCGTCGGCGCGGCTGGATATGCCGGAGCCGAGCTCATTCGCCTCGTGCTCGGTCATCCCGAGTTTGAACTTGTCGCCATTACGTCCAACGCCGATGCCGGCCAGCCGTTGTCTGCGGTGTACCCGAGCTTCACCGGCGTAAGCGATCTTGTCTTCACGACGCATGATGCCCCCGAGCTCAAGAACTGTGACGCGGTATTTTTGGCCGTGCCGCACACGGCTGCCATGGCTCAGGTGCCCGCCCTGCTTGCCGCGGGAGTCTCCTGCATTGACCTCTCGGCCGACTATCGCCTGAGCGATCCGGCCACCTTTGAGGCCTGGTATGCCGCCGAGCACACGAGCCCCGAGTTGCTCAAGACCCGTGCCTTTGGCCTGCCCGAGCTATTCTGCCGGGACTTGGAGACCGCCGCATCCGACCATGCCGACGGCAAACCCGTGCTGGTCGCCTGCGCCGGTTGCTATCCCACCGCAACGAGCCTTGCCGCCGCGCCCGCCGTGCGCGCTGGCTGGGTTGCCCAGAGCGGCCCCGTGATCGTTGATGCCATCAGCGGTGTGACGGGTGCCGGCAAGTCCTGCAACGCTCGTACGCATTTTTGCAGCGCCGACGAGAACTTGGAGGCCTACGGCGTGGGTAAGCATCGCCACACGCCCGAGATTGAGCAAATCCTTGGCCTGACCGATCGCGTCGTCTTTACCCCGCACCTGGCACCGCTCAAGCGTGGTCTGCTCTCCACGGTGACGATGCCGCTCGCGCCGCAGGCCATCGACTCCTTGGCTCTTGAGGACGTTGTCGACTATTACAAGCAGTTCTATGCCGGTCGCACCTTTGTGCGCGTGCTCGATACCGGCCAGCAGCCCAAGACGGCTTCGGTTGTCGGCACCAACGCCGCCCAGATTGGCCTCGCGCTCAACAAGCGCGCGGGCGTGCTGGTGGCGACGGGCGCCATCGACAATCTGTGCAAGGGCGCTGCGGGCCAAGCGGTCCAGTGCGCCAATATCGTCTTTGGCTTTGACGAGCGACGAGGCTTGCCCACAGTGACGTGCCCGGTGTAGCACATTCGATTGTTAACGATTTGGTAGTCGGGCATCGAGTGGGGCGCCACTCTTAAGCTGGTCTCATGATCACGACTGGCATGGCGCACCAACCGATGTCCGTTTTTTGTTTGATATAAGGAGTCGTAGGGACGATGAACACCGACCTGTTTGATATCAAGATTCGCGCCGTCGAGGGCGGCGTTACGGCTGCGGCTGGTTTTAAGGCTGCAGGCATCCACGCTGGGTTCCGCAAGAACCCCGAGCGTCTGGATTACACGCTCGTCGTGCCCGATAAACCCTGTCCCGGTGCCGGCGTGTTTACCACCAACCGCTTTTGCGCGGCGCCCGTGCAGGTGAGCCGTGCCAACCTGGGCGGTGCCGACAAGGGTTACGGTATCATCGCCGGCGTTTCGGTCAACTCTGGCAATGCCAACGCCGCCACGGGTGAGACCGGCCTTGCGTGCGCGCGCGAGACGTGCAGCATCGCATCGCAGGTCATCGGCTGCGAGCCCCAGCAGATTCTGGTTGCCTCCACGGGCGTGATTGGCCAGATTCTGCCGATCGACACGTTTAAGACCGCCATTCCTGCTGCCTACGAGGCGCTCTCCGCCCACGGTGGCGCCGATGCCGCTCGCGCCATCATGACGACCGACACGCACTCCAAGGAGTACGCCGTGTCCTACGTCAGCGAGGCTGCGGGTCATGCAGGCAATGCCTATACGGTGGGCGGTATGTGCAAGGGCTCGGGCATGATCATGCCCAACATGGCCACCATGATCGCGGTCATCACTACCGATGCCCCCGTCGAGCCGGCGGCGCTCCACGCCCTGTTGCTCTCCACCGTCAAGCAGACCTTTAACAAGGTAACGGTCGATTCCGACACCTCGACCAACGACACCTGCATCATGCTTGCCTCCGGCGCCGCTGCCGCAGATGCCGAGCCTATCGTCGAGGGCTCCGATGCCTTCGACGAGTTGGCATTTGCCGTGCACGAGGTATGCGAGAGCCTGGCGCGCAATATCGCCGCCGATGGTGAGGGCGCATCCAAGCTTGTTACGGTCAACGTTACCGGCGCCGTGAACGACGAGGAGGCCGATATCGCCGCTCGCGCCGTTGCCAACTCGCCGCTCGTTAAGACCTGCATCGCCGGCCACGACTGCAACTGGGGCCGCGTCGCCATGGCACTCGGCAAGTGCGGCGTGAAGTTTAATCAGGAAGACGTTTCCATCGACATGATGGGCATGCCTGTCTGTCGCGATGGTCTGACTGTTCCCTTTGACGAGGACGAGGCTCTACGACGTTTCGAGGCGCCCGAGATCGTGATCTCGGCCGACCTGGGCGCAGGCGACGCGGCAACGACCGTGTGGACCTGCGACCTCACGCACGAGTACATCTCCATCAACGGCGACTACCGTTCCTAGATTCCAGGCACGCTGCGCATCTCGCCGCGATTGCGGACAGCGGAGCACGGCGCGATAACGATACGAAAGACGAGGCAGATTATGAAATTCGCACGCGATTGTCGTTCGAGCGAATCCAACGAAGCAACCGCGCAGCTGCTGTTCGAAGCGCTGCCGTGGATTAAGAACCTGACCGGCAAGACGGTTGTTATCAAATATGGCGGAGCCGCCATGGTTGATGAGCAGCTGCGCCGCGACGTGATGAGCGACATCGTTTTGCTCAAGATCATCGGTATGCGCCCCGTCATCGTGCATGGCGGCGGCAAGGCTATCAACGAGGCGCTGAGCCATTACGATATTCCCGTCGAGTTTAAGAACGGCCAGCGCGTGACCACGCCGGCGACTATGGATATCGTGCGCGAGGTGCTGGGCGGCAAGGTCAACCAAGAGCTGGTTGCTGCCATCAACCACCACGGCAACCTGGCCGTGGGCGTGTCGGGCAGCGATGCCGGCACGCTCATCGCCGAGCCGCTCGACCCCGAGCTCGGTCGCGTGGGCAAAGTGACGCACGTCAACACCGACTATATCGAGCGCTTACTCGATAGCGAGTACATCCCCGTCATCGCTACCGTCGCGGCGGGGGAGGACGGCGGTTTCTTCAACATCAACGCCGACACCGCCGCCGGTGCCGTTGCCGCGGCGCTCCACGCGCATAAGGCGATCTTTTTGACCGATGTCGATGGCCTGTACAAGGACTTTAGCGACAAGGACTCGCTTATCTCCAACCTAACGCTCGACGAGGTTAACGAAATGCTCTACGGCGGCGAGGTCGATAAGGGCATGATTCCCAAGCTGCGCGCGGCCGTCGATGCGCTTACCGGCGGCGTATTTCGTGCCCACATCATTAACGGTACTACGCCGCATTCGCTGCTCCTGGAGCTGCTGACCGATGCCGGCGTCGGCACCGTGATCCATTCCACCGAGACGGCTTACGAGTTCGATACGCATCCGCATCCGCTTTCGACGTTTGCTGCGCGTCTGACCGAGAACCTTGACGAGGTCGAGAAGCTTCAGACGGTCTAGCTGACCCGCAGCCGCCCCATTCCTGCACCCATAGCCCCGCGCCGTCTGGCGCCCAACGAAAGGCATCCCATGTCACTTGCAGCTCAGCAATCGCTTGAATCCCATTACGTTATGCATACCTTTGGCCGCTCTCCGGTCGAGTTTGTCGAGGGTCACGGCATGAAGCTCACCGGCGACGATGGCCGTGAGTACCTCGACTTTCTTGCCGGCATCGGCGTGTGCAGCCTAGGTCATGGCAACCTGGCTGTGCTCTCGGCGCTCGAGGCGCAGACCAAAAAGCTCATGCATGTCTCCAATTACTTCTACATCGAGCAGCGCGGACAGGTCGCGGCGCTGCTGTCCAAGCTTGCTAACGACGACGTAGATGGTGCGCGCGTGCTTGCCGATGCCATTGCCGCCGGCGATGAGACCACGGCAGCTGCTCTTGGTGCCCCGGCTGCGGATGAGCAGGTTTGGGAGACCTTCTTTGCCAACTCTGGCGCCGAGGCCAACGAGGGCTCGATGAAGCTCGCGCGCCTGTACGCCAAGCGTGCCGGTAATGGCGGCAACACCATCGTGTGCATGCGCGGCGGCTTCCACGGCCGTACGCTCGAGACCATTGCCGCCACCATGCAGGATTGGCTGCAGGACAGCTTCCGCCCGCTGCCGTGTGGCTTTGTGGCCTGCACGCCCAACGATGTGGACGAGCTGCGTGCGATCTTTAAGCAGCTGGGGAGCGAGATTTGTGCCGTGATGCTCGAGCCGATCCAGGGTGAGAGTGGTGTGCACCCCATGACCGAGGAGTTTATGGCGGCAGCGCGCGACCTGGCACACGAAGTGGGAGCCGTGCTTATCGCCGACGAGGTCCAGTGCGGCATCTTCCGCTCCGGCAAGCCGTTTGCATTCCAAACCTATGGCGTGGAGCCCGACATCATGAGCCTTGCCAAGGGCATTGCCGATGGCGTGCCCATGGGTGCCGTCGTGGCAAAGAAGGAGATTGCCGACGTGTTTAAGCCGGGCGACCACGGCTCGACCTTTGGCGGTAGCTGCTTGGCCGTCGCGGCGTGCGCCGCGACGCTCTCCGCGCTTGTGCGCGGCGATTATGCCGACCATGCTGCCAAGGTGGGTGCCTATATGGAGGCAAAGCTCGCCAAGCTGCCGCACGTGACCGAGGTACGTGGTCGCGGCTTGATGCTCGGCTGTGATTTGGATGATGCCGCGGGCGACGCGCATGATGTTGTTGCCCGCGCGCTGGCCGCCGGTGCCGTGATCAACGCTACGGGTGCGCATGCGCTGCGTTTCCTGCCGCCGCTCGTCTGCGAGGAAGCCGACGTGGACAGCCTGATCGAGATCCTGTCGGGCGTCTTGGGCTAACGCGGCGCAATAACTCAATTTGGACCGGGTTCCGGACTGCGGACGTGCCCTATGCGGCATGATTCAGCGGTCTGGAACCCGTTTTGCCTTAGATTTGCTAAGGCAGGGAGACCTGCTGGTCAAAAAACATCAAATATGAGTACTGTTACCGATTTGGTAGCAGCAATTTTGGACTAATAAGGCCAGATATCAAGTCGAAATGGCGATGAAAGCACGATTTTGATTCAACTGTTAGCCCTTATAATGGACATATGTTGCGTAACTTAAGCAAATACTGTCTATTTATATGTTGCAAACAAAGTAGCAGTACTCATTTTTGCCATTTTTTGACCACGGCCTTTGTGACAGACGTGCTGGCGGGTTCGAATCCCATGCGCTGGGCCTGAAAAAGGAAAGGCCTCCATCGCTGGAGGCCTAACAATTCAGTGGTGGGCGATGAGGGATGTCGCGTGCGGCTGACGCCGCCCGCTTTCGCTTCGGGCCTACGGCCCTCGCGTGCTGCGCTGGAAAACGCTTCGCGTTTCCTCAGCTCCGCACCCTGGCGGGTTCGAATCCCATGCGCTGGGCCCAAACAAAAACGGTCCCCTTGCGAGGACCGTTTCCAATTCGGTGGTGGGCGATGAGGGATTCGAACCCCCAGCCTTGTGCGTGTAAAGCACCTGCGCTAACCGTTGCGCCAATCGCCCGTGCGGAGAGAGTATAGCAAAACAATCGCCCCATTCACCTCATATCCATTAAAGGTAACTGGCGCGTGTCCACGCGGAGCTGATTCAGTTGAGATTGCCTGAACATTCCGCCCCTCTTTACGCCCTCGGGTATACTCAAAAGCTACTGATTCGATTTGATGCCCAGCAACAGCAGAGGGGATAGTATATGTGCGGTTTTGTCGGTTTTGTCGGTGGGACGGATAACCAATCCGAGGTGCTCATCAAGATGATGGACCGCATCGTCCATCGCGGTCCCGACATGGGCGGTCAGTTTATCGACGGCCGCGTTGCCCTCGGCTTCCGCCGCTTGTCGATCCTCGACCTGACCGAGGCCGGCGCTCAGCCCATGGCCAATGAGGACGGCAGCGTCGTCATTGTCTTCAACGGTGAGATCTACAACTTCCAAGAACTCCGTTCCGAGCTCGAAGCCAAGGGCTACAAGTTCCATTGCGGCGCCGACACCGAGAGCCTCATGCACGGCTACGAGGAGTGGGGCGAGGCTGTCCTCGATCGCCTGCGCGGTATGTACGCCTTCGTCATCTGGGACAAAAAGAAGAACAAGCTTTTTGGCGCCCGTGACATCTTTGGCATCAAGCCGCTTTACTACTATCCCATGGCCGATGCGGGCGACGGCGCTCCGGGCGTGCTCTTTGGTTCCGAGATCAAGAGCTTCCTGGACTACCCGCACTTCCACAAGGCGGTCAACAAAAAGGCCCTGCGTCCGTACATGACGCTGCAGTATTCGGCAACCGAGGAGACCTTCTTCGAGGGTGTCTACAAGCTGCCGCCGGCGCACTACTTTACCGTCGATATCCCGACCGGCAAGATGAACATCGAGCGCTACTGGGATTGCGATTACTCTGCCGTCGAGAAGCCGTTCGAAGAGTATGTCGATGAGCTGGACGAGGTCGTGCACGAGAGTGTCGAGGCCCATCGCATCGCCGACGTCAAGGTCGCGTCGTTCCTCTCCGGTGGCGTCGACTCCAGCTACATCGCCGCTTGCCTCATGCCCGACAAGACCTTCTCGGTGGGCTTTGACTACAAGAACTTCAACGAGACCAACTACGCCAAGGAGCTTTCCGATAAGCTCGGCGTCGAGAACGTTCGCAAGATGATTACCGCCGACGAGTTCTTCGGTGCGCTCGAGGACATCCAGTATCACATGGACGAGCCGCAGTCCAACCTGTCTTCCGTGCCGCTGTGGTTCTTGGCCGAGATGGCCCGCAAGGACGTTACCGTCGTGCTTTCGGGCGAAGGCGCCGACGAGCTCTTTGGCGGCTACGCCTACTACGAGGACACGGTCCCGGTGCGCAAGTACAAAAAGATGGTGCCGCTGCCCATCCGTCGCGCGCTCGGTAACCTGGCGCTGCATATGCCGTACTTCAAGGGACATAACTTCCTGGTCAAGGGTGCCGAGATCCCCGAGAAGTCGTTCCTGGGACAGGCTCTGGTATGGCCGGAGCGCGAGGTCGACGGCGTGCTCAAGCCCGAGTACAACACCGGCGACGGCGCCTTCGAGCTTGCCGCTCCCATCTACGCGCGCGTGAAGGGTCAGCCCGAGCTGGTCAAGAAGCAGTACCTGGACATGAACATGTGGCTCCCGGGCGACATTCTGCTCAAGGCCGACAAGATGTGCATGGCGCACTCGCTGGAGCTGCGCGTGCCCTTCCTGGACCGCAAAGTCATGGAGTTCGCCGAGCACATTCCCGACCGCTACCGCATCAACGAGAACGGCAACAAACAGGTACTCCGCCACGCTGCCAACAAGTCGCTGCCCGATGAGTGGGCCACCCGTCCCAAGGTGGGCTTCCCGGTGCCGATTGTCTACTGGCTGCGCGAGCAAAAGTGGTACGACTATGTCAAGGAGTACTTCACCGCGCCGTGGGCAAGTGAGTTCTTCAATACCGACGAGCTCATGCACCTGCTCGATCTGCACTTTGCGGGCAAGGGCGATTTCCAGCGCAAGATCTATACGCCGCTCGTGTTCCTGGTGTGGTACAAGCGCTTCTTTATCGACGAGGACCAGCCCGCTGTTCAGGCTGCCTAGCCTCGGCTTACGAACGCCTGCGCGTAACGGCTCCTCCGGGAGCCGTTTTTGCGTGGGTGCGTTTCAGTTACTATAAAAGCCGTCCCTGCCAAATGGCTGAGAAAGGTGAAAGATGCACCATTCGGATTCCGCGACCGTGACCACGGTCGATACGCTTGCCAAGCTTCTCGACGTGTGCGGCGAGCTGCGCGCATCAGAGCAGGTTGACGAGCGCGCCGTGACCGGCTGCTCGTTTGATTCGCGCGCGGTCTCGGCAGGTGACGTATTCTTTTGCAAAGGTGCTGCCTTTAAGCCCGCGTTTTTGAGCATGGCGCTCGATGCGGGCGCCGTCGCATTTGTGTGCGAGGAGTCGCTGGTCGAGTCTCTGGAGCCGCTGGCGAAGGAGAGCGGTGCTGCGATGCTGGTTGTTGATAGTGTTCGCACGGCCATGGCCCTGTTGCCGCCGGAGGTCTACGACCGTCCCGACCACGACGTCAAGATCGTGGGCATCACCGGTACCAAGGGAAAGACCACGGCCGCTTTTATGCTCCAGTCGATTATCAAAGCGGCGGGCGAGTCCTGCGGCATGATCGGATCGGTGAGTACCGACGATGGTATCGAGTGCTACGAGAGCACCAATACTACGCCCGAGGCCCCCGAGGTCTGGCGCCATATCGCCAACTGCCGCACGTCCGGTCGCCAGTCCATGGTCATGGAGGTCTCGAGCCAGGCGCTCAAGTACCAACGCGTCGAGAATCTGCCGTTTGACGTGGCGTGCTTCCTCAACATCGGCCGCGACCACATCTCGCCGATTGAACACCCCACGTTTGAGGATTATTTTGAGAGCAAACTCAGGATCTTTGACCAGGCAAAGACCGCCGTGGTGAATCTGGGCACCGAAGAGGCCGACCGTGTGCTGGAGGCAGCGTCGACGGCCGAGCGCTTGGTGACCGTTGGCGTCGAGCATCCCGAGGCAAGCCTGTGGGCGAGCGACGTACGCATGGTCGGCTTTAGCATCGAGTTCAACTTGCATGGCCTGTGTGCCGACGAGTCCGAGGCGGGGGAGAAGATCCTGCTGGGTATCGCGGGCGACTTTAACGTGGAGAACGCACTGGTCGCTATCGCCGCCGCGCACGAGATCGGCATCGGTATCGATGCCATCAAGAAGGGCCTCTCCAAGCTGCGCGTGCCGGGCCGTATGGAGGTCGTGGAGTCGAAGGACGGCCGCGTGATTTGCGTTGTCGACTACGCGCACAACCAGCTTTCGTTCCGTTCGCTTTTCTCGTCGGTCAAGCGCGCGTTTCCCGCCAGCCCGGTCATTGCGGTGTTTGGTGCCGCTGGTGGCAAGGCGCAGGAGCGCCGCGAGCAGCTTCCGCGCGAGGCCGCGCCGTACTCCGACCTGATGATCTTTGCCAATGAGGATCCGGCTCACGAGGACCCGATGAAGGTTTGCCGCGAGCTTGCCGAGCATGTTCCCGACGATACGCCGAACAAGATCATCCTCGATCGCGAGGCTGCCGTACATGCGGCTTTTAAGGCAGCGCGCGAGGAATACGTCAGCCCCGATGCGCCCACTATCGTCTTGCTGCTGGCAAAGGGCGACGAGGAACTCATGCACGTGGGTGACGAGTTCGTGCCCATCGAGAGCGACCTTTCGCTGGCCAATCGTTTAATCGATGTTACCCAGTTTGACTAATGAGCTGTGATGACGGCGGCGTCCTGAGCGCGCTGCCGTTGCAAGCGCGTTTCCCCCAAGCGAGGCGCGCCGCGTAAGACCAGAAGCCCCTTCAACGTAATGGAGTGACCATGTCCCATAACACCCTGCCGACCGTCGCTGAGCTTTCGGGCGAGATGCGCGAGCGCCTTGCCAAGGTCAAATACGTCTTTACCGACCTGGACGCCACCATGCTCGCGCCCGGCTCGTGCGTGCTGCGCGACAACGACGGCAACCCCTCGACCAAGCTCGTCGAGGCCGTCGTGGCGCTCGCCCGCGCCGGCATCCAGGTGGTTCCCACCTCGGGTCGCAACCGCACCATGATCCACGAGGACGCTCGCGTGCTCGGTCTCAACTCCTACATTGGCGAGATGGGCGGCCTGGTCATGTACGACCTCAAGGCCAACGACTGGGAGTACCTGACCGGTGACATGCCCTACGACCCTGTCTGCGGCCTCACACCGCACCAGGTGATCGAGCAGACCGGCGTGTGCGAGAAGATCCTCGCTCGCTGGCCGCACAAGATCGAGTACCACAACGATATGTCGACCGGCTACAAATACCGCGAGGTCACCGTCGGCATGCGCGGCGATGTGCCCGACGACGAGGTTCAGGCAATCCTCGACGAAGCCGGCTGCGGTCTGGTCTGGGCTTGCAACGGCCATCTGACCCACCTTTCCAAGCCCACGACGCTCGAGCTCGATCGCGTCGAGGACGGTCGCGCGTTCAACATCAATCCCGCGGGCCTCAACAAGGGTGTCGCCATCGCACGTTTCTGCGAGCACCTGGGTATCGAGCGCGAGGAGACGCTGGCACTCGGCGATTCCGAGTCCGACTTCTACATGGCCGACCACGTGGGCACGTTCTGCCTGGTTGAGAACGGCCTGACGAGCGCCGGCGCGCCCGAGTTCCTGGCTGCTTGCGAGAACGCTTTTGTTACGCGCGGCAAAATTGTCGACGGTTGGGCGGCGACGGCAGAGCTGCTGGTCGCGGCGCGTTCGTAGCGCGGCGTCGCCGCACTTGGACATGTCTTTTCGAGAGAGACTGGTGAGGTAATGTCCGATATCGAGAATCCGGCAGGCGACACGCGCCCGATTGGCGTGTTCGATTCTGGTTTGGGCGGTCTGACGGTTGCGCGCGCGATTGCGACGGCGCTGCCGCACGAGTCCGTCTACTACTTTGGCGACACCAAGCGCTGCCCCTACGGCACCCGCACCGAGGATGAGGTGCGCTCGTTTGCGTTGCAGGCGGGCCGTTGGCTGTCGAAGCACGACGTCAAGATCATGGTCATCGCCTGCAACACGGCGACCGCTGCGGCCTTGCGTCTGGCCCAGCAGGTGCTCGACGTTCCCGTGATCGGCGTGATCGCGCCGGGTGCCCGTGCGGCAATCAACAGCACGCGTACGCGTCGCGTGGGCGTGCTCGCCACCAACCTCACCATTCGCTCGGGCGCCTACACGCGCGCCATTCAGGATCTAGATGCCGGCGTCGATGTATACGGCTGTCCAGCCTCGAGCTTTGTCGAGGTCGTCGAACACGAGCTCGCCTCGGGTGCACATCTGCAGGAACAGTGGCTTGAGAACGAGGACATCTTCGATACGCCTGCCGTGCGTGCGCTGGTGGGTGCCACGGTTGAGCCGCTGCGCGACCACGGCATCGATACCGTGGTGCTCGGCTGTACGCATTTTCCGCTGTTGGTGGGACCTATCCGCCATGCGCTGGGGCCTGGGGTGCGCGTCGTGAGTTCCGCCGAGGAGACCACGCGCGAGCTGACCGATATCCTCACGCGCCGCGAGCAGCTGGCGGGCGACGCCGCCGAGCCGCAGCATCGTTTTGCCACGACGGCCGATAACATTGCCGAGTTTGCGGTGGCGGGCAGCTTTATCTTTGGTCAGCCGCTCAAGAGCATCGAACATATCGATATCGATGAGCTGAAATAGATGTAAGGCAGCTGCCAGAGCCTTCGCCACATCTTTTGCCGAAAGGAAATTTCTATGGAGTACATGCAGGTCAACCGCGCCAACGGTCGCGCCGCCAACGAGTTGCGCCCCGTTAAGCTCACCCGTGGCGTCATGAAGCACGCTCACGGCTCGTGTCTGGCCGAGTTCGGTGACACGCGCGTGCTGTGCGCCGCCACTATCGAGGAGGGCGTGCCGGGCTGGCGAAAGGGAGCTAAGGCCGGCTGGGTGACCGCGGAATACGCCATGCTGCCGGCGTCGACCGGCAAGCGCTGCAAGCGCGAGCACGCCAACCGCAAGGGCCGCTCCATGGAGATCGAGCGCCTCATTGGCCGCAGCCTGCGTACCGTCGTCAACATGAAGGCGCTCGGCGAGTACACCGTCACCGTCGACTGCGATGTGATTCAGGCCGATGGCGGCACGCGTACAGCGAGCATCACCGGCGCCTGGGTGGCGCTGCACGACGCCCTCGCCATGTGGGTCGAGGCGGGCAAGATCGAGCGCATCCCGCTTATCGGCCAGGTGGCTGCCATCTCCATGGGCGTTGTCGACGGTAACACTCTGCTCGACTTGGATTATTCCGAGGACAGCCATGCCGAGGTCGACATGAACCTCGTCGCCACCGACACCGGTGAGATGATCGAGCTCCAGGGCACCGGCGAGCAGGCGCCCTTCGACCGTAAGCGCCTCAACGCCCTGCTCGACCTGGGCGACAAAGGTATTGCCGAGCTCATCGAGCTTCAGCGCCAAGCCATCGCCTAATCTGCCAAAAAGGGACAGGTTTATTTTGGTAGGTTTTACCTGTGGAGACGTCTGGACACAAGACTGCCGTTGATTGAGAGGGGAGAGGCGGAGTCCCTCGTTGCCCTCGGCGCGGTATTGATATAGAGACAAGGAGGCCAGTCATGGCACTTGAGAAGATTGACATCGACACCCTCGACCCGGCGGCGACCATCGTCGTGGCAACGGGCAACGCCCATAAGCTCACCGAGATCGAGGCCATTTTGGGCAAGGTCATGCCCGAGGTGCGCTTTGTGGCGCTCGGCCAGCTGGGCGATTTTGAGGACCCCGAGGAAAACGGCACGACGTTTTTGGAGAACGCCATCATCAAGGCGCAGGCTGCGGTCGAGGAGACGGGCCTTATGGCCATTGCCGATGATTCGGGCTTGGTCGTCGACGCGCTGGACGGTGAGCCCGGTGTGTATAGCGCGCGCTACGCGGGCGTTCACGGCGACGATGCCGCCAACAACGCCAAGCTGCTCGCTAACTTGGAAGGCGTGGCAGACGAGGATCGCACCGCGCGTTTTATGAGTGTCGTCGCGCTCATCGACACGGATGGTCTGGTCACCTATGGTGAGGGCGCCTGCGAGGGCGTTATCGCGCACGAGGGCCGCGGCGATCACGGCTTTGGCTACGACCCGCTGTTCCTGCCGGTCGACACGCCGGGCAAGACCATGGCCGAGCTGACGGCGGACGAGAAGAACGCCATCAGCCATCGATTCCATGCGCTCGAGCACCTATCCGCCAAACTGACGGGCGAGGAGTAGGCCGTGCGTGCGGTGGTGCAGCGCGTGCTCAACGCCGGCGTGACGGTCGACGGCGAGTGCGTGGGTCGCATTGGACGCGGCTACCTGGTGCTGCTTGGTGTGGGCCATGGCGATACGCGTGCCGAGGCCGACAAGCTGTGGGGCAAGCTCCGCGGGCTGCGTATCAACGAGGACGAGAACGGCAAGACCAACTTGGCGCTTGCCGATGTCGACGGCGAGGTGCTCGTGGTGTCGCAGTTCACGCTGTTCGCCGATTGCCGCCACGGTCGCCGCCCATCGTTTACGGATGCCGGCGCCCCCGATGTCGCCAACGAGCTCTACGAGTACTTCTTGACGCTTGTGCGCGAGGACGTTGAGCATGTGGCGCACGGTATCTTTGGCGCCGACATGAAGGTCGACCTGGTCAACGATGGCCCATTCACCATCGTCCTGGACACCGACAACCTTTAGGTTACGCGGTTTTACCAAACCACGTAACAACTGGTCATGCGAGATTGTCGTCTGGTACGTATTTGGGACGGGGCTCATTTAGCTACTTGCGTATGGCCACAACAGGGTGCTATAGTATTAGAGTTTTGTCTATCTTAGGGGTATTATCCCCTTTTTGAATTGCACCTTCTGGAGGCCCTGTTCATGGAAGAGATGGAAGTCAATCACGTCGACGACATCCACGAGAAGCTGACCGATATGGTGGGCGATCGCGTCAAGGTGAAGGCCAACATGGGCCGCACCCGCGTTGTCGAGCGCATGGGCACCATCAAGAGCGTTCACCCCGCCGTCTTTATCGTCGAGGTTGACGAGCGTCGCGGCCGCAAGTCGCGTCAGTCCTACCAGTATATCGATGTCCTCACCGGTCAGGTCGAGCTGTTCGACCCCGAGAGCGGCGAGCATATCTTTACCCCGCTCGGCAATCAGCTCGAGGAGCATTAACGGTGACCGATCGGTCCCTGACTCTTTCCGCGCCGGCAAAGATTAACCTCTACCTGGGGGTTCATACCGAGCGCGATGACCGCGGCTACCACAGGGTCGATTCCCTGATGGCGGCCGTCGGTCTTTCCGATACCGTGACGGTCACGCCGGCGCAGGCGCTGACCGTCCAGACGGTTCCGGCATCAGATTTTCCCATGCAAAAGAATACGGCGTATCGGGCTGCGGTTGCTATGGCCGAGCATTATGGTCGCGAGGCAAACATCTGCGTGACGATTGAGAAGCGCATTCCATTGTGCGCCGGCTTGGGCGGCCCCTCGACGGATGCGGCCGCGGTCATTGTCGCCTTGGCGGAGCTCTGGGGCATTGATCGCACCGACCCAGCGCTCGACGACATTGCGCGAGGCATCGGTGCCGACGTCCCGTTCTTTTTGCACGCGAGTCCTGCGTTCTACGTAGGTGGGGGAGACGTGCTGGCAACTGAGTACCCCGCGCTGCCCGCGACGCCCGTCGTGCTGGTCAAGCCGCGCGAGGCAAGTGTTTCGACAATTGAAGCCTATCGACGTTTTGACGAGGCCTCGGTGCCTGCGGACAAGCCCGGCGCGATAGCTTCTGCCTTGCGTGCTGGTGATGCCGAGACGGCATATGCACTCATCCATAACAACCTTGGTGTCATTTCCGCACAGATGGAGTCGCAGATTCAAACGGTCCTCGACTGGCTGCGTAAACAGGACGGAACCGTTGCTGTAGATGTGTGCGGATCGGGTGCCTGCTCGTTTGCCATTTGCGACACCGCTGCCACGGCCGAAAGGCTTGCCGATGCTGCCCAGCAAAATGGCTGGTGGGTCTGCGCGACTGAGCTTATTCCCAACACGGTTCAAATCGACGCGCCAAAGAAATAAAAATTTCTCTAGCACGCGGCGAAAATCTTTGTTACTATAGTCGAGCTAACGGGTTGTGGCTCAGTTTGGTAGAGCACTGCGTTCGGGACGCAGGGGTCGCTGGTTCAAATCCAGTCAACCCGACCAGAGCATGAGGAGGGACCGCTTCTTGCGGTCCCTTTTTTTAGCTAGTGTTGTGATACCGCGATACCCGCGGTATACTCATTCGAGCTTGTCTCGCTGTATTGTGGAGGTCTACATGTTTGGACTGAGGGCTCCTGAGCTCATCATTATTCTCGTCGTTGTCCTGATTATCTTCGGGCCCAAGAACCTGCCGAAGCTCGGCAAGTCCCTCGGCTCTACCGTCAAGAATATCCGCGAGGGTATGGAGGGCGACGATAAGGCCGAGACCAAGCAGGCCGAGGAGGTCGTGGTCGAGCAGTCCGAGGAGGACAAGGAGATCGCTGAGCTCGAGGCCAAGCTCGCTGCTGCCAAGAAGAAGCAGGCAGAGGACAGCGACGCGGACGCAGAGTAGTCCCATCCCTTTGGGGTGAGCACCTGACCGGCTTGCCCGCAGGCTAGCCGGTCTTTTTCGTTTTGTTGACAGTTGATTGTTTGATCAGAGTTGGGGAGATATCCGTATGGACGCAAGCCAGATCGTACTGACCGCTGAGGGCCGCCAGAAGCTCGTCGAGGAGCTCGCTTGGCGTGAGGGCGATTACGCCAAGGAGATCGTCGAGGACATCAAGGAAGCCCGCGCGTTCGGCGACCTTTCGGAGAACTCCGAGTACGACGCCGCTAAGGACAAGCAGGCCCAGAACGCCGCTCGTATTGCCGAGATCCAGGCCATCCTCGCCAACGCTCAGGTTGCTGCCACCACGGGCGACCTGACCGTCTCCATCGGTTCCACCGTTTCGCTGATTGATCCCAACGGCGAGGTCATGGAAGTCACGCTCGTCGGTACCACCGAGACCAACTCGCTCGAGCACAAGATTTCCAACGAGTCTCCGGTCGGTCACGCCATCATTGGTCACGGCGAGGGCGACTCCGTCGAGGTCGTTACGCCTTCCGGCAAGACTCGCGTCTACACCATCGCCAAGATCGCACGCTAGACCACGGTCCCGCGTAAAGGTATGTTTTCGCTCCCTGGGACCGAATCCTGGGGAGCGTTTTAGTTTGAGGAGCTAACTTATGGCAGAGAACCAGAACGTCGCCGATCAGGCATCGACGCTCAACGACGAGCGCGCCACCCGCCTGGCCAAGCGCGCCGCCCTGTTCGAGGCGGGCCAGAACCCCTATCCCGAGCACTCTGAGCTTGAGGACTACGTCGCCGATATCGAGGCTAAGTACGCCGAGCTTGCCGATGGCGAGGACACCGAGGACGTCGTGAAGATCGCCGGCCGTGTGGTCGCCAAGCGCGGTCAGGGCAAGATTATGTTCATCGTCGTGCGCGATGCGACTGCCGAGATTCAGCTGTTCTGCCGCATCAACGACATGGACGAGGCTGCCTGGAATACGCTCAAGGCCCTCGACCTGGGCGACATCCTGGGCGTGACCGGCGTGGTCGTGCGTACCCAGCGCGGCCAGCTTTCCGTTGCCCCTAAGAGCGCGACCCTGCTTTCCAAGGCCGTTCGTCCGCTGCCCGAGAAGTTCCACGGTCTCTCCGACAAGGAGACTCGCTATCGTCAGCGCTATGTCGACCTGATCGCCAACGACGACGTTCGCGAGACCTTCCGCAAGCGCTCGCAGATTCTCTCCACCTTCCGTCGCTTTATGGAGTCCGACGGCTACATGGAGGTCGAGACCCCCATCCTGCAGACCATCCAGGGTGGTGCCACGGCCAAGCCGTTCATTACCCACTTCAACGCGCTCGATCAGGAGTGCTACCTGCGTATTGCCACCGAGCTGCACCTCAAACGCTGCATCGTCGGTGGTTTTGAGCGCGTGTTCGAGATCGGCCGCATCTTCCGTAACGAGGGCATGGACCTTACCCACAACCCCGAGTTCACCACGATGGAGGCCTACCGTGCCTTCTCCGACCTCGAGGGCATGAAGGCGCTCGCCCAGGGCGTCATTAAGGCGGCTAACAAGGCCATCGGCAACCCCGAGGTCATCGAGTACCAGGGCCAGACCATCGACCTTTCTGGTGAGTGGGCCAGCCGTCCCATGACCGACATCGTCTCCGACGTGCTCGGCAAGCAGGTCACCATCGACACGCCGGTCGAGGAGCTTGCTGCCGCCGCGCGCGAGAAGGGCCTGGAGATCAAGCCCGAGTGGACTGCTGGCAAGATCATCGCCGAGATTTACGATGAGCTGGGCGAGGACACCATCGTCAACCCGACCTTCGTGTGCGATTACCCCATCGAGGTCAGCCCGCTTGCCAAGCGCTTTGAGGACGACCCGCGTTTGACTCACCGCTTTGAGCTGGTCATCGCCGGCCACGAGTACGCCAACGCATTCTCCGAGCTCAACGACCCGGTTGACCAGGCTGAGCGCTTTGCTGCCCAGATGGCCGAGAAGGCCGGCGGCGACGATGAGGCCATGGAGTATGACGAGGACTACGTGCGCGCCCTCGAGTACGGTATGCCTCCCGCGGGCGGCATTGGCATTGGTATCGACCGCGTGGTCATGCTGCTTACCAACCAGGCTTCTATCCGCGACGTGCTGCTGTTCCCGCACATGAAGCCCGAGAAGGGTTTCCAGTCCGGTGCCGCTGCCGCCAAGGCTGCCGAGGCCGGCAACGCCGCGAGCCCGTTCGTTAAGTCGCTTAAGCCCACGCTCGATTACTCCAAGATCGCCGTTGAGCCGCTGTTCGAGGAGTTCGTCGACTTCGATACCTTCTCCAAGAGCGACTTCCGCGCCGTGAAGGTCAAGGCATGCGAGGCCGTCAAGAAGTCCAAGAAGCTGCTGAACTTTACGCTCGACGACGGCACCGGCACCGACCGTACCATCCTCTCCGGTATTCACGCTTATTACGAGCCCGAGGACCTGGTCGGCAAGACCTTGCTCGCCATCACCAACCTGCCTCCGCGCAAGATGATGGGCATCCCCAGCTGCGGCATGCTCATCAGTGCCATCCACGAGGAGGATGGTGAGGAGCGCCTCAACCTGATCCAGCTCGACGCCTCCATCCCCGCCGGCGCAAAGATGTACTAGGGGGTTACGGCGTTTTACCAAACGCCGTAACCGCTCGACGCTGCGCGCCGCCCAGAGCGACAATTTGTCATTCAAAAGGCAAGGCATGACCAGAAGGTCTATGCCTTGCCTTTTTCATGCCAACTTGTTCGCTCTGGACGTCGCTCGCTGTCCGTCCTCTATCTGCGGCGTTGACTTGGTTGACACTTAGAACATCGATGTAGTCATTGGGGACGTTCTTAAACGACTACCCAACGGATATTGCCCACATGGCTCGCATGACAGTCGTCTCTTTTATGTTTCCTTTAGCCGTTGCTGCCTAGGATGGGGGTTAGTCGGCAGGAAGGGAGCGTCTATATGGACGACGCGAGCGAGCGTGCAATCGAAGAGGACATGCTCGATCAGTTCAATTACTTTGATGATGAGGACGAGGAGCTGATCGACCGTCGCGAGCCAGCGCCGCTTGATTCCTTTGATCTGGTCGATGAAGAGGCTGATGAGGTTGAGGGTGAATCAGTGGAGCCCCCACAGCCTTCGCGCCTTGACTCGCTGCTTTCGAGAGCCCCCATGCACCACGGCGTTCGTGCCGGCGCGCTCCATATGAAAACTGACTGGCATCAGATCGTGACGGCAGGCGATGAACTTGCCGTCGATGCGCCGCTCACCGATAAGTCATCCATCATCTGCCGCACCGGCATGCTTATGCTCGCGAGCGGAACGGGTGCCTGGCGTGTACGCGATACCATGAATCGTGTTGCTGACGTGCTCGGCGTCACCATCCACGTTGACTTAAGTCTTCTGTCGTTTGAGTGCACTTGCATCGAAGATGGCCACTGCTTTAACGAGGTTGTCAGCCTGCCCACAACGGGAGTCAATACCCATCGCATTTGGATGATGGAGAGTTTCCTCAAGGAAATCGAGACCTATGGTCGTCGCTTCACGGTACACGAGTATCACGAGATGCTCAGGACCGTTGAGAGCTCAAAGCCCGATTACTCTCCCTGGCAACAGGGCCTTGCGGCAGCCTGTGCTTGCGGCGCCTTCGTCTTTTTGCTCGGCGGCGGCCCTATCGAGATGGCCTGTGCATTCGTAGGCGCTGGTGTCGGTAACTTTGCTCGCTCCCATATTCTCAAGCAAGGCCTTGGTCAGTTCAGCGCGCTGACGACCGGTGTTGCGCTCGCTTGCGTTTCGTATCTGCTGGCATTGCTCGGCCTTGGCCAGGTCATACCGGGGGCAATGTCGCACCAAGAAGGCTATATCGGCGCCATGCTCTTTGTGATTCCCGGCTTTCCGCTCATTACGGCAGGCCTCGACATCGCTAAGCTCGACATGCGAAGCGGTATCGAGCGCCTTTCATATGCCGTATCGATTATTGTGATGGCGACCCTCGTAGGTTGGATGGTTGCCGAGTGTGTTGGCCTGGCGCCGGACGACTTTGCCCCACTGGGCCTTTCGCCGCTTGCCCTTACGCTCCTGCGCGTGGTGATGAGCTTCGTTGGCGTATTCGGCTTCTCGGTGATGTTCAACAGCCCGGTAAAGATGGCCGCGGCAGCTGGGTTGATCGGCGCCGTTTCCAATACCCTGCGCCTTACGCTCGTCGATGCGCCGACGATGATTCCCTTCCTGGGCCTCAGCACGGGAATGCCTCCCGAGGCGGCAGCGTTTATCGGCGCGCTGGTATCGGGTCTGCTGGCAAGCTTGGCCGAAGTCAAGCTCACCTACCCGCGTATCGCTCTCACGGTGCCTTCGATTGTCATTATGGTGCCGGGTTTGTATCTGTATCGCTCGATGTATTACATGTGCACCTTCGACACAGTCAATATGCTCGGTTGGTTTGTGCGTGCAGTGCTCATCGTGGCGTTTTTGCCCGTTGGTCTGGGTGTGGCACGTACACTCACCGACCCTCGCTGGCGCCACACCAGCTAATTGGTGCAAAGGGGACAGGTTACTTTGCACCCCCAATGAGTTGCGGTGAAATAGGGACTGAATTGCTGCTTAAAGGGTCAAAACAGTCCGTATTCCACCGCAACTTATGGGGTCGGGGGGGGATTATTGGTGCCCTGCATCTCCATAAACTCAACGCTTACGAAGCGCGCGCCGTTCGTGTTAGGGTAGTTCCACCACATAAGTAGTCGCAGACGCACGTACCACGGGCGGGCGAGATGAAGTCCCAACAGCTCCATCTTGCCCGCCCGTTTTTGTTGCGTGGTGCCGCGGCGTAACACAGAAAGGACAATGCCCTTTATGCCTATCAACAAACGAGAGAGCCTGCTGTTCACCTTTATCATGTGCTTTTGCATGGTGCTCTGGATGAGCATCTACAACGTTGCCCTGCAGCATGGGGCCATCAACGGCGAGGTTGTTGCCGCCGCGTGGCTCGGCTTCCCCGTTGCCTACATTTTTGCCATGTGCTGCGACTGGTTTGTTGCCAGCCCCCTTGCCAAGGGTTTCGCCTTTAAATTCCTGGTCACGCCGGGCAAGAGTTCGCCGCTTGCCATGACGCTTGCCGTCAGCTCCTGCATGGTCGTTCCCATGGTCATCATCATGTCGCTGTACGGTGCCTGTGAGGGTCTGACGCACATGCCCGGCGGCATCCTTGCGAACCTGTATTCCGTGCCCGCGATCTGGATGATCAACATCCCGCATAATTTTGTGATGGCGCTGCCGTGGAACCTTTTGGTAGCCGGTCCGATTTCCCGCTTCGTCTTCCGTCGCGCCTTCCCTGTGGGGACGGTTTTCGAGGAGGAGCATGCCGAGCTCTTGGAGCAGGCTATGGCTCCTGAGTGCGAGTAGCTCGCTTAGGGATCTGCTGAGCGCGGGCGACTTGCTTGGTTGGAGCCCAAAGCGTGGATAGCTCTCTCGGCGACATCGCGGGCGTGAGCGGTGCGCATGACCGGAGGGCCCGTGCTGCTCCGTTGCCCGACGTGCTAGCGCGCAGAACAATCTGTTGGTGCATTCGGCGGCTGCTGAAGCGTTTCGGCAGCCGCTTTTTATACGGAGTTTAAATACAACAGTCTGTTGTATTACGTAGAGTGGTATATCTCTAGCGGGAAAAATGCGAGAGACGGAGCATTATGGCGTTGCTAGTAGGACTGGACGTAGGGTCGACGACGACCAAAGTTTACGCGATGCACGAGGATATGACCGAGGCGTGGTGGGGATATCGCCGCCACGGGGCGTGTCAGACAGCGAGCGTGCGCGCCATGCTCGGCGAGCTCGCCGAGCGCTTTCCCCATGAGTCACTGCGCGTTGCGGTGACCGGCTCGGGTGCGCGCGATATCGCGACCGCGCTGGGCACCTCGTACGTTCAGGAGGTGGTCGCCAACGCGCTCGCGATCAGCAGGTTCTATCCGCAGACGCGCTGCGCCATCGAGCTGGGCGGCCAAGACGCCAAGATGATCTTCTTCCGCACCAACGATAAGGGAGACATCGAGGTTGCCGACATGCGCATGAACGGCTCGTGCGCAGGCGGTACCGGTGCATTTATCGACGAGATGGCAAAGCTCATGGGGGTCGGCACCGAATCGGGCGAGTTCGAGCAGCTCGCAAGCCGGGGAACGACCGTCCACGAGGTCTCGGGCCGCTGCGGCGTGTACGCAAAGACCGATATCCAGCCGCTGCTCAACGAGGGCATTCCTACCACCGACCTGGCGCTTTCGGCGCTTCACGCGGTCGCCCGCCAAACGATCGGCGGTCTGGCCCAGGGTATCGACATCGAGCCGCCGGTAATCTTCGAGGGCGGTACGCTCGCCTACAACCCCACACTGGTCCGCGTGTTCCGGGAGCAACTGAATCTATCGGACGATCAGGTTATCGTCCCGCGCGATCCGCAGATCATGGTCGCGCGCGGTGCCGCCCTGTCGCTGACCGACATGTTCGCATCGTCCCAACCGATCGACCTTCCCGACGCTTTTGTCCGGCTGGATAAGCTCGAGACGGTCGCGCCCGCAAGCGGGGAGGGACGTCTTGCCCAGCCCTTTTTTGCCACACCTGCCGAGCAGGCGGATTTTACGGCACGCCATGGCAAAGAGACGCCGGCAACGGCTCCGGATGCGTATGCGCCCGGAGAGACGGTGCGGGTGGCGCTCGGTATCGATTCGGGGAGCACGACGACCAAGTTCGCCCTGGTCGATGAGGCGGGTGAGCTTGTCGATTCGTTCTACGCGTCTAATAACGGCAGACCGCTCGACGTCGCCCAACAGGGTCTTGTCAGCTTGAAGAACCGCTGGGAGACAGCGGGAGTCACGCTTGCGATCGATGCCGTGGGCACCACGGGATACGGCGAGGAGCTTTTCGCGCGCGCGTTCCACGCCGACTACCATACGGTCGAGACGGTCGCGCACGCCCGCGCCGCGTGCGCATGCGTTCCCGATGCGACCTTCGTGCTCGACATCGGCGGACAGGATATGAAGGCCATCTGGCTCAACCACGGCGTGCTGACCGATATCGTCGTCAACGAGGCGTGCTCTGCGGGCTGCGGCTCGTTCCTCGAGGGTTTTGCCAAAAACCTCGGAATAGCCGTTGAGGATATCGCGACCGAGGCATTTTCGTCCAAAGCCCCCGCCGTTCTCGGCAGCCGCTGCACGGTGTTCATGAACAGCAGCGTCGTTTCCGAGCAGCGGCGCGGTAAGGGTCCGGGCGACATCATGGCCGGTCTCTGCCGTTCGATTATCGAGAACGTGTTCACCAAGGTCATTCGCGTTTCAAATCTCAACCGTCTGGGCGACAAAGTCGTCGTCCAGGGCGGCACGTTCCGAAACGACGCGGTGCTGCGCGCATTCGAGCAGTATCTGGGCAAACCCGTCACGCGTGCGCCCCACCCGGGGCTGATGGGCGCTATCGGTATCGCCCTGCTCGCGCGCGAGGAATGCCGCAAGGGCGACGCCGGCACGTCGTTTATCGGGCTCGATGCCGTGGAGCGCTTCGAGCATCGCGAGTTCGGCGGCGTTACCTGCCGTCGGTGCAACAACCGCTGCCAGCGCGCGGTCGTGGCATTTGGCGACGGCTCGCTTTACGTCACGGGCAATCGCTGCCCGCGCGGCGGCGCCATCTCATGGGATGAGCTCGTGCGCGAGGTTCCCGCGGCGGAGGAGCTGCGTCCGCAGGGTGCTTGCGAGGCACAGGCACCCGGCACGGGGCGCGACCGGACCGCGGCTGCCCCCAATCTCTTTGTCGACCGCGAGAAGCTGCTGTTCGAGTCGTACCCCACGGTTCCCGTCAGCGGGGGGCGCGATGTCACGATCGGCATTCCCCGTGTGCTCGAGTTCTGGGACACCATGCCGTTCTGGTCGACGTTCTTCAGCACGCTCGGCTTTAAGGTGCGCGTCTCGGGACGCAGCACCAAGGCGATGTACGAGCGCGGTCTGGCGCACGTCACATCCGACACCGTGTGCTTCCCGGCCAAGCTCGTCCACGGGCACATCCGCAATCTCGTCGACGCCGGCGTCGACCGCATCTTCATGCCCATCATCACGACGGTGCCCACCGAAAACACCGCCTCTACCAGCGAGTGGATGTGCGCCGTCGTAAAGGGATACCCCTACGTGATGCGCAATTCCGATAACCCGGAGGAGCGTTTCGGCGTTCCGTTCGATACGCCGCTGTTCCACTGGTACGACGAGGGCGACCGAAACCGCCAGCTCAAGGCGTGGTGCAAGGAGACCTTCGATATCGATGCCGACCTGGTTGCCAAGGCGACCGAGCAGGCGGACCGCGCGCAGCAGACGTTTGAGAACCAGCTGCAGCTGCGCGGCAGGCAGGTGCTCGAGAACGTGCGCGAGGACGGCGGCTACGCGGTGGTGATCGCTTCGCGCCCGTACCACAACGACCCGCTGGTCAACCACGGGCTGCCCAAGCTCTTCTCTGAGCGCGGCATCCCCGTGCTGACGCCCGATGCGGTGCCGGGGGTCTGCAACGTCGATCTTTCCAACAGCCGCATCGACATCGTGAACAACTACCATGCGCGCATGCTGTCGTGCGCGGTCATCGTCGCATCGACGCCCGAGCTCGAGCTCGTGCAGATGGGCAGCTTCGGCTGCGGCCACGATGCGTATCTCACCGACGAGATCGCGCGCATGATGGGCGAGATGGGCTCCAAGGTTCCGATGATGATCAAGCTCGATGAGAGCGACGTCGCCGGTCCCATGGGCATTCGCGTGCGTTCGTTTATCGAGTCGGTCAACCGTCGTCGCGCGGAGGAGCGTGCCGAGGGCGCCCGGGTGCACGCGGTCCATCCGCTCGACGACCCGTATAAGGTCAAGTACACCAAGCGCGACCGGCACGACAAGATCGCGCTGGTCCCCAACACCTCCCATGCGTTCTGCAGGCTCATGACCGCGGCGATGCGCAATCAGGGCGTGCGCGCCGAGGCCCTTGACATCGGGCGCGAGGATGCCATCCGCCTGGGCAAACGCTATGTGCACAACGACATCTGCTTCCCCGCGCAAATCGTGATCGGCGAGGCGCTCGCGGCACTCGAGAGCGGTAAGTACGACCCGCACGACGTCGCCGTGGTGACTGGCAAGTATATCGGCGACTGCCGCCTGACGCACTACATGCCCCTGCTGCGCCGCGCGCTCGACGACGCGGGATACGACTATGTCCCGGTGCTCACCAACGACGACGTCGATGCCCACAATGCGCATCCGGGCTTCAAGCTCGGCCTTGGCCCGAGCATCCAGATCGCCTACGGTCTTCCCATGATCGATGCCCTCGAGGCCATGCTTAGGCGCATCCGTCCCTACGAGCTCGAGAAGGGCGCGGCGGACGCTGCGTTCGACCGCGCGCTCGATGAGGTTATCGAGGGCATGGAGCGCTCCGGGCTGAGAGGCCAGGCGACGGGCTTCAAACGCGCGCTTGCGATCATGGACGCCGTTCCGTACGACCGCTCGAACCCGCATCCGACCGTTCTCATCGTGGGCGAGTACCTGCTCAATTTCCATCTCGGCGCCAACCACGAGATCGAGCGCTACCTCGAGGACAACGGGCTCGAGGTCATCGAGGCGCGCATGACCGACGTGATCCGCAAGACCTATTTCTACAAGCATGCGCAGTCGCGCGAGTTCCACGTCGACCTGTCGCTGCCCGAAAAGGCCTGGTACGCCACGGCGGACAACCTGTTCGAGCTCGCGCACGACCGTTGCGACCGCCTGGGCGCGGCGAGCCCGCTCTACGAGCCGCCGACGCGCATGCCCGAGCTCGTGCGCGCGAGCGATAAGATCCTGCACCATACGTTCGATGCGGGCGAGGGCGTGCTGATTCCGGCGGAGATCCTCGAGCACGCCAAGCGCGGCTGCCGCAACTTCGTGATCCTGCAGCCGTTCGGGTGTCTGCCCAACCATGTCGTGGGGCGCGGGCTCATCCATGCGCTCAAGGAGCAGTATCCCACGGCGCAGTTCCTGCCGCTCGACTACGATCCCGACGTGAGCTTCGCCAACGTGGAGAACCGTCTTCAGATGCTCATCATGAACGCCAAGGCGCAGGGGTGCGGTGAGGCGCATGGCGAGACCGCGTAAGGACGCCGATGCGCCCGATGCACGCACCCGTATCATCGAGGCGTTTTGGGAGCTCATCGAGAACAACAGCATCTTCGAGCTGTCGGTTGGCGAGGTGACCCGCGCCGCCCAGTGCAATCGCGGAACGTTTTACTACTATTTTCACGATTTCGATGAACTCGTCGCCATCGCCATAGCCCAGCTGCTGCAGGATAACGAGCTCATCACCGATGCCCTCTGGCATTTTTCGAGCGAGGGCGACCTTTCGGCGTTCGACCGGCGCGACGTCCGCTGCCTGCTGCGGCGCATCGTCATCACCATGAGGGCGGGTGCCGCCGAGCAGGTCGTGCAGGGCATCCATACGATCATCATCGACCGCGTGAGAGAGATCGTCCACCCCGACGGAGAAGAGCTCAAGGCAGATTCGAGCTTTGCGGTGGGCTTTCTGGTCTCGGGCATCATGGGCTTTGTGATGGCGGTCGGCTTTGTCCGGGAGGGCGGCGAGGAGATAGACCTCGAGCAGCTGGGGGACAGCGCGTGCGCGTACCTGAGGGCGGTCGCCATGCAGACGGTGGAAACGGTCGCGCAAGTCGAGGGCGTCGATACATCCGAGCTGCTCGGACGCGTCTCCAAGGAGGCCGATGCCTATCGCGCATCGCGTGCGACGAGTCCCGACGTGGTGAAAGACGCCTAGGGTTTCTCTTGCGGGGCGCCTGTCGCGCATCGCGCGGTGAGTCCCGCGATGCGGTCATAACCTGCATTCATGTGAGCCGGGTTTATAGATATTCCTCCAGCTGTTAACATAGACAACCTGTGGGTAAAGAGACAAAAGCGCCGCCGACGGGCGGGCGTTTTGATTTCGATGAACTCATGTAAGGAAACGAGCATGTTAGATAGATTTACCGATCGCGCGCGTAAGGTCATGTCCATGGCCAAGCAAGAGGCGCTTGATCTTCATTCAAATAAGGTGGGCACCGAGCACCTGCTGCTCGCGCTTGCCAAGGAGGACGAGGGCATTGCCGCCGAGGCACTGCGTTCGCTCGACATCTCCTACGATGACATCATGGATACTCTCAAAGAGGTCCAGACCACGGTTCCCGAGCCCAGTGAGGAGACCGAGGCGGCCAAGCTCGCCTTTACGCCGCTCGTCATTAGCGTTATGGAGCGTTCATTCCGCGTGGCGCGTGAGAATAACCAGACCTACGTGTCGACCGAGCACTTGCTGATCGGCATCGTCGAAGAGGGCAACGGCATGGCCATGGACATCCTCATGCGCCTGGGTGTGTCGTCCGCCTCTATCAAAAAGGCTATCGAGAAACTCACCGCCAAGGACCAGGACAAGAAGCGTCCGCTCGCCGGCGCCGGTGCTGGTCGTCCCGGTGCGGGCCTGCCGTTCTTTAGCGGCTCGGATGCCTCTCAGCAAAAGGGGAGTGGCACCGATACGCTTAAGCAGTTCGCGACTAACCTCACGCAGAAGGCGCGCGACGGCGAGCTCGACCCTGTAATTGGTCGCGAAAAGGAAGTCCAGCGTATGATGGAAATTCTTTCGCGCCGCACCAAGAACAACCCGCTCATTCTGGGCGACCCCGGCGTGGGCAAGACGGCCATCGTCGAGGGCCTGGCTCAGCAGATTGCAGCCGGCAACGTGCCCGAGAACCTCATGAACCAGAATATCTGGACGCTCGACCTGCCGGGCCTCGTGGCGGGCGCCAAGTATCGCGGCGAGTTTGAGGAGCGCCTCAAGAACGTGATCCAAGAGGCCACCGAAGCCGACGACGTCATCCTGTTTATCGACGAGATGCACACCATCATCGGTGCCGGTTCTGCCGAGGGCTCCATCGACGCGAGCTCCATGCTCAAGCCCGTGCTCGCGCGCGGCGCCTTCCAGATTATCGGCGCCACCACGGCCGAGGAATTCCGCAAGTACCTCACCAAGGACCCGGCTTTCGAGCGTCGCTTCCAGACCATCGATGTCGAGGAGCCGAGCGTCGAGGACACGGTCAAGATCCTGACCGCGCTCAAGCCGCGCTACGAGGAGCATCACCATGTGCGCTATACGCAGGGTGCTATCGAGGCTGCCGCGAACCTTTCCAACCGCTACATCCAGGATCGCTTCCTGCCCGATAAGGCCATCGACCTCATTGACGAGGCCGGCGCCCGCGCCCGCATCGCCGCCAACCGCGCGCCCGAGCCGGTGCGCGAGGCCGAGCATCGCGTGGAGGAGCTTAAGGCCGCCGCGCAGGAGGCCACCGAGAGCGACGACATGAACAAGGCCGCCGAGATCACCGAGCAGCAAAAGGCTGCCGAGATTGAGCTCGCCGAGGCCAAGGCTGCCTGGACGGCCGAGCTCGACGCCAGCCCGCTCACCATCGATGTCTCCCAGATTGCCGACATCGTGTCCGTGACCTCGGGCGTGCCGGTTTCCTCGCTCACCGAGAGCGAGAGCCGGCGCCTGCTGCAGACCGAAAGCGTGCTCAAGACGCGCATCATCGGCCAGGATGAGGCAGTCGAGGCCGTCGCCAAGGCCGTGCGCCGCAGCCGCTCGCCGCTCAAGGACCCGCGTCGTCCCGGTGGCAGCTTTATCTTCCTTGGTCCCACCGGCACAGGCAAGACCGAGCTCGCCAAGACGCTCGCCGAGTATCTCTTTGGCAGCAAGGACGCGCTCATCAGCTTCGATATGTCGGAGTTTGGCAGTGAGTTCGAGGTCTCCAAGCTCATCGGTAGCCCCCCGGGCTATGTGGGCCACGACGAGGGCGGCCAGCTCACCAAGGCTGTTCGCCGTCACCCGTACTCGGTCGTGCTGTTCGACGAGATCGAGAAGGCGCACCCCGACATCTTCAATATCCTGCTGCAGGTGTTGGAGGAGGGCCGTCTGACCGATAGCCAGGGCAAGACGGTCGACTTCCGCAATACGGTGATCATCATGACGTCAAACGTGGGCGCCCGCGAGATCGCGCAGGATGCGAGCGTTGGCTTTGGCACCACCGGCGAGCAGGGCCTCACCTCGAGTGAGATCCGCGGCCGCGCGATGGGCGAGCTCAAGCGCCTGTTCCGCCCCGAGCTGCTCAACCGTATCGACGACATCGTGGTGTTCCAGAAGCTCTCGGGCGAGAACCTGACCAAGATTGCGCACCTGCTGGTGGACGATCTGCGCCAGCGCCTGATTGCCAACGGCATGAACATCAAGCTCACCGATGCGGCCTACGACAAGATTGTGGCCGAGGGCACCGACCTCACCAATGGCGCGCGTCCGCTGCGCCGTGCCATCCAAAAGCTCATTGAGGACCCGCTGTCCGAGGAACTGCTGGCCGGTGAGTGGGGCGAGGGCGATACCGTTCTGTGCGATGTGGCCGACGGCAAGTTTGTCTTTAGTCACGGCACGGGCGAGATTCCGGCACCGCGTCCGGCGGACACGCTCGGTGGCGAGACCGCCCCGGCGGCTCCGCACACCGGCAACGTCGCGCCCGTGAGCGGCGGCGTGACCTCGGGCCCCGGCGGCATGATGCAAGCCGGTTCCGGCGCGCTGTAGGGCGTGGCGACAATTTGATACGCGCAATCGAGGCGCTCCGGAAAGGGCGCCTCGATTTGTAGAGCTGCGGAAGTTGTGACCGTTACGCTATACGGTCCACCGTTAGCCGATGATGCGAGGGCGCTCGGCGTTTTCGACTGGTTTATGCACGCAAAGTCTGGGAATATACAAGTCGCATGTCTTACTGTCTAACCAGTTGCGCCAAGGAGGCACCATGGACTACAAGATTACCGGCTACGAGCCCGCCCAGCTGTTCCATTTCTTTGAGGAGGTCAGCGCGATCCCCCGTGGGTCTGGCAACGAGAAGGGCATCAGCGATTTCCTGGTCGCGTTTGCCAAGGAGCGCGGTCTCGATGTGTATCAGGACGAGGTCTACAACGTCATCATTCGCAAGCCCGCATCTGCCGGCGCCGAGAATGCCCCGACCGTGATGCTGCAGGGCCACATCGATATGGTGTGCGACAAGTTGGGCTCCGTTGAGCACGACTTTACGACCGATGGTATCGACCTGGTCGTCAAGGACGGCGTCCTTACCGCCAACGGCACCACCCTGGGCGCCGACAATGGTATCGCCGTCGCGCTTATGCTTACTGTGCTCAACGACGATTCGATTGCCCATCCGGCCCTCGAGTGCGTGTTCACCACCGACGAGGAGACCGGCCTGGTTGGCGCCGAGACGCTCGACAAGTCCCAGATCAGCGCCCGCACCATGATCAACCTCGACTCCGAGGAGGAGGGCGTTGCCACCGTCAGCTGCGCCGGCGGCGTCGTCGTTACCTACACCTGCCCCATCGTGCGCGAGCACAAGACCGGTAGCACCCTCACGCTCGACATTTCCGGTCTGTTGGGCGGCCACTCCGGCAGTGATATCAACCTGGAGCGCGGCAACGGAAACCTCATCATGGCCCGCATCATCGACCGCCTGATGGTCGCCGGTGAGCCCGCCATTGTCAGCTTCAACGGCGGCACCAAGGACAACGCCATCAACCGTGAGTGCAAGGCCGTTCTGGTCTATGCCGATCACGCTGCCGCCGAGGCTGCGGCCCAGATCGCAAAGGGCATCATCGCCGACGTCACTGCCGAGCTCGAGGTCTTCGACCCCGGCTTTACCTGCACCGTCGAGATTGCCGACGACGCCGAGGTCGAGGCCATGGACGAGAAGTCCGCGCTTGCCCTCATCCGCGCCCTGCGTCTTGCCCCTAACGGCGTGATTCGCCGCAACGTCGCCACCGACGGCTCCGTCGAGGTTTCCTCCAACATCGGTGTGGTTGCCACTTCTGACGACGAGGTCAAGATCATGCTGTCCCCGCGCTCCTCGATCACCTCGCTGCAGAACGAGTTCAAGGACCGCCTGCAGACGCTGGCCGATGTCTTGGGCTTCGACGCCAAGTTTGAGTTTGAGTATCCCGGCTGGAGCTATGCCGAGCATTCGCCGGTCCGCGACGTCTTTGTCGAGAGCTATCGCGAGCTCTTTGGCTCCGAGCTGCGCATCGAGTCCATTCACGCCGGCCTTGAGTGCGGCCTGTTTGCCGAGGCCCTGCACGGCCTGGACGCCATCGCCGTGGGCCCGACGCTCTCCGATGTCCACACCCCGGACGAGAGCATGGAGCTCGCTTCTGCCGAGCGCTTCTACGAGCTGCTTATCGACGTCCTCAAGCGCCTTGCTGCGTAAAGGACACGCTAACGGCGATCCAAAACCTATGCTGTTGGATTGCAAATGACATTACGAGAGGGGGCACCCGGTCTTTTGCGACGGGTGCCCCCTCTCTTTTGTTTGAGAAATGGGAAATTGCGGGCGTCTAGTCCATTTCTGCCCTGATAAGCTCGAGAGCGCGCTGGCAGTTTTCGCGGACGGGGCCAAGCATGTGCTCGCGCAGGTCCGTCATGCCAGGCAGATCGGCGTATTCGTCCATGACCTCTTCCATGCAAATGGGCACCTCGTAGGCGAGGTCCATCATGGTCGCAAAGCAAAACTTCTCGGTTAGCCCGGCATCGACGAGTGCCGCTTCCAACGCGGGGTCGCCCATACCGTGATAGCGGCGGATGGCGTTAGGCCCGATGCGTCCCACGCGATTCTCGCCGCCAACGCTCATGGCAAGGCGCGCTTTTCGACGCATGCGCTCATACGCCAGACCCGACGCAACATCGTACATGGGTGCGAGCGCCGCGTTTGTGCCTTTGCCTAGGATGAGCGAGTAATTTTTAGCGTGCGCATCGGGTGCTCCGATAATGGCGTTATAGAACAACATATAAGTAAAGAGCACAAGATTCATGTGGTGGGGGACCGTGCTAATCAGCCGTTCTTGAATGTCTCGCGTTGTTGGTCCTCCATCGGCGGTGTATTTCTGGCTTGGCAATACACCGAGCGCCTGGCAAAAGTCCTCCTGATGCAGCCTTTCGATGTTTCCCCTGGCATCGACCGTTCTGTCGTAGCGTTCAACGACGAGTGCGTCTTCGTCTTCGAAGGTGCAATAGGAGACGTTGGCAGTTGGAATGCCAACACGCTGAGCTGTTTTCATGCAGACGAATTCGTTTAAGGCTTGATGCTTAAACCCTACGACACCATTTTTGAAGATATGAGTAGTGGGGGATGACCCTAGACATTCGCACCATTGGCCATCATGCCACGCTAGCGCAAATTTGCCTTGGTTGCCGCCCAGGGACCAGCTTTCGTTGGAGCCCATCCATGTCGCTCTTTCGTCGTCGCGAATTGCTTTGAGTTTATGGGCGATTTGAGAATTGGTAAGCGGGCGGTATGCCGAGACCCTGTCGCGGGCGGCGTCTAATTGATCGGTTTGACAAAACTGAACGGCGCCCGCGCAGTCAAGACCGATATGACACAAGAGAGTGACGGGGTTGTTGGATGCAACGTCATACTCAGCGGCAATAGCGCGACGCTGCTCTTGGCTGTCGGGCAAAAGGCCAAACAGGAACGGGCGGACGATGTTGTGGCCATACGTGCGATTGGAAAGCGGCATTGTTAGCGATAGCGGTGCTCCACAGTAGGTTGGGGCGTACACAAAGCTGCAGAGCCCTTGCTCGTCTTGCCGGAGTGTGCCGGCGATTTTGCCACAAACGAGGGTTGTAAGTTCCATCGCTGCCATTTATTTCACAACCTTGCAGCCAAAGGAGAGGTCTGAAGTGCCGGAAATGCCTTGCTCGGCTGCAATTTGGGCCAGCAAGGCACCGTAGGAAGATGGCGTTCCTTGTCGAAGTAGCCGCCTGCCTGCGCTCGGCTTTGACAGGGCATTTGAGTTCGCGATACGGAGGCTCGCTTCCGTCGCTGGCTGTTTGGCGGGCGATGTGATGGAGTCGTTATCGCTCTGAACAAAGAGTCCTATGCCGAGTGCGTTAAAGACAGCCAGCAGCTTGTCGAGCCGAATGCCGGTGGCGTCTCCCAGCTCGAGCGATGCGAGCAGGCGCTCCGAAACACCGGCCTTATTAGCGAGGGCGGCACGGGTGAGACCCTGAGCCTCGCGTGCCTGGCGCACGTAGATGCCAGCTTGGCGCGGTGTGGTGATGGGAAGGGTATCCACGGCGATCTCCTAACGTGCAGACTTTTGCATCATAGTATGACATGCAAAAGTCTGCATGAAAAGGCCTCATGCAAAACTCTGCATGAGGCCTCATCCGGACGTTTAGTTTTGAAGGGTGTTTTACAGCGCCAAAATCCCCAGATGCTCCAGCAAAATCTTGAGGCCGATGAGGACGAGCACGACGCCACCCACGATGGTGGCGGGCTTTTCGTAGCGCGCGCCAAAGGTGTGGCCGATCGCTACGCCGGCAACGGAGAAGACAAAGGTCGTGATGCCAATGAGCGACACGGCGGGAACGATATCGACCGAGAGCGCGGCAAACGAGATGCCCACGGCAAGCGCGTCAATCGAGGTGGCGATGGCAAGGATTAGATATTCGCCCAGGTCGATCTTTTCGGCATCCTTGCCGTCGCCTTCGTTCTCGTCCTCAGTAAAGGCCTCCCACAGCATTTTGCCGCCGATGAAGGCGAGCAGAATAAAGGCAATCCAATGGTCGATGGGTCCGATGATGCCCAAGAACTGGCTGCCAAGAGCCCAGCCGATCACGGGCATACCGGCCTGAAAACCGCCAAAGAATAGGCCGAGCACCACGGCGACCTTAAGGTTGATTTTTTTCATGCCAAGGCCCTTGCAGATGGATACGGCAAAGGCGTCCATCGAAAGGCCGATGGCGAGCAATACGAGCTCGGCGAGTCCCATGGTTTGGCTCCCTCCCTGCGGGCGAACCCGCGTGTACCTCTAGTGGGGGAGCAACAAAAAAGACCCGTGGCGTACGCGTTGCGCGCACAGCCACGAGTCTCGTTCATTAAGGCAAGCCAGACCGTTTCGGCCAGTATGTTGACTTGCCGCGCTACCGGAGGCGAAACCGGTCACGCGACTACTCCCTCATTTATGTGAATCCCGATGCTACCACAAGACCAGTCTATTTTGGAACGGGGCCCTCAGCTGTGTTCGCTCATTCTGTAAGCATCGGATTTTGCGGGCGTCACAGGGGCAAACCGTGAGAAACTTATTGACGTTTATGGAGCGTATGCGATGGGAGCGATGCCTTGGATAAGAACGAGCTGCAAAAGCGTATGGAGCAGGCCATTCGCCTGACGGCACCTGGCCAGCCGATCCGCACCGCCCTCGACATGATCATCGCCGGTCACCTGGGCGCCCTTATCTGCGTCGGCGACACCGAAAACGTGCTCGCTGCCGGTAACGACGGCTTCCCGCTCAACATTTCGTTCACCTCGAACCGCCTGTTCGAGCTTTCCAAGATGGACGGCGCCATCGTCATCGACGGTGACCTCACCCAGATCCTGCGCGCCAACTTCCACCTTAACCCCGATCCCTCGCTCGCCACGAGCGAGACGGGCATGCGTCACCGTACCGCCGCCCGCATGTCGGTGCTCACCGACGCCATCGTGATCTCGGTCTCGGCCCGTCGTGCCGTCGTCAACGTGTACGTCCACGGCAAGAGCTACGAGATCCAGCCCGTCACCACCATCATGAGTTCGGTCAACCAGCTCGTCGCCACGCTCCAGACCACCCGCCAGTCGCTCGATCGCTCCTTGCTGCGCCTGACGGCCCTCGAGCTGGACGACTACGTTACGCTCGCCGACATCACCGGCATCTTCTCGAGTTTCGAGATCATGCAGCAGGCAAAGACCGAGCTTAAGGATTGCATCGTCAAGCTGGGCAACCAGGGCAAGCTCGTGCAGATGCAGCTCGAGCAGCTCGCCGGCTCCAGTATGGATACCGAGTACGACCTGATGATCCGTGACTACGCGAGCGATTCCTCCGAGGCTAACGCCGAGAAGATCCGCGCCGAGCTCGCCCGCATGACACCTAAGGACCTGTCCGATCCGCAGCACGTTGCGGCTGTTCTGGGCTACGACGATCTGGATGAGGACTCCGTCATGACGCCGCTGGGCCTGCGCACGCTTTCGCGCGTGTCCGTCGTGCGCGACGGCGTGGCCGAGAAGATCGTCGACGAGTACGGCTCGCTTCAGGAGCTCATGGACGACATCAGCGAGGACCCCGAGCGCCTGGGTGACTTTGGCGTTAACAACCCTGCCATTCTTGCGGACTCGCTGTACCGCATGAAGGGCACCAAACAGGGGAACGCATAATGGCGCCCGTATGCGCCGTGGTCGTTGCCGGTGGCAGCGGCCAGCGCTTTGGCAACCCCGGCGGCAAGCAGCTCGTCAACGTGGCGGGTCGTCCGCTCATGAGCTGGTCCATTCGCGCGTTCGACCGTAGCGAAAAGGTCGGACACATCGTGGTGGTGTGTCCTGCCGAGCGTCGTGCCGAGATGCGCCGCCTAGCCATCAGCCCGTTTGATTACGACACGCCCATCAGCTTTGCCGATGCCGGCGATACCCGCCAGGATTCCACCCGTGCCGGCGTGCATGCGGTGCCGGCGGGCTTTGAATACGTCGCCATCCACGACGGCGCCCGTCCGCTCATCACGACCGAGGCCATCGACCATGCTATCGACGTGCTTGTGGGTGACCGCTCGCTCGACGGTGTCGTCTGCGGACAGCCCGCGATCGACACGCTCAAGATCGTTGACGGTGACAATATTGTCGAGACGCCGCCGCGCGAGCTCTATTGGGCTGCGCAGACGCCGCAGATCTTTAGCGTCGACGCCATGAAGCGTGCCCACGCCGCCGCTATTGCCGAGGGCTTTATCGGTACCGACGATTCGTCGCTGGTTGAGCGCATGGGCGGACGCGTTCGCTGCGTCCAGAGCCCGCGCGATAACCTTAAGGTGACGGTGCCCGAGGACCTGCGCCCCGTAACCGCGATTCTGCTCGGCCGCATGGCCGAGGGAGAGGACCTTCCCCATGTTCAGTAACCTGCGCATTGGCCACGGCTACGACGTCCACCGTCTGGTGGAGGGGCGTCGATGTATCATCGGCGGGGTCGACATTCCCTACGAGCGCGGCCTGCTGGGCCACTCGGATGCTGATGTGCTCGCGCACGCCCTGGCCGACGCCATTTTGGGCGCCTGCCGCGGAGGAGACATCGGCAAGCTATTTCCCGATACCGACCCCGCCTATGAGGGTGCCGACTCGATGGTGCTGCTTGCCCGTGTGATGGACTATGCGCGTGAGCTGGGCTTTGAGTTTATCGACGCCGACTGCACCATTGCCTGCCAGCAGCCCAAGATCACCCCGCACCGCGATGCCATGCGTGCGAATCTCGCCCATGCCCTGGGCGTCGACGTCGAAAACGTGGGTGTCGCCGCCACCACGACCGAAAAGCTCGGTTGGGAAGGTCAGGGCGAGGGAATTGGCGCCTGGGCCGTCTGCCTGCTACAGAAAACCGTTAAGGAGTAACGAATGCGTATCTACAACAGCGCTACCCATAAAAAGGAAGAGTTCCAGCCCATCGAGTCCGGCAAGGTCCGCATGTACGTGTGCGGCCCCACGGTCTACGACAACATTCACATCGGTAACGCCCGCACGTTCATCAGCTTTGACGTGATTCGCCGCTGGCTCATCGCGAGTGGCTACGAGGTCACGTTTGCTCAGAACCTCACCGATGTCGACGACAAGATCATCAAGCGCGCCAATGAGCAGGGCCGCACGGCCGCCGAGGTCGCGACGGAGTTCTCCGACAAGTTCATCGGCGTCATGCGTGCCGCCAACGTGCTCGATCCCGATGTGCGTCCCCGCGCCACCAGGGAGATCGGCCCCATGATCGCTATGATCAAGACGCTTATCGAGCAGGGCCATGCCTACGCCGCCGATAACGGCGACGTGTACTTTGCCGTGCGCAGCGATCCCAACTATGGCCAGGTCTCGGGCCGTAACATCGACGACCTTATGGTGGGCGCGCGCATCGAAGAAAACGAGGACAAGAACGACCCGCTCGACTTTGCCCTGTGGAAGGCCGCCAAGCCCGGCGAGCCTAGCTGGCCGAGCCCCTGGGGCGAGGGCCGTCCCGGTTGGCACACCGAGTGCGCCGCCATGGTGCACCGCTACCTGGGCACCCCGATCGATATCCACGGCGGCGGCTCCGACCTTGCCTTCCCGCATCACGAGAACGAGTGCGCCCAGGCCACCTGCGCTTGGCACCAGGGTTTCTCTAACACTTGGATGCACACGGGCATGCTGCTGGTCGACGGCGAGAAGATGTCCAAGTCGCTCGGCAACTTCTTTACGCTGGCCGAGGTGCTCGAGCAGCACTCCGCTGCCGCCCTGCGCCTACTGATGCTGCAGACGAGCTATCGCTCGCCGCTCGACTTTTCCTGGGAGCGCCTGGAGGGTGCCGAGAACTCGCTCACGCGCATTGCCGGCACGGTCGAGAACCTGCGCTGGGCCGCGAACCACGCGACGGCCGCTGCCGATGAGGCTGCTGCCGAGGCATTTGCCGCCAAGGCCGCCGAGACCCGTGCCGCCTTTAAGGAGTGCATGGACGACGACTTTAACACCGCCGGTGCCATGGGTGCCGTCTTTGGCTTCGTGACCGAGTGCAACCAGTACTTGGAGCAGGCGGGCGACGCAGCCGACAAGGCCGCCGCGCTTGCCGCCGCCGACACGCTGGCCGAGCTACTCGACACCTTTGGTGTTGAGCTTCCCGAGCCCAAGGTCGAGCTGCCGCTGGGCCTGCTGGGCGTTGCCGCCGGCCTGGTCGCCTACACGGGCGACGATGTGGACGAGGCCGCTGCCAAGATTCTCGAGGCCCGCGCCGAGGCCCGTGCCGCCAAGAACTGGGATCTGGCCGACGCCATCCGCGACCAGCTCAAGGACCTCGGGCTGACGATCGAGGATACCGCCGCCGGCACTCGTATTAAGAGTCTCTAGTATTTGTCGACCGTTCGAGGTGCGGCAGATTGCCTTGAAAGAGGAGGGCATAGACCTGGTGGTCATGCCCGACGATTGAAAGGCAAGGTGCCGTGGCTCGGACGGTCGATTCTTGTTCGTTATCTTTTTAAGGAGGCCGTTTTATGGCCGACAATCGCAAGCGTGCACCGCGTGGAGGCAAGCAGGCTGCTTCTGGCTCGCGTCCGATTCGCCGCAACGACCGCGCTGCCGCTCCCAAGGGCCAGCGCGAGCGCTCCCAAGCCCAGGCTGCACGTCCGCAGCGAGATCGCAACCGCGACAACGTTCAGGCTCCCAAGGGCGAGTTTATCGAAGGTCGCCGTGCTGCCGCCGAGGCGCTACGCACTGGTTTTCCCATCAAGTGTGCGCTCATTGCCGAGGGCGGGGAGCGCGATGCCGCCTTGTCGCGCCTGATCGATGACCTCAATGCCGCGGGCGTCCGCATTAAGTATGTGCCGCGCGCGCAGCTCGATGCGCTGTCGAGCCATGGCGCTCACCAGGGTATTGCGCTCGAGGTTGGCAACTTCCCCTATGCCGACGTCGCCGACATCCTCGGCCGCGCGGGTGACGGACCGGCGCTCGTCGTCGTGCTCGATCATGTGACCGACGACGGTAACTTTGGTGCCATTGTGCGCTCTGCCGAGGTCGTGGGCGCGGCGGGCGTCATCATTGCCAACAAGCGCGCCGCCGGCGTGACCGTTGGCAGCTACAAGACTTCTGCCGGTGCTGTCATGCACCTGCCTATCGCACAGGTTCCCAATATCGCCCGTGCGCTCGATGACCTCAAGGCCGCTGGCTTTTGGGTGGGCGGTGCCTCCGAGCACGCCGAGGGCAGCTGCTGGGATGCTCCCTTCGAGGGCCGCGTGGCGCTCGTCATGGGCTCCGAGGGCGACGGCATCTCGCGCCTGGTGCTTGAGAAATGCGACTTTTTGACCAAGCTTCCCCAGCGCGGCATGACCGAGAGCCTCAATGTTGCCCAGGCGACAACGGCGCTGTGCTTTGAGTGGCTGCGCCGCAATGCCGGCGAGCTCATGGGGGAGGAGTAGCGCATGTCCAAGAAGAACCGCGCCAAGTCCAAGGCCAAGCGCTTTGGCGAGGGCTCGGCCAAGCCGATTGTTTCGGCTGCGACCTATGGCGTGGGCGGCAATGCGTTTGCGCAGGCTATCGCCGACCCAGTCTCGACGGTGCACTCCAACAAGCCCGAGCTGCTGGTGGTCGACGGTTACAACGTGATTCACTGCACGCCGCGCTACGAAAAGCTCGTGTACGACCATTCCGACGATCCGTATTCCAGCGACGTTCACGATATGGCGCGCACTGCCCTCATCAACGACGTTGCCGCGTTTGCCCAAGGCCGCTACGAGGCCGTAATCGTGTTTGACGGCGCGGGCAATATCTCCAGCGAGCGCCCCAATCTGCCGGCCCGTGGCGTGCGCATCGAGTTTTCGCCGACGGGCGTCTCTGCCGATACCGTGGTGCAGAAGCTCTGTATCGAGGCACGTGAGGAAGGCCGCGCGTGCTCCGTGGTATCGAGTGACGGCACGATCCAGGCCGTCGTCATGGGCAAGGGCGTTACGCGCATCTCGAGCCGTATGCTGGTGGACGAGATCAAACAGATCGATAACGACGTTCACGAGGCAGAGGAAGCTCCGCAGATCAAGATGACCCTGGGCAGCCGCCTGAGCCCCGATGCCCTGGCCAAGCTCAAGGCCCTGCGCGGACGGTAGGGGAGCTGACGGCGCGACGCTGTCTCGCTAACTCCATTCAGCGATGTCGATCATTCTTTTGAGGCGCCATGTAAGCGCCTCTTTTAGATATGGCAGCCTTGCCGTGAGCGCGTCGTTTCTGGACAGAATCTCGATTGCCTCGTCAACGAAGCCTTCGAGTTTGTCGCCGTCAAACCAGCCCATGTCCTCGACGAGCAACATTTGTTTGGCGGGGCTTGAATGAAATTGTGCGCTGGTAAAACTGTGCTCTCCCGCCCTAAGCTCTTCTAGTGATATGTTGCACCAGAGTGATGAGCCCGAATCGAAGATGGGGGCTGGTCTGCAGGCTAGCGTGTTTACGTTTCGCACAAGGCCAAAGTTACGCCAATGGCGGTCATAGTTGGCGATGATGTCGTCGCACACGATCATGCGGTCAAGGGCGTCTTTTATATCTGTCGCTCCAAGCTCTTCGCAGTTTGCTACATACCGTTCGTAATCGGTTAGTCGCTCGTCTGCATTTGCATGCTGGTTTACATAGAACGCAGGGACATATTCTTCTTCGTCAGTTAAGAAGACATTGCATGTGCTCAAGGCGGAAGTACCCGCGCCTTCGAGCGAGTAAGGCACATAATCGCAGGCGTTTAGGATGCGACGGTGGAGTGCGGTCGCCACCATCTCGTTATAGGGTTCCTGGTTTAGATGCGCACCTGCCTTGTGGAGGATTCGACGGTCACCCTCGCATGTCCAGTACTTTTGAAGATTGCCGTCCGAGGTGTTGTCGGGCTTGGCAGCAGCTGCCTTGCCCTCTGGGGCGAAGGGTGCAATGGTTAGCGAGACGTCATCAAAAGCATTATTGAAGAAATTGATATCTTTCCACGCGAGACCGGAGTCTTGGGGCCTAATCCAATACTGGTCGGATAAGGAGAGGCCGAGATTTCGCTGGACGAGTTCATCGGGAACATCGACTGCGGCTTCTGCAAGCAGGGAGGCTAGCCCAATGCGTGCGAGCGGGATACCGCGGCCGCGCCACCAGATGCGGAAGGAGTCTAGCGATATGGGGCTATTAGGGCCAAATACTCCAATAGGGGCGTGGGCGTAATCGATGTCGGCACCGATGTGGGTAAAGTCTTTTCGCGATGTGCTGTAGACCAGCTGAGCGACTTCGTACGTGCGGTTCATGAGGGTGAACGCGATCTCGCTCTTACCGTGGCCGCGGCGGGGACGTCCCCCCGTTTTGGTCACAGAGCGGAGTCGCGTGTCGACGCTGTCTTTGTCGATGAGCCATACACCAGAAGCCTTGCGGGCCTCAAGTGCTCCGTTTTTTATGAGCTCCTGCACCCTGCGCGGAGTGATGCCGAGCAGCTCGGCGGCTTCTTTGGTAGTAAGCATCGCGAAACCCTTCGCCAGAACGAATAGTTTTATATATAGCAATTGTAATTAAAACTATTCGTTCTGGCGAATGGTTTTAAGATTGAGGGCGCACTGACAGAAATGAACGGGCCTGGTATGCGTTGTTGCTGGATTTTGCATATTTGTATAACGCCGTGCGGCCTGTTGCGCCCCGTCCGCAATTCCTTTATTCTTAACTGGCTTCGCGTGAAAGCGCCAAGTGTGCCAGTGTGGCGCAACGGTAGCGCAACTGATTTGTAATCAGTGGGTTGCGGGTTCGATTCCTGTCACTGGCTCCATGAAAGTTTCGGGCTCTGTCTCTATATGGGACAGGGCCCGTTTCTATTTATGTTGACATGTCAGCGAGTTTGACTTCCACCAGGCTTCAGGTTTGTCTCGATCTGCAACACGGGCGGGCTGAAAACCCTCCTTATAGTTACAGATCGAGACAATGCCAAGGGATGGTCGATAACATCTCGATCTGTAACACGAAGGGGCGAAAAACCGTTCTTACTGTTACAGAATGAGACGTGAGCTGGGGTCTCTGCGTAATATCTCAATCTGTAACAGATAGAGGAGGAATAACCCTCTTACTGTTACAGATTGAGATGAAAACGGTGAGGCCCCTGGTCTACTTGATTGCACCGGGGAAGCTCCGATCTCGACCTATATATAGGTGCAAATAGGCTGTTATCGAAGCTCGATCCTGAAGGTGTACTCTACTACACCAAAGTGTTACCTTGGGAAACGTCACCTCAGTATCCAAAACCACCGTCCCTCATATCCCAACTCAACAAAACAGCAGGTCAAAGGTATATAGATACGCCCGGGGCCGTGTATCTAGAGGTTTTCGTTGACAGCCCCCAAGGTTGCATCGTATTATCTTCTTCGTTCGCGGGGGCGGCGGTCCAAAAGACCAAAGAACCTGCGGATACTTGAACGATTGGGAGTTTGCCCGAGTGGTTAATGGGGACGGGCTGTAAACCCGTTGGCTCTGCCTACATAGGTTCGAATCCTATAGCTCCCACCCGTCAAGTGCCTGTATAGCTCAGTCGGTAGAGCACTTCGTTGGTAACGAAGAGGTCACCAGTTCAAGTCTGGTTGCAGGCTCCATCCGGCGGTGTAGCTCAGTTGGTTAGAGCACACGGTTCATACCCGTGGCGTCACTGGTTCGAATCCAGTCACCGCTACCATAGGTAACACGGTGGCTTCTCAATAGTATGTTGAGAGGCCACTATGGTATAAAGGCAAAGTCCCGTCCGGGGACGACCTGTTTAGAGGAGGGCTTTATGGCCAAAGAGAAGTTTGAGCGCACTAAGCCGCATGTTAACATCGGCACCATTGGTCACGTCGACCACGGCAAGACCACGCTGACCGCTGCCATCACCAAGGTTCTCTCCGAGACCGAGGGCTGCAAGGCTGACTTCACTGCGTTCGAGAACATCGACAAGGCTCCCGAGGAGCGCGAGCGCGGCATTACGATCTCCGTCTCCCACGTCGAGTACGAGACTGCTGCCCGTCACTACGCTCACGTTGACTGCCCGGGCCACGCTGACTACGTCAAGAACATGATCTCCGGTGCTGCTCAGATGGACGGCGCTATCCTGGTCATCGCCGCTACCGACGGCCCCATGGCTCAGACCCGCGAGCACATCCTGCTCGCCCGTCAGGTCGGCGTTCCCTACATCGTCGTCTTCCTGAACAAGTGCGACATGGTCGACGATGACGAGCTCATCGACCTCGTCGAGATGGAGACCCGTGAGCTCCTCTCCGAGTACGATTTCCCCGGCGACGACATCCCCGTCATCCGTGGTTCCGCTCTGGGCGCTCTCGAGGGCGACGCCAAGTGGATGGACGCCATTCGCGAGCTCATGAACGCTGTCGACGAGTACATCCCGACGCCTGCTCGTAACAACGACCTCCCGTTCCTGATGGCCGTTGAGGACGTTATGACCATCTCCGGCCGTGGTACCGTTGCTACCGGCCGTGTCGAGCGCGGTGAGCTCAAGCTCAACGAGCCCGTCGAGATTGTCGGCATCAAGGATACCCAGAACACCGTTGTTACCGGTATCGAGATGTTCCGTAAGTCCATGGACTTCTGCGAGGCTGGCGACAACGTCGGTCTGCTGCTCCGCGGCATCAAGCGCGAGGACATCGAGCGCGGCCAGGTTCTCTGCAAGCCCGGTTCGGTTACCCCGCACACCAAGTTCACCGGTGAGATCTACGTTCTGACCAAGGAGGAGGGCGGCCGTCACACCCCGTTCTTCGATGGTTATCGTCCTCAGTTCTACTTCCGTACCACCGACGTTACCGGTACGGTCAAGCTCCCCGAGGGCACCGAGATGGCTATGCCTGGTGACCACATCACCATCGAGGGCGACCTCATCCACCCGATCGCCATGGAGGAGGGCCTGCGCTTCGCTATCCGCGAGGGTGGCCACACCGTCGGTTCGGGCATCGTCTCCACGATCATTGAGTAAATTAGCTCTTTGATATAGCTGACTTAGAGAACCCGGCACTTATATGGGTGCCGGGTTCTTTTCTGCAATGGATATTGAGCCGTTGCTGGTGTCGAGAGGATCGACAATGGTCCTGGGCGCACCGTCGATTAGCTCTCGTTGGCTTCATTGATGTGTTCCAAATATGAATGGATCCACCGAGAACCAATTGATTCGAGGTTTTCATTGACAGCACTTATATAGAGCTGATAAAGTACCAACTCGTGCCCGTACGGGGCGGAAATGAAAGGTTCAGGATACATGCGTACTCTAGTTACTCTTGCGTGCACTGAGTGCAAGCGCCGCAACTATACGACCACCAAGAACAAGTCGACCATGCCTGATCGTATGGAGATCAAGAAGTATTGCCCCTGGTGCCGTCACCACACGCTGCACAAAGAGACTCGCTAGTCTCTAGTCACATACGCCAGTAGTTCAATTGGTAGAGCATCGGTCTCCAAAACCGAGTGTTGAGGGTTCGAGTCCTTCCTGGCGTGCCAGTCATTATTCCGTAAGCTCCCACTTGGGGGCTTACGGTTTACTCATGTATAAGCGCATTGCGCGGAGGTAACCCAAATGGCCAACAAGAAGAACAAGAAGAAGGCTCAGCAGCAGGCGACTGCCAACAACGCTGCCGCCAACTCCAAGGTTGAGGCCAAGAAGGCCGTTGCCAAGAAGAACGAGAAGGCTGCGAAGTCCAAGAAGAACGAGAAGCCTGGTTTCTTCGCCCGCACCAAGAAGTATTTCGCTTCGGTCAAGTCCGAGATGAAGCGTGTCACGTGGCCCGATAAGAAGGAGCTCGTGAACTACTCGGTCGTCGTTTGCGCTTCTCTGATCGTCGTCGGCGTCGTCATCGCTCTGCTCGATGCTGGCTTTGGCGAGGCTCTTGCTCTGTTCTCTGGATTGAGGGGCTAAACCATGTCTAAGCGTTGGTACGTCGTTCACACTTACTCTGGATACGAGAACCGCGTTAAGTCCGATCTCGAGCATCGCATCGAGACTATGGGCATGCAGGACCGTATCTTTGATATCGAGATTCCTATGGAGCGCGTCACCGAGATTAAAGAGGGTGGCAAGCGCGAGACCAAGGATTCCAAGATCTTCCCGGGTTATGTCCTGGTCCGCATGGAGATGGATGACGATGCTTGGACGTGCGTTCGTAACACGCCCGGCGTCACCGGTTTCCTAGGCGGCAACGGCAAGCCCGCTCCGCTTTCCCGCGACGAGTACAACAAGATGACTCGTCGTCCCGGTAAGGGCGATTCGCCCAAGCGCACCTCGGTTGATATTCAGGTCGGCACGTCCGTCCGCGTCACCGATGGCCCGCTTACCGACTTTGATGGCAAGGTCTCCGAGGTTAACACCGAGGCTGGCAAGCTCAAGGTCACGCTGATGATCTTTGGCCGCGAGACGCCGGTCGAGCTCGACTTTAACCAGGTCGCTGTCATCGCTTAAGTTTTCGTCCGTTCGCGCGAGCGTGCTTCTTCTGTGACTGCTCATCTCAGGAGTGCTTCTAACACGTGCGTGCTTACGATATAGCAAGTACTTCACACTCGTGATTCGAAAGGAATGACCATGGCTGAGAAGAAGGTTGCCAACGTCATTAAGCTCCAGATTCCTGCTGGTGCCGCTAACCCCGCTCCTCCCGTCGGCCCCGCCCTGGGCGCTGCTGGCGTGAACATCATGCAGTTCTGCCAGGCCTTTAACGCCGAGACGCAGGACAAGAAGGGCGACATCATCCCCGTTGAGATCTCTGTCTACGAGGATAAGTCCTTCTCCTTCATCACCAAGACCCCGCCGGCGGCTCACCTCATCAAGAAGGAGCTGAACCTCAAGTCTGGTTCTGCTAAGCCCCAGGCCGACAAGGTTGGTCAGCTCTCCCAGGAGCAGCTCACCAAGATCGCCGAGATCAAGATGCCGGACCTCAATGCCAACGACATTGACGCCGCCAAGAAGATCATCGCCGGTACCGCCCGTTCCATGGGCGTCACCATCGCTGAGTAGCGATTTCTTTAGGTAATGACGGGTGCTCCGACCGGGGCGCCCGTTATATGTGTGCAATAGGGCACACGATACGATGTGGGAGGGCATAAGCCCGTTTAACCACAGGAGGTAATGCACATGGCTAAGCATGGTAAGAGCTATAACGCCGCTGCCGAGAAGATCGACCGCGCTACGCTCTACACCCCCCTTCAGGCTGCCAAGCTCATCAAGGAGCTCGACACCGCCAAGTTCGACGAGACCGTCGAGGCCCACTTCCGTCTGGGCATCGATACTCGTAAGGCTGACCAGAACATTCGTGGTTCCATCTCTCTGCCCCACGGCACCGGCAAGACCGTTCGTGTTGCCGTCTTCGCCGAGGGTGAGAAGGCCCGCGAGGCCGAGGCTGCCGGCGCCGACATCATCGGTTCCGACGAGCTCGTCGCCCAGATCCAGAAGGGCGAGATCAACTTCGACGCCGCTATCGCTACGCCGAACATGATGGCCAAGGTTGGCCGCATCGGTAAGATCCTTGGTCCCCGTGGCCTCATGCCGAACCCCAAGCTCGGCACCGTGACCATGGACGTCGCCAAGATGGTCTCCGAGCTCAAGGCTGGCCGCGTTGAGTACCGCGCCGACCGCTACGGCATCTGCCACGTGCCCCTGGGCAAGAAGTCCTTCTCTGAGCAGCAGCTCGTCGAGAACTACGCTGCCCTGTACACCGAGATCCTGCGCGTCAAGCCCTCTTCTGCTAAGGGCAAGTACGTCAAGTCCATCTCCGTGTCTTCCACCATGGGCCCTGGCGTCAAGGTCGATCCCGCTGTCCAGCGTGACTTCCTGGCTGAGTAACTGCTAGTTACTGCCTGAGCAAAGCAAGCATTGCTAAAGAAACCCGGTTCTGTCTTGTGCAGGACCGGGTTTCTTGCTATCGCGTCAAAACCACCACAAAGGGGACGGTGTCCCCTTTGTGGTGGTTACCAGGGTGTTCTGGCTGTTGAGGACTCGATGGCATCGTGGCGTTTGAGCTCGCGGCGCATGGTTTGCGAATTGAGCCAGGCTGCCTGCCAGCCACGGATGGGGTAGCGCGTCTGGTCGAGCTCAAACTGCGTATAGCCGCAGGCGTTGATGATCGTCGTTCCACACACATGCTGCCGCTCGCGCTGAAAATCGTAACCGTAGCTTTGGTGTACATGCCCATGCACCATGTAGTCGGCCCCCCAGGATTCAAGCGCCGTGTTAAAGCACTCAAACCCTCGATGCGGCAGATCGTCCAGATCACCCATACCGGCGGCGGGTGCATGGGTAAGCAGAATGTCGCACCCGCCGACCATCCTAACCTTACGCGACAGCTTACGCATGCGCTTGGACATCTCGCGTTCGGTGTACATGTTGGCGCCGTCGCGATAACGCATGGACCCGCCAAGGCCCGCAATGCGAATCCCTCGGTACGTGTACACGCTGTCTTCTACGCAGATACATCCGCCCGGTGCATGACGTGCGTAGCGGTCATCGTGATTGCCACGCACGTAGATGAGCGGTTTGTTGATGACCGTAACCAAAAACTCAAGATAGTCCGGGTCCAGATCGCCGGCGGACAAAATCAGGTCGACGCCCTCAAAGCGTTCCTTGCGAAAGCACTCCCAAAGGCATCGTTCTTCGGTATCGGCTATGGCAAGGATTTTCATAGGGCAGGGACTTTCGGCTCATCGTCGAGCTGCGGAATGGTGCCTACCACGTTATCCGCCAGCCAATTCATCTCGACAATCTGCGTGCTCGGCAGCGGAGGGAAGCCTTCGATCTGTACCACGCCGTTCTGGCTGTGGAGCTCGCCGCCAAAGGGGTTGATGGATCCCTCAACAATGCCGTTACGGAGCAACTGCACGAGTTTGCGCGTCTGGTAGGGTAGGCCCGGAGCGTAACGGATGTCGATAACGCCAGAGCTCATGCCGTACCAGTAGTTGACGGCGCGCACTTGGTTGTCATCGCTGGTCTCGTCCCACGTGCCGTGCAGAAGGCTGCGAACGATGAGCTCGTAGTAACGGCCCCAGTTCCATACCGGCATGGCGATGCCGGTAACCTTGCCATCGACCAGGCGGTGAAGTCCGTAGGCCGTGGGGTCTTCGAGCGACTTTGACATGTCGGCGCCGGTCATGACGCTTACACCTTCGCGGCACATGGCCTCGGCAAGGCCTCCGGCGGGCACATCGCCCCAAGTCAGGATAATTTGCGCACGGGGGTCGAGCAGCGAGGCGCCAATCGCAAAGGCGTTGATCTCGCTGAGCGCGCCCGAGGCGAAGACCGACGCGTGGTAGCCGATGCGGTGGTTGTCCGCCATGCTGGCGGCAAGGGCGCCCAGGAGGAACTTGGCCTCGTACATCTTGCCAAAGTACGAACGGACGCTTTGATGGGGAAGGCCGATAGAGCAGTTGAGGAACCGAACCTGGGGATACTCAACGGCAGCCCTGAGCGTGTATTCCATCAGGCGGTGCGAGGTCGAGAAGATGACGTTTGCCCCATGTTTGACAGCCGTTTCCACGGCGGCGTAGAACACATCCGGATCGTGACAGTCCTCGAACGCCTCGGTGCGCACGATACCGCCAAAGTGCTCATCGAGATACTGACGCCCTTGGTCGTGCAGGCTGTCCCAGCTCGACGTCGCACAGGGGAACTCATGGATAAAGGCGATGCGCAGGGGGTTGGTCGCCGAATAGACGGTCTTGCCCATAAAGAAGTTGAGCACGCCGGAGGTGGACTTGGCGGGCGACTCCTCCTCGTCGACGCTCGGCGCTTCAACAAGATCGACCTTGTCCTCGTCATTTTTGCCGGCAATGACCAGCTCGCGCCAAATCTTGCACAGGCGGTTTACGACGATATCCGTTGGCGTATCCAGCAGGCGGTCCTGGTTGTACACATTGAGGTACACGAGCATGGCGTCGGCGGGCGTAATGTCCAGGTGGTCGCCGCCTGCGCGAAGGTAGGCGCGCTTAAAGAGCAGGAAGGTGTGGCGCAGGTAGTCGACCTTTTTCTGCGGCCATTTTTCGATAAGATTCTGACCGAGCATCTTGGCGAGCGTCTCGTAGCTTCCCTCACGCGAGAACTCGATCTCGTATAGGGGGCAGACGCGCCAAAACGCGCAGAATTCACCGTACAGGCGGCTTTCGACGGAATCCCATGTGCCGGGGTAGAGACGGGTGACCCTGGCCGAAACCGTTGGAGCGTCCAAGAATTTGAGGACACTGACGCGTTTATTGCCTTCCTGGACATAGAACCGATGCATGAACTCGGTGACGATGATGGGGTCGCGATAGCCCTCGGTTACCTGGATGTCGTAGAGGTTGGACCACTTGCGGGCGAACTCGGTGTTAAACGGCAGCAGGGGCATAAAGTTGCATGAAAAGGCGGACTGACGGCCCTTGGTGACAGTGCCGACGACCATTTCGATCGGAATATCCCGCAGGCCGACACTCACTCGCTGACCTAAGGGGAGCTGAGCAATCAAACTGTCGAGGTCCGTAAGGTATGGATGCTCGCTTTGGCTAATGGCGCGTCGACGTCCTTGCTCGCCGCGCTTGCGTGCTTGACGATAGGCCTCTTCCATGATGTTGCTCCCTTAGTCGTTTAAACAACTACATAAACCATGGTACCACGAATGAAAACCACCACAAAGGTGCCTGTCCCTTTTTGGCGGGTTAGGCGATGATGGGGGCGATGGCGCGGATGCAGGCGTCGGCTGCCGTGAAAGTAGTGCTGTCGTCGCTGACGATAAAGATGATCTTTCCTTTGATGCCAAAGTCGCCGATTTCGCTAAAGAGTACGTAGGGCTCCTTGTCAAAGCCCGAGATGGGAAGCACGGCGGCTTTGGTGGCGCTGGTCAGCTCGTCTGCCAGTGCGTCCAGTGAAGCCCACTTGGACGTGTCCTTGACCGCGACGGGCACGGCAACGCGCCCAAAGGGCATGAGGTGCACGAGCGTGTTCTTGGAGATGTTGGAGTTGGGGACGATGATGGTCTGCCCACAGGCATCCTCAATCGTTGTATGGCGCCAAGTGATGTCTTGGACCACGCCGGATACGCCGCCGACCTCGATATTGTCGCCGGGCTTGATGATGCCCATAAACGTAACCTGCATGCCGCCAATAAGGTTTGACAGCGTGTCCTGAAAGCCGAGCGAGATGGCGATGCCGCCGACGCCAAGAGCGGCGACGAGCGCGTTTGCGTTAATGCCAAAGCAGTTGTCGAGGATAAAGCTGCCGCCAATCATCCAGATGACGGCGCGCGCGATGTTGATGAAGATACTCGATGCCGGAAGCGGGTTATCGTCTCGGTTAAGCAGATGGTTCAGGGTCTTGGATACGACCTTGGCGGCGACGGCGGTGCCTATCGCCAAGATGACGGCCCAGATGATGTTGTGGACCCACCGTTGCTCAAAGAAATGAAGAATCGGCTCAAACAATTCCATGTAGGGAAAACCTCCTAATGATCGTCCAACCATGATACCCACCAAGAAGCCCGTCCGATCAAATTCGGACGGGCCGATAACTTGAGATGGGGTGGCCGCGGTGGCGTAAGCTGGGGCGCCGGCGAGCGCGCCGGCAAACAACGCAGTGGCTAACGCAAGGCGGGGGAGGAGTCTTCTCATGGCAGTTTCCTTAGTCCTTAACAAAAACCACCACAAAGGTGCCTGTCCCCTTTGTGGTGGTTTTCTAGGTCGTTAGCTCAGCAAAATAAACCTGTCCCTTTTTGGCGGGTTTTAGCTCAGCAGCATGCGGTCGTTGGCGAGCTCGCCGCCCGAGACCTCCTCGAACTTCTGCAGCAGGTCGGCCACGGTGAGTGACTTCTTTTCGTCGCCTGCCACGTCGTAGATCACGTGACCCTCGTGCATCATGATTAGGCGGTTGCCCAGACGGATGGCGTCGTTCATGTTGTGCGTGACCATGAGCGTAGTCAGGTGGTTCTCGTCGACGATCTCCTCGGTCAGGTTGAGCACCTTCGATGCCGTCTTGGGGTCGAGGGCCGCTGTGTGCTCGTCGAGCAGCAGCAGGCGCGGCTTGGTGAGCGTGGCCATCAGCAGGGTGAGTGCCTGGCGCTGGCCGCCCGAGAGCAGGCCGACCTTGGCGTTGAGGCGCGTGTCCAGACCGAGGTCCAAGCGCTTGAGCAGCTCAACGTACTCGTCCTTCTCGGCCTTGGTGACGCCCCACGAAAGACCGCGACGCTGGCCGCGGCGCTTGGCGAGGGCTAGATTCTCGGCAATCTGCATGTCGGCTGCGGTGCCGCGCATGGGGTCCTGGAACACGCGGCCCAGGTACTTGGCGCGCTGCGACTCGCTCAGACGCGAGATGTCGGTGCCGTCGAGCTCGATGACACCCGAATCGAGCGGATACACGCCGGCGATCATGTTGAGCAGCGTGGACTTGCCGGCGCCGTTGCCGCCGATCACGGTTACAAAGTCGCCGTCATTCAGGGTGAGGTCGACGCCGGTGAGTGCGCGCTTCTCGGTGACGGTGCCCTTGTTAAAGGTCTTCTTGACGTGCGAGAGCTTAAGCATCTGCCTCATCCCCCTTCGTGTAGGAGCTGCGGAGCTTATAGCGCTCCCAAACCACGGGCACGCACAGGGCAACAGCGACAATCACGGCGGAGAGCAGCTTCATGTCGTTGGCGTCCATGCCCAACTGCAGCACGATGGCGCGGATAAGGAAGTACACCACGGAGCCAAAGACGGCGGAGGCAAGACGGACGCTAAACTGCGTGAGGCCGCCGGGCAGCAGACGGCCGAGCACCTCGCCGATAACAATGGCGGCAAGACCGATAACGATGGCACCGGTGCCCATACCAATGTCGGCATACTTTTGGCTCTGGCAGATGAGCGCGCCCGAAAGGCCGATGAGGGCGTTGGAGAGCACGAGGGCGATCATCTTGGTGGAGTTGGTGTTGACACCCAGAGCGCGGATCATGTACTCGTTGTTGCCGGTGGCTCGCAGCGCCGAGCCGATCTCGGTGCCAAAGAACCAATACAGGATGGCAACGATAGCCACGGCGAGCAGGATGCCCAAGATGATGGCAACGGTGGACTGCGGCAGACCGGTCATATTGCTGACGGCCGAGAACACGGTGCCCTTGGCAAGAATGGGCGTATTGGACTTGCCCATGATGCGCAGGTTGATGGACCACAGGCTGATCTGGGTGAGGATTCCGGCGAGGATCGCAGGAATCTCAAAGACGGTGGTCAAAATGCCCGTGACGGCGCCCGCGATGGCGCCGGCGCACATACCGGCCAGCACGGCGAGCAGCGGGTCGACGTTGTTATTGACGATGAGCACAGCGCAGACGCAGCCGCCGAGGGCAAAGCTGCCGTCGCAGGTCATATCGGGAATGTCGAGCAGGCGGAACGTGATAAACACGCCAAGCACCATAATGCCCCAGAGGACGCCCTGCGAAACGGCGCCCTGCAATGCAATGAGCATGCTTCATACCTCCTAGGATAGGGTGGACACGTGATTCACCATAATAGCGGTAACAATGCATAGAAGAGCTGCGGACAGACGTTTTGTTTTACCTGAAACAAGCAGGGCGGACGCCGGTCTACAGCGCCCGCCCCTGTGGCTCAGATATTGAATAACGCGACTAAAGCGCGAGCACGGGCTCTAGACGCATGCCGCGTATGGTATTACGCGTCCAGAGCGGAGAGGTCGATGCCCAGCGCCTCGGCCATCTCGTCGTTCTTGACGACGACCAGGTCCTTGCTCGAGAGGTGCTTGATCGGCATGTCTTCGGGCTTGGCCTCGCCCTTCAGGATCTTAACGGCCATCTCGCCCGCGGCGTAGCCCAGGTCCTCATAGTTGATGGAGAGGGTGAACAGGCCGCCGGCCATGCACATACCCTCCTCGCCAGTCACGAAGGGAAGCTTGTTTTCCTTGCAGATCTGGCCGACCTGCGAGGCGCCCGCGGCGATGGTGTTGTCGGTGGGGGAGTACAGCGCGTCGACCTTGCCCACGGCAGACTCGACGACGGACTGAATCTCATTGGAGCTCGAGACGGTGAAGTCAGTGTACTCGAGGCCCAGCTTGTCGAGCTCTTTCTTGGCGGCCTTGATCTGGACGTCGGAGTTGGACTCGGCGGTGCAGTAGAGCAGGCCGACCTTCTTTACGTCGGGCAGGACCTTCTGCATCATCTCGAGCTGCTCGGCGACCGGGGTGAGGTCGGAAGCGCCCGTGACGTTGGTGCCGGGCTTGTCGTTGTCCTGGACCAGGCCGGAGGCGGCGTAGTCGGTGATGGCGCAGCCCACGATGGGGATATCGGCCGTGGCGCCGGCGGCAGCCTGCGCGGCGGGCGTGGCGATGGCATAAATCAGGTTGACGTTGTCGCCCACAAACTTGTCGGCAATGGACTTACACGTGGACTGGTCGTTCTGGGCGTTCTTCTGGTCGATCTTGACCTTAAGGCCGCTCTTCTTGATGGCCTTGACGAAGCCGGCGTTGGCGGCATCGAGCGCGGAGTGCTCGGTGAGCTGCAGAACGCCGATGGTGTAGTCGGAACCGGCGGCAGCGGAGCCGGAACCAGAGTTGCCGCCGCATCCGGCGAGCGGGGCGAGCGCGAGCAGGCCGGCGGAGACCAGAAGGCTCCTGCGGCTGATGGTGATGTCCTTCATATCATTACCCCCAGTATAAAAATGGCTGGAAACACTGCACTGGGACAAAGTGCAAGTGGAACTATAGTAGCGCTGATGTCCATTTTTACAACAGCCTGGCGGGTTTTTTAATACAGAATCGGATGGGCGGTACGGGTAGTCGAATGGGCGGCGGAGGGTCTTATGCGGCGGAGGAGGCGTCGTCTTCGTCCAAGGCGGCGAAGAGCTTCTTGCCGTCGAGCAGGCGCGTGCTGACGTTTCTCATTCGGCCAATCTCTACAGTACGCAACGTGTCATCGGCGCCTCGGGCGTCGTAGACCGTTCCCAGCAGATACGAGATGCCATCGCGCTGCCTGATGGCAAAGGGACGGAGTGTCATCCGTGCTGCTTCGGTTTCGCCACGTGTCGTGACGCTCGAAATATCAAAACTCACCGTGGTTCCGTGGTCGATGGCCTGCTCGACGAGCTCGCACGTGTCGATGCGCTTGATGGGCGTGCGTGTTGCCTTGGTAGCCTTGCTGCCTGCGCTTGGAGCGGGTTCGGGTGTATCGAGGTAGCCGCGAACGTCGGCGCTCGCCATGGCAACTAAGTGCTGCGCCATGCTCTTGCGGATAGCGATAGGCGTGGAGCGGTTGCGCATGACCATACCGTGGAGCCGGATGATCTCTTCATCGGTGAGCGGGCGGGTAAGAAGTTTGTAGCCCACGCCGCGTTTGTACTCAATTTCGTATCCGGCATGGCGAAGCGCGGAGATGGCGGTGTAGATGCTGCGCCGCGCCGCCGAGATGGGCATGCGGGCGGGGTCGTCGGGATGGGCGAGGCGCCGGATCAACTCATCGGAAAGCATGGCCTTGTCCTCGCCGGTGTTTTCGCTTAATAGTTGCAGGATGCGAACGGCGCGATAGGCTGCCATCGAGGCGGCGCCTCTAGTCGTGGTGTCGTAGGTTTCAACAGCGGCTTCGGTCATGGTGCCCACGTCCTTTCCGTTTTGGGTGGCGACGGTATGGAGCCTAGGACGTGGGGCTTTCCCAGGGGCGCAGGGCGCTCTGGGCGGTCGGTGGTCGTCGGCAAACGGCAGGTCGAGTTTTCAACAGCCCTGCTCAACTGACCAAAAACTTGCCAAAAGCTTGACGGATGCTGTTGAAAAAAAGCGTCTCTCGACCGATGTCGAGAGGCGCTTGTGCGATGAGCGTTGGCGTGTGGCGACGCGAGCTAGCGTCCGACGATTAGAAGTCGGCGTTGCCCACGGTGCGCGGGTGCGGCAGGACGTCGCGGATGTTGCCCACGCCGGTCAGATACATGACCAAGCGCTCGAAGCCCAGGCCGTAGCCGGCGTGCTTGCAGGAACCGTAGCGGCGCAGGTCAAGGTAGTACTTGTACTGCTCGGGATTCATACCCAGGTCCTTGATGCGGGCCTCGAGCAGATCCAGGCGCTCCTCGCGCTGGGAGCCACCGATGATCTCGCCGATACCGGGAACCAGGCAGTCGGCGGCGGCGACGGTCTTGCCGTCCTCGTTCATGCGCATGTAGAAGGCCTTGATCTCGGCCGGGTAGTCGGTTACGAAGGTCGGGCGCTTAAAGTGCTCCTCGGTCAGGAAGCGCTCGTGCTCGGTCTGCAGGTCGATGCCCCAGCTCACGGGGTAGTCAAACTTGTGACCGGCGGCGACGGCCTGCTCCAGGATCTCGACGGCCTCGGTGTAGGTAACGCGGGCGAAGTCGGAGTTGGCGACATGGTCCAGGCGCTCGAGCAGACCCTTGTCCACAAACTTGTTGAGCATATTGAGCTCGTCGGGGCAGGTGGCCATAACGTCCTTAAGGACGTACTTGAGCATGGCCTCGGCGTTGTCCATGTAGTCGTTAAGGTCGGCAAAGGCCATCTCGGGCTCGATCATCCAAAACTCGGCGGCGTGGCGCGTGGTGTTGGAGTTCTCGGCACGGAAGGTGGGGCCAAAGGTGTACACGTCGCCAAAGGCCATGGCAAAGTTCTCGGCATTGAGCTGGCCGGACACGGTGAGGCTTGCATGCTTGCCAAAGAAGTCCTGGCTCCAGTCGACCTCGCCGGACTCGGTGAGGGGCGGATTTTTGGGGTCGAGCGTGGTCACGCGGAACATCTCGCCGGCGCCCTCGCAGTCACTCGTGGTGATGATGGGGGTGTTGACGTAGACAAAGCCCTGCTCCTGGAAGAAGCGGTGGATGGCGGCAGCCGCGACAGAGCGGATGCGGAACACGGCGCGGAACAGGTTGGTGCGCGGACGCAGGTGCTGCTGGGTGCGCAGGAACTCGACGGTTGCGCGCTTCTTCTGCAGCGGGTAATCCGGGGCGCTCGTGCCCTCGACCTCGATGGAGGTGGCAGAAAGCTCGAAAGGCTGGGGCGCATCGGGGGTCAGCTTGACGGTGCCGGTGCAAATGAGTGCGGCCGAGACGTTTTGATGGGCGATCTCGTCGTAGTTGTCGAGTGCCTCGCGGTTCATGACGACCTGCAGGTCGCGGAAGCAGCTGCCGTCGTTGAGCGTAACAAAGCCAAAGTTCTTCATGTCGCGGACGGACTTGACCCAGCCGGCGACGGTGACGGTTTGGCCGCCGAGCGACTCGGCATCGGCATAGAGCTGCGCGATTTTGGTGCGGTTCACGTATCCTCCCATAACGGTTGAATGATAGCTATCCATACAGTTCGTTATTCTAGCAGCTCGTCTCATTTGGGCTATACAGATAAGGCATTGGCGGGATGGTTTTTCAAACGAAAAGCGCCCGCGGCCAAATGGTCGCGGGCGCTTGACGAGGTGCCTTTTGGCTGTGTGGCGCGGGGCCTGGCTACTTGGTCTTGGCTACCAGCAGCGGGTCGCCAAGCTTGACGAGCGGGTTGCCGCCGATAAGCGTTCCAGACTCGCCGACATGGTCGATGCTCTTAAGACGATCGAGCTCGGAGACGATGACGGTCACGATGTCCTCGTGACCAGCGGCCTTAATGGCCTCGCGGTCGAAGCTGATGAGCGGCTGGCCTGCCTTGACCACATCGCCCATCTCGACAAAGCGGGCAAAACCCTTGCCGTTCATTTCCACGGTGCCCAGGCCGACATGGATGAACACGCGCAGGCCGTCCTCGGTGATCATACCAATGGAGTGGTTGGTGACAGTGGTGGCGCCGATGCGGCCGTTGGCGGGCGCATAGATGGTGCCGGTAATGGGCTCGATGCCATAGCCCTGGCCAAGCATGCCCGAGGCGATCGTCTCGTCGGGAACCTCGTCCAGGTTGACGAGCACGCCGTTGACGGGGGCGTAGATGACGCCTTCGCGGGTAGCGAAGCTTGCTGCGGGCGGAACGGACGCCTCGCCGGTCGAGGTGAAGGTGGACTTAAGCGAATCGAGCAGACCCATAGTTGCCTCCAACTTAAATAGGCGCATATCGCGCGTATGGTTTGCCGGAAACGTTTCATATGTGTTTCGCGGCTTGGTCAACGCCCCTATTCTACGCTGCTCAGCGATACCTCTGAGCTGGGATTATGTGATATATCAGTTGGAGGGAAACTTATTGCTGGTGTGTTTCTGCGCCACGGGTTCAAGTGGGGTACGCTTGAAGGCGAAAAACAAGGGCGCATAATTTGCGCGAAGGGAGCACATATGATTGTCGAGAACCATGCGCTGTGGGGCGAGGAGCCGACCGAGGATTATCCGGCGACGTTTACGTATTTGGGTGCCGAGCCGCTGCCCGACAAGCCCAATGGCCGCCGCCCCGCGGTGATCATCTGCGGCGGAGGCGGGTTTACGCATATCGCTCCGCACGAGCAGGACCCGGTGGCGTTTGCGTTTTTGGATCACGGTTACCAGGCCTTTGTGCTCAACTATGTCACGAGTTCTACGGGTGACGTGAGCTTTCCGCACCCCCAGGCAGATCTTGCCAAGATGGTCGCCACGGTGCGCGCCAACGCCGACGAGTGGCATGTCGATCCTAAGCGCGTGTGCGTCGTGGGATTCTCGGCGGGCGGCATGATTTGCGCCTCGCTGGCAACACAGTGGAAGACCGGCCCCTTCGCGGCACTTGCCGGGGCGCGTCCGGACGACATTCGTCCCGATGCCGTGGTGCTGGGCTATCCATTGCTCGACTTTGCCTATGTGCGCGACATGCAGACGCGCGATCCGCGCATTGACTTGCGCGTGCCCAAGACGGGCGGCAAGACGGGGCGCGATTTGCTCAACGACTACCTGTCGATGGTGACGGGCGGCGAGGCAACTGACGAGCATCTGGCCGACATCTGCCCCACCACGCATGTTTCGCGCCAGATGCCGCCGACTTTTGTGTGGGGCGTGTCCGACGACAAGACGGCGCCGATCGCGCAGGTCTATCCGTTTGCGCAGCGCATGGCCGAGGAGGGCGTCGCTTGCGAGATGCACGTCTTTGACCAGGGCGGTCACGGTCTTTCGCTCGGCAACGCCAACACCGCGGTCGACAACGAGGACAAGCAGGTGGCGGTCCGCCCTTGGATTCACCTAGCCTTCCGCTTTCTGGAGCGCCATCTGTAAGAGGACGGGCATCCCAGCCCTTCAATAACTTGCGGTGAAATAGTTCCGATCTGGGGCATCAACCAGCCCATCCAGGAACTATTCCACCGCAACTTTGTTTTTGATGCCCCGCCCGGAAACTGCGTCCCAGTTTTGCCTTTCAAGGTGGGACACGGTTTCCCATAGGGCCTCGACTGGGAAAGTGCGTCCCGTTTCGAGTGGGGATTCCGGGATGCATTTTCCGTAAGAGGCCTGTTTGGGAAACCATATCCCGTTTCGAGCCAGAATTCTGGGATGTAGTTTCCCCGAGAGGCCTCATCGGGAAACTATGGCCCTGAACTCTCCTGCCTGTCCCCATTGCGCCAATCTGCTGATTGAACGTCATTGTGTGTTCACGCTATCATGTAAGCTTAAAATTGGTTAGCCATGGCAAACGGTTAGTCATGGTAAACAAAATGCAACGCCCTGTGGGCGCCGGGGGAGGAACACGGACGTGAAGCTCGATACGCTCGAGATTGGAAAGGACGCCGTTGTCGCATCGGTGGCATCGGACGACCAGGCACTCCGACAACATATTTTGGACATGGGCCTAACACCGGGCACCGAAGTCACCATGATGAAGTACGCCCCCATGGGCGACCCGCTCGAGATTCGCCTGCGTGGCTACGAGTTGACGCTGCGCAAGGACGATGCCGCACGGATTGAGCTCGTGGGTGTTCACGACACAGATACGGGTCCGCGCGCTAACGCCGCAATCGGCACGACGGAGCACCCGGCACTCGGCGAGGGGACGTATTCGCCCCGCGCGGCAAAGACGGCCGTGCCCGAGGGTGCGCCGCTGCATTTTGCCCTTGCCGGTAACCAAAACTGCGGCAAGACCACGCTGTTTAACCAGCTGACGGGCTCCAACCAGCATGTCGGTAACTTTCCCGGCGTGACGGTCGACCGCAAAGATGGCACTATCCGCAACCACCCCGAGGCGGGCGTTACCGACCTGCCTGGCATCTATTCGCTGTCGCCGTACACGGGCGAAGAGATCGTTAGCCGTCAATTCATCCTTGACGAAAACCCCGACGCCATCATCGATATCATCGACGCCACCAACATCGAGCGTAACCTGTACCTGACGCTGCAGCTTATGGAGCTCGACCGCCCCATGGTCATCGCGCTCAACATGATGGACGAGGTGACGACCAACGGCGGCGCCATTGACGTCAACCTGCTCGAGAGTCTGTTGGGCGTGCCGGTCGTCCCCATTAGCGCCGCACGCAACGAGGGTATCGGCGAGCTGGTGGACCATGCCCTGCATGTGGCGCGTTTCCGCGAGCGTCCCGGCCGCCTGGACTTCTGCGCACCCGATGGCCCAGACGGCGGTGCACTGCATCGCTGTATTCACGGCATTGCCAACCTTATCGAGGACCATGCCGCGACGGCGCACATTCCCGTGCGTTTTGCGGCGACCAAGCTGGTTGAGGGCGACGAGCTGGTGACCGAGGCGCTTCACCTGGATCGCAACGAGCTCGACGCCATCGAGCACATCATTACCCAGATGGAGGGCGAGGCCGGCACCGACCGCCTGTCCGCGCTGGCCGATATGCGCTTTAGCTTCATCGGCGACGTGTGTGGGCGCTGCGTCGTCAAGCCGCACGAGAGCCGCGAGCACGTGCGCTCCGTCAAGATCGACCGCATCCTGACAGGTCGTTACACGGCCATCCCGGCGTTCCTGGTGATCATGGGTCTCGTTTTTTGGCTGACGTTTGGCGTGATCGGCGCGGCGTTGCAGGGACTTATGGAGGACGGCATCGCTGCCATCATCGCCTCGGCCGATGCGGGCCTCAAGGCGTTCGGCACCAACGACGTGGTGCGCTCGCTGGCTGTCGACGGTGTGCTTACGGGTGTGGGCAGCGTGCTGACCTTCCTGCCGATTATCGTCGTGCTCTTCTTGTTCCTCTCCATTCTGGAAGACTCGGGCTACATGGCGCGCGTCGCCTTTGTCATGGATAAGGTGCTGCGTCGTTTTGGCCTGTCGGGCCGCAGCTTTGTGCCCATGCTCGTCGGGTTTGGCTGCACCGTGCCGGCTATCATGTCGACCCGTACGCTCCCATCCGAGCACGACCGCAAGATGACGGTCATGCTCACGCCGTTCATGAGCTGCTCGGCCAAGTTGCCGGTCTACGGTCTGCTGTGCGGGGCGTTTTTCCCACAGGCGACGGTTCCCGCCATGGTCTCGCTCTATCTGATCGGTATCGTGGTCGGCTGCATTGCGGCTTTGGTGCTCAACCGCACGGCATTTAAGGGCGACCCGGTGCCGTTTATCATGGAGCTTCCCAATTACCGCCTGCCGAGCGTCAAGACGACGGTGATGCTGGCATGGGATAAGGCCAAGGACTTCATCACCAAGGCCTTTACCATTATCTTTGCCGCTACGGTGGTCATCTGGTTCCTGCAGACGTTCGATATCCGCTTTAATGTGGTCGCCGACCAGTCGCAAAGCCTGCTTGCCGGTCTGGGTAGCATCATCGCGCCGGTGTTGGCCCCGCTCGGCTTTGGCGACTGGCGCGCCTCGACGGCGCTCGTCACCGGACTTATCGCCAAGGAGAGTGTCATCTCGACACTCACGGTGCTTTTGGGTGCAACCTCGCCCGCGGCATTGTCAACCATGTTTTCGCCGTTTACCGCCTACGTGTTCTTGGTCTTTACGCTGCTGTACCCGCCTTGCGTGGCCGCTATCGGCGCTGTCAAGAGCGAGTTGGGCGCGCGCTATGCCGTGGCCGTATTCGCGTTTCAGGTCGCCGTTGCCTGGATCGTGGCGTTTGTCGTGCATTCGGCGGGCATATTGCTGGGGTTGGCTTAGTTATGAATTGACGGCGCAACCTCTGTGTATCGAATTGTTTTCGGCCCCGCATCTGTACTGACGGATGCGGGGCCGTTGCTATATAATCGCCTCCGCTCAAAACGATTGGAGACGTTATATATGACTCAGACAAGGCAAGACGGCATCACGCTCAAGCAGTGGCTCCCACTCGTCGGGCTCACCTGCTGTGCGTTCGTGTTCAACACGTCGGAGTTTATGCCCATTGGCCTTTTGACTGATATCGCCGCGTCGTTCTCGCTCACCGAGGCCCAGGCGGGCATCATGATCTCGGTCTATGCCTGGGGCGTCATGCTGCTGTCGCTGCCGCTCATGGTGTTCGCCTCGCGCTTTGAGTTCAAGCGGATGCTGCTGGGCGTGCTGGCCGTGTTCTCGCTCGGTCAGTTCCTGTCCGCTGTGGCGCCGACCTATCCCATCCTGGTCTGCGCGCGCCTGGTGGTCGCTTGCGCACATGCCGTGTTCTGGTCAGTCGCCTCGATTATGGCCTCGCGCCTGGTCGACACTCGCCACGGCGCGCTCGCCATCAGCATGATCGCTACGGGCTCGTCCATCGCGCAGATCTTTGGCCTGCCGCTCGGTCGCGCCATTGGCTTGGCCGTGGGCTGGCGCATGACGTTTGCCGTGGTCGGGGGCCTCTCAGCCATCGCGGTCGTCTACCAGGCAGCGGTGTTCCCGGCCATGCCGGCGGGTGAGCGCTTTACTGTCAAACAGCTGCCCGAGCTGCTCAAGAACCCGCTCCTCATCGCGCTCTACGCAGTCACGGTCTTCATGGCGACCGGCTATTACGCAAGCTACAGCTATATTGAGCCCTTCCTGGCGCAGGTCGCGCACGTCGATGCGGGCGCCATTACCATGACGCTGACGGCGTTTGGCTGCTCTGGTTTGCTCGGAAGCTGGCTGTTTGGCCGCCTGTTCGATGGGCATCGCTTCCCGTTCTTGGCTATCACGCTCTCCGGCGTGCCGGTGGCCCTGCTGCTCATGGGGCCGGCCGCATCGTCGCTCGTGACAGTGCTTGCCGTCTGCGCACTGTGGGGTTGCTGTGCCACGGCCTTTAACGTGGCGTTTCAGGCCGAGCTCATCAAGCACACGCCGGCAGATTCGTCGGCCGTCGCCATGTCGATCTTCTCGGGCCTGTTCAACCTCGGTATCGGCACGGGTACCGCGATCGGCGGAGCCGTGGTTTCGGGTCCCGGTATCGCCTGGATCGGCTTTGTGGGCGGGGCGATTGCCGTCGTGGGCGTTATCCTCGCCGTCACGGTGATGTTCCCAGCCATCCGCCGCGCCAAGCCCGTCGCCTAGCCACGTCCCCTCATCAGTTGCGGTGAAATACGGATTGTTTAGCCCAATAAACCTGGCAAACAGTCCGTATTTCACCGCAACTTATTTTGGGGAAGGGGGTGCACGCTGGGCATACAATGGATGTCGTTGTGTTGAGCTTACCGGGAGGTTGCTATGTGGGCATACGAGACGACGTTCTATCAGATCTATCCGCTGGGCTTTTGTGGAGCTCCGCGCGAAAACGCCGCCCCTGTTGCCGAGGATGAGCTCGCCCAGGCCGCCGATGCCACAGCTAGCCCCGATGCGCCCATCATGAAGATTGCCAAATGGGCCGACTACCTGCAGGAACTCGGCGTTGGCACTGTGCTCATCAACCCGCCGCTCGAGTCCGATAGCCACGGCTACGATACGCGCAGCCTGCGCCATATCGACCGCCGCCTGGGTGGGGATGTCGACTTTGCCGCCGTGTGCGACACACTGCATGCCCACGGTATCCGCGTGGTGCTCGATGCCGTCTTCAACCACGTCGGCCGCGGTTTTTGGGCCTTCCGCGATGTGCAGGAGCGCAAGTGGGATTCGCCGTACAAGGATTGGTTCCACATCAGCTTTGACGGTGACTCGTGCTACGGCGACGGCTTTTGGTATGAGGGCTGGGAGGGCCATTTTGAGCTTGTGAAGCTCAACCTGCAAAACCCCGCCGTGGTCAATTACCTGCTTGAGTCCGTGCGTCGCTGGGCCGAGGTCTTTGGCGTCGACGGCCTGCGCTTGGACGTTGCCTATATGCTCGACCGCGACTTCATGCGCCGCCTGCACGCTTTTACCCGTGAGCTCAAGCCCGACTTTGTGCTGATTGGCGAGACGCTCCACGGCGACTACAACCAAATCGTCAACGACGAGATGCTCGACTCCTGCACCAACTACGAGTGCTACAAGGGCCTGTACTCCAGCTTTAACTCGGTCAACATGTTCGAGATCGCCCATTCGCTGCATCGCCAGTTTGGCGGCGACCCCTGGTGCATCTACCGCGGCAAACACCTGCTGTCGTTTGTCGACAACCACGACGTGCCGCGCCTGGCGAGCATCCTCACCGACAAGTCGTGCCTGCGTCCCGCCTATGGCATGCTCTTTGGCATGCCGGGCATTCCGTGCGTCTACTATGGCAGCGAGTGGGGAATTGCTGGTGAAAAGGGCGGCCCCGATGGCGACTGGGCGCTGCGCCCTGCGCTCGATGAGCCTGCGCCCAACGAGCTGACGGCCTTCATCACGCAGCTGGCGCACCTGCGCTCGGCAAACGACGCGGCGGCCCGTGCTCTCAACTACGGTGCCTATCGCAATGTGGTGATCCAGAACAAGCAGCTGCTGTTCGAGCGCGCCTGCGACGACGCGACGGTGCTCGTGGCGGTGAACGCCGTGGACGAGCCTTACACCTTTGGCGCCGGCGAGCTCAACGGCTCCTTTGTCGATTTGCTTGCCGACGGCGTGCCCACGGTCGAGCTGGCGGGCTCCCTTGAGCTTGCGCCCTACGAGGTGCGCTATCTGTTGAGGGCCTAGGCCATGGCAGCGTCTGACGAGGGCTATCAACATATTGAGCATGGGTTTGAGCCCGTGTTCGACCAGCACTCGCGCGTTTTGGTGCTCGGATCGTTTCCCTCGGTGCTGTCGCGCGCTAATGCCTTTTATTACGGCAACCCTCAGAATCGCTTTTGGCGTGTGATGGCCACGTGCCTCGGTATGCCTGTGCCGCCCAACGAGGGCGATCCTTTGGCAAGCGGTGAGCCCGCGACGCTCGATGCCTCCATTGCCGCCAAGCGGGCCATGCTGCTGAACGGCGGCGTGGCCCTGTGGGATGCAATCGAGAGCTGCGACATTAAGGGCTCGAGCGACGCGAGCATCCGCAACGTTGTGCCGGCACATATCGAGCGCATTACCGGCGCAGCTCCCATTGAGCAGGTGATATGCAACGGTGGTACAGCTGGCCGGCTCTACAAGCGCTATCTACAAGAGCGCACCGGGCTGCCGGCCATCGTTCTGCCGTCGACAAGTCCCGCCAATGCGGCGTGGCGTCTGGAACGCCTTGTCGAGCGTTGGAGCGGCGCCGCTGATTGGCAGGCTTTTTCGATTTAGCAGTTTGAGTGCTCGGCAAGATGCCTCATAACGGCGTGCCAGATCGGTGTGGGCAGTGCAGGCGTGGCGCGCACCATGCCGTCGGTGTCGACGCCGCCCGTTGCGGCGCCACTGAGCTTCTGCGCGTGTTCGACGGAACACCCCATACGAACGGCGCCCACGAGCTTGTCCATGGCCTCCGAAAACGGTCGCCGCAAGAGTCCCATGCGCGGGGAGCGACGAAGCGCCGCAATGCCGCTGCCAGCGCAGATGGCAACGCCGCCACACCACAATTGGTTATGGCGCTCACATGCCTTGTGCAGGCGAACGGCGGTCTCACGCGCCTGCTCAGTGCCCTGTTGTGCGGCTCGAATCGCGGCGTAGACACGCGTTCCCGTACCGCCAAAGCGCTCAAGCGCCTGCTCGATGGCTGTCAACGTCTTATCGTCAGCCACATCTTCAATGGCCAGCACGATGCCATCGGCAACGCTGCCGGCGTCATTTGCCTTCAAGTCGACCGGGTGGGGGAGTGCGGTGCCGGAAAGCTGTGCATAGGCGGTGATGGCATCCTGCAGGTCCCAGAGCAAAAACTCAAGATCGTCGCTATTGGGAATGCTGATATACGCAATGGTTTGCAGTGTTTTTGGTACATCGCCGCGTGCGGTCGTCTCCATGCTGCCTCCTTTCCGGTTGGTTTCCGTTTAGGTTACACCGTCTGGTGGCGCCCCGCCGCGCTATCCTAGTGCAACCCTTACGAAAGGAACGCCATGCGTCTGCCCATGAATACCTCGCTTGCCACGCTCAAGCCCTCCGGCATCCGTCGGATTAACGCGCTCGCCGCCCAGCATCCGGGGTGCATCGCGCTCGCGCTCGGCGAGCCCGATTTTCCCACGCCCGATGTGATTAGCGCCGAGGTGACCGCCGCACTGGACCGCGGCGACACGCACTATCCGCCCAACAACGGTCGCCCCGCCCTGCGTGAGGCGTTATCTGCCTACATGGGGGATGCGGGCCTTACGTTTTCGGCGGACGAGGTCATTCTGACCGACGGTGCGACCGAGGCCCTGTCGGCAGCATTCATGGCTATGCTCAACCCAGGCGACGAGGTCATTATTCCCACGCCGGCCTTTGGCCTGTACGAGAGCATCGTCGTGGCCAATCACGCCAAGGCGGTCTTTTTGGATACGGAGCCTGCGCAATTCCAGATTGACGAGGACGCACTTCGTGCTTACGTGACGCCGGCGACCAAGGCCATCGTCATCTGCTCGCCCAACAATCCTACGGGTTGCATCCTCAACACGGCGTCGCTCGACGCCGTGGCGCGCGTGGCGGAGGAGGCGGGCATCTACGTGGTCTGCGACGATGTATACAACCGCCTGGTCTACGTGGACGGCTACGAGCGCTTTGCCCAGCGCCACCCGGAGCTACGCGAGCAGACGGTAGTCATCGAGAGCTTCTCCAAACCCTGGGCCATGACCGGCTGGCGTTTGGGCTGGCTCGCAGCCGCAGCCCCCGTCATCGCCGAGATCGCAAAGGCCCACCAATACTTAGTATCGAGCGCCGTCTCCTTCGAAATGGACGCCGCAGCCCGAGCCCTCACCGTCGACCCAACTCCCATGCTCGAAGTCTACCGAGCCCGTCGCGAACGCGTACTCGCAGCCTTAGACGCCATGGGCCTCGACGTAGTAGAGCCCGCAGGAGCCTTCTACACTTTCCCGAGCATCAAAAAGTTCGGCCTAACAAGTGAGGACTTCTGCATCAAAGCCATCAAAGAGGCAAACGTAGCCCTAGTCCCTGGAAACTGCTTCGGCACCGAAGGCCACATCCGCCTAAGCTACTGCGTCTCCGACGAAAACCTGGACGAAGGCCTCCACCGCCTGTCCACCTTCGTCTCAACCCTATAGCCATCAGGGACGCAACACATCAGCCCACCGACATAAGGATTATGCGTGGGGGCGTCGCTCAACGGAAAACCGGGCTGCCCCAAAGTCACCGCAGGCCGCGCCGCCGAAGGCCGGGCGCAAGGTTTTCGTAGATTCCGCACGAGCCGGAAAGCACTTAATGTGCTTTCCGAGCGAGCCCAGGACCTGACCGAGCGAAAACCTTGCGCCCGGCCTTCGGCGGCGCGGCCGGATGGTGGAATTGTGTGCAGCCCGGTTTTCCGTTGACCGACGCCGGGGTCCCCGCCATAATACTTTCGGTTCACGCACGAATCCGCTGCCAGAGACAGCCGGCGCAAACGGGTCTTACCCGCGAGCTTAATGGGACTTCCCGCCAGCCGAGGCGGTCGAGTAGATATGTCTTCTCGCCCCCGTCGCTCATGCAGCGCGGGGGCTTTCTTTTTGGACATGCCCCCGTCACGTCCTTGTGGCGGACCGTGCCCGGAAAGAATTCGAGGAGGTGTAATTCATGCCCCAGCAGTACAAAATCGACAAGGTTGCAGAGATCGAGTCCCGTATCGCCGAGAACGCCGGTCTGTTCGTCGTCAACTACAACGGTCTGACGGTTAAGCAGGCTCAGGAGCTGCGTCATCAGCTTCGCGAGTGCGGCGCCGAGATGAAGGTCTACAAGAACAACCTGGTCAAGATCGCTCTCAAGAACCAGGAGCAGCCCGAGCTCGACGAGATCCTCGCCGGCCCCGTCGCTTATGTGTTCTACGAGTCCGAGCCGGTCGAGGCCGCTAAGGCCCTTAAGGACTTCTCCGCTAAGTCCAAGGGCGTCCTTGAGATCAAGGGCGGTATCTCCGACGGCAAGGCCGTTTCCGCTGATGATGTTAAGGCTATCGCCGAGCTGCCCACCAAGGATCAGCTTCTCGGCCAGATCGCCGGTCTCATCTCCGGTTTCGCTCGCGACATCGCTGTCTGCGTCAACGGCGTTTCCTCCGGTCTCGCTCGTTCGATCCAGCAGGTCTCCGAGCAGAAGGCAGCCTAGTTGCTGTTTTCACCCGCGGCGGCAACGCCGCACCCCTGGCGCATTCGCGTCGTGTTTTAACTGATCTCCGTGCATCCGCACGGAAACCGAAAGGACTTAGAAATGGCTAAGCTTACCACCGATGAGATCATCGATGCTCTTAAGGAAATGACCCTTCTCGAGGCTTCCGAGCTCGTCAAGGCTATCGAGGACACCTTCGGCGTTTCCGCCGCTGCTCCTGCCGCTGTTGTCGCCGCTCCCGCTGCTGGCGCTGCTGAGGCCGAGGAGAAGACCGAGTTTGACGTCGTGCTCGAGGGCTTCGGCGACAACAAGATCCAGGTCATCAAGGCCGTCCGTGAGCTCACCAACCTTGGCCTGAAGGAGGCCAAGGAGGTCGTCGAGGGCGCTCCCAAGGCTGTTCTCGAGGGTGCCAAGAAGGAGGACGCCGAGGCTGCCAAGGAGAAGCTCGAGGCTGCTGGCGCTGCTGTCACCCTCAAGTAATCAGGCTTTCTCGCCAGATTTCTTTGCAGACGGGGTTCGCATTGCGAGCCCCGTCTTTTTTGTTTTTCGGTCCCTCGACATCGGTAGCTCAAACTGCCATGTTCTGTGATTTGCGTCGTATCGGGCACCCTGCCGTTGGGCAATAAAATTGCACCATTCGAGCAATAATTTGCGTTGACCTGCTGAAGAATTGTCTCTGCCTTGTAGCGACATATAGTTCCAGCGGTAAGATGCTTAGGTATCGCAATTTGGTCTGCGGCTGTGTGCCGCACGCATGGGGCGCTTTTGCGCCTGCGAAAGGATCTTTGAATAACATGAAGGCAATCATCCCCGCCGCCGGTCTTGGCACGCGTTTTCTGCCTGGCACCAAGTGCACGCCCAAAGAGATGCTGCCGGTGCTCGACAAGCCCGTCATTCAGTACGTCGTCGAGGAGGCGCTCGACCCCGAGGAAGTCGACGACGCCATCATCGTTACTTCTCCCGGTAAGCCCGAGCTACTGAACTACTTCCAGCCCGATCGCTCGCTCGAGAACCTGCTGCGCGAGCGCGGCAAGAACGCCTATGCCGATGCCGTCGCCCACGCTGGCGGTATGCCGGTCGACTTCCGCTATCAGTACGAGCCCAAGGGCCTCGGCCATGCAATTCGCTCTGCTGCCGACGCCGTGGCAGGGGAGAACTTCCTGGTTCTTCTGGGCGACTACGTTGTGCCTAACCGCGACATCTGCGACAAGATGCTCGCCGTTTCCAAGGAGCACGGTGGCGCTTCGGTTATCGCCGTCGCTGCTTGCTCGCCCGAGGAAGTCAGCCGCTACGGCGTTATCGCCGGTGAGCGCGTCGGTTCGCTCGAGGGTGCCGAGGACGTTGCCGATGCAGAGCCGGGCGCTGTCTGGCGCATCGGCGGTCTGGTCGAGAAGCCCGCTCCCGAGGCGGCTCCGTCCAATCTGTACATCGTCGGTCGCTACCTGCTGAGCCCGCTGGTCATGGACCTGCTGGCAGATCAGCAGGCCGGCAAGGGCGGCGAGATCCAGCTCACCGACGCCATGGCCCGTTCGCTCGACCGCGAGGCCATGTATGCCGTCGTCATTGACCCGCTGTCGGGCTACGACACCGGCACTCCCTCTGGCTGGATGGCCACCAACGCCCTCATGGCCGCAAGCGACCCCCGCTTTGCCGATGCCTTCTGGGATGCCATCGACGAGCGCGGCGGATTGATGCGCAAGTAAGCCTTCGGGCATCGACATTTACGGGCGCGGACCTCGGTTCGCGCCCGTTTTTTATAAGAGCTGCGATTGCCGGCTCTCTGTTCACAGAAAATATATGAACAGATGTTCGATACACATACATCTACCTGCGTGTTTTCTGTCGAAAAACTTTACTACTCCAAAAACTCAATCGCGTCAAGGCTTTTCTTGCCCAACGGTCGGTACCTGATAAACTATTAGGTTGCGATAACTGGCGAAGCTATGCCTCGCCAACCCACCGAGCATTTCCGTGAAGGAGGAAAAACCTGGTGACCTACGCATACACTGCCACTGAGCGCAAGCGCGTCAGCTTCGGGAAAATCCCGGAGGCCATGGAGCTCCCCAACCTTATCTCTGTTCAAAGGGAATCCTTTGAGCGTTTTAAGGACGAGGGCCTTCGTGAGGCGTTCAAGGAATCCAGCCCCATCCAGAGCCAGAACCATGTTCTCGAGGTTACCTTCGGCGAGCATCAGTTCGGCGACCCCGCGCACACCGTCGAGGAGTGCCGCGAGAAGGACATGACCTATCAGGCCCCGCTTCTGACCGACGTCCGTCTCACCAACAAGGAGACCGGCGAGATCAAGGAGCAGCTCGTCTTTATGGGCGACTTCCCCATGATGACCGATCAGGGCACCTTCATCATCAACGGTACCGAGCGTATCGTCGTCTCGCAGCTCGTCCGTTCCCCGGGTGTGTACTACAGCTCCGAGATGGATTCGGGCAAGCAGATCTACAAGGCCCAGATCATCCCGTCCCGCGGTGCCTGGCTCGAGTTTGAGGTCGACAAGCGCGACCAGCTCATGGTCTCCATCGACCGTAAGCGCAAGCAGAGCGCCACGATGTTCCTGCGCGCCCTTGGTATTGCCGTCACCAATGACGACATCATCGAGCTGCTCGGCAACTCCGATGTGATCAAGCGCACCCTGGAGCGCGACACCGCCCTCACCCGCGAGGATGCCCTTATCGAGATCTACCGTCGCCTGCGCCCGGGCGAGCCTCCCACCGTGGACGCTTCCCGCAGTCTGCTCGAGGGCCTGCTCTTTAACCCGCAGCGCTACGATCTGGCCCGCGTCGGTCGTTACAAGGTCAACAAGAAGCTCAACCTCACCACCGAGGAAGAGGTCACGGTGCTCACCGACGAGGATATCGTCGCGACGCTGCGCTACCTGCTGTCCCTCGCTGCCGGCGAGCAGGGCTTCAAGGTCGATGACATCGACCACTTTGGCAACCGCCGCATCCGCACCGTCGGCGAGCTCGTCGCCAACCAGTTCCGTATCGGCATGAGCCGTATGGAGCGCGTCGTCCGTGAGCGCATGAGCTCCCAGGACATCGACGAGATCACCCCGCAGTCGCTCATCAACATCCGTCCGATCGTGGCCTCCATCAAGGAGTTCTTCGGTTCCTCGCAGCTCTCGCAGTTCATGGACCAGGCGAACCCTCTGACCGGTCTGACCCACAAGCGCCGTCTGTCCGCACTCGGCCCTGGCGGTCTTGCCGGCCACAAGTCGGGCTCCAGCCGCCGCACCAACGTGCCGACGGCCGTCCGCGACGTTCACAACTCGCACTACAGCCGCATGTGCCCGATCGAGACCCCCGAAGGCCCCAACATCGGCCTGATCGGCTCGCTCGCCCTCTACGCCCGCGTCAACGAGTACGGCTTCATCGAGGCTCCGTTCCGTCGCGTCGAGAACGGCGTTGCCACCGACCAGATCGACTGGATGACCGCTGACGAGGAAGAGAAGCACGTTATCGCGCCGGCCAACACGCCGCTCGATCCCAAGACCAACGAGTTCATCACGACCGATGCCGAGGGCAAGATCGTCCGCCCGCACACCGTGATCGCCCGTACCCGCGACTTCGACGGCTCCTTCGGCGCTCCCGCCGACGTGCCCGTCGAGGACGTCGACTACATGGACGTCTCGCCGCGTCAGATGCTCTCCGTCGCAGCCACGCTGATCCCGTTCCTCGAGCACGACGACGCCAAGCGTACGCTGATGGGCGCTAACATGCAGCGTCAGGCCGTGCCGCTGGTTCACCCTGCCGCTCCCTATGTCGGTACCGGCATGGAGCGCCGCGCCGCTCTGGACTCCGGCGAGGTCACCCTGGCCAAGAACGCCGGCGAGGTCATCTTTGCCGACGCCGCCAAGATCATCGTCAAGCATGCCGGCGGCATGGACGAGTACCACCTGGCCAAGTACCAGCGCTCCAACCAGTCCACCTGCATCAACCACCGTCCGCTCGTTCGCGTTGGTGACACCGTTGAGCAGGGCGAGCCTCTGGCCGACGGTCCTTCGACCGATCACGGCGAGCTCGCACTGGGTCAGAACCTCACCGTGGCCTACATGCCGTGGGAAGGCTTTAACTACGAGGACGGTATCGTCGTGTCCGAGCGCCTGGTGGCCGAGGACCTGCTGACGACCATCAACATCACCCGTCACGAGATCGACGCCCGCGACACCAAGCTCGGCCCCGAGGAGATCACCCGCGAGATCCCGAACCTCTCCGAGGACATGCTTGCCAACCTCGACGAGGACGGCATCATCCGCATCGGCGCCGAGGTCGGCCCTGGCGACATCTTGGTCGGCAAGGTCACGCCTAAGGGCGAGAGCGCTCTGACCGCCGAGGAGCGCCTGCTGCGCGCCATCTTCGGTGCCAAGGCCCACGACGTCCGCGACACCTCCCTTAAGATGCCTCACGGCGCTTACGGCCGCGTCATCGACGTCGTCCGCTTTAGCCGCGAGAACGGCGACGACCTGGCCCCCGGCGTCAACGAGCAGGTGCGCGTCTACGTCGCCCAGCGTCGTAAGATCCAGCAGGGCGATAAGATCGCCGGCCGCCACGGCAACAAGGGTGTTATCTGCAACGTTCTGCCGGTCGAGGACATGCCCTACATGGCTGACGGTACCCCGATCGACGTTATCCTCAACCCGCTGGGCGTTCCTTCGCGTATGAACGTCGGCCAGCTGCTCGAGTGCCACCTTGGCTGGGCTGCTGCGTGCGGTTGGGATACCGAGCAGGCCGACTCCGACAAGTACGTCCCCGGTCCGTTCTTCACCGCCACGCCCGTCTTCGACGGCGCCAAGGAGGACGAGATCGCCGAGGTCATCCGTCGTGCCAACAAGAACATGCTCAACAAGGCCACCGCTGCCTTTGGCGATCACATGCGCCCCGAGTTCGTCACCCAGCTTGACGAGCGCGGCAAGACCCGCCTGTTCGACGGCCGCACCGGCGAGGAGTTCCGCGAGCCCATTACCGTGGGTACGTCCTACATCCTCAAGCTCGGCCACATGGTCGACGACAAGATCCACGCCCGTTCGACCGGCCCTTACAGCCTGGTTACCCAGCAGCCTCTGGGCGGCAAGGCTCAGTTCGGCGGCCAGCGCTTCGGCGAGATGGAAGTTTGGGCACTGTACGCTTACGGTGCTTCCAACGTCCTGCAGGAGATCCTGACCGTCAAGTCCGACGATACCGTGGGCCGCGTCAAGACCTACGAGTCCATCGTCAAGGGCGAGAACGTTCCTGTCCCGGGTATCCCCGAGTCCTTCAAGGTTCTCGTCAAGGAGATTCGCTCCCTCGCACTGGACATCGAGCCCATGCACGATGCCGACGAGGACGCCTCCGCCCCTGTGACCGCCGAGGAGACCTCCGCTCTCGACGACCTGGCTGCGCTCGCCGGCGTTGACGCCGACGTCGAGGCCGAGGATGCCGAGACCGCCGAGGCACCCGAGGCTGTCGCCGCCACGACCACTGATAAGGAGTAGTTGACTGTGGCAGATTTCGAAGCTACTGATTTTGACTCGGTAAAGATCTCCCTTGCCTCCGCCGACCAGATCCGTTCCTGGTCGCACGGTGAGGTCAAGAAGCCGGAGACCATCAATTACCGTACCCTCAAGCCCGAGAAGGACGGCCTGTTCTGCGAGAAGATCTTCGGTCCCGCCAAGGACTGGGAGTGCTCCTGCGGCAAGTACAAGGGCATCCGCTTTAAGGGCATCGTCTGCGAGCGCTGCGGCGTCGAGGTCACCTCGGCCAAGGTGCGTCGCGACCGCATGGGCCACATCGAGCTCGCCGCTCCCGTGTCCCACATCTGGTACTTCAAGAGCCCCACGAGCTTCCCGATGAGCCGTATGCTCGACATCAAGTCCAAGGACCTCGAGAAGGTTCTGTACTTTGCCAGCTACATCATCACCGAGGTCGACTACGAGGCTCGCGAGGCCGACGCTGACGACCTGCGCGAGGAGCTCGCCGCCGATCTGGAAGAGATCGATGCCGAGTGCGCCCGCCAGATCGAGTCCCTCAAGGAGCAGGGCGACCCCGAGAACTTTGACGAGTTCTCCGACGAGGAGCCGCTGACCCCCGAGGAGATCGCCTCCGGCATCGTCGACATCGAGGAAGAGTGCAAGGACGAGAAGCAGCTCCGCACGGACGCCTTCAACGCCTTTATGAAGCTCACCGAGCGCGACCTCATCTCCGATGAGCCGCTGTTCCGCGAGATGACCCGCTACTACTCCATGTACTTCAAGGGTGGCATGGGTGCCGAGGCCGTCCGCGACCTGCTCGCTGCCATCGACCTGCCTTCCGAGGCCGAGAAGCTCAAGGCCATCATCGCCGACGAGGACTCCCAGAAGCAGAAGCGCGAGAAGGCCGTCAAGCGCCTCGAGGTCGTTGACGCCTTCCTGAAGGGCGGCAACAGCCCCGCGAACATGATCCTGGACGTCATCCCGGTCATTCCGCCCGATCTGCGCCCGATGGTCCAGCTCGACGGTGGCCGCTTCGCCGCGTCCGACCTCAACGACCTGTACCGTCGCGTGATCAACCGTAACAACCGACTCAAGCGCCTGCTCGACCTGGACGCCCCTGCGATCATCGTGAATAACGAGAAGCGCATGCTCCAGGAGTCCGTGGACGCCCTGTTCGACAACGGCCGTCGTGGTCGCCCGGTCTCTGGCCGTGGCGGTCGCCCGCTCAAGTCGCTCGCCGAGGCCCTCAAGGGCAAGCAGGGTCGTTTCCGTCAGAACCTGCTGGGCAAGCGTGTCGACTACTCCGGCCGTTCGGTAATCGTTACCGACCCCAAGCTGCTGCTGCACCAGTGCGGTCTGCCCAAGACCATGGCGCTGGAGCTCTTCAAGCCCTTCGTCATGAAGCGCCTGGTCGAGCTTGGCAAGGTCGAGAACATCAAGGGCGCCAAGCGCGCTATCGACCGCGGTGCCACCTTTGTGTGGGATATCCTCGAAGAGGTCATCACCGAGCATCCCGTGCTGCTGAACCGCGCACCTACCCTGCACCGTCTGTCCATCCAGGCCTTTGAGCCGGTGCTGGTCGAGGGCAAGGCTATCCACCTGCACCCGCTGGTCTGCTCGCCCTTCAACGCCGACTTCGACGGCGACCAGATGTCTGTCCACGTGCCGCTGTCCAGCCAGGCTCAGGCCGAGGCCCGCGTGCTCATGCTCTCTGCGAACAACCTGCGCTCGCCGGCATCCGGCAAGCCGGTCAACATCCCTTCGCAGGACATGATCATCGGTGTGTACTACCTCACCCAGGTTCGCGAGGGTCTGCCGGGCGAGAACCACGTGTTCTCGAGCTTCGACGACGCGCTGCACGCCTATGACTGCCGCTCCGAGGTCGACATGCAGGCCAAGATCCAGGTCCGCGTGTCCGCTGCCGATGCCAACGTCATCAACGAGGACGGCACCCGTATCTTCCGCGTCAAGAACGGCAAGAACGAGTTTGTCGACTACGACGTCACCGGCAACAAGACCGCGCGCTTCGAGACCTCTATCGGCCGCATCATCTTCAACCGCCAGTGCCTGCCCGAAGATTACGAGTTCATGAACTACAAGATGGTCAAGGGCGACGTGGCCAAGCTGGTTGCGGACTGCTGCGATCGCTATCCCGAGGCCAAGGTCGGCCCGATCCTCGACGCCATCAAGTACTCCGGCTTCCACTACGCTACCCGCGCCGGCCTCACCATCTCGGTGTGGGACGCTCTCATCCCTGCCGAGAAGCAGGAGCTGCTCGACCGCGCCCAGGCCAACGTCGACCAGATCAACGAGTACTTCGAGGAGGGCTTCATCAACGAGACGGAGCGCCACATCGAAGTCGTTAACGAGTGGACCGCTTGTACCGATAAGGTTGCAGCGCTCATGCTCGACATGTTCGACGAGGAGAACCCGCTGTACATGATGGCCGACTCCGGCGCCCGTGGTTCTAAGACCCAGCTGCGTCAGCTCGGCGGTATGCGTGGCCTGATGGCAGACATGTCCGGCGAGACGATCGACCTTCCCATTAAGGCGAACTTCCGCGAGGGCCTGCTGCCGCTCGAGTACTTCATTTCGACCTACGGCGCCCGTAAGGGCCTGGTCGATACCGCATCCCACACCTCGGACTCTGGTTACCTGACCCGTCGTCTGGTCGACGTGGCCCAGGACGTCATCGTCCGCGAGGAGGACTGCGGTACGCACGAGGGCGTCACCTACAACCTCATCATCCCCGGCACCACCGACCTCAACACCGACCTCGTCGGCCGTTGCTTCATTGAGGACGTCGTGGCTCCCGATGGCACCGTGCTCTTTGAGCAGGACGGCTACATCGAGAAGGTCGCCGACATCCAGAAGATGGTCGATGCGGGCCTTAAGAAGGTCAAGCTTCGCGCGCTGCTCACCTGCCGCTCCAAGTACGGCGTGTGCCAGAAGTGCTACGGCTGGGATCTTTCCACCCGTCGTCCGGTCGCCATCGGTACCGCGGTCGGCATTATTGCCGCCCAGTCCATCGGCGAGCCCGGTACGCAGCTTACGATGCGTACCATTCACTCCGGCGGCGTCGCTGGCGTCGACGATATTACGCAGGGTCTGCCTACGGTCAGCCGTATGTTCGATATCGTCGGCAACGTCAACGAGAAGATTCTGGGTCGCGAGGCCGAGCTGGCCCCGTACTCCGGCCACCTCTCGATTAAGCCCGAGAAGTCCGAGTACGTGCTGACGCTCACCGACTCCGAGGATCACACCCGTGTCCTCGACGAGCGTCGCGTCCCCGCTTCGGTGCGCTTCATGCCCGAGATCGAGGACGGCTGCGAGGTTCGCGCCGGCGACCAGATCACCAAGGGCTTCGTCAACTTCCGCAACCTGCGCAAGCTGACCGACATCGAGTCGACGATGCACACCTTCGTCGAGAGCGTCAAGGACGTCTACACCAGCCAGGGCGTCGACCTGAACGACAAGCACATCGAGGTGCTCGCACGTCAGATGCTGCGTCGCGTTCAGATCACCAACCCCGGCGACTCCAAGTACCTGCTTGGTCAGTACGTCGACCGCTACGAGTTCGCCGACGAGGTCGAGCGCGTTGCCCGTCTGGGCGGTCAGGCTCCCGTGGCCGAGCCCGTCATCCTGGGTACGCTCAAGGTCGCGTCCAACATCGACTCCTGGCTGTCGAGCGCTTCGTTCATCCGTACTGCCGGCGTCCTTACCGAGGCTGCCATTGAGGGCAAGGTCGACCACCTGCTCGACCTTAAGTCCAACGTCATCGTCGGTAAGAAGATCCCGGCTGGTACCGGCCTCAAGCCGTACGCTAACGCCAAGCTGACGTATCGTACGGCCGACGGCTACGTGGACATCGACGGCCCGGCTTCGCCCAACGCCAAGTCGCTGCCCGAGTGGGCTCCTGTGGAGCTCAAGGACCTGGACGAGCAGCTCCCGCAGCAGCTCGACTGGGCCGGCTACGACGAGTTCGGTGGTGCTGACGGTTTGTTCACCCGCAACGGCCACACCATCTCCGCCGAGAAGGCTCGCCTGTACCTGTTCGACGACCTGGGCGTGTCGCAGCGCTGGACCAACAAGTTCAGCGAGGTCGGCATCGAGACGGTCGGCGACCTGGTCGGCAAGTCCGAGGAGGATCTGCTGCGCATCGATGGCATCGGTGCCAAGGCGATCGAGGAGCTCCGTGACGGTCTGGAGGCCCACGACCTGCTCTACATCCTCGAGAACAACGACGACGTTGCCGACGAGGAAGACCTCTCGCAGCTGCTGCAGATGGTCTTTAGCCCCGACGGTCCGGACGACATCCTGCTGGGCACCTCCGCTGCGCCGACGCATCACGCCGACGCCGACGAGGAGCTCCTGGGCGCCCCGATCGACGACAAGAAGGCTCCCGCCAACGGTGCCATCAACGAGGACATGGCTTCCCTCGACGAGCTGCTCAACCAGCTCGTGGACACCGACGACGCCGAAGAGGCCAAGGACAACGACGAGGAGTAACTAGTTCCGCCGTTCTAACGAACGGCGGCGATCTCCGTCGCTGCGCGGCCCCCAGAGCTACAATCTGTCATTCAAAAGGCAGGGCATGACCAAAAGGTCAATGCCCTGCCTTTTTCATGCCACCTTGTACGCTCTGGGGGCCGCTCGCTTGCGTATGCTCAACCTGTTGCGTTCCGTCGATCCCTTGCCAATAAGGGGCAGGGTTTTTTTGGTAGGTTATTCCTGCTTGAATTTGAAACATTTCGTTCGGTCAAAGCGTATCTATGGTGAGGGCCTCAGCAAGAAACATCAGCATCACCGGGAGGTGATTATGGAAGAACAAGCATTTAGACAGGCGGTCGAGGATCACCGTGATGTCGTGTTTCGAATCGCATTGACGTATCTGCGCGATCGTGCCGATGCCGACGATGTCGCTCAAGACGTCTTTCTGAAGTTACTCAAAAGCGATGCCCAATTTGAAAGCTGGGAACATCTTCGTCGATGGCTTATCCGGGTCACGATCAATGAATGCAAATCTCTCTTTCGAAAGCCATGGAGGCGTGTGGAGGATATTGAGAACCTGGCCGATTCGCTTTCGACGGCGCAGGAGGAGACCAAGGCGGTCCTGTCAGACGTTATGCGACTTCCGGAACGATTCCGTGTTCCCATCATGCTCTATTACTATCTGGGCTTTTCGACCTCAGAGATTGCCGAGTTATTGCATGTGCCAGCCGCGACTGTTCGAACGCGTTTGGCTCGCGGCAGATCGAAGCTCAAGTTCATCCTAGAGGAGGGCGACCGTGAAATCCAATCAAATCAAGCAGGCCTTCGAGTCCGTCCAAGCCGATAGCGATCTTGCTGACCGTGTTCTTTATGCCGCTGCTGGTGAGCCGCTTCGCCGAAAGGGTCACGCGAAGCCTCTGTATGTTGCCGTGATCGGATGCCTTGCCGGAGTGCTGGCGACCGGAGGGGTCGCCTACGCCGTCGTCAATTCCAGCTATTTTGCCTCTGCCTGGGGAAACCACGGCAACGGGGATTCCATTACCTGGACCAACGGCGGCTCATCGGGAACTAAATATACCTACACCAGAGAGTTTGGCGATGGCATCGCGCCCCAAAGCCTGGAAGGCGCAGTCCAGGAGGTTAATCTGTCCGTCGAGGGCAACGGCTATACGCTTGATATCCATGAGATGGCAATCGACCAAAACGGCTGCGGAGCCGTGACGTTTACGTTGTCCAATCCAAATGGAGTTAACTACTACAAGCCAGCAGCAGAGATTGGCGAACTTGTTCTCTATGGTGAAGAAGAGCAGGGCATCGGCACGCCCGATATGAAGTTCGGCGAGGAATGGCCTGACACACGCAGCACAATTGATAAGGACACATCAAGCGATACTGTCATTAATGGCACGATGTACTTTGCCGCTATGGATCGCGAGCGAGATTTGCAACATGCTGTCACCTGGAATATCCATTGGACCGAGGGTGAAGGTGAGAGTGCGAGGCGGTTTGAGGCGTCGACACCCGAGTTCAATATTGGAGCGTACGTCGATACAAAGGAACTCCGCTCCGGTGACTCGCCTCTTGAGATTAGCCCGTTTTCCATCCAGACGCACATCGATGATTTGGGCTATGAAGCAGTTGATAATAAGCTGACCGTCAGCTACAAGGATGGATCGGAGCAGATTATCGAAGATGACGACGCAGGGCTGTTCAACTTATATTTTTCTTATGGGCGCAATAGCGGAGAGAACATCTGGGTGCCAACGAAGTTGATTGATGTCGATCAAGTTGTCTCGGTAACCCTTGAAATTGTGAGGTATACATCAACAGGGGAGACCGAAACGAAAGAGCCCTTTACCATCGTCTATTCGTAAGATTTGGGGTCGCTTCCTACTAGGGGAAGCGGCCTCTTTTGAGTTAAATTGGCGGTTAAAGCGAGCGATATTCGTCTGAATTTCGGAAGTATGCGGCAAGATCCTGATGGGTCGCCCGACCCGGGAATCCGCTCCTGCGCACAGAAGGGGATTCCTTTTGTGTAGGCTTTGCGGAAATGTGGCTATTTTAGGATACGCCCGGCGGCGTGGTCTGTTGACGGCACAGCTAACGCCACGTATCCTATCGAACTGCGTGTTTCGTAGGGGGATGCTGACCCCTCGATTCAAGCCGTTGCACTTTACAGAAAGCTGGAATCATTCGAGAAGGAGTACGCTTTGCCTACTATTAACCAGCTGGTTCGCCAGGGCCGTCGTTCCGTGCCCAAGAAGTCCAAGAACGCTGCTCTGCAGCACAACTCCCAGAAGCGCGGCGTGTGCACCCGCGTCTTCACCACGAGCCCCAAGAAGCCGAACTCGGCTCTTCGTAAGGTTGCCCGTGTTCGCCTCGTCAACGGCATCGAAGTTACTGCTTACATCCCGGGTGAGGGCCACAACCTGCAGGAGCACTCCATCGTGCTCGTCCGCGGCGGTCGTGTCCGTGACCTCCCTGGTGTCCGTTATCACGTCATCCGTGGCGCCTACGACGCTGCTCCGGTCCAGAACCGTATGCAGGCCCGTTCCAAGTACGGTGCTAAGCGCCCCAAGGCTAAATAAGCCAGATAACGTTTTGATACTTTCGCCGTGTGCCGCCTAAGGGCCGCACGGTAGACACTTAAGGAGATTTCACATGCCGCGTCGTGCAGCAGCTAATCGTCGTGAGGTTCAGCCTGACGCCGTTTACAACAACCGCCTGGTGACTCAGCTCATCAACAAGGTCCTTCTTGACGGCAAGAAGGCCACCGCTGAGCGCATCGTTTACACCGCTTTCGAGATCGTTGCCGAGAAGTCCGAGGGTGGCGACGCTCTCGCTACCTTCAAGAAGGCTATGGACAACGTCAAGCCCACGCTCGAGGTTAAGCCCAAGCGTGTCGGTGGCGCTACCTATCAGGTCCCGATGGAGGTCAACTCCCGTCGTTCCACCGCTCTGGGCATCCGCTGGATCGTCAACTTCTCCCGCGCTCGCAAGGAGAAGACCATGGCCGAGCGTCTCGCCAACGAGATCCTCGACGCTTCCAACGGCCTGGGCGCTTCCGTCAAGAAGCGTGAGGACGTCTTCAAGATGGCCGAGGCCAACCGCGCGTTCTCTCACTATCGTTGGTAAGTTAAGGTAAGGAACTAACATGGCTAAGCCTAAGTACAAGCTTTCCGATACCCGTAACATCGGCATCATGGCTCACATCGATGCCGGTAAGACCACCACGACCGAGCGTATTCTTTACTACACCGGTAAGACCCACAAGATCGGTGAGGTCCATGAGGGCGCTGCCACCATGGACTGGATGGTTCAGGAGCAGGAGCGCGGCGTAACCATTACCTCCGCTGCTACCACCTGCTTCTGGAACAAGGACGGTAAGGACTACCGCATCCAGATCATCGACACCCCGGGCCACGTTGACTTCACCGCCGAGGTCGAGCGCTGCCTGCGCGTCCTCGATGGCGCTGTCGCCGTCTTCGACGCTGTTGCCGGCGTTCAGCCCCAGTCTGAGACCGTTTGGCGTCAGGCTTCTACCTTCAACGTCCCCCGCATCGCCTTCATCAACAAGTATGACCGCGTGGGCGCTGACTTCTTCAACGCTATCGAGACCATGAAGGATCGTCTCGACGCCAACGCCGTGGCCGCTCAGGTCCCGATGGGCGCCGAGGACAACTTCTGGGGCGTCATCGACCTGGTCACCATGACTGCATGGGACTTCAAGGCCGACGAGAAGGGTATGACCTACCCCGAGCCGATGGACGAGATCCCGGCTGAGTTTGCCGACATCGCTGCCACCAAGCGCGAGGAGCTCCTCGACGCTGCTGCCAGCTTTGACGACGAGCTCATGGAGAAGATCCTCATGGAGGAGGACTTCACCGTCGAGGAGCTCAAGGCTGCTCTGCGCAAGGGTGTTCTGGCCAACGAGCTCAACCTCGTCTTCGTGGGCTCCGCCTACAAGAACAAGGGCGTTCAGGAGCTGCTCGACGCTGTCGTCGACTACCTGCCCAGCCCGCTCGACGTCGAGGCCGTCACCGGTACCGATCCGGACACCGGCGAGGAGATCCAGCGTCATCCTTCCTTCGACGAGCCCTTCTCCGGCCTGGTCTTTAAGATCATGACCGACCCGTTCGTCGGTAAGCTCACCTATGTCCGCGTTTACTCCGGCCGCGCCGAGTCCGGCTCCTACGTGGTCAACGCTTCCAACGGTCAGCGCGAGCGTCTCGGCCGCATCCTCGAGATGAACGCCGCCGAGCGTATCGACCGTGACGACGCTGCCGCCGGCGACATCGTCGCTTGCGTCGGCTTCAAGAACTCCACCACCGGTGACACCCTGTGCGCCGAGGGCAAGGAGATCGTCCTCGAGAAGATCGAGTTCGCTAAGCCCGTTATCGACGTTGCCATCGAGCCCAAGACCAAGGCCGAGCAGGACAAGATGTCCCTGGCTCTGACCAAGCTCGCCGAGGAGGACCCGACCTTCCAGGTGTCCACCAACCACGAGACCGGCCAGACCATCATCGCCGGCATGGGCGAGCTGCACCTCGAGATCATCGTCGACCGTCTGCTCCGCGAGTTCAAGGTTGACGCTAACGTTGGTAAGCCCCAGGTTGCCTACCGCGAGACCGCTGGTCACGACGTCGAGAAGGCTGAGGGCAAGTTCGTCCGCCAGTCCGGCGGTCGCGGTCAGTACGGCCACGCCGTCATCAAGCTCGAGAAGATGGAGGAGGGCTTCGGCTACGAGTTCGTCAACGCTATCGTCGGCGGCGTCGTGCCCAAGGAGTACATCCCGTCCATCGACAAGGGCATCCAGGAGGCCCTGAACACCGGTGTTATCGCCGGCTTCCCGGTCCTCGACGTTAAGGTCACCCTGTTCGACGGTTCTTACCACGAGGTCGACTCCTCCGAGGCCGCCTTCAAGATCGCCGGTTCCATGGCTATCAAGGACGCCCTCAAGAAGTCCGATCCGCAGCTGCTCGAGCCGATCATGGCTGTCGAGGTCGAGACCCCCGAGCAGTACATGGGCGACGTTATGGGCAACCTCTCCGGTCGCCGCGGCAAGATCGAGGGTATGGAGGATCGCAAGAACAGCAAGCTCATCCGTGCCAAGGTGCCGCTGGGCGAGATGTTCGGTTACGCTACCGACCTTCGCTCCCAGACCCAGGGCCGTGCATCCTACACGATGCAGTTCGACTCTTATGAGCCTGCGCCCAAGTCCATCGTGGACGAGGTCATGAGCAAGAACGCCTAAGTTCGAGCTCCCTGTTACGTAATCCTGCGAGAACATCTCTCGCACTCTTTGGAGGTTTAAGTTGGCTACCCAGAAGATCCGCATTCGCCTCAAGGGCTATGATCACGAGGTCGTCGATCAGTCCGCGAAGCTCATCGTCGAGACCGCTCAGAAGACCGGCGCTCGCGTTTCCGGTCCTGTCCCCCTGCCCACCGAGCGCAACCTGTACACGGTTATCCGCTCGCCGCACGTGAACAAGGACTCCCGTGAGCAGTTCGAGATGCGCACCCATAAGCGCCTCATCGACATCCTCGACCCCACCTCGGGCACCGTTGATTCGCTCATGCGTCTCGACCTCCCCGCTGGCGTCGACATCGACATCAAGCTCTAAGCGATATCGCTCATAGCTTAAAGGGCCCCGCTGCCGTTACGGTAGCGGGGCCCTTTTGTTTTGAGTTTAGATTTTGGGATAGCGAATTCGTCTGCCGAGCCGGCGGCTGCGGCGCCCTATTCGCTCAGGGGGCGCAAGGATGCTTCTTCGAAGTGGAAGACGCACAAGCCGCTCTCGGTCTCAATGCATGCGCGGCCGCAATCGTCGACCGTTCTAAATATGCCTCGTGCCAGCTCGTCTCCAGCGGGGGAGCGGGCGATAACGTGCTTCCCGATCCAATTGAGGTGAGCGATATATTCGTCGTGGACGGGCGCGAGCGGACCGGCGTTTTCTTCCATGGCGTTGAGGCGCTCTGCCCAGGTATCTACAGCGTCTATAACTGCGTGATAGACCTCATCGAGGAGCATGTCGACGGCGGGAACGCTCTCGTTGAGGTCCGAGAGGCCAATTGCCGCCAGGCCGCCATCGGGCACCTCTTGGGGCGTGTAGTTTACGTTGACACCAATGCCGCAGACGGCGAAAGGTTTGCCTTCGTTATCGCGTGCGGCCTCGACCAGAATGCCGCCGAGCTTGCGTCCTCGCGCGACCAGGTCGTTGGGCCATTTGAGGCCAATCTCGATTGCAAGACCCTGCTTTTCGAGTGCTTCGAGCACCGCTAGGCCGCTGACGGCGGCAAGACCAGAGTACTTTGCGGGATTAACGCATGGACGCAGGACAATCGAAAGCAATAGGTTGCCGGCGGTTGAATCCCACTTGTGGCCGCGCCGGCCGCGTCCTGCCGTTTGCGCGCTGGCGGCAAGTCCTGTGCCGTGCGGCGCACCCTGTTTTCCTGCCTCGAGCAGGTCATCGTTGGTCGATCCGGTTACGTCGACAATCGTTAATTGGGCATCCATAGCGGCTGCTACCTCCTTATTGAATAAGTGAATGACGCAATGGTGTCGAGAGATAGACACAATGTGAAGCCTTTGTCGCATTTGGACAATTTAATGTTAACACGTCAACAAAGACTGAAATGCGTTATCCTCTCTTGGTCGATGTAAACACGTCAACAACTCAAAGGAGGTTAGTGATGGGTTTCACGATTCTTGGAACAGGCTCGGCGCTTCCTGAACGTAGTGTTTCCAATGACGAGCTGTCTGAGTTCCTCGATACCTCGGATGAGTGGATTTTTACCCGCACGGGTATCAAGAGCCGCCACGTCTGCACCACCGAGTCACTTGACGACCTTGCCGTAGCGGCGAGTGAGCGGGCACTCCAGGTGTCCGGAATCGACGCGAGCCAGCTGGATCTGATCGTCTGCTCGACGACGACGGGTGACCACCTTGTTCCCGCTGAGGCGTGTGCCGTTGCTGAGCGACTAGGCGCGACGTGCCCTGCCTTCGATGTCTCGGCGGCTTGTGCCGGCTTCGTATTTGCGCTCGATGTCGCCGAGGGCTATATCGCCCGCGGTCGCGCCGAGCGCGTGCTTGTCGTTGCTGCCGAGCAGATGACGCGCGCGCTCGACTGGACCGACCGTGCCACCTGCGTGCTCTTTGGCGATGGGGCAGGCGCCGCAGTGATTGAGGCTGGGGGAGACAGTCCCCTTGCCGTTGAGCTTTCGACGGCGCCCGACGTCGAGACGTTGCGCGTTCCCGGTCTGGTCGGTACCTCGCCGTTTAAGGCTTCCGCAGATAGCGCGAGCGTGCTGTCCATGAATGGCCGCCGCGTGTTCAAGTTCGGCGTCAACGCCATCTGCGACACGGTCCATAAGCTTGCGATCGATGCGGGCATTTTGGTCGAAGACATCGATCATTTTGTATTCCATCAGGCTAACGAACGAATCCTGAGCCAGGCGGTCAAGCGCCTGGGCGTGCCGGACGAGCGCGTGGTTCGCACGTTGCGCGAGACCGGCAACATTTCGAGCGCATGCATTCCGCTTGCCCTCGACCGGCTGGCAAACGCCGGTGCACTTCACACAGGCGACACCATCGCCTTGGTTGGATTTGGCGCCGGTCTGGATATAGGTGGCTATCTGCTTCGTTGGAAGTAGTCGCACATAGGAAATAAAAACGCCCTAGGGCACAACCAAAGGAGAACTACCATGGCAGATCAGAAGACCTTCGAGCGCGTTTGCGACGTTATCCGCGAGACCGCCGGTCTTGACGATGTCGAGATGAAGCCCGAGTCCACGCTCGAGGAGATTGGTCTCGACAGCCTGGGCACCGTCGAGATCCTCGTTGCCGTCGAGGACGAGTTTGGCATCCAGCTCGATACCGAGGAGAACCCCAAGACGGTCGGCGAGTTCGCCGATACGGTCGAGGCGGCATTGGAGAAGTAGAGATGCTCAAGACTCCTCTCTGCGAGCTGCTCGGCATCGAAAAGCCCGTGTTCCAGGGCGGCATGGCCTGGATTGCCGATGCTTCGCTTGCCTCGGCCGTGTCCGAGGCCGGCGGGTTGGGAATCATCGCGGCCATGAATGCCGACGCCAACTGGCTGCGCGATCAGATTCACGAGCTGCGCACCAAGACGGATAAGCCTTTTGGCGTGAACGTCATGCTTATGAGCCCGTTTGCCGACGAGGTCGCACAGGTTGTGATTGATGAGCGGGTGCCCGTTGTGGTGACCGGCGCCGGCAATCCCACCAAGTACATGAAGGCCTGGAACGATGCGGGCATCAAGGTCATCCCGGTTGTTGCCTCGGTGGCGCTGGCGCGTCTCGTGGCGCGTCGCGGGGCCACCGCCGTGGTTGCCGAAGGCACCGAATCGGGTGGACATATTGGCGAGACGTCGACGATGGCGCTCGTTCCGCAGGTTGTCGACGCGGTCGATATCCCCGTTGTGGCAGCCGGCGGTATCGCGGATGGCCGCGGGGTGGCGGCCGCCTTTATGCTTGGCGCCGCTGGCGTCCAAGTGGGCACGCGTTTTCTCGTTGCCGATGAGTGTACCGTCTCCGAGCAATACAAAGAGCTGGTGCTCAAGGCGGGAGACACCTCGACGCGCGCGACTGGCCGTTCGACGGGACATCCGGTGCGTGCGCTCAAGAGCCCCTTCACCAATGCCTACGCCAAAAGTGAGGCGGCGGGCGCAAGCGCCGAGGAGCTTGGGGCCATAGGCACAGGTGCGCTTCGCAAGGCCGCCAAGGACGGTAATTACGAAGAGGGTTCGTATTTGTGCGGACAGATTGCTGGCATGGTCAACGAACGCCAGAGCGCACGCGAAATCGTCGACGATCTGGTCGAGGGTGCCGAGCGCGTCCTGAAGGGTGCGTGCGCATGGGTAGCGTAGCGTTTTTGTTTGCCGGCCAGGGCGCCCAGCACCCCGCGATGGGCGTCGATCTCATCGAGGCATCACCGGCGGCCGCCGAGGTGTTCGCCATTGCCGATGAGGTACGCCCGGGGACCAGCGAGCAGTGCCGGAGCGCCTCCAAGGAGGAGCTCTCGCAGACCGAGAACACGCAGCCGTGCGTGTTCGTTCACGACCTGGCAGCGGCTACCGCCCTGCGCGAGCGCGGCGTGGTGCCTGCCGCTTGTGCGGGATTCTCGCTGGGCGAGGTCGCTGCACTCACCTTTGCGGGGGCGTTCGATACGCGAGCGGGCTTTGAGCTTGTGTGCGAGCGCGCGGCATTGATGGCCACAGCGGCCGAGCGTCACCCCGGCGGAATGCGCGCCGTCATCAAACTCGATGCGGCGCAGGTCGAGGGCTTGGCAAAACAGGCCGGCGAGGACTGCTGGCCGGTCAACTACAACAGTCCGCAGCAGACGGTTGTGGCCGGAGCGCCCGATGTGTTGCAGGCCCTCGACGTCCTGGTAAAAGAGGCTGGTGGCCGGGCCATGAAGGTCGCGGTGTCGGGTGCATTCCATAGCCCCTATATGGCCGAGGCGACCTGTGGCCTTGCTGCATATATCGATGCCGGTCACGCGCCGTCCCCGTTGCTCATTCCTGTTATGGCAAATATGACGGCGGCACCTTATCCGGCCGACCCGCAGGCGGCATCGGAGGTGCTGGCCAACCAGGTGAGTCATGCCGTGCGCTGGGTCGACACGCTGCATGCTCTGCAGGATCAGGGCATCGACACGTTTATTGAGGTCGGCCCCGGCAAAACGCTGTCCGGCCTGGTCAAGCGTACGTTGAGCGACGTTCGTGTGTATTCGTGCGAAACGGCCGAGCAGGTCGCAGCTATTGCCGACGAGCTCGCATAGTTCACAGGGCTGTAACCCGAAAGGAATGACATGGGCAACTTGAACAACGGCGCGCTCGAGCGCAACGACTCACGTCGCGTGGCGCTTGTCACGGGCGGCTCGCGCGGCATCGGTCGCGCTTGTGCCGTGGGCCTGGCGGAGGACGGCTTTGATATCGCCGTCGTCTATGCCGGTAGCGCAGATGCGGCGCGCGAGACGTACGAAGCCTGTGAGGCGGCTGGCGCCACGGCGCGCGCATATCAATGTGACGTGGCCGACCCCGCTGCCGTCAACGCGTGCGTGGAAGCGGTCCTCAACGACTTTGGCTCCATTTGGGCGCTCGTCAACAACGCTGGCATCACCCGCGATGGCCTACTCATGCGCATGGGCGATGACGCCTTCGATCGCGTGCTCGATGTCAATCTTAAAGGAACGTTTAACACGACACGCGCGCTCACCAAGACCTTTATGCGTCAGCGCGGCGGCTGCGTCATCAACATGAGCTCGGTTGTGGGCCTGATGGGCAATGCCGGGCAGGCCAACTACGCCGCCTCCAAGGCGGGCGTCATCGGTCTGACCAAGGCGGTGGCGCGCGAGCTTGCGCCACGCGGCGTACGAGTGAACGCGGTTGCCCCCGGGTTTGTCGAGACCGATATGACGGCAAAGCTCTCGGAGAAGGTGCGCGCGGCGTGCGAGGAGCAGATTCCCCTGAGGCGCATGGCGCGACCCGAGGAAGTGGCCGGCGTGGTGCGCTTTTTGGCGAGTGATGCCGCCGCTTACATTACGGGCGAAGTCATACGCGTCGACGGCGGAATGGCGATGTAGAAACCAGGGCCGAACAACGGCTTGAATGAGGAGACCATGATGGAACAGAGAGTTGCAATCACCGGTATCGGTGCCGTATCGCCGCTCGGTAACACGGCGCTTGCTACCTGGGCGGCCATGTGCGCCGGCACGTGCGGCATCGGCCCGATCACGCACTTCGATACCGATGCGTTTGCCGTTAAGGTGGCGGCCGAGGTCAAGGGTTTTGACGGCAACGAGTACTTTGGCAAGCGTGACGCCAAGCACCTGGACCCCTGCGTTCAGTTTGCCCTGGCAGCGTCGGACGAGGCCATGCACGATGCGGGCTTTGATGTCGAGGGCGCCATCGATCGCGAGCGCCTGGGCGTCTACGTGGGTTCGGGCGTGGGCGGCATGCAGACACTCGTCGACAACGTCCACACGATTGCCGACCGTGGGCCCCGCCGCGCATCGCCCTATATGATCGCGATGATGATCCCCAATATGGCTTCGGGCAATATCGCAATCCGCCACAAGGCAAAGGGCCCGACCCTGCCCGTGGTGACCGCCTGCGCGACCTCGGCCCATGCCGTGGGCGAGGCGTTCCGCGCCATCAAGCATGGCTATGCCGATGCGATTCTCGCCGGCGGTGCCGAGGCCGCAATCATCCCCGATGCCGTTGCGGGCTTTACATCCTGCCGTGCTCTCACCACTAATCCTGACCCGTCGACGGCTTGCCGCCCGTTCGATGCAGACCGCGACGGCTTTGTGATGGGCGAGGGCGCCTGCGTGCTGGTTCTCGAGAGCATGGAGCATGCGCAGGCGCGCGGTGCGCACATTTATGCCGAGGTCGTGGGCTACGGCAACACCGATGATGCCTATCACATCACGAGCCCCGATCCCGAGGCTGCCGGCATTGCCCGCGCGATATCGCTGGCGGTGGCTGAGGGCGACGTTAAGCCTTCCGAGGGCCTCTACATCAACGCTCACGGCACCTCGACCAAGCTCAACGATTCGTCCGAGACGGCGGGCATAAAGCGTGCGCTCGGCGAGGACGCGGCACGCGCCGCGCACGTCTCGTCGACCAAGTCGATGACCGGCCACATGATCGGTGCTACGGGCGCCATTGAGGTCATGGCCTGCGCCATGGCGCTCGAGCAGGGCGTGGTGCCCCCGACCATTAACTACCACACGCCCGATCCCGCCTGCGATCTTGATTACACGCCCAATCGCGCGGTTCGCGCCGACCTTACCTGGGCGCTTTCGACCAACCTGGGCTTTGGCGGGCACAACGCCGCCATCGCACTGCGTAGATATACGAGGAGCTAGAGCATGGATTCCAAAAGACTTGCCGAGATAGCCGATGTTATGGAGGACCGCGGCCTCACGCGCGTGCGCGTTGAGGAGCCCGATGGCACCGCGGTCGAACTCGAGCGCGCGAGCGCCGCACAGCCGGTTGCCGTGCCCATGCCTATGCCGGGTGCCGTGACTGCTCCGGCGGTGGCTCCTGTCGCCATGCCTGCTGCCGCACCGGAGCCCAAGGGCACCGAGGTGACCGCTCCCATGGTCGGCGTTTTCTATGCTGCCCCGGCGCCGGGCGACGAGCCGTTTGTGCACGTGGGCTCCAAGGTCAAGGCCGGTGAGACCCTCTGCATCATCGAGGCCATGAAGGTTCTCAACGAGGTGACGGCAGAGGTGGATGGCGAGGTGCTCGAGATCTGCGTGGCCGACGGCGACCTCGTGGAGTTTGGCAGCTGCCTCATGAGGATCGGATAGGTGATATCCATGAACAAAGAAGAGCTCAAGAAGCTGTTGCCGCATCGCGAGCCGATGCTTTTGCTCGACGAAGCCGAGCTAGTGGGCGACGAGGCCCGCGGCAAGATCGCGATTACGGGCGACGAGTACTTTTTGCAGGGGCATTTTCCGGGAAACCCGGTCGTCCCCGGCGTGATTCAGTGCGAGATGCTCGCCCAGAACTGCTGCGTGCTGCTGATGGGCGATGAGGAGGCGCGCGGCGCGACGCCGTTCTACACGAGTCTGGACAAGGTGCGCTTTAAGCGTCCGGTGCGCCCGGGCGACACGGTTGATCTGGTGTGCTCCATCACGCGTGCGCGCGGGCCGTTCCGCTTTGCGACGGGTACTGCGAGCGTCAACGGTGAGGTTTGCTGCCGCGCCGATATGTCTTTTGCACTCATGCACGAAAGTTAAGGAAGGCTTCATGTTCGACAAAGTGCTCATCGCCAACCGCGGCGAAGTCGCGGTCCGTGTTATCCGCGCGTGCCGCGATATGGGCATCAAGACCGTCGCCGTCTACTCCACGGCCGATGCGGACGCGCTGCACGTGCAGCTTGCCGACGAGGCGTATTGCATCGGCGGCCCGCGTCTTGCCGAGAGCTACCTCAACGACGATGCCGTGCTCACCTGTGCCGTAAAGTCGGGCGCAAAGGCGATCCATCCTGGGTACGGCTTCTTTTCCGAGAAGGCGAGCTTTGTACGCGACTGCGACAAGTATGGCCTGGCTTTTGTCGGTCCTTCGGCCGAGGTGATCGACAGCATGGGCGACAAGGACGCCGCACGCCGAACGGCTGCCGCGGCGGGCGTGCCCATCGTGCCGGGCTGCGATTTGCTCAAAAGTCCCGAGGAGGCGACGGCCGAGGCCGAGCGCATTGGCTGTCCCGTGCTCATTAAGGCGCGCGCGGGCGGTGGCGGTCGCGGCATTCGCAAGGTCGAGCGCGTGGAAGATGCGGCAAAGGCGTTCATCGAGGCGCGTGCCGAGGGCGAGGCCGTTTTTGGCGACGGCGAGTGCTACATGGAGAAGTTCGTCGCGCCGGCGCACCACGTTGAGGTGCAGATTATGGCCGATAAGCAGGGCCATGTATTTTCGCTCGGCGAGCGCGAGTGCTCGGTGCAGCGTCGCAACCAAAAGCTGATCGAAGAGAGTCCCGCGCCGTGCCTCGACGGACACAACGACATTCGTGCTCGCATGCACAAGGCGGCGCGTGACCTGGCTCGTGCCGTCGGCTACGAAGGAGCCGGTACCATCGAGTTCCTGTATTCGGACGACGGCAATTTCTACTTTATGGAAATGAACACGCGCTTGCAGGTGGAGCATCCGGTTACGGAGTTTGTGACCGATACCGACTTGGTCAAGTGGCAGCTGCGCGTGGCAGCCGGCCAACCTCTGCCCTTTGAGCAGGAGGACATGCCGGTCCGCAACCACGCCATGGAGTGCCGCATCAATGCCGAAACGCCGGACTTTCTGCCGTCATGCGGAACGGTCACCGCGTTGCGTGTACCGGGTGGTCCGCGCGTGCGCTGGGATTCCGCCATGTTTACCGGTGCGACAGTTCCGCCGTACTACGACTCCATGCTCGGCAAGCTCATCGTGTGTGCGCCCACGCGTGACGGCGCCATTCGCAAGATGCGCTCGGCCCTGGGCGAGCTCGTGATTGAGGGCGTGAGTGAAAACAGCGAGCTTCAGCTCGACGTGCTGGCAAACGACGAGTTCTTGTCGGGCATGTATCACACCGATCTGATGGGGCATCTCTATGCTGATGAATAGAAAAGCGAAGACGGTCAATGTCCTCGAGGGTCCGATAACCGAGTCGTGCGCCGAGTTTCCCGCGCGCCACGTGTTTGTCAAGTGCCCGGAGTGCCGCCGTGTGATCGATGAGGCACGCCTGCACGACAACCTCGAGGTCTGCCCTCGTTGCGGCAAACACTTTCGCGTGAGCGGTCGCGCGCGCATGCGCATGACGGTCGACGAGGGCATGTTTGAGGAATGGGATGCCAATCTGGCGTCGGAGGACTTCCTCTCGTTTCCCGGCTATGCCGACAAGCTCAAGAGCGTGAGCGAGCGTTCGGGCGAGCGCGATGCCGTTGTGTGCGGCAGGGGCAAAATCTGCGGTTGCGATACCGCGCTCTTCTTTATGGACGCCAACTTTATGATGGGCTCGATGGGCTCCGTGGTGGGCGAGAAGATCTGTCGCGCATTTGAGCGTGCGACCGAGCTGGGATTGCCAGTTGTCGGCTTTACCGTTTCGGGCGGTGCGCGCATGCAGGAGGGCGTGACCTCGCTTATGCAGATGGCCAAGATTTCTGCGGCGGTTAGGCGCCACAGCGAGGCGGGCGGCCTGTATATCACGGTGCTCACCGACCCCACGACCGGAGGTGTAACCGCGAGCTTTGCCATGGAGGGTGACATTATCCTGGCCGAGCCCGATGCCCTGACGGCATTTGCCGGCCCGCGCGTGATCGAGCAGAACATGCACAAGCGTCTGCCCAAGGGATTCCAGCGCTCCGAGTTTTTGCTGGAGCACGGCTTTTGCGATGCCGTTGTTCCGCGTGGCGAGATTGCGCTCACGGTAGGCGAGCTGCTGGCGCTGCACGAAGGGCGCGCGCCCGGCCTGGGGGCACCGCATGAAATCGTGCATACGGGTCGCCGCGGCAAAAAGCTGGGACACTTGTTTAAGCGCTCGGCGGCGCCCAAAACCGCGCTCGAGATTGTCAAGCAGACCCGCTCGGCAGATCGCGCCACGGCGGGTGAGATGATCTCGCTGGGCCTGGATGGATTTGTGGAGCTGCACGGCGACCGTTACTTTGGCGACGACGCTGCTGTGTTGGCTGGCATTGGCTGGAAAGACGGACGCCCCGTAACGGTCATCGCTATCGAGCGCGGCACCACGACCAAAGAGCGTATGCGCCGCAACTTTGGCATGGCGCATCCCGAGGGCTACCGCAAAGCGCGTCGCCTTATGCGCCAGGCCGAAAAGTTTGGTCGACCGGTTCTGTGCCTGGTCGATACTTCGGGCGCGTTTTGCGGCATCGGTGCCGAGGAGCGCGGCCAGGGCGAGGCGATTGCCCAGAATCTCATGGAGATGAGCGGCCTTAAGACGCCGATTGTCTCGGTGGTGACAGGCGAGGGCGGCTCTGGTGGCGCGCTGGCGCTATCCGTGGCCGACCGCATCCTGATGCTCTCGAGCTCGGCCTATTCGGTCGTGAGCCCCGAGGCCTGTGCATCGATCCTGTGGAAGGATACCGAGCGCGCGAATGAGGCCGCCGAGGCGCTTAAGCTCACGGCCCCCGATCTGCTGGCGCTCGGCATCATCGACGGCATTGTCGACGATAGGGGCCTGTCGCATGAGGAGATTGCCGGTGCCGTCATATCCTCGGCATTTGCCGCCTTCGATACGCTTGGGCGGCTCGACGACGCGACCCTCACAAACCTCCGCTACCAAAAGTACCGCGCAATCGGTCAGTACCGCACGATGTGACAAAGGGACAGTCCACATGTCACATTGGGAAAGGGTTCCTGTGTCACAAGTTTCTAACACCTCGTTTACAACGACGGTTTCATCAAACGCCATGGCCGTGGTGGACTATCTGTCCAAAAGCATGATGTCGGCGCTGCCGTTTATTGTCTGCGCGGCGTTGTTCCGCACCGTCGCCGTCATTATGGGCGAAGGCATGCTGGGCCTGTGGTCTGCCGATTCCGAAATCTATCGCCTGTTCTGCAGTTGGCTCTATAACGCCGGCTACTACTTTTTGCCCATTTATCTTGGTTGGGCGGCCGCCCGTCAGCTCGGTTGCTCGGAGCAGCTGGGCATGATGCTGGGCGGCGTATTGATTGCGCCCGATCTGCTTAAGCTCGTCGATGCCGCATCGACGACGGGGGCATCGATGACTTCCGTGTATGGCCTGCTTCCCGCGCCTGTCAACGATTACACGACGACTGTTATTCCGGTTCTCATTTCGGTGCCCGTGCTATGGCGAGTGGAGTGTTTCTTTCAGCGCGTTATCCCTAAGGCCGTGGCGTTTTCGTTTGTTCCGTTTGCGACCATGCTTGTCATGGTTCCGGTTTCGCTGTGTATCACGGCGCCGGCGGGCAGCTATCTGGGCATGCTGTTGGGCCAGCTTATGTTTATGCTTGGCAATTCCGGTGGCATCGTGTCGCTGCTCACGCTCATGGGGCTTGCCGCGGGCTGGGAGTTCCTTAAGATCGCGGGTGTCAGCAATGTTGTCCTATCGCTCGCCTATGCGCAGTTTATGAGTGTGGGAACGGATTCGTGCATCCTGATCGCTGCGACGATGGCAACGTTCGCCGTTTGGGGCATGCCCTTTGGCGCGTCGCTCCGCGTTGCGGATAAGGACGAGAAGGCGCTCATGCTGGGTTATTCGATCTCGGGTGTTCTTGGCGGCGTAAGCGAGCCGGCGCTGTACGGTTGCGGCTTTAAATATGGCAGGTGCCTGACGTGCATGGCCATTGGCGGCGCCGTCGGAGGCCTTGTTGCTGCCGTGGGCCACGTTACGGCCTATACCATCGGCATGACGAATGTCCTCATGGTCATTGGCTTTGCCACAGGTGGTTTTTCGAACCTGCTGTGGTGCTGCTTTGCCGGCGGTGTGGCATTTGCGGTGTCTGCGGCGCTGAGCTACTGCTTTGGCGTGGTGCCGGCGAAGGGACAGACGATGGGGGACGGAGCCGATTCACCCGAAACCTCGAAGAGCGTGGCCGAAGTAAGCGCGTAAACCTGTGCGACACAAGGACGATTCCTTTGCCATGCTCCAAGGCCGTGGCCCGTGTGGGTCGCGGCCTTTTTGTATCTGAAGGACAAAGTGGCTACACTACAATCCGTTTGAGCAATAGATATATAGGCAGTACCGTGGGGGCGGATGTAGATGGTCGAGTGGATTGTTAAGCGCACGCAGGGCGACCGTGCGCGCGTGGGCACGTTGACGGGCATGGTGTGTATTCTCGCTAATGTTGCGCTTTGTGCTGCGAAGGGCGCAATTGGTGTGCTGTCGGGATCGGTTTCGATTGTGGCGGATGCCATGAACAACCTGTCCGATGCCAGCTCGAATATCGTGAGCGTGCTGGGCTTTAAGCTGGCGAGCAAGCCGGCGGACCCCGAGCATCCTTACGGACATGGCCGCTACGAGTATCTCTCGGGTCTGGTCGTGGCGGCGCTCGTGCTGCTGATCGGCGTTGAGCTGGTGAAGTCCTCGGTTGAGCGCATCATCCACCCCGAACCTGTCGAGTTCTCGCTTGCCCTGGTGGCAGTTCTAGTGCTTTCGATGGTCGTAAAGCTCTGGATGGCGGCCCTCAACCAAAAGCTCGGCGATCGCATTGAGTCCGAGACGCTGCATGCGACCGCGCAGGATTCCAAGAACGATGTCCTTGCCACAGGCGCCGTGCTGGCATGTGCGATTGTTTCGCAGGTGACGCACATCAATCTTGACGCATGGGTTGGCCTTGCCGTTGGCGCCTATATTGGCTGGAGCGGCCTTGAACTTATTCAAGATACGGTGAGCCCGCTTTTGGGCCAGTCACCCGATCCTAAGCTGGTCAAGCACATTCGAGACAAGATCATGAGCTATCCCGGCGTTTTGGGCGTTCACGATTTGATGGTTCACGACTACGGCCCGGGCAGGAAGTTTGCAAGTGCGCACGCCGAGATGGCGGCCGAGGCCAGCCCGCTGGAAAGCCACGACACGCTCGATAACATCGAGCAGTCGTTTAGGGACGAAGACGGCATGATCGTCACGCTTCACTACGATCCCATCGTGACCGATGACCCCAAGGTGGCGAGCATGCGCTTGCGCATTCACGCCATGGCTCAGGAGATCGATAACCGCCTCTCGATTCATGACCTACGCTGTGTGCCGGGTCCTACGCACACCAACGTGATCTTTGACTGCGTGCGTCCCTCGGATCTGCAGATGAGTGCCGAAGACTTAAAGCACGCGCTGGCACAACGGGTCGAATCGGAATATCCCAAGTCGATTGCCAAGATTACGATCGACGAAGACTACGTAGGGCATACCCACGAGTAGGGCTGTGCCGGCAAAGCAAGTTATACAGAAGGGGAGAATATGAAGAGGCTGTATCTGCTCCGCCACGGCCAGACGGAATTCAACGTCAAAAAGCTCGTCCAGGGCCGCTGCGATTCACCGTTGACCGACCTGGGCCGCAAACAAGCGGGAATGGCAGCCGCATGGCTCAAGGCCCACGGCGTCGTCCCCGACAAAGTGGTCTCATCACCTTTGGGCCGAGCCATGGACACGGCAAGTCTCGTCGCATGCGAGCTCCTCGGCCCGGACGCAGCAGTCGAGCCCTGTGAAGGCATTATCGAGCGCGGCTACGGCACCTTCGAAGAAGGCCCCCACGACGCCCTACCCACCGACGTCTGGGATCCCGGCGAGGAGCTGATCCCATTTGGCGGAGAAGGAAGCCATGCCCTACAGGAGCGTATGGTAGGCACCCTCACCAATCTCATGGGCGTCGACGACGTTGAAACCCTCCTAGCAGTAAGCCACGGCAGCGCCAGCCGCCAATTCATCAAAGCTGCAGCCCCAGTGGACTTCGAGCTCCCAACAAAACTCCCCAACTGCGCCATCATGATTTTTGATTTCGATGAGGCAAAGCCACAAGCAGAGGACGAGCCAATGCAATGCAAGTTCACCCTCCAGCAAATAGTGGACCCCCAACAAAGTAATTAGCTGAGCGAGCAGAGTTAAGCAGACATCAACGTGTCGTCTCCCGAGCTTGGCAGAGGGGCGGCGAAATATATTAAGTTTGTCGCGAGTTCCGCACGCAAAGGAAAGCACTTAATGTGCTTTCCGTCTTGCGCAGGACTGTAGAGCAGCAAACTTAATATATTTCGCCGCCCCTCTGCCAAGCCCAGGCGACTCCACGCACTTTACCTGCGTAAACAATGTGAGTGAAATATGAATCTCGATGGATACGCCCGCAGCCGTGTATACTAAACAGCTGTGTGTAACCAGGGGAGTATTCTGGCTGGACAAAATGCCTGCTTAATAGGGTTGTCAGGTAGTCCGGGCGAAATACAAGGCTGGGGAGCACGTCGTGTAAGTAGTGGTCCTCTAGGGGCGTACGCTCGGTGGTGTACGCATTGTCCCAAGACCACGCGAGAGTTGGGATCATATCTTGATCAGCATGATTCTCGGCCGCAAGATTGGCATGACCCAGGTTTGGGACGAGGACGACAACGTCGTTCCCGTCACGGTCATCCAGGCTGGCCCCTGCGCTGTCTCGCAGGTTAAAACTCAGGCAACCGACGGCTATGACGCCGTCCAGATCGGTTTCGGCGACATCAAGGCCAAGAACGTGAACAAGCCCATGGCTGGTCACTTCGCCAAGGCTGGCGTCGAGCCTGTCCGCTTCCTTCGTGAGGTCCGCGTCGAGAACGGCGAGGAGCACAAGGTCGGCGAGGTCGTCACCGTCGCTGATTTCGCTGATGTCGAGAAGGTCGACGTCATCGGTACCTCCAAGGGTAAGGGCTTCCAGGGTCGCATCAAGCGCTGGGGTCAGCGCCGCGGTCCTATGACGCATGGTTCTCACTTCCAGCGTCACCCCGGTTCTATCGGTCAGTGCGCCTATCCTGCGCGCGTCCTCAAGGGCGTCAAGATGGCCGGTCACATGGGTAACGAGCGCGTTACCGTCAAGAACCTTTCCGTTGTCCGCATCGATGCCGAGCAGAACCTCATCTTGGTCAAGGGCGCTGTCCCGGGTGCCAAGAATGGTCTCGTCGCCATCCGTATGGCCTAAGGGCCCAGCCCATTTAGCCCAGCGTCATACCAAGGAGAACACTTAAATGGCAAAGTTTGAAGTAAAGAACAGCGAGGGCAAGAAGGTCGCCGAGGCCGAGCTCGCCGCTGAGGTGTACGGCATCGAGCCGAACATCCACGTTATGCACCACATCGTCAAGTGCCAGATGGCCTCTTGGCGTCAGGGCACCCAGTCTGCTAAGGGTCGCTCTGAGGTTTCCGGTGGCGGCAAGAAGCCTTGGCGTCAGAAGGGCACCGGCCGTGCCCGCCAGGGTTCCATCCGTGCTGCCCAGTGGCGTCACGGTGGCGTTGTCTTCGCCCCCAAGCCCCGTTCCTACGCTAAGCGTATGAACAACAAGGAGGTCAAGCTGGCTATGCGCTCCGCGCTGTCCGCCAAGCTGGCCGACGGCGAGCTGTTCGTCGACGACTACGGCTTCGAGAAGCCTTCCACCAAGGCTGCCGTCGCCATGCTCAAGGCTCTCGGTCTTGAGGGCAAGCGTCTGACCATCATCGTTCGCGATGAGGACGTCAACGCCTACCTGTCGTTCCGCAACATTCCCAAGACGTTCATCATCACCGCTGACGAGGCCAACACCTACGATCTCGTCAACAACAACGCTGTGCTGATGCCCGCCGACATCGCCGCTCACTTCGGGGAGGTGCTTGCATAAATGACCGCCCACGAGATCATCATCCGTCCGATCGTGTCCGAGCGTTCCTTCTCCGGCATGGAGCTGAACAAGTACACGTTCGAGGTCGCCAAGGATGCTAACAAGTATCAGATCAAGGACGCTGTCGAGGAGATCTTCGGCGTCAAGGTCGTTCGCGTGAACACCCTGACGGTCAAGCCCAAGACCAAGCGCGTGCGCTATGTCGCCGGCAAGACCCGTTCTTGGAAGAAGGCCATCGTCACGCTGGCCGAGGGCGACACCATCGAGGTCTTTGGCAACCAGGCCTAAGACTCGCTGCTGTTGAGTGAGCTCATGCCTCCCAAATAGGGGAGGCGGGAGCTCAAGGTTTTGGGCGTATTAAATGGACACGCCCGGAACCGTGTATACGTCCGGTGTCATCGCACCCGAGGCAGAACCTCGAATCCCTGTCTGCGATGGCTAACGGATTCCTATTGAAAGGGATTGTAATGGCTGTAAAGCACCTTAAGCCGACCTCCGCTGGTAGGCGTTGGCAGACGATCTCCGACTTCTCCGAGATCACCTGCACCAAGCCCGAGAAGTCTCTTCTCGAGCCCCTGCCCAAGAAGGCCGGTCGTAACAACAACGGCCGCATCACCACCCGCCACCAGGGCGGCGGCGTGAAGCGTCGTTACCGCGTGATCGACTTCAAGCGCAACAAGGACGGCGTGCCCGCCAAGGTTGCCACGATCGAGTACGATCCGAACCGTTCCGCTCGCATCGCTCTGCTGCACTACGCTGACGGTGAGAAGCGCTACATCCTGGCCCCCAAGGGCCTCGAGGTCGGTCAGACCATCATGTCCGGTTCTGAAGCCGACATCAAGCCGGGCAACGCTCTGCCCCTCGCCGACATCCCCGTCGGTACGCTCATCCACGCCGTCGAGTTCCAGCCGGGCAAGGGCGCTGCTATCGCCCGTTCCGCCGGTAACTCCTGCCAGCTGATGGGTAAGGAGGGCAAGTACGCTATCGTCCGTATGCCTTCCTCCGAGATGCGCCGCATCCTCGTTACCTGCCGCGCCACCGTCGGTGAGGTCGGCAACGCCGATCACTCCAACATCGTCATCGGCAAGGCCGGCCGTAAGCGTCACATGAACGTGCGCCCGACCGTCCGCGGTACCGTCATGAACCCTGTCGACCACCCGCACGGCGGTGGCGAGGGCAAGAACCACACCTCTGGTCGTCCCTCCGTTACCCCCTGGGGTAAGCCGACGAAGGGCCTTCGTACGCGCAAGAAGAAGAAGGTCTCGAATCAGCACATCATTCGTCGCCGTAAGAAGTAATTTCGGATACCGAGTTTTAGGAGAAAGCACTTATGAGCAGAAGTCTCAAAAAGGGCCCGTTCGTGGAGACTCGCCTTCTCTCGCGTATCACCGCGATGAACGAGGCTGGCAAGAAGGACGTCGTGAAGACCTGGTCCCGCGCGTCCACCATCTTCCCCGAGATGGTTGGTCACACCATCGCCGTCCACGACGGCCGCAAGCATGTGCCCGTGTATGTTACCGAGTCCATGGTTGGTCACAAGCTCGGCGAGTTCGCGCCGACTCGTACGTTCCGTGGCCACAAGGCCAAATAGGGGGTTAACCGTAAATGGCAACTAAGTCTATTGAAACTGAGGCCACCGAGGTTCGCGCCGTCGCTAAGTACGTGCGTGTTTCCCCCAGCAAGGCCCGCCTGGTGGTCGATCTGATCCGCCGCAAGCCTGTCGCTCAGGCCTTCGACATCCTCCACTTCTGCGACCGCGCCGTCGCCGTGGATGTCGAGAAGGTTCTCCGTTCCGCCGTTGCGAACGCCGAGAACAACAACGGTCTGCGTGCCGACAACCTGGTTGTCGCCGCTGCCTATGTTGACGAGGGTCCGACGCTTAAGCGCATCCGTCCCCGCGCCAAGGGTTCCGCTTCTCGCATTCTGAAGCGTACTTCCCACATCACCGTCGTCGTTGCTCCTCGAAAGGAGGCGTAAAGCTGTATGGGTCAGAAAGTCTACCCCACCGGCTTCCGTCTTGGCATCACCGAGAACTGGCGCTCCCGCTGGTTCGCAGAGAAGGATTACGCTAAGACCCTCGGTAACGATCTCGAGATCCGCAAGTACCTCGAGAAGCGTCTTTCCCGCGCAGCTGTCTCCCGCGTCGAGATCGAGCGCGCTGGCGACAAGGTGAAGGTCATCATCCTCACCGCTCGCCCCGGCGTTGTCATCGGTAAGAAGGGTGCCGAGATCGATACCCTCCGCACCGAGCTCGAGAAGGTCGCTGGCGTCTCCAAGGGCCAGCTCTCCGTCGACGTTGTCGAGGTCAAGCGCCCCGAGCTCGACGCCAACCTCGTTGCTCAGTCTATCGCCGAGCAGCTCGAGGGCCGCGTTGCCTTCCGTCGCGCTATGCGCAAGGCTGTCCAGTCCGCCCGCAAGGCCGGCGCTAAGGGCATCCGTATCCAGTGCTCCGGTCGTCTCGGCGGTGCCGAGATGGGCCGTCGTGAGTGGTACCGTGAGGGTCGCGTACCTCTGCACACCCTCCGTGCCAAGATTGACTACGGCACGGCTGTCGCCAGCACCACCATGGGCGCTTGCGGCGTGAAGGTCTGGATCTACCTGGGCGAGAAGCTCCCGGGCCAGCCTGTTCCCAACCCTGCACTCGAGGGCTCTTCCCGCCCTCGTCGTCGTAACTCCGAGAGGAGGGGTCAGTAGTGCTTGCCCCTAAGCGTATTCTTCACCGCAAGGTGCAGCGTGGCTCCATGAAGGGCCAGGCCAAGGGTAATACCGAGCTGCATTTCGGCGAGTTTGGTATCCAGGCTCTCGAGGCCCATTGGATCACCAACCGTCAGATCGAGGCCGCTCGTATTGCCATGACCCGCTACATGAAGCGTGGCGGTCGTGTCTACATCACGATCTTCCCCGATAAGCCCATCACCAAGAAGCCCGCCGAGACTCGCATGGGTTCTGGTAAGGGTAATCCCGAGGAGTGGGTGGCCGTCGTCAAGCCCGGCCGCATCATGTTCGAGGTCAAGGGTGTTCCCGAGGAGGTCGCTCGCGAGGCTCTGCGTCTTGCGCAGCACAAGCTCCCCATCAAGACCAAGATTGTTGCTGCCAAGAACGCTGAGCAGCGCATCGAGAAGGAGATGGCTGAGGAGGCCGCTCTCGAGGCCAAGTGGGCTGCTGAGGACGCCGCCGCCGCCAAGGAGGAGAACTAATGAAGCCCGCAGAGATTCGTGAGCTCTCGGACGCTCAGCTCGTTGAGAAGCTGAAGGAAATGCGCGCCGAGCTCTTTAACCTTCGTTTCCAGATGGCCACCAGCCAGCTGGACAACACCGCTCGCGTCAACACCGTGAAGAAGGACATCGCTCGCGTCCTCACGGAGCAGCGCGCCCGCGAGATCGCAGCGGAGAAGTCCGCTGTCGCCGAGTAGGACCTAAGGAGAGAACATGACTGATTCGCGTAACTCGCGTAAGGTCCGTACGGGTGTCGTTACCTCCGTCTCCGGTGCCAAGACCATTGTCGTCACCATCACCGAGCGCAAGCGTCACCCCAAGTACGGCAAGATGATGACCAGCTCCAAGAAGCTGCACGCTCACGACGAGGAGTGCACGGCTGGCGTGGGCGATACCGTCCGCGTTATGGAGACCCGTCCTATGTCCAAGATGAAGCGTTGGCGCCTCATCGAGGTCGTCGAGCGCGCTAAATAAGCAGTCGCTCTTACGACTTGTACGTTTCCGAAGATGTGCGTATGCCTGGCTTGCATACCACGGGCCGTATAAAGGCTGCGCACCTCTCTTCGGTTCTTAGTTCGGAGGAACATCTACCATGATTCAGATGCAAACCATGCTGAACGTCGCCGACAACTCCGGCGCTCGCAAGATTCGCTGCATCAAGGTGCTTGGCGGTTCCAAGCGTCGTTATGCAGGCATCGGCGATGTGTTCATCGGTGCTGTCCAGGAGGCTACCCCTGGCGCCAACGTCAAGAAGAAGGACGTTGTCCGTTGCGTCGTCGTTCGCACCGTTAAGGAGATCCGCCGCAAGGATGGCTCCTACATTCGCTTTGATGAGAACGCCTGCGTTGTCATCAACAACGATGGTTCGCCCGTCGGCACCCGTATCTTCGGGCCCGTCGCTCGCGAGCTTCGTGACAAGAAGTACATGAAGATCGTCTCGCTCGCTCCCGAGACCCTGTAGTTAGGGGAGATATATGTATATCAAGAAGGGCGATAAGGTCCAGGTTCTCTCTGGTAAGGATCGTGGCAAGCAGGGCGTTGTCCTGCGTGCTCTCCCCGCCGAGAACAAGGTCGTTGTCGAGGGAGTTTCGGTCGTCAAGAAGGCCGTCAAGCCCAACGCTGCCAACCAGCAGGGCGGCATCGTTTCGCAGGAGGCTCCCATCGATGCCTCCAACGTCAATCTCGTTTGCCCCGAGTGCGGTAAGGTTACCCGCGTCGGTCACGAGAAGGACGGCAAGAACAAGCTGCGCGTCTGCAAGAAGTGCGGCCACAAGTTCTAAGCTGCCCGCAACACCAAGTTGCTAGCAAAGGCCCGGATGCCCCACGGCACCCGGGCCTTTTTCTATCCCTACTCATTGGGGACAGACTTAAATGAGTAGTCGTTGGGGACGTTCTTAAACGACCAGTCGATGGGGACTGTCTTTAGATTTGTTTATCTGGTCATCTGGGATAGGCTTCAACGAAAGCGGCACATAGGGACTGTCTCTAGGTGCCGGCACATAGGGACGTTCCCTTTTTGCCGGCAGTTTGGGACGGTCCTTTGATGTCTGATGCCCTCAGAGGGGTGGAGTATCACGGCCTACTCTGTTCTTTAGGGCTTTGGTGTTCCGCCTCTTTATGCTTCACAAGGATCGTCGCATGCGCATTCGTGCGCATAGTTTTGCGCGACAATGCGCATAACTGTGCAAACATCTGCCAACTATGGCTAAATAATGACCGATAAGCAAATAAATACGCAAACACGAGCAGATACGCGCGCAATTGTGCGACTATAGGGTTGTTAGAAATGAAGGACTTCCGATGACTCAGGAGGCACATCATGGCAGATTCCAAACAGGCTCCGCTCGACGCCGAGGCAGCCGCAAAGGCGGCGTTTGCCTCGGTCCAGAATCAGCCGTTCCCAAACGACATCTTTACGGCTCCCGAGCTTCGTTGGGCAGTGATCGGGTGCGGTGTTATCGCGAACCAGATGGCTCAGTCCCTTGCCCTGGCCGGCCGCAAGCTTACGGGCGTTGCCAACCGCACGCTCACCAAGGCTCAGGCTTTTGCCGAGCAGTATGGCGTCGAGAAGGTGTACGAGACGGTCGAGGACCTCTACGCCGATCCGGACATCGACGCCGTCTATATCACCACGCCGCATAACACGCATATCACCTATCTGCGTGCTGCGCTGGCCGCCGGCAAGCACGTGCTCTGCGAGAAGGCCATTACCCTCAATTCCGCCGAGCTTGACGAGGCCCGTGCCATCGCCGACGAGCACAACGTGGTTCTTATGGATGCCACCACGGTGCTCCACATGCCGCTGTATCAGGAGCTGCGCCGTCGCATGGATGCGGGCGACTTTGGCCGTATGAACCTTGCTCAGCTCAACTTTGGTAGCTATAAGGAGTACGGCGATCTGACCAATCGCTTCTACAACCGCAACCTTGCTGGCGGTGCCATGCTCGATATTGGCGTGTATGCCCTGTCCGTCATGCGTCTCTTTATGGCAAGCCAGCCCGCTGAGGTCGTTTCGCTGGGCAACACCTGCGAGACCGGTGTTGACGTTGCGGGCGGCATCGTCTTCCGTAATGCCGAACAGCAGCTGGGCGTGGTGAGCCTTACGCTCCACTCCAAGCAGCCCAAGCGTTCGGTCATTAGCTTCGACAAGTGCTATATCGAGGTCAACGATTATCCGCGTGCCGATCACGCGACCATCGTGTGGACTGCAGACGGTCACCGTGAGGAGGTCCACGCTGGCACCGAGGCATACGCTCTGTGCTACGAGATGGCCGACCTGGAGAGGGCCGTTGCCGGCGATGATTCGAAGCGTGAGCTTCTGGGCTATGCTTCTGATGTTATGGAGCTTATGACCAAGCTCCGCGCCGACTGGGGAGTTGTGTACCCCGAGGAGGAGTAAGCGATGCTTGCGGAAGATAGGCTCAACGCGATCGTGTCGATGGTGCAGCGAGCTGGCTCGGTTACCGTGCCGGAGCTTGCTGAGGCCCTGGGCGTGACAGCGTCTACCATTCGGCGCGACCTGCAGACGCTCGACCGAGCGCACCGCATCGCCAAGGTGCACGGTGGCGCGACAAGTCTTGAGCGCGCGCACGTGACGCGCGACCTAACGATCAGTGAGCGCAGTGATCTCCATAACGACGACAAGGAGCGTATCTGCGCCCGCGCCGCGGCGCTCGTGGAGCCCGAGAGCTTTGTGTACATCGATTCGGGTTCGACAACGCTCAGACTCATCGAGCATCTTCCGCATCTCGAATCGGTCACCTATGTGACTGATTCCGTGCTCCATGCTCAGCATCTCGCTGTGCGCGGCATGCGCACCGTGGTGCTGGGCGGCGAGCTTAAACCCGAGACCGAGGCGCTCGTTGGCCCCGATGCTCTGGCAACCCTAGACCGCTACAACTTTAACTGCGGTTTTTGGGGTTCTAACGGCATTGCCGCCGAGCAGGGCTTTACGACGCCCGATATCGAGGAAGCGCAGGTCAAGCGTATCTCGATGCGCCATACAGCCAAACGCTTCGTAATCTCGGACGCCAGTAAGTTTGGCATGGTGGCTCCCGTAAAATTCGCGGACTTCCGCGACGCAACGGTTATCACCGCGGGCGAGGTGCCCGCCAAGTACCAGTCGATGGACAACGTCATCACGGTCTAACAGCAGGGGACGGGCAAACGCCAAAACCAACGCGAAGGGGTAGGAACCTATGTGGTGGTTTTGACGTTTGTCCAGATAAAACCTGCCAAAATAAACCTGTCCATTTTCGACAGACTTTAGGGCTCCCAGGGGCAGGGGGCTTCGATGTGGATGTGCTCGCCGGTTACGGGATGCGTAAAGGACACGCTGTGGGCGTGGAGCATCAGGCCGCAGGGGCGCGGCGTTCCGTACAGGTCGTCGCCAACCAGGGGATGACGCTCGCTCGCCAGGTGCACGCGAATCTGATGCTTGCGGCCGGTGAGCAGCTCGACATCAATATACGAGCGCGTGGGCAGGCCACGGCGGCTCTTAAGACGCTTGAGTACCTTGACGCGCGTCTGAGACGGCTTGCCGCTGGCGCCGACGCGCATCTTGCGGCTGTCGTGGCGGTCGCGGGCGATGGGCTTGTCGATGAGCTTTTCGTTCCAGTCGATCTTGCCCTCGGCGAGCGCCAGATAGTGCTTTTCGAAGGCGTGGTCGATGACCATCTGGTCAAAAGCGGGTTGCGTCTGCTTGTCGAGCGAGAACAGCACAACGCCGGTGGTGTTGCGGTCCAGGCGGTTGAGCGGCTGCATGTCGGTCGCGGCAAAGCCGTCGCCCATCGCCAGCAGCAGGTCGCTGGCGTAGTCGGTAAGTGTGCGTTCACCGGTGCCGTCGCCGTGGACGATCATGCCGGCGGGCTTGTCGATGGCCATGAGCCAGGCATCGCAGTAGAGGACTTGAGGTTCTTCGTTCACGTGTAAGCCTTTCGGTTAGCTAATTCCCACAAACATGCAGCCCGAGGTAGCGCCGCGCAGGCGGGCGGCGGGCTTGCGGCCGGCTTGAGCCGCCTCGACGGCACGACGGACGCGGGCGACGGCACGGCCCACCTCATCCGTCTCGAGCAGGGTTCCGTCGACCATAAGACGGCGCACGCCGGCATCGAGTAACTGTGGAACCTGAGGCGTGAGGTCGATGGGGTAGGCGTCGTACAAGCGAGAGCGGCCGTGGATGTCGGTGCGTACGGGCATGACCTTGCCGTCGATATTCTTGAGCGAGAGCTTGCGGGCACGCAGACGGCAGTTGGCGCAATCGTGGATGCAGCCGTTGGCAACTTGCAGAATGCAATGCTCGCTTGTCATGACGCGCGGGCGGCCAAAGACGGTGATGCCCAGAGTCGCGGGCGCGGCGGCGCCGAGCGAGACAATCTCGTCGAGCGTGATCTCGGGCGAGAGCCAAAATGCAACGGCTCCGCGCCCGGCAAGCGCCTCCATGCAGGGCGTGTTGTGCACCGGCAGGCAAGAGCGAATCTCGGCCGTGGCGCCAACCTGGGCGGCCAGGGCAAGCTCAGAGATGTTGCCAATAGCGACCGTAGCGCCGGCAACAACCCACGGGTCGACGCGTACGTGGTCGACGGCGCGGCAGACCTCGTCGAGTACGGGCACGATACCCTGGTCAAATGCATCGGCAGGGGAGAGTCCGACAGCCTCGAGCGCATCGGTGGTCATATAGATGCGCGTTACACCCTCGGCGCGAGCGGCCTCGGCGGCCTCGAGCGAGGTGACGGTGGCGCAGATCTGCGGCTCATCGCGGTAGTGCTCGGGCGCGGGGCGGGAATCACTGGTTACAATCGCCGGCAGCTCGAGCGTTTTCGCGCGCTCCTCGTACGGTGCCAGAATGGCCTCCTCCAGCGCCTTGCAGGCGGCGGCGCGCACCTTGTGCACAGCGGAGAAGCCCATGCCGCAGCCCTTATCGAGCGCCACATCAAAGCTCGCGGACTCAAAGGGCGAGGACCCCATGCGGCCCACATGCTCTACCAGATCGGACGCCTCGACCGCGCGGGTCTTGGCGGCCTCGACGGTAAAGCCCGTGGCCGTGGCCGTAAGCGAAGGGGCGTCGCAGCAAGTAAGCGTGACGGCAAACGGTTCGCCCAAACGCGCACAACGGTTACATCAACGGCGCGGCGGCGCAGCACATCGCGCTTGAGCGCGGCGCCGGCAGCGTCAATGGCGCGCTGGCTTCGAATCACGCGCACGCGGCAGCCCTCGGGCATGCTGCGAGGCACGCGGCACTCGATGATGTCACCGGCGGCGGCATCATCGGCGGCAATGGTGGTCAGGAACTGGTCAAACTCGTTATCGTGGCGAAGCTCCAGCAGGTCGCCCTTGCCCACGGGCTCAAACAGCTCAATGCGGGCGATGGCAGCGCGGCGACGGCGGTCGTCGGGTTTGAGCCCGCGCACATCGCGGTTGGCCAGACGGCTGCCCAGCACCGTGCCTACGATCTGGCCGCGGTTGTTGGATCGCTCGTAACTCATCATCTCGTCGCCCGAGGTGCCGTCCTGATAGGCGTGCGTAAAGTCGCGGTTAAAGCAACGCTTGAGCTGGCGCTGGCGGGCGGCCTCCTCGTCCTTGGCCACGGTGGCTCCGGCCGGCATATCGTCAATTTCGTGACGGTACACATCGACGATGGAATACACGTAATCGGGGGCCTTCATGCGGCCCTCGAGCTTGAGCGATGCGGCGCCGGCGTCATACAGACGGCGAACAAGCTGCGAAGTGTTGGTGTCGCGCGGGCACAGTGCGCGCTCGCGACCGGCAGGGGAAAGCGCGCGGCCGTTCTCGTCGATCAGCTCGTAAGGCAGGCGACAGGGCTGAGCGCACATGCCGCGGTTGGCAGAGCGGCCCGCCATGGCAAAGCTCGAAAGCAGGCACAGGCCCGAGTAGCAAAAGCAGATGGCGCCATGGCTAAAGACCTCAAGGTCCACATCGGGCGCGGCGTCGTGGATGGTGGCGATCTCGTCAATGGAGACCTCACGCGAGAGGGTCACACGGTCGGCGCCCTGCTCGCGACACCAAAGGGTTCCGCGGTCGTCGTGGATGTTCGCCTGGGTCGAGATATGCGTCTCGATGCCGGGCATCGTGCGCTTGACCTCAAAGAACAGGCCCCAGTCCTGGATAATGAAGGCGTCGGCGCCCAGCGTGGAGCAGCGATGGATGAGTTGCAGCGCATCGCCCATCTCGGACTGCTTGATGACGATGTTGACCGTGACGTAGACGCGCGACCCGGCTAGATGTGCGGCGCGGCAGGCTTGCTCAAAGGCCTCGTCGGTAAAGTTGGTGGCCTTGCGGCGGGCGTTGAAGCTGCCCATGCCGCAGTAGATGGCGTCTGCCCCGGCGGCGAGCGCGGCGGCAAAGGGCTCGGGCCCTCCGGCGGGCGCCAAAAGCTCGGGTCTGCGGTTGGTGGTTCGACTGGCGGTTGCGGTCATATCCTGCCTTTCAAAATGCTCAGATACTCAAAAGTATAGTGGCGCCGTTGCGGCAGGCTATGCCCGTGCTCCAAGCGGGATAAAGTCTTCAGCAGCTTGGACTGGCTGCTCCACATGAGAACCGTTCAGCGGTTCGGGGAGACCGTTGGGCGATAAAATATTCTCGCAAGCTGATAATATTCTTGCATCGCGCGGAAACCTTGAGTACTATCCCAATCAAGCGCGGTGTTCAGACCGAACTGTGCCTCCCGGTGCGAACGCCGCGCTCACGCTCTCTATCTGATCGTAAGGAGAAAAACATGAGCAAGACCGTCGTGTCTTCCGATAACGCACCCGCAGCCATCGGCCCGTATTCCCCTGGTATCCAGACCGGCAACATGGTGTTTCTGTCCGGCCAGCTGGGCATCGATCCCGCGACCGGCAAGATGCCCGAGGGCGTCGAGGCCCAGGCCAAGCAGTCCCTCGCCAACGTCGAGGCCCTGCTGACCACCGCCGGCGCCACCTTTGCCGATGTCGTCAAGACCACGGTCTACCTGGCCGACATTGCCGACTTCGCTGCCGTGAACGAGATCTACGCCTCCAAGTTCGAGGCCCCGTTCCCCGCGCGCAGCGCCTTCCAGGTTGCCGCCCTTCCGGCTGGCGGTCTGGTTGAGATCGAGGTCGTCGCCGCTCTCTAAGGCGTTGGCAACAACTAAACATGACATGCAAAAAGACCCTGCAGTGCGAGCTGCAGGGTCTTTTGTCAAGCGATGCGACAAAAATGATCCGTTTTCCTCCGCTCCCAAGGAATCAGCGGGTTAGCCTTCCTTGCGGACTTTTTGCAGGTAGCGGTAGACGCTGGGCTCCGAGATGCCCAGCGCGGTGGCGGCGCAGGCCACGGCTCCCTTGAGCATGAACACCCCGTTGCCGTTGAGGTGGCGAATGACGTCCACGCGGTCGCTCTGACCAAGCGACGCTACATCCAGCCCGCGCGCGCTCAGCAACTCGGTAATGCTGCGGTCGATGAGCTCCTGTGTAGACTCCGAAAGACTTTCGACTTCGATAGACGCAGGCTCCGCCTGCCTGGGCACAGCGTCGAAGCATGCCATGAGCTGCTGCGCCATGGCGTTGATGGAGCGCACGGTCGAGAGGTCGGTGTTGACGCAGAGCATACCGACGATCTCGTCATTCTCGCGGATAAAGTACGTCGCCGACTCCAGCGTCTTGCCACCGGCACCGCGCCCCTCGTAGCCCGTAATAAACGGCAGGTCGCGATACTTGGCGTCGTGCATGATCTTGAGTGCCAGATCGGTGGCGGGGCCGCCGACCTTGCGGCCGCTCACGATGCCGTTGCGAATATCAACGATGGCGTGGTCGGGATCCGAGAAATCGTGCAGCACGATTTCGCTGTTCTTACCGAGTATCTGCTCCAGGAAATCGACCATCGGCAAAAAGCGACGTACGGTCTCGTTCACGGGCAGCTCCTTGGGGTGAAATCGGAAATGTTCATAACAATTTTTTCTCATGGTAACACGCCATTCCTCATCTCGCATATTCGCAGGTACATTGCGTAATACAGACGAACGGTAGGAATTTGGCGGTAGACGGTCGACCAAAAGAAAAGTTAGATGTTATTTTGACCAGACACTTTCCTGACCTGCGGAAATGTATTGTCTCAGCTCAAGAATAGTATGATAACAAAAAATTATTATTGAGAATGAGAATCATCTTTAATACGATATGCAACGAAGGCACAACCTCAACCCCGCACTGCGTCACAATAGAGCGTTAGATGCGAAAACAACTATTTCGAGGATTGGTGGTCAAATGACCCAGGAGACGGTTACGAACGGCACTGAAGCCCTGTTCACTCGTGAAGGCATGCCTCCCGTTAAGGAAATGATCCCGTGTGCCCTTCAGCACGTACTGGCTTCGTTTGCCGGTATCATCACCCCGGCTGTCATCATGGCTGGCGTCTACGGCTTTAATAGCCAGCAGAGCACCGACATCATCCAGGTCGCGCTCATTCTTTCGGCAATCGACACGGCCCTTCAGGCCTTCGCTCCCTTCCGTCGCATCGGCGGCGGCCTGCCCATCGTCATGGGCGTTTCGTTCGCGTTCCTCCCGGCCCTCCAGGCCATGGGTGCCTCGGGCTTTAGCTTTGGCGCTCTGCTGGGCGGCGAGATCGTCGGCGGCGCCGTCGCGGTCCTCTTTGGTCTGGCCTACAGCAAGATTAAGTGGCTGTTCCCGCCTGTCGTGACCGGTACGGTCATCTTCTCCATTGGCGTCTCTCTCTATCCCACGGCCGTCAAGTACATGGCCGGTGGCATGGGCACGCCGCTGTGGGGCACTCCGCAGGCCTGGTGCGTCGCTCTTATCACCTTCGCCGTGGTCTTTGCGCTCGCCAACTTTGGCAAGGGCACGCTCAAGCTGGGATCCGTGTTCTTTGGCATGATCGTTGGCATGATCGTTTCGATTCCCTTTGGCATGATCGACTTCTCCAGCGTTGCCACCGCTCAGGTCTTCGCCCTTCCCAAGCTCATGCCCTATGCGCTCGAGTTTGATCCCGAGGTCTGCATTACCCTCGCCGTCGTGTTCCCCATGGTTGCCATCCAGGTTATCGGTGACGTCTCCGCCGCCTGCCTGGGCTCCATCGACCGTATGCCCACCGAGCGCGAGCTCTCCGGCGCTATCGTGTCCCAGGGTCTCACCTCTATGGTCGGCGGCCTGCTGGGCGGTCTTCCCACCAGCGCCCTTGGCCAGAACGTGGGCATCATCTGCTCCAACAAGGTCGTCAACAAGTGGGTCTTTGTGATCATCGCGGCCGTCTTTGCCATCGCCGGTCTGTTCCCGCAGCTCTCTGCTGTCCTTTCCGCTATCCCGCAGCCCGTCATCGGCGGCGCGACCGTCGGCGTCTTTGGCACCATCACTATGAACGGCGTGCGCATGTTCACTCGCGAGGGCCTCACGCAGCGCACTACCACCATCGTCGGTACCTCCGTCGTCTTTGGCCTGGGTATCTGGATGGCCAGCGGTTGCCTTGCCGGCGAGGGTATGCCCGCCTGGGTGTCCACCGTCATCGGCTCCAATGCCGTAACCCCCACCGCCATCATGGCCATTGTCCTTAACCTGATTCTTCCGCAGACGCCGGTCGTGGCTCAGCACATCGATGCTGCCAAGGACGCTGCCGTGGATCTGGTCTTGCCCGAGAGCAAGAAGTAACCAATTCGGTGCTATTCGTCGGCGGGCGCATCGCCTCGTCCGCCGACGTCATGCGGCGCCAAGCCGCACTTCAAAGGGTTTGTCCCTTTGGTGAAGCGCTGACGGGAGAGGGCCCGTTTCCGGTGTAGGCCGGCGCTTCGCACTCCGCCATGTCAGAGGTGTCAAACCCCGCCCCTGATGTTGAAGGGAGCATTTATGCTTCTGGTCGCTAACGGTTCCGTCTTTACCCGCAATGCTCAGGCCCCGTTCATTCCAAACGGTGCGGTCGCCATTGACGGAGATACGATCGTCGAAGTAGGTCCCGAGTGCGAGCTCAAGGCCAAGTACCCGGATGCCGAGTACGTCGATGCCCAGGGCAACCTCATCATGCCCGGACTCATCAACTGCCACACCCACATCTACTCGGGTCTGGCCCGCGGCCTTGCAATTAAGGGCTGCAACCCCACCAACTTCCTGGAGAATCTTGAGCAGCAGTGGTGGAAGATCGACGACAATCTGACGCTCGACGGCACCAAGGCAAGCGCCTATGCCACGATTCTGGACTCCATTCGCGATGGTGTCACCACGATCTTCGACCACCACGCGAGCTTCTGCGAGATCCCGGGAAGCCTCTTTACCATTAAGGATGCAGCTCAGGAGCTGGGCATGCGTTCGTGCCTGTGCTACGAGGTCTCCGATCGCCGCGGCCAGGAAAAATGCGACCAGGCCATTGCCGAGAACGCCGAGTTTGCCCAGTGGGCCGCCAAGGAGCGTCGCGATAACGACAACCACATGATCGCCGCCATGTTTGGCGGTCACGCCACCTTTACGCTGTCGGACGAGACCATGGACAAGATGACCGAGGCCAACAACGGCCTGACCGGTTTCCACATCCACGTGTGCGAGGGCATGAACGACGTGTGGGACTCCCGCCTCAACCGCGGCGGTATCAGCCCCGTCGAGCGCCTGCTGCAGCACAACCTGCTCGGTCCCGACACCATGCTCGGCCACTGCATCCACGTGACGCCCGCCGAGATGGATATCGTCAAGGAGTCCGGCACCTGGCTGGTCAACAACCCCGAATCCAATATGGGCAACGCCGTGGGCTGCGCCCCCGTGCTCGAGTTCTTCCGCCGCGGCATCCCCGTGTGCATGGGCACCGACGCCTACACCCACGATATGCTCGAGAGCCTCAAGGTCTTCCTGATCATTCAGCGCCACAACGCCGCCATGCCCAACGTGGGCTGGTGCGAGGCCATGACCATGCTGTTCGAGAACAACGCCAAGATGGCGAGCAAGTACTTCGATCGCAAGCTCGGCGTGCTCGAGGCCGGCGCTGCCGCCGACGTCATCGTTATGGACTACAAGCCCTTTACGCCGCTGAGCGAGGAGAACATCGACGGCCACATGCTCTTTGGCATGATGGGCAAAAACTGCCGCACCACCATCATCAACGGCAAGGTCCTGTACAAGGATCGCGAGTTCGTCGGTATCGATGAGGAAAAGATCAACGCGTGGACCATGGCTGAGTCCAAGAAGCTCTGGAGCACGCTCAACGATCGCACCTACTAATTCACAAGTAGATTCACGCGCGCCGGATGTTTCGCCGCATCTGACGCGCGTATAGGCGGCCTCCGCGGGGTCGCCGGCGCTGTGCTAGCGCTACACCGTATTTGCGCCCGCCGCGCGGTCTCGCCGGGCGTTACAGAGAGGAGCTCATTATGAGCGACATCATGAGGCCGATCCCGTTTTCGCAGCTGATGAACTGGATCATCGAGGAGCACAAGACCCAGGACGCCATCTTTGGCGTGCGCAAGATGGTCACGACCAACCAGGAGGGCGCGCTTCCCATTTTTGACGAGCGCATCGAGACTCCGTTTGGCCCGGCCGCCGGCCCCAATACGCAGCTTGCCCAAAACATCGTGGCATCCTACGTGGCCGGTTCCCGCTTCTTTGAGCTCAAGACCGTCCAGGTTATGGACGGCGAGGAGCTCTCCAAGTGTGTGAACAAGCCCTGCATCGTGGCGCAGGACGAGTGCTACAACTGTGAGTGGTCGACCGAGCTCGAGGTTCCGCAGGCCTTTGCCGAGTACGTGAAGGCATGGTTCGCCTGCCACCTCATCGCTCGCGAGTACGGCCTGGGAAGCCCGGACGGTTTTGTCTTTAACATGTCCGTGGGTTATGACCTGGAGGGCATCAAGAGCCCCAAGGTCGACGCCTACATCGAGGGTATGAAGGACGCCAGCGGCTCCGACGTCTGGAACGAGTGCCGTACGTGGGCGCTCGCCAACCTGGACAAGTTTGAGCATGTCGACGCCGCGTTCGTCGAGTCCATCCCGGCACGCGTCTCCAACTCCATCACCGAGTCTACCCTGCACGGCTGCCCGCCGGCCGAGATCGAGCGCATCGCGACCTATCTGATCACCGAGAAGGGCCTCAACACCTACATCAAGTGCAACCCCACACTGCTGGGCTATGAGTTTGCCCGCCAGCGTCTGAACGAGCTGGGCTTTGACTACATCGTCTTCGATGGCACGCACTTCCGCGAGGACCTGCAGTGGGCCGATGCCGTGCCTATGTTCGAGCGCCTGATCGCCCTGTGCGCCGAGCGCGGCCTGGAGTTTGGCGTCAAGCTGACCAACACGTTCCCCGTCGACGTGACGAGGAACGAGCTGCCCTCTACCGAGATGTACATGTCCGGCCGTTCGCTGTTCTCGCTGACCATCGAGGCTGCCCGCCGCATTACCGAGCAGTTTGACGGCAAGCTGCGCATCAGCTACTCCGGCGGTGCCACGGTCTACAACATCCGCGCCCTGTACGATGCCGGCATTTGGCCCGTTACCCTGGCGACCGACGTGCTCAAGCCCGGTGGCTACGAGCGCTTTAGTCAGATGGCCGGCGAATTTGGCGATCTGGACGGCAAGCCGTTCGCGGGCGTCTCTCTCAAGGCTGTGACCGCGATTCAGGCTGACTCGCTCACCAACCCGCTCTACAAGAAGCCGCTGCGTCCGCTGCCCGACCGCAAGGTCGCCGGCAAGAGCCCGCTTTCCGACTGCTTTACCACGCCGTGCCGCACGAGCTGCCCCATCCAACAGGATATTCCCGCCTATCTGGCGGCTGTTGACGAGGGCCGCTACGAGGACGCACTCAACATTATCATCGAGCGCAACGCCCTGCCGTTTATTACCGGCACCATCTGCCCGCATCCCTGCGGTCGTGCCTGCGAGCGTGCGTTCTACGAGCCCGAGGGTGCCCAGATTCGCGCCAGCAAGCTCAAGGCCGCCCGTGAGGCCATGACCGCCGTGCTGCCCAAGCTGCGCGCCCAGGCCATCGCCAACGACGGTGAGCGCAACGTTGCCGTTATCGGCGGCGGCCCGGCCGGCCTGGCGACGGCGTTCTTCCTGACGCGTGCCGGCGTGCCCGTCACCATCTTTGAGGCCCGCGACTCTCTCGGCGGCGTGGTCCGCCACGTGATCCCCGAGTTCCGCATTGCGAGCGACGATATCTCCCACGATGCCGAGCTCTGCCTGGCCTTTGGCGCCAAGGTGCAGCTCAACGCTCGTGTGGATTCCATCGACGAGCTCAAGGCTCAAGGCTTTACCGACGTGGTCGTGGCCACCGGTGCCTGGATGCCCGGCTCTGCGGGCCTGGGCGAGGGTGCCGAGCTCGATGTGCTGGAGTTCCTCGAGGCCGCCAAGAAGGGCGAGAAACTCGAGCTGGGCGAGGACGTCGTGGTCATTGGCGCCGGCAACACCGCCATGGACGCGGCCCGCGTGGCCAAGCGTCTGGCTGGCGTGAAGAACGTGCGCCTGGTGTATCGCCGCACCAAGAAGCAGATGCCCGCCGACGAGGAAGTGCTCGATCTTGCTCTTGCCGACGGCGTTGAGCTCTGCGAGCTGCTGGCGCCCAAGGCACTCAACGGCTCCGTGCTGACCTGCGACGTCATGGAGCTCGGCGAGCCGGATACAAGCGGCCGTCGCAGCCCCGTCGCCACGGGCGAGACCGTCGAGCTTTCCGCCACCACGGTGATCTGCGCCGTGGGCGAGGGCATCGATGCCAGCCTGTACGATGCCACGGGCGTCGAGCACGACCGTCGCGGCCGTCTTGCCGCCACCTCCACCGGCGTCGAGGGCGTTTGGGCTGCCGGCGACTGCCGTCGCGGTCCTGCCACCGTGGTCGAGGCTATCGCCGATGCCGCCGAGGTCGCCCGTGCCATCGCCGGTGTGGACTTTAACAAGTACGCCGACCAGAATGCTCAGGCCGATCGCGAGGACACCTGCTACGAGCGCAAGGGGTCGCTGTGCCGCGACAAGCGCAACTGCACCAAGACTCGCTGCCTGGGCTGCGGCTCGGTGTGCGAGGTCTGCTGCGACGTGTGCCCCAACCGCGCCAACGTGGCAATTAAAGTGCCGGGCCTGGCCAAGCATCAGGTCGTCCATGTCGACGGCATGTGCAACGAGTGCGGCAACTGCGCCGTGTTCTGCCCCTACCAGGAGGGTCGTCCCTACAAGGACAAGCTCACCCTGTTCTGGAGCGAGGAGGACATGGAGAGCTCCGAGAACGAGGGCTTCCTGGCCGTGGACGAGGACCACTTTAAGGTTCGCGTCGCCGGCACGGTCCGCACCGTCTCGGTCGATGCCGTCAACACCGGTCTTCCCGAGGCCGTCCGCCTGACCATCAGGGCTGTGCGCGACAACTATTCGTACCTTCTTAAGAAATAGGCGAGTCTCTTATGGCCAAATCCATTCAACATAACGTGGCCTACGTTGCCTGCGGAAGCGGTTGCGCCTCCGCAGGCGGCGACGCCCACTGCAGCGAAGGCTGCATTGGCTGTGGCGCCTGCGTCACGGCCTGCCCCCACGGCGCCATTGCGCTGGTCGATGGCATCGCCCGCGTGGACCGCTCAAAGTGCACGGGCTGTGGCCTGTGCGGCATGGCGTGCCCGCAGCGCGTGATTGCCTTCGTTCCCGGCTACCAGAACATCCTAGTGCGCTGCAACAACACCGATAAGGGCGCCATTGCTCGCAAGATCTGCGACACGAGCTGCATCGGTTGCGGCATGTGCGCTAAAAAGTGCCCTGCCGGCGCTATCCGCATCGAGGACAACTGCGCCCATATCGACGGCGCGGACTGCCTGTCGTGCGGCATGTGCGCCGTCGTCTGCCCGCATGGCGCCATCCACGACCGCACCGGCATCGCCGCCGGCGTGTAGAAGGGAATCACCATGGCACAGGAATTCACTTTTACCGTTAACGGCGTGGAGCGCACGACGACGCAGAACAAGCCGTTGCTGCGCTACCTACGCGACGACCTGCACATTCACTCCGCCAAGGACGGCTGCTCCGAGGGCGCGTGCGGTACCTGCACCATCCACGTGGACGGTGCGGCCGTCAAGGCGTGCGTACTGACCACCGCGCATGCCGCCGGCCGCAACATCGTGACCGTCGAGGGCCTGCCCCAGGACGTGCGCGAGGCCTTTGTGTACGCCTTTGGCGCCGTGGGCGCCGTGCAGTGCGGCTTTTGCATCCCCGGCATGGTCATGGCGGGCGCAGCGCTCATCGCCGAGGACCCCGAGCCCACCGAGGAACAGATCAAGTACGCCATTCGCGGTAACGTCTGCCGCTGCACCGGCTACAAAAAGATTATCGAGGGCATCTCGCTGGCCGCTGCGGTGCTCCGCGGCGAAAAGCAGATCGACGAGGACCTGGAGCGCGGCGATGACTACGGCGTGGGCAAGCGCGCCTTCCGTGTCGACGTGCGCAAGAAGGTGCTCGGTGAGGGCAAGTATCCCGACGACATCGACGAGCTCGATCAGCCGGGCCTGACCTACGCCAGCGCCGTGCGCTCCAAGTATCCGCGCGCCCGCGTGCTCTCCATCGACACCTCCAAGGCCGAGGCCCTGCCCGGTGTGGTGGGCATCCTGCGCGCCGAGGACGTGCCGGTCAACCAGGTCGGCCACCTTATCCAGGACTGGGACGTCATGATCGCTCAGGGCGATATCACCCGTTGCGTGGGCGATGCCATCGTGCTGGTGGTCGCCGAGGACGAGGCGACGCTCGAGAAGGCCAAGAAGCTCGTAAAGATTGACTACGAGCCGCTGGAGCCCGTGCGCAACATTGTCGAGGCCAGGGCCGCCGACGCCCCGCGTCTGCACGACAGCTTCTTTGCCTTTGGCAACACGGTGGAGCTCAAGGACAACGTGTGCCAGAGCCGTCATGTGACGCGCGGCGACGCCGCCAAGGCGCTGGCCGAAAGCGCATTCACCGTGACACAGCGCTTTACCACGCCCTTTACCGAGCATGCCTTCTTGGAGCCCGAGTGCGCCGTCGCCTTCCCGTACAAGAACGGCGTCAAGGTGCAGTCGACCGACCAGGGTGCCTACGATACGCGCAAAGAGTGCGCCCACATGTTTGGCTGGGACAACGAGCCCGAGCGTGTGGTTGTAGAGACCATGCTCGTGGGTGGCGGCTTTGGCGGCAAGGAGGACGTGTCCATTCAGCATCTGGCCGCGCTCGCCGCCTATAAGTTCCAGCGTCCTGTGAAGTGCAAGCTCACGCGTGCCGAGTCACTCGCGTTCCATCCCAAGCGCCATGCCATGGACGGTACCTTTACACTGGGTTGCGACGCCGAGGGCAACTTTACCGGTCTGGATTGCGAGATCAACTTTGATACCGGCGCCTACGCGTCGCTGTGCGGCCCGGTGCTCGAGCGCGCCTGCACGCATGCCGTCGGCCCCTACAAGTACCAGAACACCGACATTCGCGGTTTTGGCTACTACACCAACAACCCGCCCGCCGGCGCGTACCGCGGCTTTGGCGTTTGCCAGTCCGAGTTTGCGCTCGAGAGTCTGATCGACTTGCTGGCAGAGAAGGTCGGCCTGGATCCGTGGGAGATCCGCTACCGTAACGCCATCGAGCCGGGCGAGGTTTTGCCCAACGGCCAGATTGCCGACTGCTCCACGGCGCTTAAGGAGACACTGCTCGAGGTCAAGGATGCCTACTACGCGCATCCCGGCCACGCCGGCATTGCCTGCGCCATGAAGAACGCTGGCGTGGGCGTTGGCCTGCCCGACGCCGGCCGCTGCAAGATTCGCGTCGAGAACGGCGTGGCCGTGGTCTATGCCGCCACGTCCGACATCGGCCAGGGCTGCAACACCGTCTTTTTGCAGGACGTTGCCGAGGCCTGCGGTCTGCCGCTTCGCTGCATTGCCAACGGCGAGTGCTCCACCGAGAACGCTCCCGACTCCGGCACCACGTCTGGCTCGCGTCAGACGGTCGTGACCGGCGAGGCCGTGCGCGGTGCCGCCTTCCTGCTGCGCGATGCCATGCTTGACATCGAGGCCGGCAAGCCTGCACCCGATACTCCCGTGAATGCACATGGCGACGGCGTCAAGATCGAGTACGACGACGGTCGCGCCTATCAGCTGCACACGCAGGAGCTCGTCGCTGGTCAGGGTATGCATCCTCAGGATCCCGCGGCCGCCATCAAGGCACTCGAGGGATGCGAGTTTGGCTACGTGTACTTGGAGCCGACCGACAAGCTGGGTGCGGATGTTCCCAACCCCAAGAGCCACATCTGCTACGGCTTTGCCACGCATGTGGTCATTTTGGACGATGACGGCCTCGTGAGCGAGGTCTATGCTGCGCACGATTCCGGCAAGGTGGTCAACCCCATCTCCATCCAGGGTCAGATCGAAGGCGGCGTGCTCATGGGTATGGGCTATGCGCTTACCGAGGACTGGCCGCTCAAGGACTGCGTGCCCCAGGCAAGGTACGGCACGCTCGGGTTGTTCCGCGCGCCCGAGATTCCGGATATCCACGCCATCTACGTGGAGAAGGACGAACTGCTGCCCGTGGCATACGGCGGCAAGGGCATCGGCGAGATCGCAACGATCCCCACGGCGCCCGCCGTGCAGAACGCCTATCGCGCATTCGACGGCAAGCTGCGTCCGGATCTGCCCATGGTGGATACGCCGTACAGCCGCGCCCGTCACCGTGGGTAGGGCGCAGACGGCATTGCTGATGGGCTGTTCGCGCACAACACCAACTGTATATGCTGCACCTTTGGCCCCGGCTCCATCGCGAGCCGGGGCCCTTTGTTTGGAGCGGAAACTGTGTTCCGGATTCAAGCCTCAGAATGGGATGAACGGATGGCATGTTTGGCGGAAACTACGGCCCAGTTTTTGGCTCCAGAACGGGATGCATTTTCCGGAACGGTCCACGTGCGGTGGTGTACCGCCCCTTTCGTGTGCGCCGCTTGTCGAATTGCGTTATAGCTAGCTATATTATAGGAAGGTATAATATAGCTAGCTATAACGCAAAGGAAGGATGGCCCTATGTTTATCGGAAGAACAGTGGAAATGTCCGAGCTCAATCGACTGTATGGCACGGGCTCCTTTGAGATGCCTGTGATTTACGGCCGCCGTCGCGTGGGCAAAACGCGTCTTATCACAGAGTTTATCCAAGGCAAGAAGGCTATTTACTTTCAAGCTCGTCGTACCAATGCAGAGGCAAACCTGCATGGCTTTAGCCAGGCGATACTTGCGGGCTCCGTTGGTGTTGCTGGCGTGTCGTTTCGTAGTTTTGACGAGGCGTTCGATGCGTTGGCTACCATGGCTCGCACGGAACGTTTGATTGTCGTGATCGACGAGTATCCTTATCTCGCCCAATCGAATCCCGAGATCAGCTCGTTGCTGCAAGACAAGATCGATCACTTGTACAAAGAGACCAAGCTTATGCTTATCCTGTGCGGGTCGTCGCTTTCGTTTATGGAAGAGCAGGTGTTGGGCTACGAGAGTCCGCTATACGGTAGGCGTACGGCCCAGTTTAAGATCATGCCGCTCGATTTTATGACGACCCTCGGCCTGTGGCAGAGCATGGGTCGCGAAGACGCTGCAGTTTGCTATGGCATGACGGGTGGCATTCCTGCATATATCGAGAAAGTCGATCCTGCCGCACCGCTCAAGGACAACATCAAACGTCTTTTTCTTACTCCTACGGGCTATCTCTTTGAGGAGCCGAGTAACCTGCTATTGCAGGAGTGCCGCAATCCCGAGCAATATGATGCGATTGTGCAAGCAATTGCTCAGGGGCGCTCGAAGATCTCGGAGATTGCGAGCTCTACGGGAATCCCTGCGAGCAACGTAAAGAGCTATGTGGATAAGCTGGCGTCGCTTGGGATTGTCGAGCGCGAGCTGCCCCTAAACGAGACGAGTAATAAGCGAGCCGTGTATCTGCTGAGCGATCAGATGTTTAGGTTCTGGTACAAGTTTGTTCCGCAGAACATCGGGCTGATTCAAAACGATATGGCCGAGATGGCGTATAAGCGCATTGAGCCACACGTATCGGATTACATGGGTACGGTCTTTGAGCTTATATGCAGACAATACGTGTACGAACTCGCGCGCGCGGGCCAGCTCGATGTGGTTCCGGCGAGCGTCGGGCGCTGGTGGGGGACGGATAATCGCACGCATACGCAGGAAGAAATCGACTTGATTGTTGACGATGGCGAGAGCACTGCTCTGTTTGCGGAGTGCAAATGGCGCAATGAACCGGTGGGCGAAGACGTGCTGCAAAAGCTCGTGCATCGAAGCGAGCTCTTTAGGCGGCAGCACAAAAGCTATGCGATCTTCTCGAAGCGAGGCTTTACGCAAGGATGTCAGGAAGCTGCGGCGAGCAGGGGAGATGCCAAGCTGATTTCGTTTGCCGAGATGTGCGAGCGGAGATAACCAAGCACGCTCTGATGTGATGCTCGGAATGGGTCGCGCTAAGGATGCCAAGCGTAAAACCTTCAATGAAAATGGCGTAAAAACTACATCTGTCATGGCGTAAAAACTACATTGAAAGTAGCGTAAAATCAGCATTGAGAATGGCGTAATTTCGCATATCGCGTGATAGAGAGGGACGGCCGTCTATGGATGCACCAAAGAGATTGACCCAAAAGGGATATAGGCCCCGGCTCATAGAGGAGCGCCTCGACACCCTTATGCGGGCGTTTGGCTGTGTGGAGATCAACGGCCCCAAATGGTGCGGCAAGACCTGGACGGCGCTCTCTCGCTCGGCGAGCGTCTCCAGGCTCGATGAGCCTGCGCAGCGTGCGGCGGCAGAGGTCGACCCAAGCCTGGCGCTCATCGGCGATGCGCCACACCTGGTCGATGAATGGCAGGAGGTGCCCGAGGTTTGGGATGCCGCCCGGCGTTTCGTGGACGCGAGCGGCAACGAACGGGGGACACTTTTGCTCACGGGCTCGACCGCGCTCAAAAGCGAGGAGCGCAGCCATGTTCGTCATTCCGGCACGGGTAGGATCGCCCGTCTGTCAATGCGCCCCATGGCCCTGTGTGAGTCGGGCGACGGCGAGCCGCTCGTGTCACTGGCAAGCCTCTTTAAGGGCGAGGATTTTGCCCCTCAGCGTCGCGAGAGCACGGTGGATGACGTCGCCCGCTGGTGCTGCAGGGGCGGTTGGCCTGCAAATCTTGGGCTTTCGGAAGATCTTGCGCGAGAGACGGCAAGCCAGTACGTGCACTCGGTGCTCGACGTCAACGTGCTGGACGAGGGCATGTCGCCCGAGCTTGCACACGGCCTTTTGCGAGCTCTTGCCATGAACGAGAGCCAGGCTGTCACGTACAAGACGCTCGTAAAGGACGCCTCGTACGGTGAGGCGGGCCCCGACGAGAGGACCATCGCTGCGTACTTGGACCTCTTCAACAGGCTCAAGCTGACCGAGGACCTGTGCGGATGGGAGCCGCCCATGCGCTCGAAGGCCCGCGTTCGCGTGCGCCCCAAGCGCTACTTCTGTGACCCGTCACTTGCGGCGGCGTTGCTGGGGGCTACCCCTGAGCGGCTGCTTGGCGATATGCAAACGCTGGGGATGCTCTTTGAGAATCTCGTCCTGCGCGACGTGCGCGTGTTCCTTTCCACCTACGGCGGTGTCGACAACAGTGTCCATTATTTCCGAGATGAGAAGGGCCTTGAGGTCGATCTGATCGTTGAGCACGACGGGCGCTGGGGAGCCATCGAGGTCAAGCTGAGTGATGCGAAAGCAGACGATGGAGCGAGAAATCTCAAGGCGCTGGAGAGGAAAGTGCTCTCCAATCCTGCCGCCCAGAATGCCGCGCCGGCGTTTTTGGCGGTCGTGGTTGGAAAGGGGAGCATTGCCTACACACGCGACGACGGCGTGGCGGTGATTCCCATGGCGGCACTTGGGGCGTAGTGGTTTTGCGGGCGTGCCGTGCTTCCTTTACCGAAAATCCATTTGGTAAACCAGATGCTCGCGGATAGAATAAAGTTGACGGCAGCCCAAGGGTGATAGCTGGGCAGCGCCGTTGCTTGGTCAAGAGGTCAGTGCCTTAATGGCAGCGACTTGTTATGCTTCGAATGCTGCTTGAGTGCCTCGGAAAGTTCGATAAGCGCCGTGAAGAGCGAGACCAAAGCAACCAAGAGCTCTACGAGCTCTGATGGGCCCGGGATGACCGCTGATTCAAGTCACCGGGCCTAAATCTTTTTCATGCATTTGAATAGAGCGGGCGACTCTCTTGGGGCCGTCTGCATGGCGTGTGCCTGGCGCGCGTGGCATTGCGCTCCGATTTCATGTCCGCACGAGCGCCTAACCTTACGGCAATGTAGCCGCTTATGTAACAAGCGGCAAGCAACGGAGAAAGGCCCTAACCGTGTCAGCTGAAAAGACGCCGTGTATCTCGGCTATCGATACGACGAACTTTGCGCGCCAGATTGTGCCGGACTTTGAGTTTGCGCCGGTGCCAAAGCAGCGCCAGCGACGTGGGCTGCGTAATGAGATTATCGAGGTCGGCGCCGTCAAGCTCGATTACCACGGCAACGTTATGGGCGAGTTCTCGCAGTTTGTGCAGACGGAATTTACCGAAGGCGTTGCGTTTTCCGTCCGCGAGCTTACGGGGATATCGGCCGTGGACACTGCGATGGCCGATCCGCTCTACATGGTAATCAAAAGGCTCAGCGATTGGATCGGTCGCTACTCCGCACAGGTAGTTTGCTGGAGCGGGGCGGACCGTCGACAGCTTTTGACCGAGTGCCAGGCAAAGCACATCGATCTTTCCGCATTTCCTACGGATTGGGCCGACCTGCAGGCGTTTTACACCTCGATCATGGACGTGGGCAGCCACGGGTGCGTCTCTTTGAGTGACGCGGCGACGTGGTTTGGCATCGAGTTCGACGAGTCGACGGGTCACGCCCACAGCGCCCTTGCCGATGCGCGCGTGACCGCCAAGCTGCTCAAGCAGGTGATGGACGGGGACTACCGCGTGAGCCCGCGCGCCCAGGAAGTCCGCCAGCGGTGGGGGATGGGCGAGCGAGCTCAGACGCGCCTTTCTAGCAAGTGCCCCGAGCTGGGCGACCTGCTGCTGAAGCTGAAGGCGGCGGGAAGGTAGGGGCGTTAGCTGTCTGCATGGCGCGTGCCTGTCGCGTATCGTTACTCTTCCTGCTGCTTGGCAGGCAAGATGTAGACGTTCTCGGCGTCCACGGCGATCTGCGCGGGGCGGTTGTAGAGGGTGTCGATCTCCTTTACGCTCTGCTTGAACGGCGTGACGTCGGGCGTCTTTGCCTGATGGAGCTTTTCGAGGAGTTTCTCGGATTGCTTGTCGTTGAACTTTCCGATGCTCTCTCCTGCGCCTTCGAGCGCCTCGTCGATGAGTGTATGGTCGCCCACGGGGGTCTTTGCGATGGCGTGACCGAGCAATTTGCCCGCGGACGCGATACCGCCCAGCAGTGCCGCATCGACGGTGTCGACAGCCCCCGCTTCGAGTGCGTTGTAGCAGTCGGTGTAGAGCTCGCGGTACGCGATCGAATCAGCCTCGATCTTCGCAGTGGCGTCCGCGAGCTTTGCGGGCTCGAAGTTCTGGGCGAGCATGGGTTCGAGGAACAGCGAGAACGCGTGGATGTAGGTGGCGAGCTGGCAGTCTTTGAGGTAGTCGAGCACCTTGTCGAGGCGTCTGCCCAAGCCGTCTCGCACCTCGATGAACCCTTTCTTTTTCAGATCCGCCTGTGCCTGCGAGCGGAAGAGTTCCATGTCCTGCGCGGACGACTGCTTGATGTCGAGCACCTTCATATGGGCGTTTGCCATGTAGGTGGCGTTGCCGTAGTTGAGGCCGTAACCGTTGAGGATGTCTGCGAGCGTCTTGAGGTTGCCACGCATGTTGGCCTTGTCGCGCTGACGCATGTACTCGAACATTTCGTCGACGGACTCCTGGATGGAGTCGAGCTTTTGGTTTATCTGCGCGATTGCGGCTGCCATGAATAGCGATGTTGGATCGTAAGGCACCTGCGTGACGCTCGTGGCGATGTCGCCCTCGACTACGTGGAAGCGCGCCTGCCCAAGGCCCTTGGCGGCGTCGCGGTAGCCCCCTGTGAGACCGCTGCCGTCCTTGAACGTGTTGAGTTTCGACGGATCGAGCGGGTTACCATATTTGTCAGTCGCCTGGAGCAGCGTGGGCACGCTCACCGTGTTGGTGACGGTGCGAAACATCGAGGGGAGCGAGGCGAACGCCACGCCGAGTTGGGGAATTCGCTCGAGCGGTAGCTTGATGGCGCCGGAGACGTCCACCCGCTTCTGAGTGAGCGCGAGGTGGATTTTGGTCGATGCGAGCTGTTTTGCCACGAGCTCCTCTCGGCCGTCGTTCGCCGAGGGTTTGGTCTCGTTGTCTGCCATAGCGCGCTCCTTGCTTACGTTGATAGTCGTGGGCATTATCTCATCGCCTGGTGGCTTGCTAGAGCGGGGTAGAGGCCGAGCGTCTGGCGAAACTCGTTAACTGATTGCATTTCAGCGGATTGGGTTGATTATAAGAGAAGGACGGCTATCCATCTGCCCTTCCCAGTTGAGTTCGCTTTGAGCTACTGTTCGTGCCTATGCTGCTTGGGCTCAAGCCTTCTCGCTGCCGTGAAGCAGGCCGTGGCCGCCATGGCCAATGCGATGCTGGCCATCCAAGTGGAGTCGCCGGTTGCAGCGAGCTTTGGTTCATCGGCTGTCGTGCGTCCCGACTTTTTTGTAGCCGCCTCGTCGGCGTCCTTTTCAGGAGTGGCAGGATCACTTTTGTTGTCGCCGGGTGAATCTACGTCGGTCTTTCCGCCCGCCTGCTCCCCTTGGGCCTTCCCCTCCACGGTGAAGGACGCATCGGTCGCCGTCCCGTCCTTCCAGACGGCCGTGACGGTGTGTCCGCCGCCGGCGAGCGTGTCCAGGTAGGACGGCCTGAGCTCGATAATCGTGCTGCCCCTGGTTGCGGTGTAGTTCTCGGCGGAGACCTCAGTTCCGTCCACGAGGAGACGCGTGAACTCATCGAGAGGACCGCTGAAGCGGAAGGTCAGACCGGCCTCGCCGTCCTTTGCATACGCCTGCCCGTCGCCCTTGGTGGCGGCATACAGCGGAGCGGTCACGTCGAAGGTGACGTCCCCCGCGTCGTCGACATCAAAGGTCTGAACGCCGGTCTTGCCGTTACGCTCGGCGTAGGCGGAGCTGTAGACGAAGGTCTCGTGGCCCGTCTTGTCGAGGACCGCGAGGGCTTGGATTTCAAACGAGCCCATCGAGAGCGACGTGGGGAACTCGATTTCGATATAGCCCCTTGCCGCATCGTAGCTGCAGCTCAACGTTTTGCGGGTCTTTAAAGAGTTCGGGTCCTCGACATAGCCGGGGTCGCCGAGGATCGGGGAGACAGACTTTACGCCGTCCGCGTCGCCTACATTGCAATAGATACGGAGGATCCCGCCGACGGGGACCCTCTTCGCGGAGATGGAAACGTTCGAGACCGTGGGCGGGTTCCGGTCGATCGCGCTGCCGGTCACCTCGAAGCACAGCTCGCTCGGGTCGCCAACCGAGAAAGTCGCGCCCGAAATGCCGTTGGCCCTGGCGTAGGAACTCTCGTACACATCGGTCTCGAACCCTAGGCCATCGGTGACCGAAAGGCCGATCAGCCTGTGCCTTCCGATCCTATTGCTGTCGAATGTGAGGTCAAACCCGTCGATAGACGAGCCTCCGTGATAATAGGCTGACGAAACAGAGCAGCCGTCGTCCGAATTCTCCCAGCCCTGCTGCAGTATGGGGGAAACGGAGCGAACGCCGTCGGCATCGGAGACGGTCCAAGAGATGTGGAGGTCGGCACCGGCTGCGACCTCCCTGCTCGAGAGCGACACGGAGGACACGGTCGGCGGGTTTTGGTCCTCGGGTCCCTCGGTCACCTCATACTCGAGGGGGTCGGTGGTGAAGGTCGGACAGTCGAGCCCCTTCTCCTCGGCATACGTCGTGTCGTAGACATCGGTAACCCATCCAAGACTATCGGTCACGCCGAGGCCGATGATCCGGTACCTGCAGGGCCGGTCGCTCGGGGAGGTGGAGATATCGAAGCCCGCGGTCGTGTTGCCGGTCGACGAGAAGGCGAGACGGGAACTGATTCCATGGTCTCCGGTATCGTTTTCGACAAGGACTTCGACTATGGGCGTGACGGACCGTACCCCGTCAGGGTCATCGACGCTATAGCCGACATGCAGCGTGGAGCCGGCCGTGACTGTCGTCGCGGATATCGTCACGTTGGAGATGCTGGGCGGGTTCGGGTCCGACGCGGCTAGGGCGGTTGAGGGCAAAGCAAGCGCTACGGTGGCGGACAGCGAGGCGAGCAGGCTAAGCGCGAAGCGCCTGGAGAATTTCAAGGAGGTCATTGGTGGTGCCGATCTTCCATAATTGTTGCAGCGATACCAGTATATCTTTGGCCCATGCTAGCCAGATGTTCTTTCCGCGAACGGCTCGTTAGTTTAGAGACGGCATATGGACGCCTGTCTCGTCCACGTTTCTCGTAAGGGCGATTATAAGGACATGAAGAGACTTTCTCGGAACAATCAATTGGGGATATCAAAGAAATGCTGGACGCCTCCTGATCGCTCAATGCCTTTGAGGTGAAATGCGGCGCATCGGCTACGTTGTTGAGATCATTTATCGAGCGATACGTCATTCCAGCTGAGGCCACCGTCATGAGGCTTCTGTTCCTACACCCCCCCCGCAATCCCGCGCGCGGCACCCAACAGCGCGTACTCCCTCTCGCTCCACTGGCACAGCTCGGCAGTCTCGACGGCGTTGCGGCACAGATCCAGGAATACCTCAGCGCCCTCGCAGAAGCACTCGCGGGCAAAGGCTCCGGACCCGCTTGCGACACACGCGCCGTCGGCAAAGAGCTTCCAGCTAGACGGCTCGCGCGAGTCGTCTCCGAGCAGCTGAATCTGCAGTACGTGCGGATTGCCGGTAGTGCAAAGCTCTTCCTCGAGTTTCTGCACCGTAAAGCGCATCTGGTGGGAGAGCCTGCTCTTGACCATGGCCGAGGCGTAGCCGTTCGGCTTGTCCAGAAGATGCATTCGTTTTGGCTTGGCTGTCAGGTTGTGGAAGTTGCGCTCGGTGCGCACGGAGAAATTGTCCATACGGACTCCTTTCATCGATGTTGGCAGGGCCACCGTGCCTCTTGGCCGGTTGGCGTCGGGATCGTGGAGCCAACTCTCTACCCCGACTCTGGATAAAACGCGCCCGCTGCTTGCGGGCACGATGGAGTCTATCAGCGCGCGCGGACAAAAATCAACCCCGTGCGGCAATGAGCGCACGGGGTTGATTTGGTCTACGACCCTCAATTTTTGGCATTTGTTATTCGTCGTCTCCGTCGTTGGGGTCGCCCTTGAGGGTGTTGATGTCCAGGTACTGGTTATCGTCCTCTTTTTGCTGGGTCTCCGACTCCGCTTGGGTGGGGCCGCGGAACAGCTGGAATCCCTCAAACGCAATGACACCGAGCAGGGCAATGATAATGGCGATAAAGGCAACCTTGACTGCCTGCGGAAATTCCGAGAAACGCAGCGCCTTTTCCTCGGCGTAATAATCGGCGAAGCGCTCTTCGCCCGTGCTTTTGGTATACGCCGGCGCGGACGCGGCCTCCGGGTCATATTCCGGTGCGGGCGTGGCAGCGTACGGATCGTTGAGATAATCGCTCGGTGCGGTGCCATAATCCTCGGTCTCGATGCGACCGTTGCCAGCATAGCCATCGGAATAATCGGAATATGCCGCACCGCCCTCATAGTCCGCGGCGCTCGTGTTGGCGGCAAAAAGCGGGTTAACTGGAACGTCGAGCGCCGGCATGCCGGTAGAGGTCTCATCCAGATCGGCTGCAGCCCAGGAATCGTGGACAACCTGATGGGCAACGGGCTCATCGAGCCTTGTGACCGGAGGCTTGCGTGCCGCAGGAACAGGCAACTGCTGGGCGCTGTACATAACAGTGCTGTCGGCCGATTTGCCCTGCGTCGCTGCTGCGAGAAATGCCGCCGTCTCGGACGGGTCGCTTGCGGGGCGGGGAGCGGGCGTGGGCGCCGAAGTGGGTGCGGGTGTAGGCGCGGGCGTCGAAACAGCCGGCTGCGCAGGAGTCGGCGCAGATGCGGTCTTAGGCGCAAGTGCGGGATTGGGGCTTGACGGGCGAGCCCCGCCGCCCATGAGTTCGTCGGCGGTCCACGGGCGATCATCCATCACATCGTCAAGGCTCAGCGAAAACAGGTCGTCTTCACCCTCATCGAACATGCGGTGCACATGTCCACCAATTGCCGGAATCAATCCGCGACCGGTGCATGATGCCTTGCTCAACGCCATTCTGTTCCATCCTTTCGAAATACTAATGACATCGATTATATGGAACTTCCCAAGCGGCTCGGTCTTGGATTCGTGCTTTCCAGAACTCGCGCCCAAAAGGGGAGGGCAATCCAGGCGAGTGCCTACTTGTCGCCGGCCGCCGCCTTGGCCTCATTGAGGTAGCTATAGAAGCTGTATTTGGAGATGCCAAAGAACTCGCAGGCGCGCTCGCTCGACTTGGAAATGAGGAAGGCGCCGCGACGGTCGAGGTAGCCAATGGCACGAATGCGCTCGTCTTTGGTCATGAGCGCCGCGGGCTTGCCCACAAACTGCTCGCACTCGTGCAGCAGGTCCTCGAGCAGGTCGCCGATGTTCTTGGTAATGGGCTCGGGCTCGGTATAGCCCGTGCCGCCGGTGCCGGTAAAGGCATCGAGCGAGCGCTCAAAAGCCTTCATGAGCGTAATGTCAAAGTTGATGCCCAAAATGCCGACGGGTTTGCCCTCATCGTTGCGGATAAAGATCGTCGAGGACTTGAGCAGCTTGCCATCGGCGGTTTTGGTGAGGTATGGCTCGCGGTCGTGCACGTCGGTGGTGCCATCGTGCATGGATTCAAGCACAATATGGCTGGGGCCGTCACCCAGTTTGCGCCCACTGACGTGGCCGTTTTCAATCACTACGATGGAGTGGTCCACGTCCTCGGTCTCCAGATCGTGGACGACGATTTCGCAGTTGGGGCCAAACTGGAGCGCCAGGCCGTGTGCAAGACGCTTGTAAAACTCAATCTGTGCGGGGGTCATGGGTGCCTTCCTAAAAATTAGTTTGGGCACACTTTGCCATAAACCACACCTGTTCGCAAATAACGAAAGTGTCGCTGCGTTATGTAACCGTTCGGCGGCGAAAAAGTACCGATTACGGCAACAAACAATTTGTTAGGTTTAGCAATCAAAAAGTGTGATAGAACATTGCTAACAAACTTTTTGTTTGGCATCCACATAAAAGTTCAGTCGCATGAATGGGAATGGGCTGAAACGCGTATGCGGGGGCCGGCAAGAGAGGACTTAAGGAGTTCACCGTATGGCCGATAAGATCCAGTGGGCGGGCAACACGATGCCCAAGAGCGATGACAAGCACTTGGGAATCATGAGCCTCGACCACGTGAAGAAGGCCCGTGCCTTCCACCAGTCGTTCCCCCAGTACACCGTCACTCCGCTTGCCCGCCTGGACGGCCAGGCCGCGCGCCTGGGCCTGTCCAACCTGTGCGTTAAGGACGAGAGCTATCGCTTTGGCCTCAACGCCTTTAAGGTCCTGGGCGGCTCGTTTGCCATGGCCAACTACATTGCCGACGAGACCGGCAAGGACGTTGCCGAGTGCACCTTCGATTACCTGACCTCCGATCAGCTTGCCAAGGACTTTGGCCAGGCCACCTTCTTTACCGCCACCGACGGCAACCATGGCCGCGGCGTGGCATGGGCTGCCAACAAGCTCGGCCAGAAGGCCGTCGTGCACATGCCCAAGGGTTCCACCAAGCCCCGCTTCGATAACATCGCCGCCGAGGGCGCCACGGTGACCATCGAAGAGGTCAACTACGACGAGTGCGTGCGCATGGCCGCCGCCGAGGCCGACGCCTGCGAGCGCGGCGTCATCGTTCAGGACACCGCCTGGGAGGGCTACGAGAAGATCCCGTCCTGGATCATGGAGGGTTACGGCACCATGGCTTCTGAGGCTGCCGAGCAGCTGCGCGAGATGGCCATCAACCGCCCGACGCACGTGTTTGTCCAGGCTGGCGTGGGTTCGCTCGCCGGCGCCGTGGTGGGCTACTTCACCAATCTGTATCCCGATAACCCGCCCACCTTTGTCGTGGTCGAGTGCGCTCCTGCCGCCTGCCTGTACAAGGGCGCTGCCGCCGGCGACGGCGACCCGCGCATCGTGGACGGCGACATGCCCTCCATCATGGCCGGCCTGTGCTGCGGCGAGCCCAACATCCTGGGCTGGGATATCCTGCGCAACCACGTCACTGCCTTTGTGTCCTGCCCCGACTGGGTCACCGCTCGCGGCATGCGCACCCTGGGCGCCCCCGAGAAGGGCGACCCGCGCGTCATTTCCGGCGAGTCCGGCGCTGTGACCACCGGCCTGGTCGAGACCCTCATGCTCGATCCCGAGTACGCCGAGCTCAAGGAGCTCATCGGCCTGGACAAGACGAGCTCCGTGCTCTGCTTCTCCACCGAGGGCGACACGGATCCGGATCAGTACCGTCGCATCGTCTGGGAAGGCGAATACCCCACTTGCTAATCGTTGGGGCGGAGTAAATAGGTATCGCTCCGCCACCTCACAGGTAGATTCCTTCGTTTGAAAGGTTATGAACAATGGCTAAAGAACTCGATTTCGACGCTATCAAGGCTGCTGCTGAGTCTCATCGTGCTGATATGACTCGCTTCCTGCGCGCTATGATCTCGCATCCCTCTGAGTCTTGCGAGGAGGGCGAGGTTGTCGCCTGCATCAAGGCCGAGATGGAGAGTCTTGGCTATGACGAGGTCAAGGTCGACGGCCTGGGCAACGTTATGGGCTTTATGGGCGAGGGCGACAAGATCATCGCCATCGACTCCCACATCGACACCGTCGGCATCGGCAACATCGATAACTGGGATGCCGATCCCTATGAGGGCTACGAGACCGACGAGATCATCTACGGCCGCGGCGGCTCCGACCAGGAGGGTGGCATGGCTTCTGCTACCTACGCTGCCAAGATGATGAAGGACATGGGCCTCATCCCCGAGGGCTACAAGATCATGGTCGTCGGCACCGTCCAGGAAGAGGACTGCGACGGCATGTGCTGGCAGTACATCTACAACAAGGACGGCATTAAGCCCGAGTTCGTCATTTCCACCGAGCCTACCGACGGCGGCATCTATCGCGGTCACCGCGGCCGCATGGAGATCCGCGTCGACGTTCACGGCACCTCCTGCCACGGCTCCGCTCCCGACCGCGGCGACAACGCCATCTACAAGATGGCCGACATCATCGCCGACGTCCGCGCCCTCAACAACAACGGCTGCGACGAGTCGACCGACATCAAGGGCCTCGTCAAGATGCTCGACCCCAAGTACAACCCCGAGCACTTCGAGGACGCCCGCTTCCTGGGCCGCGGCACCTGCACCGTCAGCCAGATCTTCTACACCAGCCCCAGCCGCTGCGCTGTCGCTGACTCCTGCGCCATCTCCATCGACCGTCGCATGACCGCTGGTGAGACCTGGGAGTCCTGCCTGGACGAGATCCGCAACCTGCCGGCCGCCAAGAAGTACGGCGACGACGTGAAGGTCTCTATGTACATGTACGACCGTCCGTCCTGGACCGGCGAGGTCTACGAGACCGAGGCTTACTTCCCCACGTGGATCAACAAGGAGACCGCTCCGCACGTCAAGGCCCTCGTCGACGCCCACAAGGCCATGTTCGGTGACGAGCGCATCGGCTGCGAGCCCAGCATGGACAAGCGCACCGGTCGCCCGCTGTGCGACAAGTGGACCTTCTCCACGAACTGCGTTTCCATCCAGGGCCGCTACGGCATCCCCTGCGTGGGCTTTGGCCCGGGTGCCGAGTCTCAGGCTCACGCTCCCAACGAGGTCACCTACAAGGACGACCTGGTCACCGCTGCCGCCATGTATGTGGCTGCCCTGAACCTCTACGATCCGAGTCAGGCCGATGGCGATGCCACCGTGTTCCGCGCCGGTCTGACCAACAACAAGATCGATTAGTCCCATTCTTCGATCCTGTTGAGCCGGGGGCCGTTCGTGTCCCCGGCACCCCCTGTTGACTTGGGGCCCGCGGTCGTTATCTCCCATGCTTCCTCAACGGTGGCGGGTCCTCGTCATGGTGCTCTGCATGTTCTAGCCACACGCGCATGCCGGAGCACATCTACTCATTGCGATCGTTTCATCTTTAGAAAGGACATTTCCATGGACGCTAAGTTTACCGAGCTCGTCGAGCAGCTGAACGGCCTCGATTTTAAGGGTATGTACGGCAGCGACTTCCTGCACACCTGGGACAAGACCACCGATGAGCTCAAGGCGCTCTACATCGTCGCCGACGCCCTGCGCGAGCTGCGTGAGAACAACGTCTCGTCCAAGATCTTCGACTCGGGCCTGGCTGTCTCCCTGTTCCGCGACAACTCCACCCGTACGCGCTTCTCCTTCTCTAAGGCTGCCAACCTGCTCGGTCTTGAGCTGCAGGACCTGGACGAGAAGAAGTCCCAGATCGCTCACGGCGAGACCGTCCGCGAGACCGCTACCATGATCTCCTTCATGGCCGACGTCATCGGCATCCGCGACGACATGTACATTGGCAAGGGCGACGCCTACATGGCTGAGGTCTCCGAGTCTGTCCAGCAGGCTTACGAGGATGGCGTTCTGGATCACCGTCCCACGCTCATCTCCCTGCAGTCCGACTCCGATCACCCCACGCAGTCCTCTGCCGACATGCTCTACCTTATCAACGAGTTTGGCGGCCTCGAGAACCTCAAGGGCAAGAAGGTTGCCGTCACCTGGGCCTATTCGCCCTCTTACGGCAAGCCGCTGTCCTGCCCGCAGTCGCTGATCAGCCTGCTGCCCCGCTTTGGCATGGACGTCACCCTGGCCCACCCCGAGGGCTACGACCTCATGCCCGAGGTCGTCGAGCGCGCCAAGGGCTACGCCGCCGAGTCCGGCACCACCTTTAAGCAGGTCAACACCATGGCCGAGGCCTTCGAGGACGCCGACATCGTGATCCCCAAGAGCTGGGCTCCGTTTGCCGCCATGGAGAAGCGCACCAACTGTACGCCGAGGGCGACGACGCCGGCATCGCTGCACTCGAGAAGGAGCTGCTCGCTCAGAACGCCACGCATCAGGATTGGTGCTCCACGACCGAGCTCATGGAGAAGACCGCCAACGGCCAGGACACCATCTTTATGCATCCGCTGCCCGCCGACATCTCCGGTGTCTCTTGCGAGCACGGCGAGGTCAACGCCGACGTCTTCGACATGCACCGCGTGGGCATGTACAAGGAGGCCAGCTACAAGCCGTACGCCATCGCAGCCATGATGTTCCTGCAGAAGGTTGCCGATCCCGCCGCTACCCTCAAGGCCCTCGACGAGCGCAACACCGCCCGTTGGTTCCAGGCCTAAAGCTGGGCTGAGAAATGGCTAAGCGTATCGTTGTCGCCCTGGGCGGAAACGCCCTCGGCGCCAACCTTCCCGAGCAGATGGAGGCCGTCAAGACGACTTCCAAGGCTATCGTCGACCTGATCGAGGAGGGCAACGAGGTCGTCGTCGTGCATGGCAACGGTCCCCAGGTGGGCATGATCGCCAACGCGATGGCTGAGCTCAAGCGCTCTAATCCTCAGAAGTACGTTCCCTGCCCCTTGTCCGTTTGCGGCGCCATGAGCCAGGGCTACATTGGCTATGACCTGCAAAATGCGCTGCGCGAGGAAATGCTCGACCGCAATATCGACAAGGGTGTCGCCACCGTGCTCACCCAGGTCGAGGTTGCGGCAGACGACCCGGCCTTTGCCGACCCGGTCAAGCCGATTGGTCCGTGGATGAGCGAGGCCGAGGCCAAGGAGCTGGAGGCCGACCGCGGCTACCAGTTCATCCACGACGAGAAGCAGGGCTTCCGTCGCGTGGTTGCCTCGCCCAAGCCCGTGAACATCGTCGAGCTCGACACCATCAAGTCGCTCGTCGAGTCCAACCACGTGGTGATATCCTGCGGCGGTGGCGGTATTCCCGTCACCAAGGCCCAGGGCAACCACCTTAAGGGCGCTGCCGCCGTCATCGATAAGGACTTTGCGGCCGAGAAGCTCGCCGAGCAGCTCGACGCCGATGCCCTGGTTATCCTGACGGCCGTGGAGAAGGTTGCCATTGGCTTTGGCACCGACCACGAGCAGTGGCTCGACACGCTGACCGCGGCTGACGTAAAGCGTCTGTCCGAGGCCAACGAGTTCGGTCGCGGCTCCATGCTGCCCAAGGTCCAGGCAGCCTCGACATTTGCCGAGAGCAAGCCGGGCCGCACGGCGCTCATCACACTGCTCGAGAAGGCGCGCGATGGCCTTGCCGGCAAGACCGGTACCACGTTTACCGGCGACGCTGAGTAGGCATATCTGCACCATTGAGGAGGGTGCCCTGCGTCGCGGGGTGCCCTCCTTTGTGCTATGGAGAGCCAAGGGGCGTTCGCTGGAAAAACGAGCGCATGCCTGTTCCGACGGAGTGCGAGCTTGGTATGGTGGGTATAGCAACTATGGTGTCCAAGGCAGCCAGGGGAGGTTTGCGGAGATGAAACTCGGTTGCGTCATTATGGCTTCGGGCGAGGGCAAGCGGTTTGGCTCTAACAAGATGCTTGCCGATATCTATGGCGAGCCGCTGATTGCCCGGACCATCGATTCGGTTCCCCGGGGCTTTGACGTTGTGGTTTCGACGCGTTGGCCCGAGGTCGCTCAGATTTGCGAGGACAAGCATTGCCCGTGTGTGCTGCACGATGGCGAGCTGCGCAGCGAAAGCGTCCGTGCGGGCCTTTCGTGGGGAGTCGAACGCAACTGGAAAGGTTGCCTCTTTTTGCCGGGCGACCAGCCGCTCGTGAGTTCGGATTCTTTTGAGGCCATGGTTCGTGCATTTGACGAGCGTGGCCGCAAGCATTCGGTGCGTCTTGCGTGCAACGGGGAGCCTTCGAGCCCGGTGCTCTTTCCGGCGGAACTGTTCGATGCGCTCATGCGTCTTGAGGGCAAGGACGGCGGCGGTTCGATCCTCAAGGACCGTATTGACGTGGTGCTGGTCGAGGCGCGTGCCTACGAGCTGTGGGACGTCGATACCGCCAAGGGACAGCGACGCATAACGGAGCATATCGCCGCCTGCTCGTATTTTGATCGCGTGGCCAACAGCATCAATCAATAAGGAGCAATTATGATCATCATCAAAAACGGCGCGCTCGTGACGCCACAGGGGCTTCGCCGCGCCGATCTTGCCATGGATGGCGATAAGATCGTGCGGATCGCCGCGGCGATCGAGCCGGCCGAGGGCGATACCGTCGAGGACGCCTCGGGCTGCTGGGTGTTTCCCGGCTTTATCGACGGCCACACGCACATGCAGTGCTGGACTGGCATGGATTGGACGGCAGATAGCTTTGAGACCGGCACGCGCGCGGCTGCCTGCGGCGGCACGACGACCATTGTGGACTACGCGACGGCCGATCGCGGCGTGACTATGCCCGATGCCTTGGCCGAGTGGCATCGCCGCGCCGACGGCACTTGCACGGCAAACTACGCCTTTCATATGGCACTCGCCGAGTGGAACGAGCGCAACCGCGTCGACCTTTCGGCCATGCGCGAGGCGGGCGTATCGTCGTTTAAGACCTACTTTGCCTATGACCACCTGCGCCTGGACGATGCCGAGACGCTCGAGGTGCTCGAGGAGCTCAAGCGTATTGGCGGCATACTGTGCGTGCATTGCGAGAACGGTACGCTGGTGAATGAGCTGCAGAAGCGCGTGTTTGAGCAGGGCATCCACGGGCCCGAGGGGCATGCGCTCAGCCGTCCGGACGTGTGCGAGGCCGAGGCAGTGAGCCGTCTGCTATATCTGGCGCACCTGGCCGGCGACGCACCGGTCAACGTGGTGCACCTTTCGACCGAGCTGGGGCTCGAGGCCATCCGTGCCGCCAAGGCGCGCGGCCAGAAGAACATCTATGTCGAGACCTGCCCCCAGTATCTGATGCTCGACGATACTTGCTACTTGGAGCAGGGCGAGGACGGCTTTGCGGGTGCCAAGTATGTGATGAGTCCGCCGCTGCGCCATGCCGGCGACCGTGCGGCTCTGCGCGAGGCACTTGTGGCCGGCGAGATCGATACGATCGCGACCGACCACTGCAGCTTTAACCTGCACGGGCAAAAGGACCGCGGGCGCGACGACTTCCGCGCGATTCCCAACGGCGGACCCGGTGTGGAGCATCGTCCCGTCGCGATCGCTACGAGCTTTGAGGGACAGCTGGGCCCCGAGGACCTCTGCCGCCTGATGAGCGAGAACCCGGCGCGCGTCTTTGGCATGTATCCGCGCAAGGGCTGTCTTGCCGAGGGTGCCGATGCCGACGTGTGCGTGTGGGATCCCAAGGCGCGCTGGACCATTCGCGCGGCGACGCAGCATCAGGCTGTGGACTACACACCGCTCGAGGGCTTTGAGGCACATGGCCGCGCCAAGGCTGTGTTTGTGAATGGCGTGCTGGCCGCGCGCGACGGCGAGCCCACCGGAGCCCAACCCGGCCGCTACGTCCCCCGCTAGCAGGAAGATCACCGGATTCCCCTCCGCAGTTGCGGTGGAATAGTTCCTGTTTAGCCGCCAAATAGGCCGTTTCAGGAACTATTCCACCGCAACTTATAGGTCTGCTGGGGCAGCGCCGGCTATTTGAGGCTGGTGGCGACGACGGAGCGGCCGAGGGCTGTCTCGAAGCGATCGGCCATAGCAGGGTCGCTGAGCGTGTCGACTTGGTTGAGCATGACGCGGGCATTGTTGAGGTTCAGCATCCGCAGCTCGGCATTGAGCACCTGGGCGACGCGCTCTGGGGTGGCAGTGTCGGTGAGCTCGCAGCCGCAACGCTCGCAAAAGAGCTCGGGGCGGTGGACAACCTCGGCGACGGGTTTGCCCAGTCCCGAGGCGCCGACGACCCAGACAACGTTTGCCGTGGCGGCGGGAATTACCGGCTCCCAGGCGGCATGCGCCTTGAGCGGGAGTCGCTTGCTGCCATCTGCCTCGGCCAACACATAGTCAAAGCGCTGCGCCAGCTCGTTGAGCGGCTCGGCGGGGGCGGAGAGCTTGCCTGTCTCCGGGTCCAAGATGCCTGCCTGGCAGATGCCTCCGCGTGCAAGGCCCGCGCAGGCCTCGCAGGTGCAACCGGGGACATGCGAGGCGCCCGGCTTCCAAGGCACGGCGTCCAGGCGACGATTCGACCCGTCCCATGGCACGCCGGCAACGGGAAGCATATGCGTGGTGGTGCAGAGGAGCACGCGGCCGCCAGCGCGCATGAGCTCAAGACCCAGCGTTTTGAGCAACGTCGACTTGCCGCCGCTGCCGATAATCGCGGTAATGTCCGGCTCGATCCTGAGCGCCGAGGCAAGATTGCCGCTAACCGTTTCCATCTGTTCACCGCCGTATAATACTGTGATAATAAATAATCATCAGAGTAGCGGTCGAGCCGCTTTGCTCTGCTCAAACCGTAGCACAGGGAGGTGCCCCGGGAATGCTCGTTTATGTTCGCGGCGCCGGCGATATCGCCACGGGTGTCGCCGCTCGCTTGGTGCGCGCCGGCGTGTCGGTCGTTATGGCCGATATCGCGGTTCCCACGTGCATCCGCCGCACAATCAGTTTTTGCGAGGCTATTCGCCTGGGCGAGGTCCAGGTCGAGGGCATTCGCGCTCGCTTGGCGCAGACGCCGGCAGAGGCGCTCGAGATTACCCAAGCGGGGGATGTTGCCGTCGTGGTGGACCCTCAGGCCAAGATGCTCGATGAGCTTAAACCCGCGGCTGTGGTCGACGCGATTTTGGCCAAGCGCAACCTGGGCACCACGCGCGACATGGCGCCTACCGTCATCGCCGTGGGGCCGGGCTTTACCGCGCCGGTCGATTGCGACGCCGTGGTCGAGACCATGCGCGGGCATTTTTTGGGCCGCGTCATTACCCAGGGCTCGCCCCAGCCCAACACGGGCGTGCCGGGCGTGATCGCCGGCTATGGCAAGGAGCGCGTTATCCACAGCCCCGCCGCCGGCGTGTTTCGGTCCGACCGCGCAATCGGCGACATCGTGAGCGCCGGAGACGTGATTGGCTACGCGGACGATACGCCCATGTGCACGCAGATCGATGGCTGTCTGCGCGGGCTTTTGGCGAACGGCGTGCAGGTGACTGAGGGCTTTAAATGCGCCGATGTCGATCCGCGCGGCGATGCCAGCTATATCAACTACATTTCGGACAAGGCGACGTCGGTCGGCGGCGGCGTGCTCGAGGCGCTCGCCATGCTCACCGATGTCTTTAGAGAATAGAAGGCGGCAATGGAAAAGCTCGATGTTGTGAATGCGGCGCTTGCCGCCCTGCGTGCTGGCGAGACGTGCGAGCTGGTGGTCGTGGCCGGCACGGCAGGGTCGTCGCCGCGCGGCGTGGGCGCCTGGATGGCCGTCTTTGCCGACGGTAGCCAAGCGGGCACTATCGGCGGCGGCAAGATTGAGCTCTTTGCGCTGGACGAGGCGCGCGAGCTGCTGGCCGGGGGTAAATCGCGTCTGGTCCGCTACACCATGGGCGGCGAGAACTCCGATACCGGCATGATTTGCGGCGGAGCTATCTGCCTGTGCTATCTGCACCTGGACGCGACCAAGGCACCGTTGTTCCAGTCGGTTGCCGACGTCTTGGTGTATCGACGCATCGGCGACTTCGTCATCGACTTTGAACCGTTTGTCATTCAGGCCCTGGAGGGCGATGTGGTCGAGTACCATGGCGAGGCATCGCGCCGCACCATTGCGGGCTGCCCCGGGCTTTCGCTGGTGGAGGAGGGGAGTAAGGTTACCTACACCAACGCGGCCTCTGAGATTCCCGCGGCGCACGTCGAGACGCTCTGCCCCGAGGGCCTGACCTATATCTTTGGCTGCGGCCACGTGGGCGCCGCGACGGCGCGGGTGCTCACGGCGGCGGGCTTTGCCGTCGTGGCGTGCGACGACCGCCCCGGCACGCTGACCCCCGATTGGGTGCCCGGTGTCTACGACCGTCGTCTGGTCGACTACAAGAGCCTGAGCAAGCAGTGCCCCATCGGCCCGCGCGACCTGGTGGTCGTCGCCACGGCGGGTCACAAGTCCGATATCGACGTGGTGATTCAGGCCATGCGTGCCAAACCCGCCTATCTGGGCTGCTTGGGCTCGCGCCGCAAGACGGCCTTTGTGCGGGCTCGCTTGGAGCAGGAAGGCTTTACGCAGGACCAGATCGACGAGCTGCACCTTCCGATCGGCGTTGCCATCGAGGCCGAGGACCCCGAGGAGATCGCCATCTCCATCGCCGCCGAGATGATCCACCTGCGTCGCACCAAACTCATCCCCCGCAAGCGCTAATCGCATCCTCACCAATAAGTTGCGGTGAAATACGGATTGTTTAAGCCTGTTAGGCCGCCCAACAGTCCCTATTTCACCGCAACTGCTTTTTGGGACCCATTTGTGCGGGGGAGTTGTGGAGTTGTGCAGGCAGACGAGGTTTTTCTGGAAATACGCTCCCGATGCGCGTATAGTACCGATTGTTTTGTCGGCTCCTGCTGCGTCGAGTCCAAACCGCAAAATGCCATGAGCGGCGCGGATGCAGCCAGGAGGCACGAGGACAACCCATCGTGGCCACGCCCCGTGCTTAAAACCCCAAGAAGGAGTGAACAATGGCAGAAGAGAAGTATGTGCCGCGTCTGAAGACCAAGTACAACAACGAGGTCAAGCAGCAGCTTCAGGACAAGTTCCAGTACGAGAACGTCATGATGATCCCCAAGTTTGAGAAGATCGTCGTGAACATGGGTGTCGGCGAGGCCGCTACCGATTCCAAGGCCATCGACGGTGCCGTGCGCGACCTGCGCGCCATCACCGGCCAGCAGCCGATGATCACCCGTGCCCGCAAGTCCATCGCTACCTTCCGCCTGCGCGCCGGTATGCCGATCGGCTGCAAGGTTACCCTGCGTGGCGACCGTATGTGGGAGTTCTTCGATCGTCTGACCTCCGTCGCGATCCCCCGTATCCGCGACTTCCGCGGCATCTCCGCCAAGAGCTTCGACGGCCGTGGTAACTTCTCCATGGGCGTCACCGAGCAGCTCATCTTCCCCGAGATCGACTTCGACTCCGTCGATCACCAGCGTGGTATGGACATCACTTTCGTGACCACCGCCAACACCGATGAGGAAGCCAAGGCCCTTCTGGACGCCTTCGGTTTCCCGTTCAAGAAATAGGTTCACCTGCCCTATAAGCGCCGTTCCCACAAGGGGGCGGCGCTTGGGGCGAACAATACTCTATGTGAGGAGGATATAAGTGGCTAAGACATCGATGATCGTCAAGTGCAATCGCAAGCAGAAGTTCTCTACTCGTGAGTACACGCGCTGCCAGCGCTGCGGCCGTCCGCACTCTGTGTACCGCAAGTTCGGCCTGTGCCGTGTCTGCTTCCGCGAGCTTGCACTCAAGGGCGAGCTTCCCGGCGTTAAGAAGGCCAGCTGGTAAGTCACTACCAGCGTTTCAAGCATCAGTTTGGAACAGGGAAAACGCGCTAAAAAGGCTTTGCCGTTAAGGGCGGCGAAGAACCAAGAGCACGTGTTCATCAAGAACGAAGGAGAATCTGTATGAACCTTACAGACCCGATCGCAGATATGCTTACGCGCATCCGTAACGCTAACTCTGTGAACAAGGCCACGGTCTCCATGCCGAGCAGCAAGAAGCTCGTCGAGATCGCTCGTGTTCTGCACGAGGAGGGCTACATCGAGGGCTACGATGTCGAGGACACCGTTCCCCAGAAGACTCTGCACATCACGCTTAAGTATGGTCCCAAGAAGGCTAAGGTCATCAACGGCATCCGCCGCATTTCCAAGCCGGGCCTGCGTAAGTACACCGGCGTTGCCGACATGCCCCGCGTCCGCGGTGGCCTTGGTACCGCCATTATTTCCACCAGCCATGGCGTCATGACCGACCGCGATGCTCGCAAGCACAACGTCGGCGGCGAGATCATCGCTTACGTCTGGTAATTCGCTCGGTAGGTAGAAGGAAAGGAGATCACCGTGTCTCGTATCGGTAATAAGCCTGTCCAGATTCCCGCCGGAGTCGAAGTGGCAGTCAACGGCAACAACGTTGTCGTCAAGGGCCCCAAGGGCCAGCTCGAGCTCGATGTCTTTGAGAAGCTCGCTATCAACGTCGAGGACAACGTCCTCACCGTTTCCCGTCCCGACGACGAGCGTGAGACCCGTGCCCGCCACGGCCTCACCCGCGCCCTCATCCACAACATGGTTGTTGGCGTTTCCGAGGGCTTCGAGAAGAAGCTCGAGCTCGCCGGCGTCGGTTACCGCGTCCAGCAGAAGGGCAAGAACCTCGAGTTCTCCCTGGGCTTCTCGCACCCCGTGATCGTCGAGGCTCCCGAGGGCATCACCTTCGAGGTTCCCGACAACACCCACGTGAACGTCAAGGGTATCAACAAGCAGCAGGTCGGTCAGATCGCCGCTGAGATCCGCGGCCATCGTCCTCCCGAGCCTTACAAGGGCAAGGGTATCCACTACGTTGGCGAGCACATCCGCCGCAAGCTGGGTAAGGCCGCCAAGTAGTCGTAACCGACTCACTCGCATAAGACCAGCACCCCGTCAGGTGCTGGCAAGATCAACCTTTTTAGGAGTTTACGTATGAACAAGCATAAGGCGAAGCTGGAAGGCCTCAAGCGTCGTCAGCGTCGTGTTCGCGGCAAGGTCTCGGGTACCTCCGAGCGTCCGCGTCTTCGCGTGACCCGTACTAACGCCAACATCTATGCCCAGATCATCGACGACAGCAAGGGCTCCAGCCTGACGCTCGTCTCCGCCTCGACCCTCGAGGCCGAGTTCAAGGGCACCCACACCTCGAACAAGGAGGCTGCGGAGAAGGTCGGTCAGCTCGTTGGCAAGCGTGCCATCGAGGCCGGCATCACCAAGGTCGCCTTCGATCGCGGTGGCCGTATCTACCATGGCCGCGTCAAGGCCCTCGCCGACGGTGCTCGTGCCGCCGGTCTCGAGTTCTAGGAGGTATGTAGCACATGGCTCGTAATCAGAAGCAGCAGCGCGAGGCCTCCGAGTTCGAGGAGCGCGTCGTTTACATCAACCGCGTGTCGAAGACCGTCAAGGGTGGTCGTCGCATGAGTCTCGTCGCTCTCGTCGTCGTTGGCGACGGCAAGGGCAACGTCGGCGTTGGCATGGGCAAGTCCGCTGAGGTGCCCATGGCCATCTCCAAGGCGTCTCTCGATGCCAAGAAGAACATGTTCCACGTGCCGGTGACCGATCAGGGCACCATTCCGCACGAGGTTCTCGGTCACTTTGGTGCCGGCCGCATCATCATCAAGCCCGCTGTCGAGGGTACCGGCGTTATCGCCGGCGGCGCTGTGCGTCCCCTCTTCGAGCTTGCTGGCATCAAGAACGTCCTGTCCAAGTCCCTCGGTACCGACAACGGCCTCAACATCATCAAGGCTGCCGTCGAGGGCCTCAAGGAGCTCTCCAGCCCTGAGGACGTCGCGGCTCGCCGTGGCCTGACGGTCTCCGAGATGTTCGTCGGTAAGGAGAACTAAGCATGGCTGACACCATCAAGATCAAGCAGGTCCGCAGCACCAACGGTTGCAAGCAGGACCAGGTCCGTACTGTCCGTGCCCTCGGTCTCCACAGGATCCGCGAGGTTCGCGAGATTGCTGACAACGAGTCCGTCCGCGGCATGATCTTCAAGGTCAAGCACCTTGTCGAGATTGTAGAGGAGTAGCAAATGCAGCTTCACGATCTTACTCCCGCGCCCGGTTCCACCAAGAACCGCAAGCGCGTCGGCCGTGGCAATTCTTCGGGTCACGGCACCACTTCTGGCCGCGGTCAGAAGGGCCAGGGTTCCCGCTCTGGCGGCACCAAGGGTGCCGGCTTCGAGGGTGGCCAGACTCCGCTGGCTATGCGCCTGCCCAAGCTTCCGGGCTTCCGTAACCCCCGTCGTATCGAGTACACCGCTGTTAACGTTGAGCGTCTCGAGCGTAAGTTCGAGGACGGCGCTGTGATCGACGGTGCCGCTCTTAAGGCCGCTCGCATCACCAAGAGCGAGTTCGAGCCCGTCAAGGTGCTCGGCAATGGTGAGCTCACCAAGAAGTTCACGGTCAAGGTCGACAAGGTCAGCGCTTCTGCGCAGGCCAAGATCGAGGCCGCCGGCGGAAAGGTCGAGCTGCCGTGCTAAATGGTCTTAAGAATGCTTTCCGCATCAAAGAATTGCGCGAAAAGATTCTTTTTACCATAGCTATGCTCGTCGTGTACCGCATTGGTGCGCACGTTCCTGTGCCCGGCATTCCCTTCCAGGGGATGCTGGGCCTTTTCTCGACCGATAACAATTCGGTCGCCGCAGGTGCTATGGCCCTCCTGAATCTTTTCTCTGGCGGCGCTTTGAGCTATGTGTCGGTGTTTTCGCTGGGCATCATGCCTTACATCACCAGCTCGATCATCCTCCAGATGCTCCAGGCCGTCGTGCCTTCCCTGCATGAGCTTGCCCGCGAGGGCGAGGTCGGTCAGACCAAGATTACGCAGTATTCGCGTTACCTCACCCTGGCTCTGGCAATCCTCAACTCCGTGGGTTACCTCTTCCTCTTTAAGAGCTTCGGCATTAGCTTTAATGGCGCCGGCGCTCCCGAGATCATCTTCGACCTCATGGTCGTTGGCACGCTTACCGCGGGTGCCATGCTGATCATGTGGATTGGTGAGCTCATCACCCAGCGCGGTATCGGCAATGGCATGTCGCTGATCATCTTTGCGAACATCATGGCCGGTCTGCCGCAGGCGATCTTCTCCAGCACCGAGGGCAATGCCGGTGGCATCATCACCATGGTGATCATCTGCGCCATCATCCTGCTGGTTATCCCGCTGATTGTTTTCCTTGAGCGCGGCCAGCGCCGCATTCCGGTCTCCTACGCCAAGCGCGTCGTAGGCCGTCGCATGATGGGTGGCCAGACCACCTACCTGCCCATCAAGGTCAACACCGCGGGCGTCGTGCCGATCATCTTCGCTTCGGCGCTGCTGTACTTCCCGGCCCAGATTGCCGTGTTCTTCCCCGGCATCGGCTGGATTCAGGCAGTTGCCTCTGCGCTTTCGACCGGTTGGCTCAACTGGGTGCTTAACGTTGTTCTCATCGTGTTCTTCGCGTACTTCTATACCTCCATGGTGTTCAACCCCGATGACACGGCCGACAACCTTAAGAAGCAGGGCGGCTTTATTCCGGGCGTGCGTCCGGGTAGGGCTACCGCGGCCTACATCAAGAACGCGCTCAACAAGATCACGCTTCCCAGCGCTGTCTTTTTGGCGCTCATCGCCATCGTGCCTTCGATCATCTTCTCCTTCACGGGTAACCATCTGATCCAGGCATTTGGCGGCACGTCCATCCTCATCATGGTCGGCGTCGTGCTCGACACGGTCGATAAGCTCGAAGGCCAGATCAAGATGTATGATTACGATGGATTCTTTAAATAGGCTAGAGGAGGATTGCTCATGAACCTCGTATTGCTCGGAGCTCCGGGTGCCGGTAAGGGCACCGTCGCACAGGAGCTCGTCGCCGAGTTTGGCGTCGCTCACATTTCCACGGGCGACCTGCTGCGTGCTGCCGTCAAGGGTGGCACCGAGCTTGGTATTCAGGCTAAGAAGTACATGGACGCTGGCGAGCTCGTTCCCGACCAGCTCGTGATCGACCTTGTCAAGGAGCGCCTTGCCGCCGATGACGCCCAACAGGGCTTCATCCTCGACGGCTTCCCGCGCAACACCGCCCAGGCTGTGACGCTCGATTCCGAGCTTTCCGCCATGGGTCGCGAGATCGACTGTGCCCTTCTGGTCGATGTGGCCCCCGAGGTCATTATCGATCGTCTGTCTTCGCGTCGCACCTGCCGCGCCTGCGGTTACACCGGCACCGCTGCTGATGCTACCTGCCCCAAGTGCGCAGGCGAGATGTATCAGCGCGACGACGACAAGCCCGAGACCATCAAGAACCGTCTCGACGTCTACGAGAAGTCCACGAGTCCGCTCGTCGACTACTATCGTGGCCAGGGTCTGCTCAAGTCGGTCAACGGTGACCAGGCTCGCGAGACCGTGTACGGGGATGTCAAAGAGGCTCTCGGTCTATGATCAAGATTAAGTCTGCAACGCAAATCGAGCAGATGAAGAAGGCAGGAGCGCTATCTAAGATGGCGCTCCGCCACGTTGGAGCCATGGTGCGCCCCGGCGTTTCGACTTTTGAGCTCGATCAGCTCGCGGAGCAGATTATCCGCATGCATGGCGGCACCCCGGCCTTTAAGGGTTACGGCGGGTTCCCGGGGACCATTTGCGCATCAATCAACGATGCCGTGGTCCACGGTATTCCCAACCCCGACATGATCCTGCGCGATGGCGATATCATCTCCATCGATACGGGAGCCGTTGTCGACGGTTGGGTCGGCGATAACGCTTGGACGTTTTTCGTCGGCACCCCCACGCCCGAAGCCAAGGCTTTGTGCGAGGTCACGCGTGATTGCCTTAAGGCTGCCATTGAGCAGGCTGTTCCCGGTAACCATATCGGGGACGTCGGTTATGCCGTTCAGTCCCTCGCCGAGTCTCACGGTTACGGCGTGCTTCGTGATTATGTGGGCCATGGCATTGGTCGCGTAATGCACGAGGACCCCAACGTTCCTAACTATGGAAAGAAGGGGAGGGGCGTTCGCCTCCAGGCCGGCATGGTCATTGCCATCGAGCCGATGGTTACGATGGGTTCCAACCATGTGAGCACGGGCTCCGACGGTTGGATCGTCACGACCAACGACCACCTGCCCGCCGCGCACTACGAGAACACCGTCGCCATTACCAATGACGGTCCGGTGATTCTCACCACGGATGCCCAAGGTGCTTGGTGTTCGCTCCAAGGCGGAGAAATGTAACAAGTTCCACTTAGTTGTGGAGCCATTACGAAGTTATTACGATGCGTGCATACGTGTTGTAGAATACTCAATCGCTGTCGTTTTCTAGAGAAAGATGATTGCTTGTGAAGAAGGAAGACGCAATTGAGCTCGAGGGTACGGTAAAGGAACCGCTGCCCAATGCCATGTTTAAGGTCGAGCTCGAGAACGGTCATTCGGTTCTGTGCAACATTTCTGGCAAGATCCGAATGAATTACATCCGTATTCTCCCCGGTGACAGGGTTGTCGTGGAGCTTTCCCCGTACGACCTGACCCGCGGCCGCATCACCTATCGCTACAAATAGCGGCACGCATACACGCACTCCATTTCCGACTGCAGGCTTAGCTCAACCTACGGTCGGATTGTGTGTGAAGACCAGCCATAGTTTTAAACGCCTGCGGCTGGGCGAGTAGATAGTAGGGAAGTAGTTTGAGCGCTACCGAAAGGAAGAACGATGAAGGTACGTCCTTCGGTCAAGAAGATGTGCGATAAGTGCAAAATCATTAGGCGCCATGGCAAGGTCCTCGTCATTTGCGAGAACCCCCGTCATAAGCAGCGTCAGGGTTAAGAGAGGAGACTACGTTGGCCCGTATTAATGGTGTCGACCTCCCGCGTGAGAAGCGCGTTGAGATCGGTCTGACCTACATTTACGGCATCGGCCGCACCACTGCGACGAAGATTTGCGTCGAGTGCAACGTTAACGTGGATACGCGCGTTAAGGACCTCACCGAGGATGAGGTTAACGCCATCCGCGATTATATCGATAAGAACCAGATCATGGTTGAGGGCGACCTCCGCCGTGAGCGCAACCAGAACGTCAAGCGCCTTATGGACATCGGCTGCAACCGCGGCCTTCGTCACCGCAAGGGCCTCCCGGTCCGCGGCCAGCGCACCCACACTAACGCTCGTACCCGCAAGGGCCCGAAGCGTCAGATCGGTGCTAAGAAGAAGAAATAAGGAGCGCTAGATAGATGGCTACTGCTAAGAAGAACGTTCGCGCTGCCCGTCTGAAGCGCGCGGACCGTAAGAACATTTCCGTGGGCCAGGCTCACATTCGTTCTACGTTCAACAACACGATCGTTTCGATCACCGATCCCCAGGGCAACGTCATTTCCTGGAAGTCGGCTGGCCAGGTGGGCTTCAAGGGCTCCCGTAAGTCCACGCCGTTCGCTGCCCAGATGGCTGCCGAGGCTGCTGCCAAGCAGGCCATGGAGCACGGTATGAAGAAGGTTTCCGTCTTCGTCAAGGGCCCCGGCTCCGGTCGTGAGACCGCCATCCGCTCCCTCCAGGCTGCTGGCCTCGAGGTCTCGAGCATCCAGGACAAGACCCCCATTCCGCACAACGGCTGCCGCCCCAAGAAGCGTCGCCGCGTGTAACTGAAAGGATCGTATCAATATGGCAATCGACAGGACTCCTGTTCTTAAGCGCTGCCGTCAGCTCGGGATCGATCCCGCTGAGCTCGGTTACAGCAGCAAGAAGGAATCTATCCGTCAGCCCAAGCGCCGTCGCAAGGAATCTGAGTACGGCATGCAGCTGCGCGAGAAGCAGAAGGTCAAGTTCATCTATGGCGTTCTGGAGAAGCAGTTCCACGGCTACTTCAACAAGGCCCGCAAGATGAACGGCGTCACCGGTGAGAACCTCATGATCATCCTTGAGTCTCGCCTCGACAACGTCGTCTTCCGTCTTGGCTTCGCCCGCACCCGCAAAGAGGCTCGTCAGTCCGTCCGTCACGGTCACTTCACCGTGAACGGCAAGCGCGTGGACATCCCGTCCTACCGCGTCAAGGCCGGCGACGTCGTCGCTGTCGGCGAGAAGTTCCGTGACCTCCTCCCCATCAAGGAGGCTCTGATTTCCTCCGAGCGCTTTGAGGTCCCTGGCTGGCTCGAGGTCGATATCGAGAAGCTGTCTGGTAACGTGCTCGCTCTGCCGACGCGTGAGCAGATCAGCGGTGATATCAACGAGCAGCTCATCGTCGAGCTCTACTCTAAGTAGTCCATCCGGGCTGCTGAGGCTGGAGGTAATACATGTCAGAATTCATTAGGCCTCAGGTTCAGGTCGAAGAGATCAACGAGACGTCTGCTCGTGTCTCCGTCGAGCCGCTCGAGCGTGGCTACGGCGATACGCTGGGTAACTCCCTTCGTCGCGTTCTTCTGTCCTCGCTCGAGGGTGCCGCCGTCGAGGCTATTCAGATCGATGGCGCGCAGCACGAGTTCATGACCATCCCTAACATGGTCGAGGATGTCACCGACATCGTCCTGAATGTCAAGGGTCTTGTCTTCAGGGCTCTCGGCACGACCGACGAGGCGACCGCCACCATTTCGGTTGACGGCCCCTGCGAGGTCACCGGTGCGGACTTCTTTATTCCGTCCGAGTTTGAGCTGGTCAACCCCGAGCAGCACATCGCTACGCTCACCGAGGGTGGCCATCTCACCATGAGCATGCGCATCGGCTATGGCCGCGGCTATGTTTCTGGCGAGGCCAACAAACGCGACAACGATCCCATCGGTGTGATCCACGTCGACTCGCTGTACTCGCCGGTTTCCCGTTGCGCCAAGCTCGTTGAGGCTTGCCGTGTCGGTCAGCACACCGACTACGACCGCCTTGTCCTCGAGATCGAGACCAACGGCTCCATCGCCCCGCGCGACGCCGTGGTCCAGGCTGCCAATATCATTAACCAGCATATGGCTGCCTTTATGAACCTTGCCGAGACCCCCGAGGTCGAGGAGGAGGCTTCGATCTTCGCTCCCGAGGTCACCAACGACAACGCTGAGCTGGACAAGCAGATCGAGGATCTGGACCTTTCCGTCCGTTCTTACAACTGCCTTAAGCGCGCCAGCATTCACTCGGTCCGTCAGCTCGTTGAGTTCTCGGAGAACGATCTGCTCAACATCCGTAACTTCGGTGTTAAGTCGATCGAGGAAGTGAAGGACAAGCTTGAGTCCATGGGCCTGAGCCTGAAGGCTTAATGCTTCGCATATTTGAGGAGAAACTAGACCATGCGTCATAACGTTAAGAAGGGCCTGAAGCTCGGCACCGATGCGAGCCACACCAAGGCCATGAAGAAGAGCCTTGCTAAGGCCCTCTTCGAGAACGACCGCATCAAGACCACCGAGACCCGCGCTAAGGCGCTGCGTTCGGTCGTCGATCCGATCATCACCTGGGCCAAGAAGGGCGACCTGCACTCTCGTCGTCTGGCTATCGCCAAGCTCGGCGATAAGCAGCTCGTTGCCGAGATCTTCGACAAGGCTGCTCAGGGCATGTGGCAGGACCGCAACGGCGGTTACACCCGCATCATGAAGCTCGGTAACCGCAAGGGCGACAACGCTCCCATCGTTATCATGGAGCTCGTCACCGAGCCTTGCACGCCTAAGGCTAAGAAGGCTGCTCCGGCCCCCAAGAAGGCCGCTGCTCCCAAGAAGGTCGAGGCTGCCGAGGAGGCTCCTGCTGAGGAGACCGCTGAGTAGACAATCCGTCTGCATAGGCTATATTCGAGGGGTACGTTCGCGTACCCCTCTTTTTTTGTCGCGATACCGTTGCTTGTTTGTTGGGAGCGCCCATGACTGCGCCGTCTGATTTCAATTCGATTTCCGAGCTTGATGCTACGCTCGTATTTCGCGTGGCCTATGATGGCTCGTCGTATAGCGGATTTGCCGAGCAGCCGGGACAGACGACGGTTGCGGGTGAGCTACGTCGAGCCATCGAGACGCTGCTTCGCCGCCCGATCGATCTGACGTGTGCGGGGCGTACCGATGCCGGCGTGCATGCCGTGGCTCAGTACATCAGCGTGCCCGTTACGGACGCTGAGCTCGCGTGTACGCGCCGTAGGTGGCTGCGGGCCATGGATGCCCTGCTGCCCAAAGATATCGCCATAAACGAGGTCTACAGGGCCCGTAAAGGCTTTTCTGCACGCTTTGACGCGCATTCCCGTACGTATACATACCGTATTGCCGATCGCGATGCGCGCCCCGTGCTGTCCCGCGGTGCCGTGTGGTGGCATCGCTATCCCTTGGATGTTGAGGCTATGTCTTCTGCCTGCCCCGCGCTGCTGGGCGAGCAGGACTTTAAAAGCTTTTGCAAGGTTGCCTCGGCCGTTGGCAAGCCCACGCATCGCTGCGTGATGCGTGCCGAATTTGGCCATGAGGTTGCGTTTGGCGAGGACATCCTGACGTTTACCATCGAGGGCAATGCATTTCTGCATTCGATGGTCCGTACGATCGTGGGCACGCTTGTCGAGATTGGCATGCATCGCCGTGAACCCGAGTGGATGCGCGAGGTTATCGATGCTTGCGACCGTACCGCTGCGGGCCCCACGGCTCCTGCCTGCGGCCTTACGTTTATGGGCGTGGATTACGATCCCGCCGAGCTTGTCGTGCTCGACTAGGGGAGGGCTCGACGTGTCGTGCGTCGACACCTGTCATCTGTGGGCTGCGCGTGTGCAACATCTGTTCTTGGCGTGCAATGCAACCGGTGTCTCATTGCTTTTATTGCCGGGGTGTACCATGAACCACGGTTTGATTCATTGCTGTCGAGAGGACGGATAATTTGGTTCGACGTGGCTCGCATCCGCGACTTTCGGTGATCCTTGTGGTAGAAGGTTCGCCCAGCTATGCGATGCGTGCGCTCGAGAGTATCCAGAACCAAGACCTCTACGATTTGCAGATTGTCGTTGTCTGTCGCGATACTGCGCCCGGTGTGCGCCATTCGCTTCAAGTTGCTGCCGACAGGGACATCCATATTGATTTGATTGACGTCGAGGACGCGACGCACGGCGCGTGTCTTCGTGCCGGTTTTGCTGCCTCGCGCGGCTCTCAAATCATCGCCATGAACGCCGATGAGTGGTTTGCTCCGCAATCCCTTTCCAAGATGGTCGATATCGCGTGCGATACTGCGGCAGACATAGTGTTCCCCGCGGTGTCGCTCGACCGCTATGATGCACATCGAGAGCGCCATTCGCGCGTCTTGGATGCTACTCATATTTCCATTGATAGCAAATCTTCGATGGTGGCCGGGCTGCCCCAGTTGATTTTAGGCGGCTTGGTTGCTCAAATCTCTGGCGTGATGTATAGCCGTCCGCTGTTTGAGGCATGCCTTTTGTGCGACAATGCGTTTCGCACAGTTGGGTTTATGACGTGCGCGCTCTCGCAGGCGCAGCGCGTCTCCGGATGCGGCGACGCTTGTTTCCACGCGGTGGCGCCTAAGCTTACAGATGCCTTTGATCCCACCATGTATGCTAGGGTAGCCGATGACACCCGAGCGCTCGACGAGCTTGCGGACTCACTCTCGGAAGCAGATAGCGGTGGTCGGCTCAAGCTGGCAAGCCAAAAGTTCTACTTTGCCGGACTGGTCGCCTGCATCGAGAATTTGTGTCTGAGCCCGCATGGGGTGTCGTCAATCGAGCGTTCCGCCCGCATGCGTGATATGCTCGAGGCGCCTCGAACCCGTCAGATGGTCGCCGCGCTCAAGGATAACCATCGGGGGCTCGGTCTGTTGTTTGGGCCGATCGCCAGCGCTAAGCCCGCGCGCTGCGTGATGTGTACGCATCTGGCAGCTTTTCTTAACCGGACGGGCGCAAAAACCGCCTAAACGGCTCATTACGAAACAAACTTGCATAGAATTGTTTCGAAATGCGTTCTTATACACAAAAGCCTTCAAATAGCGTTAAACTATTCAATCACTGATTGATTGTCTCCGCCATCTTTTGGAGAGAGGGTTTGTATGGCTAAAAAACGCAATGGGCGCCAGGATGCCATTAGAGATATTGTGCGCAATAAGGATGTCCGCACGCAGCGCGTGCTGGTCGATGAGCTCCGCGCTATGGGCTTTGATTGCACGCAGGCGACTGTCTCTCGCGATATTGCCGATATGGGGCTGCGTAAGCTCCCTGAGGGCATCTATGTTCTGGCAGAGGACCTGCACCTGCAGCGTATGGTTTCCGAGCTCGTAACGGGCGTTCTGCGTACCGATAATCTGGTCATGATCAAGGCTCAGCCTGGCACGGCTTCCGGCATCGCCGCCGCCGTTGATGCGGCAGAGTTGCCCGATGTACTTGGCTCGCTTGCCGGCAACGATACGATTTTGGTTATTGCCCAGACGGCCGAGGACGGCGAGCGTCTCGAGGCGCTGATCAATAAGCTGAGCAATTCTCGCAAGTAGGCGTGCGGGTCGTGCGCTCGGCATTGTGTGCGCTTACATAGTGGCTTGTAAGGGGTATCGACGTTGGTCGGTACCCCTTTTTTGTTTGCCGGTATAAAGACCGCCCACCAGGTCGCTTCAAACTAAAAGGCCCCGAGCAGTTCAATAAGCTGCTCGGGGCCTTGTTGGCTTTAGTCGCGTATTTCTTAGCCGACCGTATCGTCAGGCGTGGGCGAGGGGTCGGGAGTGGGCGTAGGCGTAGGCGTAGGCGTAGGCGTGCCGCCATCGCCGCCGGTCGAACCACCAGTGGAGCCGCCCGTCGAGCCACCGGTCGTACCGGTGCCGCCGGTGGTGTCGCCGCCCGTGGTCTCGGTGGTCGTGGTCGTCGTGGTAGTCGTTGTGGTGGTTTCCTCTTCCTCTTCCTCTTCGTCCTTGTCGTCGTTCTCCGACTTCTTGGTGTTATTGGTGCCGTAGAACTTCCAGACGCTGTTGTTCTTGTAGGTGGGCGCCGTTCCGGTCGCAAACTCCTCGCGCTCGGTACCGGTCAGAACGGTGTTCATAAACCGCTTAAAGACAGGCAGGTTGGTGCTGTCGCCCAGCAGGTCCGTGCCGTACTTTTGGATGGGGATCTCGCCCGCGGAATAGCCGGTCCACAGGGCGCACGCCAGCTGCGGGGTATAGCCGCAGAACCACAGGTTGGTGGTGTTGTCGGTGGTGCCCGTCTTGCCGGCATAGGGCTGGTTGACGCTCAGGGCGCCGGCAGCACCCGTACCGCTGCCCTTCATGACGCCGGACAGAACATCGGTGACCGCGGCGGCCTCGCCCTCGGTAAGCACCTGTGAGGGATTGTCGGTGTGCTGGTACAGCACCGAACCGGTACGAGAGTCAATCTCGGTGATGGCGATCGGCTGGCGATAGTAGCCGCCGTTGGCAAACGTCGCGTAGGCGGCGGCCATCTCGAGCGGCGAGATCGAGCCGGTGCCGAGGGTCATGACGGGAACGTCCTCGATGTTGTCCTTGGCGGGGTCGATGCCGAGCTTTTTGACGAGCGAGATGATCTTGCTGTTACCGACGGCTTCCGCCACCTGGATGTAGCCGGTGTTGGAGGAGTATGCCGTCGCCTGCTTAAGCGTGATGTTGCCATAGCTCTGGTTGGCGTAATTTTGGACCTCGGTCGTGGTGCCCTTGGCCTTGAGCGGCGAGTTGCAGTTGAGGGTGACGTTGGGGTTCATGCCGTTTTGGATGGCAGTTGCCAGCGTAAAGGCCTTAAAGGTGGAGCCGACGGGACGCTTGGCCGTGGCATGGTTTACGTGGTTCTCGTCGGCGTTGTAGTCGTAGCCGCCCACCATGCACTTGATGTAGCCGGTCTTGGGGTCGACGACGACCATGCCCATGTCCAGGCCGTCAAGCGAGAGCGTGTCGAGCTGCTCGCGGACGGCATTCTCTGCCACCTGCTGCATCGTGGGGTCGATGGTGGTCTTGACGGTCAGGCCGCCCTTAAAGAGCACGTCGGTCGAGAACTCCTGCTCCAGCAGCTGCTTGACGTAGGAGACAAAGTAGGGCTGCGAGTAAACGTCGACGCCGCTGCCCGAGATTTCGGTCACATTGAGGGTGATGGGCTCGGCCTGTGCGGCATCGTGCTCCTCCTGGGTGATGTGGCCCAGGCGCAGCATGTTGTCGAGAACCTTGTTGCGGCGAGACAGTGCCAGATCGGGATTGACCGTGGGGTCGTACTGCGAAGGCGAGTTGGGAAGGCCGATGAGCAGCGCGGCCTCGCTGAGGGTGAGGTCGGCGGCGCTCTTGGATAGGTAGGTCTCGGCTGCGGCCTCGATGCCGTAGGCGCCGTGGCCGTAATAGATGGTGTTGAGGTACATCATGAGGATCTCGTCTTTGGAGTACATGTCCTCCATCTTGATGGCGATGTAGGCCTCGCGCACCTTACGCTCAATGGTCGAGTCGAACTGCTCCTCCTGCAGGATGGTGTTGCGCACAAGCTGCTGGGTGATAGTCGAGGCGCCTTCGTGCCCGCCGCCGAGGGTTGCCACCGCAGCACGCGCGATACCCCACAGGTCGATGCCGCCGTGCTCGTAGAAGCGCTCGTCCTCGACGTCAACGGTGCCTTGCAGCACGTAGGGGGAGACCTCGTCCTTGGTGATGGACTTGCGGTTTTGCGTGTAGAAGCTCGCGATCTTGTTGCCGTTGCAGTCGACGATCTCGGTGGGCTCGCTCACCAGATACGCGTTGGCGTCGGTGTAGTCGGGCAGATCGGACAGCCAGCGGTTGACGTTGCCGACCATGCCGATGCCAAACGCCACGCCCGCGATAAGCAAAAAGCCCAAAAACGAGAGCAGGATTATGGGCAGAGCATGCGTCTTTGAACGGCTGCGTCCCTGTCGTTGGCGAGGACCCATATATTGACCTCCAGGTATGTCGTGCCGGACGGTGGATGTGCCGTCGGGGCAGGATGGACATAAGTTATTACACGATAAACCAAACGGGGCGCGCGAGGCCTCGTGTATGCTGGAAGACGGCATTTTTCAGAGTGAATGCATACCTTGGTAAGGAGTTTGTCGATGGCGATTCGGACGATGGGGCCGAGCGGACAATACGAGACTGGATTGGATGCTGCCGGTGCGGCGCTGCCCGAGCTGCTGGCGCCGGCGGGCGGACTCGACCAGATGCTTGCGGCCATCGCCGCGGGTGCCGATGCCATCTATGCGGGGTTGGGCGGCTTTAACGCCCGTGTGAGCGCCCATGGCTTTACGGATGACGAGTTTGCGCGCGGCTGCGCCGTGGCGCATGCCCATGGCGTGCGTGTGTACGTAACGCTCAACGTGTTCGTGTTTGACGATGAGTTGTCCGACGCGGTGGCGTTGGGAGCTCATGCACTGGAGTTGGGCGCCGATGCTCTGATTGTCGCCGATGCCGGGTTGGCCTGCGCGCTGCGCGCGGCGATTCCCGGGGTCGAGATTCACCTGTCCACGCAGGCGGGCGCTCATAGCGAGAGCGCCGTGCGGCTTGCCGCCGATGAGCTTGGGGTCGAGCGCGTGACGACGGCACGCGAGCTGACGGTCGACGAGATTGCGGCGCTATGTGCCACGGGCGTGCCCATCGAGGTATTCTGCCACGGTGCGATTTGCATCGGCTATTCGGGGGCGTGCGAGTTCTCGGCCCTGCGGCGTGGGCGCTCGGCGATGCGCGGCGACTGCACGCAGCCGTGCCGTCTGGCGTACGACCTAGTGGACGAGGCGGGACAGAGCGTTGTCGCCGTCGAGGGAGATCGTCTGCTGTGTCCGCATGACTATCTGGGTATTGCGCATCTGCCCGAGCTTGTAGATGCCGGCGTTGCGTCGCTCAAGATCGAGGGGCGCATGAAGAACCCCGATTACGTATTCAACGTGGTGCGGGTTTGGCGCCGGGCGCTCGATATGCTGCGCGACGGCGCGTGGGACCCCGGTACCGTGGAAGAGCTTGAGCGCGAGCTGGGAAGGTCGTTTAACCGTGGGTTTACCGATGCGTACCTGCGAGGGCGTTCGGGTGCCGAGCTGATGAGCTTTGAGCGTGCGATTAACCAGGGCGTGCGCGTGGGGCGCTTGGTCGCTGTGGGCCACGAAGAGGTGACCGTTGAGCTCGACGCTGCCGTGGCGGCGGGTGACACGCTCGAGATTCGGTTTTATCCGGGTGTCGACGCGCGTCCCGATGTGCCTAAGCGCTGGCCGCAGGTGCCCTGCCCGGTGGATGCCGCAGCGGGGAAGCGCGTCGTCGTGCATTGCAAGCGTAAGGTGGACACGGGCTGCGAGGTATACCTGATTCGCAGCGCCGGCGTGTTGGATCAGACGGCGGCGGTGTTGGAGCGCATGCGGGCCGAGGCGGATGCGATTGCGCCCGTTGCACGTGCCGTTGAGGCACTGCCCTTTGAGGACGTTGCGGTGGATGGCGGTGCGTCGACGGAGTTGGTGGAGTGCGCGGTTCCCACTCGCATGGTTTTTGCTTGGCAGCTGATGGATGCCGACCCGCGCGGAGAACTCGATTTGTCCGACGCCGTTGTGGTGCTTGACGAGGTGTGCCGCACGGGTGACGCTGACCGGACCTGCTCACTGATGCAGCGTGCCGGGTGCGTCGTCTGCCGCAACCTAGGACAGGTGGTGATCGCTCGCGAGCTGGGCGTGACGTTTGACGTGGCGGCGCCGGTGTTCTGCGCGAATCGGGCCACGCTTACCTGGCTGCGCGGACTTGGTGCGGGGCGGGTGTACTTGCCGGCCGAGTTGCTCGGCAATGATGCGGAGCGTATTGCCGAACTGGCTGCTGAGCCCGACGTCTTGGGTCCGGTCGACGCCGACCGTCCCGAGCTTATGGTGTGCGAGCACTGCCTGCTGACCGCCGAGGGCGTCTGCGCCACCGATGCGACGGGACAGGTCCGTTGCCGCGACTGCTTGCGTCGTCGGCAGGTACGCTATCTGGTCGAGCGTGACGGTACACGTCTGCCAGTTGCCATTGACGCATGCGGCAGGACGAGGATTTTCCTGTCGTAAGTGCCGCGTCGCGTCAGTTTGTTATCATAAGAGAGTTTATGGACTTCCAGCACCGCCGTTTTCGGCGAGGGTGCTATAGCAAAAGGAGGATACCCAATGCTGTCTGTTGACGAGCAAATGCGTATCATCACCTCGGGCGCCGCGCAGATCGTTCCCGAGGCCGACCTTCGCAAGAAGCTTGAGAAGGGCGAGCCCCTCAACATCAAGCTCGGCGTCGACCCCACCAGCCCCGACCTGCACCTGGGCCACGCTGTGCCGCTGCGCAAGATGCGCCAGTTCCAGGACCTGGGCCACAACGTCACCCTCATCATCGGCAACGGCACCGCACTGATCGGCGACCCTTCGGGCAAGAATTCCACCCGTCCGCAGCTTTCGCAGGAGCAGATCGAGGCCAACGCTGAGACCTACGTGAGCCAGGCCATGAAGATCCTGGATCCCGAGAAGACCACCATCGTGCACAACGGCGACTGGATCCTTTCGATGGATCTGGCCGGTCTGCTGCAGGTGTGCTCCAAGTTCACCGTCGCCCGCATTCTTGAGCGCGATGACTTTACCAAGCGCTACCAGTCTCAGACGCCGATCGCCCTGCATGAGTTCCTGTATCCCGTGATGCAGGCTTTCGACTCCGTGCAGATCAAGGCCGACGTGGAGATGGGCGGCACCGATCAGCTCTTCAACCTGCTCGCCGGCCGTGAGCTCATGGAGAAGATGGGCATGGAGCCCCAGATCGCGCTCACCATGCCGCTGCTCGAGGGCACCGATGGCGTGCGCAAGATGTCCAAGTCCTATGGCAACTACATCGGCCTGACCGATGCTCCCAAGGATATGTTCGGCAAGACCATGTCCATTCCCGACGAGATGATCGGCAAGTACTATCGTCTGGCCAGCTCGCTCACCCCGGCCGAGGTCGACAAGATCGACGCTGCTCTGGCCGATGGTTCCGCCGATCCCTATGAGCTCAAGCGCGCACTGGGCCGCGACCTGTGCGACACCTACCACGGCGCCGGCGCCGGCGACGAGGCTCAGGCCGAGTTCGACCGCGTGTTCAAGGAGGGCCAGCTTGCCGACTTCCCCGAGAAGCACGTTGAGCTGACCGTCAACGACGAGGGCCAGATTTACCTCGCCGGCCTGCTCAAGGACCTGGGTCTTTCTGCCAGCGCCGGCCAGGCCCGTCGCGATATCGACGGCGGCGGCGTCAAGATCAACGGCAAGGCCGTGGCTCCCAAGAGCTACAACATCGATCCCAGCGCCCTCAAGCTGGGCGACACCCTCTCCGTAGGCAAGCGCAAGGGCTTCAAGCTGATCTAACGAGCGAGTTGACCTCACAAGTGCAATAAGGCCGCAGCCGGGAATCCCGACTGTGGCCTTTTGAGTTGCGGTGAAATAGTTCCTAAAAATGCCATACGGCGCCCAGGCAGGAACTATTCCACCGCAACTTTTCTTCCGCACCCAAGGGATCATTTGGCGGTGCCGTTAAGCGGATGGGGTGTTAGCGGGACCTCCTTTTGGGCATACAATTGCTATTGGCTTGCTGCGGTGAAGGCTCGTCCGCTCCGCAGTTATTTCTACAGTTAAAGGAGAATGTATGTCCGTTGAGGTCATGAGGTCTGTGATCGATGCTGCCGAGGGGCGCGTGCCCGTCGACACGCTGTTTACCAATGCGCAGATTGTCGACGTGTATGGCCAGCGTGTGGCGCCCGGTAGCGTTGCCGTCAAGGACGGTGTGATCGTCGGCGTGCTCTACAACGGTCGCGACGATGCCTCCGGTACCTACGAGGCTGCCGAGGTTATCGACTGCCAGGGTTGCTATCTCGCTCCCGGTTTTATTGACGGGCATCTGCATATCGAGTCTTCGAACATCCGTCCCGCCGAGTATGCTCGCATGGCCGCGACGCGCGGTACTACCACCGCCATTGCCGACAGCCACGAGATTGCCAATGTTGCCGGTCTCGACGGCTTGCGCTTTATGATCGAGGATGGCCGCCGCGCGCCCATCTCCATCAAGTACATGATGCCTTCGTGCGTGCCCGCGCTGCCCGACGAGCAGGCCGGTGCCGTGATTACCGCCGCCGATATGCAGGAGTTTTTTGCCGAGCATCCGGGCGATGTCTTTGGTCTGGGCGAAATGATGAACCTGCCGGGCGTCTTTATGGCTGACTCCGAGACCTGTGCTCGCATCGATGCTGCCAACCAGACGCCGTCCAAGCAGGTCGACGGCCATGCGCCGCTCGTTGCCGGTAAGGACCTCAACGCCTATGCCGCAGCGGGCATTATCGCCGACCACGAGTCGACGATTCCCGAGGAGGCGCTCGACAAGCTGTCCCGCGGCATGTATGTGATGCTGCGTGAGGGCACGTGCAGCCACGACCTGGCCAACCTGTCTCCGATGCTGTTGGAGAATCCTTCCCGTGCCCGCCGCTGCTGCTTTGCGACCGACGACCGCGCTCCCTCCGATGCGCTTTCGACCGGTATGATCGACAACGCCTGCCGCGTGGCGATTGAGGCCGGTATCGACCCCGTGGTCGCTATCTCCATGGCGTCCCTCTCCACGGCCGAGGCGTTTGGCCTGGACCACGGTTGCCGCGACCCGCACGAACTGCGTGGCGCCATCGCCCCGGGCAAGCGTGCCGACCTGCTGGTGCTCAATGACCTGACGTTTGCCACGGCTCCGCATCGCGTATATGCCGCCGGTGCTCTGGTGGCGCAGGACGGCACCTTTGTGGGCGAGATCGCACCCGAGATGGCCGAGGTCGCGGCCCTTGCCGACGAGCTGCGCGCTTCCGTTAAGCTGCCGAAGCTATCGCTCGACGTGTTCGACTATGCCTTTAAGCCGGGCGAGGCTGTGATTGACGTGGTGCCGGGTAAGGCCATCACGGGTATGGTCCGTCCCGAGACTGACGAGGACTTGCGTCGCATTATGCTGATTGAGCGCCATGGCCGCGGCGTGTCGCTGCAGGCCGAGGGCGTCGATGGCGATGGCCCCGCTGGCCTGAGCCTGGTCGGCAAGCACATCGGTCGAGGCTGGGTGCGCGGTTTCACTATCACGGGCGGCGCCATTGCCTCCACGATCGGCCACGACTCGCACAACGTGTGCGTGGTGGGCGACAACGCCGCCGATATGATGGCCGCTGTTGAGGCCGTGGGCCAGGGTGGTCACGTGCTAGTGCGCAACGGCGAGGTCGTGGCGCGCATTCCGCTGGCGCTCGGTGGCCTGATGAGCGAAGGCACGGCCGAGGACGTTGCCGCGCAGCACGACGACTTTATGGTCAAGGCACGTGCCATGGGTATTGAGCCGCCGCTCGATCCCATCATGGGCATCATCTTCCTGCCCCTGCCGGTCATCCCGACGCTCCGCATCCGCCCCGAGGGCATGTTCGACGTCACGACCTTCACCTACGCGGACTAGTCATCGGGGACGTTCTTAAACGACTGGTCGTTGGGGTGACGTGTCGCCTGGCGCCGCGACCGTAGGACCTCTGGCATGTGTGAGCTATTTGCCAGGTCCTTGTAACGTTTACGCCCGCGGAGTCTTATTTGAGCTCCCTTTGGGTACGGTGATTTTGGATATACGTCCGATTCCATCAAGCCCGAAGGGAGCTTTTCTATGTTTAAACTGATTGCATCCGATATGGACGGCACACTGCTTGACGAAAACGGCCAGGTGCCTCCCGAGACCTACGAACTGATTCTGGCGCTACACGAGCATGGCGTGCATTTCGCCGCATCGTCAGGTCGTCGCTACGATCGCCTGTGCGAGTTCTTTGCGCCCGTTCGCGACAAGATGGACTTTGTCGCCGCTAACGGCGCCCAGGTCTACGCCGACGGTAAGATGGTAGACCGTGAGGTGTATTCCCACCTGGCGATTCGAAGGCTCGCCCAAGCCGTCAGGACGTTCCCCAATCTGCATCTTGCGCTCTTTGACCGAACCAAGTCCTTCCTGCTCGATGACGAGTGCAAGTTCGTGCGTGAGGTCGATAAGGACCTTCCCAATGCCGAGCGTATTTGGGAGCTGCCCGATCCCAGCGTAAATATTATCAAAGCGAGTATCTTTTGCGACGACAGTGCGGTTATGGACAGTGCGTACGTGCTACAGCGCGAACTTGGTCAGCTCTTTACTTTTGCGCCTTCGGGCAACGCGTGGATCGATGCCATGCAGCCTGGTGTGTCGAAGGCCTCGGGTATCGCGCAGCTCGCGGAGCATTACGGCATTGGTCGCGACGAGGTCATGGCGTTTGGCGACTCGATGAACGACTACGAGATCATTCGCTTTGTCGGCACGGGCTGCGCGATGGAAAACGCGCGCCCCGCGCTTAAGGCGGTGGCCGATCGCGTGGTGGGTTGTAACCGCGACCACGCCGTCCAGCAGGAGCTCCGCCGTGTTCTGGAGAGTCTCTCCTAATCCGGCAGATGGGGACGTTCCTTTTCTGCCGGCAGCCGGGGACAGTCCTTGCGGTTTTCCGTGGGTAGCTAAAATGGCCCCGTCCCAAATTAGCTACCCTGCCGGGTTGCTGCTGCTAGGCGAGGGCAGCCATGATGGCGTGGGCGACGCCGTCGTGGTCGTTGTCGAACTCGGTGATGGCGTCAGCGGCCTCGCGGTCCTCGGGCTCGGCGTTGATCATGGCCATGCCGTGGCCCGCCGCCTGCAGCATGGGGATGTCGTTGATGTTGTCGCCAAAGGCCCAGGCGTCGGCGAGACGCTCGCCCAGGTGCTCGCATAGCCAAGTGAGGGCCGTTCCCTTGGTAGCGCCCTCGCCCATGACCTCGATATTCATGGCGTACGAACGCGTGACCTCGATCCCGCCGAGCGAATCAAGCGCAGCCGCGATGGCGTCGCGATCGGCCGGGTCGTGCCAGTACATGGCGATGCGTTCGAGTGTCTCGACCTCGTCGATCTTGCTGTCGATATCCATGTCGATCGGTGTTCGTGTGCGCTTGAGCGAAGCCGCGATGTGCGGGTCGCCGCCACAGAACTCGTCTAGGCGCGTGTAGAGCGAGCGGGGGAGGAAGCACTGCCCGTCCGCGAAGATATCGAAGGTGACGTCATGGCCGGCGGCAATGCTATGGACGCGGTGGGCGATGGCGCGGTCGAGCGGTCGGCTCAAAATGCGCGTAGCACGTGAGGTATCGGTGGGCATACCGTCGTCGAGCTGCCAGACGCTGGCGCCGTTGGCGCAGACCGCGTAGTGTACGGCGGGGTGGGCGAGGATGGGCTCAAAGACGCCCGACAGCGGGCGCCCCGTGCAGGGCACAAACTCAATACCGCGTCGCGCAAGCTCGTCGAGCATCGCCCAGGCGGCGTCGCTCATCTGCTTATCACTCGTCAGCAGCGTTCCATCCATATCGGAAAACACAATCATTCGCTGCGATCCTTTCTACTGGCATAAAAAGCGTGGCCGAGGGCGGTGATGCCCTGGCCACGCTCGAGTTCTATAACGGTCCGCGTCCTAGCGGTCGGCGAGCGGCTTGTACTCCAGCGGCTCGATCACCGGACGATAGGCGGGGCGGATGATACGGTGCGCGCAGAAGAGCTCTTCCATGCGGTGCGCCGACCAGCCGGCCATGCGGGCGACGGCGAATAGCGGCGTAAAGAGCGTCTCGGGCACGCCGAGCATCTTGTAGATAAAGCCCGTGTACAGGTCGATGTTGGCGCAGATGGGCTTGGTCATGCCGTGGTCGCGCATGACCTGGGGTGCCAGGCGCTCGATACGCTCGATGAGTGCGAACTCTTCGCCCAAGTCCTTCTTGGCTGCCAGTGAGCGCGCGTAACGGCGGCAGACCTCGGCGCGCGGGTCGCTGAGCGTATAGACGGCGTGGCCCATGCCGTAGATGAGGCCCGTGCCGTCGAAGGCCTGCTTGTCGAGGATCTTGCCCAGGTAGGCCGCGACCTCGTCCTCGTCCTCCCAGTTGGAGACATGCGCGCGGATGTCCTCGTGCATAGACACGACCTTGGCATTGGCGCCGCCGTGGCGCGGGCCCTTGAGCGAGCCGATAGCCGCGGCGTAGGCGGAATACGGGTCGGTGGCCGAAGACGACAGCACGCGGCAAGCGAAGGTGGAGTTGTTGCCGCCGCCGTGCTCGGCATGCAGCATGAGCATAACGTCGAGCAGCATCGCCTCATCGCGGGTGAACGCCATGCCGCCGCGCAGGACCTGTAGGATGGTCTCGGCGGTGGAGAGACCGGGCGTGGGGTGCGGCACGTGAACCTCGGAGCCGCGAAGCTTGGCGACCGAGGCCATGTGTGCGAAGGCGGCAATGCGCGGGAGACGTGCGAGCATGGAGATGGCGACGTCGATTTCGTGCTCGGGCGTGATCACGTCTGGTTCGGCATCGAAGGCGTAGAGCAGCAGTACGGCGCGCTGGAGCACGTTCATGATGCTCGACGACACCGTGGTCATAGGGAACTCTTTAACGTACTCGTCGCTTAGATGTCTAAAGGCGCCCAGGCGCTCGCAAAAGCCGTCGAGCTCTTCCTTGTTGGGCAGCGAACCCGTGATAAGCAGATAGGCGACTTCCTCGTAGCCGTAGCGATTCTCGGCCTGGGCATTGTTGACCAGATCCTCGATGCTGTAGCCGCGAAGCGTGAGCTTGCCCTGATCGGGCACGACCTTTCCGTCGACCTTGTTGTAGCCGTGCACATCCGAGATACGAGTGAGGCCCGCGACCACGCCCGAGCCGTCGGCATTGCGCAGGCCGCGCTTGACATTGTGCTCGACAAACAGGTCCTCGTCGTACGGGGCGGTCGGCAGGCCGTGGTAGAGGCTTTCGCTTTCAGACGAAATCTGGCGGCTTGCTTCGTAATCCAGAACCAGTCGGCTCAAGTGGTCATCGAAGCGGTAATAGATTTTCTTGGCGTCGTAGGCCATGCGCGCTCCTCTCCGGTCCGCTTTGGGGCCGCGCGCTTGGACGATATGACGTCAAGCTGCCCCGAGCGGCTTGTTCGCTACAGGCGGTACATAAAGTTAAAGACGTCCTCGCGCTGGATGGACACGTTGACGCCCGAAAGCTCGCCAGCCTCGGCTAGCGCCTTCTGCAGCTCGGTGAAGTCGAGCTTGGACTCGGCGGTATCGGCCAGCATGGTCATGGTAAAGATGTCCTCGATAATGGACTGCGTAATGTCGCGGATGTCGACGTTGGCCTCGCCCAGAACACGGGTGACGCCGGCGACGATACCGGGGCGGTTCTTGCCAAGGACGGTGATGACGATACGGGAGGACGAGATCTCGGCCATGGGAAACCCTTTCGCGTGATTGCGGCGCGCGCGGGGCGCTCCGCTACGGTACAGTGTTCATCATTGTACCTGTCTGGCGCAAAAAAGGCGCGCTCGCTGCGGCGTTACATGCCTGCAACATGAGCGTAAGGGGGAAGGCCGTACGGGGAAGAGCCGTCTGGCGCGTGTCCGGCTCGTGTTGGGTTGATTTCCGATCTCAGCCGAACACATTGAGCGGACAGGCCGTTCCCGCAGTCAGCCGAACGCCTCCGACGGCTGATTCCGAACTGGAAGCGGAGGGCATCCCCGCCCTTCGGTAGGGGATACCGCTCCGCGGCGCATGCCGCGGGCGGCGCCCCTATCGGACCACCGTGACCTCAGTTGGGATGGGCCCACACTGCCGCGTACTCGGTGAGCTAGAGCCAACTGTTCGTCTTCACGTCGCGTATGGCGATATTTCGGTCGTCCGGCTCGGTGATGCCGTAGCCGAACGCCTGGAGCGTCTCGATGGACTCCTGGATCCTCTGTTGGAACATGGGACCCGGATCGACCCTCGGCCCGAGGTGCCCGCGCCAAAGGCACGGCGTGGCGCGCAGCATGTTATGGATTTTGGAGATGGGCTCGATGTCGGCGTAGACGTTGAGCGTCGCCATGGCGTCCTTGTGGCCGAGGATCGATTGGAGCGCCTTGATATCGCCGCCTTGGCGGATCCACTGCGTTGCGAACGTGTGGCGAAGGCCGTGGAACGTGATCAGCTCGTCGTTGGTGCCCATGAGGCCGTTGGTCTCCGAGAACGTCTTGAACGCCCTGCGGATATAGCTTGTCGTCGCGAAGGTCGCGCCCGGCTCCGACAGGATGTAGCAGTCCCCGATCTCGACCGCCCCGGTAAGGCCGCGCAAGCGCAGCTTTCCGCAGTCGATCTCGTGGGTCTCCTTCAGGAAGGGGAGTAGGCCGACCGGGTCGATGGGGATACCCCTGGCGTCATGGGTCTTGGTGTCCTTGATGAACGAACCCATTCCCTTCGCGTACGCCACCGAGTGTCTGATCGAGATCAGGCCCGTCTCGAAATCCACATCGCACCACCGAAGGCCGCAGACCTCGCCGATTCGCATCCCCGTGTGCAGGGCGAGTACGACCGCCCTCTAATCCTCGGCGGACCAATCGAGTCCGAACTCCTTTCGGGCATCCTCTTCGCTCATGACTTCGAGAAGGTCTCCGGGTTGGCAACGAAGGGCGAGGCATAGCTGCTCGAGTGTGTTGAAGCGAATGCCGCGAATATGCCCTTTTTTAATGCGGGACAGGTTCACGGGCGTGGTTCCAATCCTTTCGGCAAGTTCGTTCGAGGAAATCTTTCGCTCGGCCATGATCTTGTCGAGGCGAACAATTACGGGCATGGCGTTTCCTTACGCAATCTCGTCGGAGTCGAGGTACAGCTCTCGGGCGTACAAGAAGAGCTGGGAAAGCATGAACAGGACGATGCCGAGAACCAGAGAGGTCCAATCGAATGATGAAGCGATCTCTTGGGCGCCGACGGCCCCCTCGCCGCCAAACATCGAAACGGAGGTTTTGAGTGAGCCGGCGTAGAGGCTGGTGGCAGCTTGAACAACGAAGAGAATGCCGAGCACCTTCAAGCATGTCGCAGACCCTTTCTTGAAGGGGTCTCCGCTCTTGATCGTCCACACGAGAACGGCGCTGAGGATGGTCGTAGCGATACCGATGACGGCAGGGACCAATGTCGAGATCGCAAGGGCTGGATACGCGGGGGAGTCTGCAATTACAGGGTTGTCGAGCACTTCGATTGCTGGCTTTAAGGAGAACGCCACTTGTGCGATGGCGGTGGCGCAAAGGGTCGCAGAGGCTATCGCACATGCGATGCGGAAGGAATGAAGCCGGGGAGTGCGATTGTCGGAACTCATAATAACCTCCGAAGAATTTAAAAAACTCAGGTTACTTTTTAACAGTTTATGTTAAATTGACTTTGCCGGCAAGTAATAAGGGCCGAGCATTTTGTTCGGCCCCTCTGTTCCGACTGGATGAGGTTAAGGTTGGCGATGAATATGCTCAAAATCTCGAAGGCGATCTTTAGGTCGCTTCTCTCCTCCAGGTCGCTCTGTGTTGTCGTTGTTGCGTTGATGGTTCTTTGTGCTCTGCCCGTCTTCAGGAGCGCGGCTGGCATCGACGGACGGGTCGAATACCTCGAGTCGGGAATAACCCGTGTTGAGCAGGAATTGTCAGCATCCTATGCGGATGCGCTTGTGAATGCGGGGGAGGACGGTGTCTATACCTCTTCATCAAGCATGCCCGCGCTTCTGTACCCTCTTGCCGCGGGACGTCTTATCTTGGCACCGCTCTCTCCCCTACTTCCGTTTCTGCAGATATCGGATGGAGAGTACACCTATTATGACGGATCGAAGGAGTACTTGCTATGGGTCGCAACGGCCGTTGCCGTCTCGTTCCTTGCCGCGCGTCTTAACAAACGTGAAAAGCTCATCATCCAGGCACCGATGGGCGAGCTGGGTAGACTTGTTGCATCGAGCGTATGGGCGAGTGTTTTTGCAATGCTTGCCGTCCTCGCCATCAATCTTCCAGGGATAATCGCCGCGCTTGTGAAGAATGGCCCGGGCTCGCCGTTCTATCCGATAGGCTACATTCAATATGCGACTCCGGTTATCAAACCGGCTTGGCTGGTGTTCGCGCAGACGGCCATCTTGCAATTCTTGGTGGCAGCGTTCATCTCGCTTGTCGTTCACCTTGCCGTGAAGATTGCCAATAACCCTACGCTTGGAATCGTGTTCGTATGTGCCCTGATGGGGGTGACGATGGTTCCCGGGTATTACGGAAGATCCATCGCTTTACGTGAGTTCGCCCTGTTGAATCCCCTTACGTATGCGAACACTGAGTTGACCGTCGGCGCCTATAGCCCGTACCCGACAACGCAGATAGTGAATCTGCCTGGACTTTGCTTCGAGCGTGGCGCGATTGCCCTCGTATGCGCAATCGGGATCGAGGTGCTGGCAATTAGCCTGCTTTGCGTTGCTGGAAAGAGCGGCTGCGCGTGCCCGATATCCCCGATTTGTCTTGAGAGAGGTTCCTTCACTGCATCGAGAACGGCAACTCGTTCGAGCGCTTGTGCCTCCGCCGTTGCATACGTAAGAACGATGGGGAAACTGCTCCTGCGTTCTCCTACCCTCGCCGTATGCGCGATTGCAATGTCGACGACGATGCTGGCCCCGGCTCTGGTCGAGATGTTTCCTGACGCTGATAACGTTTCCGCTGTTCGGTATAGGGATGGGGAGCTCCGTTCAATAGATCGGTATCTAGAGCAGAACGCTGCGAATATGGACGTCGAGGGCAAAGCGGCCCTGGAAGACATGCGGGATGCTCTTTCGGGTTTCGTGTACGCGCCTATGCCTGCGGAGGGGTTTCGAAGCCTTGCGACGTACGAGCGCGCTCGAGGTGAGCTGGGCGCGGCAGATGCGACTCTCCTGCAATCGATCGGAATCGAGCCGGAGGCTCCTTCTCGTGCGGAGGCGCGCGCCCTTCTGCTTGAGTCGATCGCGAGCTTGCCGGACCCCAAGGTTTACGAGTTAAGTACGAAGATGCCCCCATTAATCCTCCTTTCGTATCTCCAGGCAGCGCTTCCCTCCTTATTTTGGCTGTTGCCCGTGGTTGTCACATCGCTCGCGTGCACCCACCTGCAGTGTCGTTCCCTTCTGGTTCTCCAGATCCCCGCAACAGCGCATGTGCGTTTTCTGACGGCTGTTGCGCTGGCTCTCCTGCTTGGCTTGGTGCTGCTTTTGGTGTCGATGGTTCCCGCTGTCGTTGTGTCCGTGATTAAGAACGGTGCGGGTGGATCGGAGTATCCCGTCGCTCTCATTCGGGCGGGAGCTTCGACAACGTCCATGGTGGGGGAGGCGGTGTTGTGCAGTATTCCGTTGCTGGTCATGGCATACGGCGTGATTTCCGTCGTCGCTGCGTTGACAGCAGCGATTAGCCGCAACCCCGTTGTCACCGGAATGGTTTGCGCGGTTCTCTTGGTGTTGGGTTCGTTGAGCGCTCATGTTGAAAGCGTGGGCATGGGCGTCGCGCTGCTGGCTCCATTCGCCTCGTTTGATTCCGCTTCCCAGGTGGGGACGATTGGGTTCCTTGGGCGAGGGACGAACGCGATGCCTTTTGGAGAGGTCGTCGGCGCATCGGGCGCTCTGCTGGTGGTCTTGGGCGCCGTATCTCCGTTGATGGTGCGCCTGAGTGTTCCAAAGATCGAAAGGGGATGATCTCGATGATTGACCTTCAAACGCTGACGATCTCTTATGGAAAGAAGGTGCTCGTAGATTCGGTGAACGCTGAGTTTGCCCCGGGTACGGTCTACGGTCTCGTCGCTCCGAACGGGCATGGAAAGACGACGTTGCTGCGTGCGATGGCAGGTTTGCCGGGTCCTCGCGTGGACGGGAGCATCGTTCTGGATGAGGTGCAGGGTACGGGTGCGAGAGAGGTCCGTTCTATGATCTTCTATGCACCTGGTGAGGGGACGCTGCTGTATCCCGGATTGCGTGCGGAAGATCACCTCAAGATGGTTTGCGATATGTGGCCGCATGCTCGCGATATCGAAGAGATAGTGGAACAAACGCAGATAGGCGAGTTCGCGAAGATGAGGATCCGCACTCTGAGCCAGGGCATGAAGCAGCAGCTTACCCTGGCGATTGCGTATGCAACGGGCGCGCGGTACCTTCTATTAGATGAGCCCATGAACGCGCTCGACCCCAGCAGGGTGGACTTGCATTCCGAGATTCTCAGGAAGCTGGCCGATTCTGGTACGTGCATCATCATGTCATCCCACATCTTGGATTCGGTCGATAGGCTGTGCGATGAGATTCTGTTTTTGAAGGATGGGAGGCTCATTAGAAGCATTCCGCAAGATGATGCTGCGCCGAAGTCTCCTGGATCCCATTTCGCAAAGCCTGCCGGACGCGCCAAGGGTGCGCTAAGCACGTATCGGCGACTCTACGAAAAGGGCGGGTAGAAATGCAAGTTAAAAATCTATGTGGCCAATGTGATGCCGTTAAACCCGCATATCGATACCGTTCAGCCATTCGCCTCGCCCCCGCCGCGCGCATCTT
>JBKWEB010000001.1:112650-139434 GCA_046976245.1 Collinsella sp. | reverse complement strand
AACCCGCATATCGATACCGTTCAGCCATTCGCCTCGCCCCCGCCGCGCGCATCTTCATTCAATCTGTTACTTTTAATCTAACGATTCTTTGAGGAATGCAGGTGCTTCTGAATGTACTGTCGACTTCTTCTCAAACTAATCCTAAGAGACAGGGCCGTATGGATTTCCACGCTCGTTCTTGCTGCAGCCTTTTCCGTCCCCATTGCGTTCAATTCACCCATCTACGGCCCCTTCTTTATGAAGCAGGGCATGCAGGGCTTTGTCGACGCATTCAATACGCGCGCGCCCCAGACCAGCGGCACAGACCTATCGCCAGAGCAGCAAGATGACGCTGAGCTTGCAAGATACGCGAACGCCGCCCTCGCCGCTCAAACCGACGCCGCCTTTCTCGACTCTGCCGAGAGCTACTACGCGCTCATGGACGAGGGCTTCCAATCCGGGTCCATCGTGGGGGACCAGGAGACCAATGACGCAGAGCTCGCATATTGCCGCGCTCTGAGCAGCTCCGGCATCGCGGATATCCCGGCCTCCGCAAACGACCTGCCGTTCCTCTCCTTCCTGCCCTACGCCATTGCCCAGGCGCCGTCCTTCCTTCCCTTCATCCCCTTCCTTCTCTCGTCGATACTCGTGCTCGGCGCCACAAGGCCCGGGACCCTGGCGGCGAAGGCGCCCGTGCCCAAATTCCGGCGCCTTATCCAAACCGTGTTTTCGATAATCGCCGCGGGGACCGCGATGCTCCTCGCCGGCCTCGCACCCGGGGGCATTTACGCCTTGGCCCTAAACGGCTTCGGGCAGATCGGGTACCCGATCGCCTTCTTCCATAACGGCGCGCTTACCACCACGACCGCGGGAAACGTCTTCACGACCATACTTCTCGCGCTGCTCGCGGGTGGAACCTTGATATCCGTTTGCTCCGCCGTCCTATCGACCGCAACGAGGCGCGTCCTCGCGGGCCCCCTTACCTCCGCGTTGCTTGTCGCGGCCCCGGCATTCCCGTTATTGTCCGATTCGGCACTGGGGCATAATGCCGCGCTCGAGCTCCTGCCGCTGGCCGTGTTCTCGCCTATCGAGGCAACGGGTTACGTAGGATGCTTCCCGACAGAATTCATTGGCTCCGGTTCGGGCGGCGCATCGATGCTTGCCGTGGCCCTGGTATACGTCGCGGTCCTTTTCGCGGTCGGCGCCGTTGTGACGCGTTCGCCCAAACAGGCTGGACCCGCTAAAAAGCACCATGGGCTCGAGCTCCTGGACGCGAGCGTGGGATACGGGAGCACGACGATACTTTCGATCGGATCGCTTTCCTTGGGCCCGGGAACGGCGGCGGGGCTCGTCGCCCCCAACGGCTCGGGGAAAACCACCCTTCTTGAAGCGCTGTCGGGCCAATTTCCCACCCGCATCCGCTCGGGAAGCCTGGCGGCAGACGGAATCTACCAACGTCGATCAGCCGAATTCGCAGAACTCGTCTACCTGAGCTCTTCGGGCGGCGCGGATCTCTACCCCACGCTATCGGCCCGCGAGCACCTCTCTTTCGTTAGGGAGGCGTGGAAATCGGCCGCCGACATCGACTCGCTCTGCAACTCCCTCGGAATCTCCCCATATCTCGACAAGCCGACCCGTAAACTCTCGACAGGAATGAAGCAGCAGGTAAAGCTTGCCATGGCGATAGCGACCGATTGCCCGTACCTCATCCTCGATGAACCGCTGAACGGCCTCGATCCGGGAAAACGGAAAACCTCCTGCGACGCGATGCGCAGCGAGGTGGAGCGGGGACGCAGCGTGCTCATCTCAAGCCATCTGCTCGACGACCTGGCAGACCTCACCAACTCGTTCTACTTCATCGAAGCCGGCACGCTCGTGGAAAAGATCAAGTCGTCCTCGCAGACGCTCAAGCAGGAATACCTCGATACATACGAGGGAGGTGAATGACATGAAACTATTTGAACAGCTGAAGTCCAATGCGTCGCGCATGGCTGTCTACGCCATCCTCGTGGCAACGGCTTTATGCGGAATCGCGGCACCCGTCTATGCGCTCAACGGAGAGAAAGGCGATGTCGAACCCGCGTACATGGCTTCGACGGTTAAGGACCGGTACAAAGCCTTCTCTGGAGACGCGTTTTACGTAGCAGAGTACGACACGACCTACCGTGAGCTTCGCTACAACAAGAGATACGAATATCTAGGCGCAAAAGTAATCAGCTATACATCGGGTTGGTACGGCCCCAACTATGGACACATAACCCAGTTCAAGTGTAACTACCGTGTGTACAACTAAAGCAACCCGGCCGGGACGAGGGGTGACGCAAAAGCGTCGCCCCTCGTTTTTAACCATGTCAACTGAACCTGGTTCAGTTTGGTTGATTTCCGATCTCAGCCGAACACATTGAGCGGAAAGGCCGTTCCCGCAGTCAGTCGAACGTCCCCGGGGCCCTTCTCAGGCCCCGGGGACGGCATTTTCCCAGTTGAAGGAACGGTGGAGATGTGTTTCGATGGGTCAGATTCGTGTCGTTCCGAAAAGACCGTGAACCTTTTGTGGGACACGCGGCGCCGTGGTATCATAGCCGAGTTTGTTGTCTTGGTCGGAAACCAAGACGCCTTATGCGCTGATCGGTAACCAGCGCCTGACCAATAAGGAGTCCTACCATGAAGCAGGGTATCCATCCCCAGTATGTCGAGTGCACGGTGACGTGCTCCTGCGGCAACACCTTCAAGACGCACGCTACCGTGTCCGAGATGAAGGTCGAGCTTTGCAACGAGTGCCACCCGTTCTACACCGGCCAGCAGAAGTTCGTCGACACCGGTGGACGCGTCCAGCGCTTCGCCGACAAGTTCGGTGGCGCCGCTGCCGCCCAGCTCAAGAAGGCCGAGGAGGCCAAGGCTGCCAAGGCCGCCAAGGCTGCTGAGGCCGAGGCCGCTCGCAAGGCTGCCGCTGAGGCTAAGGCTGCCGAGAAGGCTAAGCGTGCTGCTAAGTTTGCCGAGGAGGCTGCCAAGCAGGCCGCCGAGGCTCCCGTCGAGGAGGCCGCTGCCGAGGCCGAGACCACCGAGGCTGCTGAGTAAATAGCTCGCCGCGGAATCACTCGCATTCATGGCGTGAGGGCCGTGCATCCATTTGGGTGCGCGGCCCTTTTCTTTTTATTGGTGCAAACGAACCTGTCCCCATGGCACCAAATGGCAGAGAGGAAGCGTTTGCCCAGATAGAACCTGCCAAAATAAACCTGTCCCATTGTGGCAGGTTGGTCGTAGTTATTACGTGGCGGTCGAGGTCGACCGTATAGGCCGCGCCTTGTTTGGCTAAAGTACAATCATCTGTGTTTAACTCGCCCGCAGCTGCACGGCGTGGGCGATGGCCAAAAAGGAAAACCACATGGGATTCATGTCAAAGCTGCTGTCCTTTGGATCCGATAAGGACCTTAAGCGCTACTACAAGATCGTCGACCAGATCAACGGTCTTGAGCCCCAGTTTGAGAAGATGACCGAGGAAGAGCTCCGCGCCCAGACCGATAAGTTCCGCGAGCGTTACGCCAACGGCGAGTCGCTCGACGACATGCTCCCCGAGGCCTTTGCCACCGTGCGTGAGGCTTCCAAGCGCATCACGGGCATGCGTCACTTTGACGTACAGCTCATCGGCGCCATGGCGCTGCACGAGGGGCATATCGCCGAGATGAAGACCGGCGAAGGCAAGACCCTTGTCTCCACCTTGGCCGGCTACCTCAACGCTATCGCCGGCAAGGGCGTGCATGTCGTTACCGTCAACGATTATCTGGCAAAGCGCGACTCTGAGTGGATGGGCCGCATCTACAAGTACCTGGGAATGACCGTCGGTCTGCTCCAGAACAACATGCCGCTCGAACTCAAGCGTCCGGCCTACCAGGCAGACGTCACCTACGGCACCAACTCCGAGTTCGGTTTCGACTACCTGCGCGACAACATGGTCACCCGCCCCGAGCAGCGCGTGCAGCGCGGCCATCATTACGCCATCGTCGACGAGGTCGACTCCATCTTGATTGACGAGGCCAGAACGCCGCTCATTATCTCGGGCGCTGGCACCAAGTCCGCTAGCACTTACAAGGACTTCGCGCGTGCCGTGCGCGGCCTGGAGCGCGGTGAGGACGTGTCGCACGACATGCTCACCGCCACCGAGGACGTCGAGCCCACGGGCGACTACGTCATGGATGAGGCCAAGCACACCATCGCCGCCACTGAGCGCGGCCTTAAGAAGATCGAGCGCCGCCTGGGCATCGAGGACATCTATGCCGACCTTTCGGGCCAGCTGGTCAACCACCTGCAGCAGGCGCTGAAGGCTCAGTACATGTTCCATCGCGACAAGCAGTACGTGGTCACTAACGGCGAGGTCAAGATCGTCGACGAGTTCACCGGTCGCATCATGGAAGGCCGCCGCTATTCCGAGGGCTTGCACCAGGCCATCGAGGCCAAAGAGGGCGTGCTCGTGCGCGAGGAGAACCAGACCCTTGCCACCATCACCCTGCAGAACTACTTCCGTCTGTATGACAAGCTCTCCGGCATGACCGGTACGGCACTCACCGAGGACGCTGAGTTCCGCGAGATCTACAAGCTGCCCGTCGAGGTCATCCCCTCCAACAAGCCCGTTCAGCGTGTTGACCACGAGGACCTAGTGTACCGCACCATCCAGGCCAAGTACAACGCCGTTGCCGACGACGTCGAGCGACGTCACGCCAAGGGCCAGCCGGTCCTGGTGGGCACCGTCTCCATCGAAAGCTCCGAGAAGCTGTCGGCCGCCCTTACCAAGCGCGGCATCGCGCACGAGGTCCTCAACGCTAAGCACCACGAGCGCGAGGCTCATATCGTTGCCCAGGCCGGACGCTACGGTGCCGTGACCATCGCTACTAACATGGCCGGTCGTGGTACCGACATCCTGCTGGGCGGCAACCCCGACGAGCTGGTGCGCGAGCGCCTTGAGTACGAGGGCCTGACCATGGAGGACGTGACGCCCGAGCAGCTCGAGCAGTTTAACGCCGAGGCAAAGGAGACCTGCAAGGCCGAGCGCGAGCGCGTGCTTGCCGCCGGCGGCCTGACCGTTATCGGCACCGAGCGCCATGAGTCCCGCCGTATCGACAACCAGCTGCGTGGCCGTTCCGGCCGTCAGGGCGATCCGGGCGAGACCCAGTTCTACTTGTCGCTCGAGGACGACCTCATGCGCCTGTTCGGCGGCGACAAGATGGACCGCGTCTCCAAGATGATGGTCACGGCTGACATGGGCGACGACATGCCCATCCAGCACAAGATCATCTCCAAGGCCGTCGAGAGCGCCCAGCACAAGGTCGAGAGCATCAACTTCTCCATGCGTAAGAGCGTCCTTGAGTACGACGACGTCATGAACAAGCAGCGCCAGGTCATCTACGCCGAGCGCAATAAGATTCTGGACGGCAAGGACCTGACCGACCACATCACCGAGGTCATGCACGATACCGTCTACCGTTGCGTGCAGGAGTTCTGCACCAAGGACAGTCACGATGGTGAGCGCGACCTGGAGGGCCTGCGCAAGTGGGTTGTGGAGCTCACCGGCCACATCGATACGCCGAAGTTCCCCGACGAGGATTATGAGGCCCTGGCTGCCGATGTCCTGGCTTACGTAGAGAAGTGCTACAACATGAAGGCCGAGCGCTTGGGCGAGGACCTGATGCGCGAGCTCAACACCCAGGTCATGCTGCGCGTCATCGATACCCGCTGGATGAACTACCTGCAGGAGATGGACTACCTCAAGACCGGCATCGGCCTGCGCGGCTTTGGCCAGCGCGACCCGCTGGTTGAGTACAAGACCGAGGCCTACGGCGCGTTCCAGATACTCGTCGATACCATGTATGAGGATTACCTGCGCACGGTTCTGCGCATCGAGATCAAGGCTGCCCCGCGTGCCGTGGAGCACAAGGAGGAGCCCGCGCTCGAGGGTGCGCGCTTCTCCGGTCCTGCCGAGGTCGATGGTGACAACGGCGATTCGGTGCTGCGCAAGCAGGCGCAGGTGCAGGCCCGCACGGCTGTCCAGGGTGGTCCGGCTGCCGTCAACAACGGTGGCAAGGTGACCACCTATCGCAAGTCCGAGAGCGACGATCCGTACGTCAACGTGGGCCGCAACGACCCGTGCCCCTGCGGTAGCGGCAAGAAGTTTAAGTACTGCCACGGCAGGAATCGTTAATGGCTGAGGCTTTAGAGGTAACGCCCGCCGAGCTGGACGCGTTCGCGGACCGGCTCGGTGAGGTCGAGTCGTATCTCCACCTGGACGAAAAGCGCACGCGCGTGACCGAGCTCGAGGCCAAAAGTGTTGCCCCTGGCTTTTGGGATGACGCCGACGCCGCCCGTGCCACCATGGAGGAGATCGCGCGTACCAAGGAAGATATCGCTGCCGTGGACACCGCGCGCGGCGAGCTTTCCGATGCCCGCGCTGCGCTGGAGCTTGCCGAGGAGATGGGGGATGACCCCGACGCCGTCGCCCTTCGCGAGGAGGCTACAGCCACGGCTGAGCGCCTGGCCCGGGCTATCGATGAGCTTGAGCTTTCGAGCTGGTTTACCGGTGAGTTCGATCACGGCGATGCCATTGTGACCATCAAGCCCGGACAGGGTGGTCTGGAGGCCCAGGACTGGACCTTCATGCTCTTTAAGATGTACATGAAGTACTGCCAGCGTCGCGGCTGGAAGGTCACCATCAACGACTGTCCCGCGGCCGAGGTCATCGGCATTGACCGTGCGACCTTTACCGTCGAGGGCAAGGACGCATTTGGCATGCTGCGCGCCGAGGCCGGCGTCCACCGCTTGGTTCGCATTAGCCCCACCGACGACAAGAAGCGCCGCCAGACCACGTTTGCCGGCGTCGAGGTCATCCCCGTGCTACCCGATGATATCGACATCGAGATCAGTCCCGATGACATCCGCGTGGACGTGTACCACGCGAGCGGCCCGGGCGGTCAGGGCGTCAACACCACCGACTCCGCCGTGCGCGTGACGCATTTTCCCAGCGGCATTGTGGTCACCTGCCAAAACGAGCGCAGCCAGATTCAGAACAAGGCCGCGTGCATGCAGATCCTCAAGGCTCGCCTGTACGAGATTGAGCTCGAGAAGCGCGCCGAGGCGCTCGATGAGATCCGCGGACCCAAGACCACGATTGGTTTTGGCAACCAGATTCGCAGCTACGTGCTCTACCCGTACCAGATGGTCAAGGACTTACGCACGGGCGTGGAGACCAGCAATGTCGAGGCCGTCCTTGACGATGGCGACCTGGACCCGTTTGTTATTGGCTACCATCGCTGGGCTACCGGCAACGCCGATGCAGAAGGCTCGGAGGTCTAAAACATCGGGTGGCTTCAAGCCGATGCCAAGCCCAACGGTTGGACGGGTTTGTATCCAGAATAAACCCTGCGCAGGGGTGGTTTTTGTCCGGCGAATCGGTAGAATCGAATACAAGAAGAAGTTCAAAGCGCATCCGTTTGGGTGCGCTTTTTTGAGGGAGGCAGCATGGCATATCGTCTGGACATCAAGCGCATTCTTTCGATGAACTTCTTTCACGACCTGCCCCAGATCATGTTGGGGTGTGCCTTGGCCGCCATCGCGACCGACTTGTTTTTGATTCCCAACGGTCTTGCCGCCGGTGGCGTTACGGGCCTTGCCACCATTATCCAGGCGGTCGGCGCGGCGCGCGGCCTATCGCTTCCCGTTGGTATTCAGACGATCGTGATGAACGCCTTGCTGTTGTTGGTCGTTATGCGCGAGGGCGGCATGTTCTACGTGGTGCAGACCGCGACGGGCTTTGTGCTGCTGGGCTTCTTTACCGATCTGTTCGCCCCGTTTGTAGCACCTCTGGCGGATGCGGACCTGATGCTCCCTGCCATGTGGGGCGGCATTATTACGGGCATCGGTTACGGCATGGTGTTGCGCGCCGGCGCCAACACCGGCGGTTCGGACACGATTGGCCAAATCATCTCGCGTAACACCTCGCTGCCGGTGGGCTCGACCGTCATGGCGATCGATGTTGCCGTATGCGCGCTATCGGCTCCGGTCTTTTCAATCGAAAACGCACTGTATGCAGGCCTTTCGATGGTCATTAGCGGCTACGTGATCGATGCCGTGGTCGATGGTGGCAACAAACGCCGTATGGTACTCATCATCTCGGACAAGTTCCCTGATATCGCTGCCGATATCATGTATGGCCTGGGTCGTGGTTGTACCAAGTTTAAGGCGACTGGCATGTATTCGGGTGCCGAGAAGCCAGTGATTATGGTCATCGTGAGCCGTCGAGAGCTCAATACCCTCAAGACGATCGTGCGCGAGCGCGATCCTCATGCCATCGTGACGGTTGCCGACGTTACGGAAGCCTTCGGCGAGGGATTCAAGGACATTAGCGCGTAGGGTCGATCGCGTTCCATCCAAAAGACGTTCACATTGATAAACCGTTTCATCAGCGGTTCTGCCTGCTAAATTGTTCAAATAATGATAAAAACTCTGGTAAAGCCATCAGTTTCCAGCATAATGAATGACGTACGTGCATTGCGGCTGTGTTGGGATTACCTTTCCGTGCCGTGCGCATTTTGTCTAATGAGGATGAAAGGAAGGCACAATGAGCGACGAAGAGCTCAAAAAGGTTGCCAACGAGGTAAGGAAGGGCATCGTCACCGGCGTGCACGCTGCCAAGTCCGGCCATCCGGGCGGTTCGCTCGGCGCTGCCGACATCATGACCTATCTGTACTTTGAGGAAATGAACGTCGACCCGGCCGATCCCCGCAAGGCCGATCGCGACCGTTTTGTGCTCTCCAAGGGCCATTGCGCTCCGGGCCTGTACGCCGTGCTCGCCGAGCGTGGGTTCTTCCCCAAGGAGGATCTCGAGACGCTGCGCCATATCGGCAGCCACCTGCAAGGTCATCCCAACATGAACGACACCCCGGGCGTCGATATGTCCACCGGCTCGCTCGGCCAGGGCATCTCCGCCGCCGTGGGCATGGCGGTTGCCGCCAAGCACTGGGGCGATACTTACCGCACGTACGCCCTGCTGGGTGATGGCGAGAGCGAGGAGGGCCAGGTCTGGGAGGCAGCCATGTTTGCCGGCAACCAGCAGCTCGACAACCTCTGCGTGATCGTCGACCATAACGGCCTGCAGATCGACGGCCCCGTCGAGGAGGTCAACGACCCCATGCCGCTCGCCGACAAGTTCCGCGCCTTTAAGTTCCACGTGGTGGAGCTTGCCGACGGCAACGATTTCGATCAGATCCGCGCCGCCTTTGCCGAGGCCCGCGCCACCAAGGGTCAGCCGACCGCCATCATCGCCGAGACCATGAAGGGCAAGGGCGTTTCCTTTATGGAGAACCAGGTTGGTTGGCACGGCAAGGCCCCCAACGATGAACAGTTTGAGCAGGCCATGGCAGAGCTCACGGCCGCCGGAGAGGAGCTCTAGGATGGCAGACGTCAAAAAAATCGCCACGCGCGTAAGCTACGGCGAGGCCCTCGTCGAGCTCGCCAACGAGCACGATGACTTTGTGGTCCTCGACGCCGACCTGGCCGCCGCCACGCAGACCGGCAAGTTTAAGGCCGCCTGCCCCGATCGCTTCTTCGATGTGGGTATCGCCGAGAGCAACCTGATGGGTGTTGCCGCTGGTATCGCAACCACCGGTCGCGTTGCCTTCGCGAGCACCTTTGCCATGTTCGCTGCCGGCCGCGCCTTTGAGCAGGTCCGTAACTCCATCGGCTACCCGCACCTCAACGTTAAGATCGGTGCCACGCACGCCGGTATCTCGGTGGGCGAGGATGGCGCCACGCACCAGTGCTGCGAGGATATCGCCCTCATGCGCGTCATCCCCGGCATGACTGTGATCGTTCCTGCCGACGACATCGAGGCCCGCGCCGTGACGCGCGCCGCCTACGAGTGCGACGGCCCCGTGTACATGCGCTTCGCCCGCTTGGCCTCGCCGGTTATCAACGACCCCGAGACCTATAAGTTCGAGTTGGGTAAGGGCATTGTCATGCGCGAGGGCGCCGATGTGACCATCATCGCCTGCGGCCTGATGGTCGGCGAGGCTCTCGAGGCCGCCGAGCAGCTCGCTGCCGAGGGCATCGACGCCGAGGTCATCAACATGCACACCATCAAGCCCATCGATGCCGACCTGATCGTCAAGAGCGCCACCAAGACCGGCCACGTCGTGACCGTCGAGGAGCACTCTGTGATCGGTGGCCTGGGCAGCGCCGTTGCCGACGTCCTGTGCGAGCAGTGCCCGACGCCGCTCAAGAAGATTGGCGTCAACGACACCTTCGGCGAGTCGGCCCGGGGCCGAGCTCCTGCACAAGTACGGCCTGGACGCCGCCAACATCGTGGCAACCACCAAGGAGTTCTTGGCCTAGGGCAAGACGAGGCAAAGTATCGCTTCAGCAACCGTATGCAATCCATAACAGGGGCGTCCTCAAAGAGGACGCCCCTGTTTTTTGTCGGCAACAAACAAATTAGGCCCGCACCAAGTAAAGGCTTTCTCCGGGAAACGGGCCCAGACCAGCAAAGTGCAATTCAGCCCCCAAGCACGGCGCTGCTGCACCCAAGTAAAACGCAGCGACCCCTTAGTTATCGCAGGCCGGACACAGGGTTACTTTCCAAATCTTTCCGCAGGACGGAGGAGCCCCCCGCCGCACGTAGTGCGCCGCGGAGGCTCCGACATGTCCGAGGACGATTTGGAAAGTAACCCTGTGTCCGGCCGGAGGGACCCAAACACGGCCATGCTTCTTATGTGCAGTAAAGCTAATGCTGCTAAAATATAAAGCGCTCATGTAGTTTAAACGCACGACGATAAGGAGCACCAGTGGGTAACCACTTCCGTACCTCCGGTGCGGGCGATGATGCCCCCAAGACGCAGGCAGGCGTCCAGGGCAGTCGTTTCGCCACTCCGGATTCAGAGGGCCAGCCTGTTGCTCAGGCCCCCGCTCAGCCGGCAGATCAGGCGCAGCCGGCATCCGATCCCTTTGCCTACAATCCAACCAGCGATGTCGCGCTTTCCGGCACGGCGGGTTTTGAGCCCGTTCAGGCCGTGACCGCTCGCGTGGAGCAGCCTCAGGCTGGTGCCGCCACGCCGCAGCCTACCATGGCCGGCATTCCCGACCCCATGGCCCCTGCGACGCCGGCTCCTCAGCCTGCGCAGTCCGGTCTCTTTGCCGCTATTCCCGACCCCACGCAGCCTGCTGCCCCGGTGGTCGAGAGCGATCAGGCCGCCGAGGTCGCAAGCCTCGATAACGCGCTCAACAACCCCGATTTCACGTCGGTGTTTGCGCCCATCGATCCGCAGGCCAGCCGCAAGAAGATGGCCAAGCAGGCCGGTGTCGAGCCCGTTATCCTTATGGAGCATGTCACCAAGATCTATCCGGCACAGCCCAACAAGCCTGCACTCGACGACATCAACATCGAGATCTATCCGGGCGAGTTCGTCTTCCTGGTCGGTCACTCCGGTTCGGGTAAGACCACGCTGCTGTCGACGCTCAACCGCGACGTCAAGCCGACGAGCGGCCGCATCCTGGTTGCCGGTCAGGATCTCATGAAGATCAAGAACCGCAAGGTTCCGTTCCTGCGCCGCCAGATTGGCGCCGTGTTCCAGGACTTTAAGCTTCTGCCGCAAAAGACCGCCTACGAAAACGTGGCGTTTGCCCTTCAGTGCATCGGCAAGCCCAAGGGCGTCATTCGCAGCCAGGTGCCCGAGGTGCTGCGTCTGGTCGGTCTGGCCGATCAGATGGACTCGCTGCCCGACCAGCTTTCCGGTGGCGAGCAGCAGCGCGTTGCCGTCGCCCGCGCTATGGTCAACCGTCCGCCGCTGCTGATCTGCGACGAGCCGACGGGCAACCTCGACCCGGCGATCTCGCTGGGCATCATGAAGCTGCTCGAGCGTATTAACCGCACCGGCACCACCGTGATCGTCGCCACGCACGACCGCGAGATGGTCGATAGCATGCACCGTCGCGTGATCGCCCTTGAGGGCGGCCACGTTATCCGCGACCAGGAGAGGGGAGGTTACGGCAACTATGGCACCAACTAACGTAGGCTACTCCTTCAAAGAGGCAATCAGCCACTTCTTCCGTAACTGGACTACCTCGCTCGGCGCCGTCATCACGATCTTCCTTTCGCTGTTTATCATCGGCCTGTTCATCATGGGCTCCGCGATGCTGAACTCCGTGATCGGCACCGTCGAGGATCAGGTTGTCATCAACGCGTTCATTAGCGATGACGCCGATCAGGCCGATGTTCAGGCTTTTGAGGCCGAGCTTAAGACGTGGAATAACGTCAAGTCCGTGACCTATAAGGACAAGGACGACGCGCTGGCCGAGTATACGAGCAAGATGTCGGGCAACGCCGACGCCACCATGAGCGCACTCGACGGCCAGAACCCGCTGCCGGCTTCGTTTGCAATTGAGATGGACGATCCGTCCAAGGTTGAGAGCACGGCAGAGAAGCTCAAGAAGGATGCCGATTTCCAGAAGATCGCGGATGACGGCGACGTCAACGCGAGCGTGCTGTACGGCCAGGAGGAAGTGAGCCGCCTGTTCCAGGTGACCAACTACATCCGCATCGCCGCCGTGGTGCTCGTTGGCCTTCTGACCTTTATCGCTTTCATCTTCATCAACAACACGATTCGCCTATCCATCACGGCGCGTCGTCGTGAGATTGCGATTATGCGTCTGGTCGGCGCCAGCAACGGCTTCATTCGCGGCCCGTTTATCACCGAGGGCGTACTGCAGGCCATTTTGGGCTCGCTGCTTTCCATCGGCGTTCTGGAGCTGCTGCGCAACCTGATGATTCCGCGTCTGCAGGAGAGCATCGGCTGGATGTCGTTTGCCCTGCCGATGCAGTACTACCTGGTGACCTATGCTGCGCTGATTCTGGTCGGCGTGATTATCGGTCTCTTTGGTTCTGCCATCGCCATGCGCCGCTACCTGCGCGTGTAGGCATGCCTGGAATTCATCCTTTCCAACGGGTCGTCTCTTATGGGGCGGCCCGTTTTTTGTCCCCTAGGGATCATTTGGGTAGACTCTTGGGATGTAAACGGCAATCGATAGTTAGGAGGCGCCATGGGGCGCAATAACAAGCATAAGCGTGGAGCTCGCAATAAGCGCGGGCCGGTACGCAGCGAACGTCGTCCGAGCCTGACCGGGCGCGTGCAGCTCCATGAGCATAGCGCCTACGTTGTAACCGAAAACGGCGACTACAAGGTCATGGGCCGCGGTAAGCGCGAGATCATGGATGGCGATACCGTTGCCGTGAGCATTAAGAACAGCCCGCACGGTGAGCGGTGCGCCGTGATCGAAAGCGTGGTTGAGCGTGCAGCCATAAGCGTGGTGGGCACGTACCAGACCGCCGGTCCGCTCGGTGTGATCGAGCCGCTCGATTCGCGTCTGAAGGCCGACTTCTTCATTCTGCCCGAGGATACCTCGGCGGATCGTCTGGGTGTCCACCCGGGTGATGCTGTTGTCGCGCGCATTTTGACCTACCCGACGCGCCTGGAATCGGGTACCGTGACAATCGAACGCCGCATTGGCGGAGATGACGCGCCCGATTTGGGCGTTCAATATGTGATGGCGCGTTACGGCTATACCGATAGCTATCCCGAGGCCGCGCTGGACGAGGCCGAGGGGCTTTCGCTCGATGTGTCCGCGGCGCTTAAGGACCCGCTCCGCCGCGATCTGCGCGACCGCTTTGTCATCACGATCGACCCAGTCGACGCGCGCGACTTTGACGACGCCATTTCGCTGGAGCGCACGCCCGAGGGTGGCTACAAGCTGGGTGTGCATATCGCCGACGTTTCACACTATGTGGCTTGGGACGGGCATATCGATCTTGAGGCTCGCCATCGTACGACATCGGTGTATCTGGCCGATCGCGTGCTTCCCATGCTGCCCGAACGCCTGTCCAATGACCTGTGCTCGCTTCGCCCTGACGAGGACCGTCTTGCGTTTACCGTTGACATTGAGCTCGATGCACAGGGTCGCGTGCGGCATTACGATCCGTACCCCAGCGTGATTCGCTCGCGTGTGCGTATGGACTATGACGGCGCCGAGGCGCTGCTGGTGCGTGCCGGCGCGGTTGAGTATTCGGTGCTGGAGGGTGCAGCCGAGGATGTTGCGGCTGCCGAGACCTCGCGCGAGGAAGCGCTTGGGCGCGGTCTTGCGTGCGAGGAGGCCGCCCGCGGCTACAACGTCGACCTCGGCGATTTCCTTGTCGCCGCTAACGAACTCGCCGAACTCCGCCGTCGTATCCGTCGCGCCCGCGGCTCGGTCGATTTTGACACGGCCGAGATTCGTGCTCTGTTGGATGAGGACGGAGTGCCCGTGCAGATTGTGGCGCGTGAGCGTTCGTGTGCCACGTCGCTTATCGAGGAAGCTATGCTGCTCGCCAACGAGTGCGTTGCAGAGTGGCTGGCAGACCGTGATATCGAGGCCTGCTATCGCGTGCATGAGGATCCGAGCCCCGATAGCCTGCACGGTGCCGCCGTTGCGCTGGCGCAGCTAGGCATCATCGACGATCGCCGTGCGGCTGGTATTGCCCTGGGAAGTCCCGATGAGCTGCAGGCTGCGGTTGACGCCGCGGCCGGCACGGCTAACGCTCCGCTCGTCAACACGTTGCTCTTGCGCAGTATGCAGCGCGCGCTGTACAAGCCACGCAACGAGGGCCACTTTGCGCTTGCCGCGCCGTGCTATTGCCACTTCACGAGTCCCATTCGCCGCTATCCCGACCTGGTGGTGCACCGCGTGCTCAAACTGCAGTTGGCCTATGAGCGGCTCGGCGGCAAGGACGCCTTGGTCCGTACGCCGCGGCTGATCGGCAAGGGGCGCGAGTCGCTGCCGCGCATTCTGCCGCAGATCTGCCGCGCATGCAGCGATGCCGAGCGCGCGGCAGATGCCGCCAGCCATGCGACGCAAAAGATCAAGATTGCCCAGTACTATGAGGACCGTCTGGGCGAGCGCTATGCCGGAACCGTCTCGTGGGTTAGCAGCATGGGCCTTTTTGTGCGCTTGGACCTAACGCAGGTCGAAGGCTTGGTTTCGATCAAGAGTCTGGGCAACGAGTGGTTCGAGTTCGACGAGGACGCGCTCACGCTCACAGGTGCCGACACGGGCACCCGTTACGAGCTGGGGCAGCGCGTGATTATCGAGGTCTCGCGCGTCAATACCACGCGTGGGCACTTGGACTTTAAGCTTATCCATTAGCCAAATCCCGACTCATGGTGGGGGAGCGGAGGGCGGCCTTTCGGGACCGCCCTTCGCATTTGAATCGTGGCTACCTTGCCGTCTGCTCGGCCGCCCGCTTACCTGCTATTTAAGAGGTAAAACCTACCAAAATAAACCTGTCCCTTTTGGCAGGTTTACAAGAAAGCGGGGATGAGATGGCGACGGTGTACGGTTATGCGCGGGTGAGTTCGCGCGATCAGAACCTTAATCGGCAGCTGGATGCGCTGGGCGCCTATGGCGTGGGCTCGGCGAATATTTATGCCGACCATGCGAGCGGCAAGGACTTCGATCGACCGCGTTATCGCGAGCTGCTGCACGTCCTGGGAGACGGGGACGTACTGGTGGTGCTTTCTATCGACCGACTTGGCCGTAATTACTCCGAGATTCTTGAGGAATGGCGACGCATTACCAAGGAGCTCGGGGTTGCCATTGTGGTGTTGGACATGCCATTGCTTGACACGCGCGTCAGGGCCAGCGGCGCGCCGGATGTGACCAACACCCTGATTGCCGATATTGTGCTGCAACTGCTGAGCTACGTGGCGCAGGTGGAGCGCGAGAATATCCATCGGCGCCAGGCGGAGGGGATTGCAGCGGCGCGAGCGCGAGGGGTCCGTTTCGGTCGACCTCGCAAGCCGTGCCCTCCTCAGTTTGAGCTGGTGCGCGATAGCTATGAGGCAGGCGATATTACCCGCAGCCAGGCAGCAAAATGCCTGGGCGTGTGCGTGGGGACGTTCGATCGCTGGATGCGCGAGGCGGGGTAGGGGTTTGCGTCGCTTTGTCGCTTCCTGTTGCGATTCAAATTTTGATACGGTGACGATGCCATTTGTGGCTACACTCGCTGATATTCAAAAAAGGAGGTTGGCCCTTGGCTCGCGTAAAACAAATAATCGGATGGACCGCGATCGTTCTGTTCGCTGCAACGCTGGCGGGCATCTGGGTGCTGACGGAGCAAAACGCGGTGCAGACGTCGTTGCTGAGCGAGTCCACCGCGCGTGTGGTGGAGGGTCAGGCTACGGGCGTTCAGGCTGCCGATGCCACGGGTGAAGCCCAGACGGAGAACGGAATGACCGGAGGCGCCGATTCGGCTGCCTCGAATGTCCGGTCTGGCCGACTTGCTTCCATTCGCATGCGGGTGGGCACAAACGTCCGTCGCGTTGCCCATACCGTAGAGTTTTTCTTCGTCGGATTATTCGCCTCCGTGGTCGTGGTTTGCTTTTCCAGGCGTCCGTGGAGCGTATGCTCCCGTTGCGTGCCCGTATTGCTCTTTTGCGCCGCCTGCTCCGTTGGCGATCAGGTACATAAGATCTTTGTTCCCGGCAGGCATTTCGACGTTATCGATTTAGGATTCGATGCTGCGGGCTATGTCACCGCCATGCTGTTGGTATTGCTGGCGGCGGCGTTAGTGCGCCATGCGACTCGGCCGATCGGTGCCCATGCGAGGCGCTAGCCGGTAACAAACCCGTTTCTGATAATGCGACCTTGTTGAATTATTTTGTGTCGCGCGTATTTCCGAGCGGTCGGATTTGAGGGGCGAGCGGTAGAACGCTCGCCCTTTGTGCGCCACGATGCGGCACAATGTACCGCAAAAGCTGTTTGTATCCGGTACGAATCGTTCGTTGGTCTTTAATTCTTCTCAACGGAGGTGTTTGAGATGGCAAACGGATTGCTTTTGCGGCTTCGCGAGCGTGAGCTCAGCGCGAGCCCGGCGGAACGCAATGTCATCGCATATGTAAGCGCTCATCCGCACGAGGTGGTCGGGCTGTCCGTCCGCGGTCTTGCCGATGTCACGTTCTCCTCGCCCTCGAGCATTTTGCGCTTTTGCAAGCGTTTGGGTTTTGCGGGCTACAAGGAGTTCCAGCGCGAACTGATTGCCGAGCTGGCGCTCTTAGGTGACAAGAAAGACATAGCCCTCGAGGACATTTCCATGGATGACAGCGTCGAACGTATCGTGGGGAAGGTGATGAAAAGCAACGTGCGCACAATCGAGGCGACGGCGCGAACGCTCGATTACACCGTCTTGGAGCGATGCGCGGCCCGTCTTAAGCGGGCACGCGCGGTCAATCTGTTCGGTATTGGTGCCTCTCGTTTGGTCGCGCACGACCTGGCGCAAAAGCTCATGCGTGTCGACAAAGAGTGCCATCTGTACGACGACTGGCATGATCAGCTCTTATGTGCCAAGAACATGCATGAGGGCGATATGGCAATCGCCTTTAGCTACTCGGGCTTGACGCAAGAGGTACTGGACTGCACCGCCGAGGCTCAACGTCACAACTGTCCCGTTGTGGCCGTTACCAAAGTAGATGGATCATCCAAGCTTGCCACCATGGCCGATGCCGTGCTCGGCGTCGCTGCGAGTGAACCCTTGGTCCGCAGCGGTGCCATGGCTTCGCGTATGGCCCAGCTTATGGTTGTCGATGCCCTGTACGCTGCTTACGTTGCCAGCGACTACGAACGGGCGACGCATGTCATAAAGCAAAACTACATCGAGAAACAGGAAAGATGAGGTGAATGAAATGCTCGATTTAACAAAATTCACGACCGAACAGCGTAATCAAAGTTCAATGGACCTCGATACGATGGCATCGCTGCAAATCGTCACGACGATGAACGATGAGGATCTTCGTGCCGTCCAGTCGGTCACGAAGGTGTTGCCCCAGGTTGCCACAGCAATCGACTGGGCTGCTGAGGCACTCGAGCGCGGCGGGCGCGTCTTTTACATGGGCGCAGGCACCAGCGGTCGTCTGGGTGTACTCGACGCTTCGGAGTGTCCGCCCACGTTTGGCGTGTCACCCGATCTGATTGTCGGGCTCATTGCCGGAGGCGAGACGGCGTTTATCAAGGCTGTCGAAGGTGCCGAAGACAGCGAGGAGCTTGGCGCGAGCGACCTGCGGGAGCGTGGACTCTCGGACAAGGATCTTGTCGTTGGCCTGGCGGCAAGCGGTCGTACTCCCTATGTGGTGGGCGGCCTTGTGTACGCCAAGGCAACTGGGTGCAAGACCATTGCAATTGCCTGCAACCAAGGGTCGAAGATCGGGGAGAGCGCAGATCTTGCCATTGAACCCGTGCCCGGTCCCGAGGTGCTGACCGGCTCAACGAGGCTCAAGGCGGGAACGGTTCAAAAGCTCATTCTCAACATGATTTCGACCGGTGCCATGGTCAAGATCGGCAAGGTATACCAAAACCTGATGGTCGATGTGCAGCAGACGAACGAGAAGTTGGTGGTGCGCGGCCAGAACATCGTGATGGAGGCGACCGGCTGCACGCGCGAGCGCGCTATTCAGGCGCTTGCAGATGCCGGCGGCCACGTAAAAACCGCTATTGTCTCGGTACTGCTGGGCTGCGATGCCGAGCAGGCTGCGGTAGCTCTTGAGCGAGCGAGAGGCCATGTCCGTGCTGCGGTGAGTGGCCATGAGAAGAGCAATGCCGATGCCCAATAGGTGCGCGGCGTGAGCTGATATGACATCCAGACGAGATACCCAATACAAGGAGGAGTTATGACGAACAAAGAGCTGGCTCAAAAGCTGCTGGACCTTTTGGGCGGTAAAGACAACGTGTTGGCAAACGCGGCGTGCATGACGCGCCTGCGCGTGACCGTCAAAGACACGGGCAACGTCGACACGGAGGGTATTAAGGCACTCGACGGCGTGATGGGCTTGGTCGAGGACGACACGATGCAGATCGTGCTGGGTCCGGGCAAGGTGAATAAGGTGCTCGAGGAGTTCTCCAAGCTCACCGGCCTTGCGAAAGGCGTTGCTGACGAGAGCGTGGTTGACGCTGCGGCCACAAACAAGGCCGCGCAGAAGGCAAAGTACGAGTCCAAGCCGGTTCAGGCCTTCCTCAAGAAGATTTCCAATGTCTTCGTCGCCCTGCTTCCCGGCATCATTGCGGCTGGCCTCATCAACGGTATCTGCAACGTCATTAACGTCTCGACGGCAGGCGCGCTTGCAGGCGAGTGGTGGTACCAGGGCATTCGTTCCATGGGCTGGGCCCTGTTTGCCTATCTGCCCATCTTGGTGGGCTATAACGCGGCACGTGAGTTTGGCGGCTCCGCTGCGCTGGGCGGCATCGCCGGCATGATGTGTATCGCCAACAGTGCCATGCCCCTGCTTGCGCCTGGCGCGGCTGATCCTGCCACTGCCATTCTACTGCCGCTCACCAATGCGCAGTACAACCCCGCAGCGGGCGGCATGATCGCGGCTCTTATCGCTGGCGCATTTTTTGCTTGGATGGAGCGTCAGATTCGCAAGGTTATGCCCAACGCACTCGACACGTTCTTGTCCCCGCTGCTGGTGCTCATCATCGGCGCCTTTGCTCTGATGCTCGTCATCCAGCCGGTTGGCGCATGGCTGACGACTGCCATCTTTAGCGTTTTGACCTTTATCTTCGAGAAGCTGGGCGTCCTGGGCGGCTATATCCTGTCGGCAGGCTTCTTGCCGCTGGTTTCCGTCGGCCTGCATCAGGCGCTCACGCCGATCCACGCTATGCTCAACGATCCCGACGGCGCTACCAAGGGTATCAATTACCTGCTTCCCATCCTTATGATGGCTGGCGGCGGCCAGGTCGGTGCCGGTTTGGCGCTGTACTTTAAGACCAAGAACGCCAAGCTCAAGAAGTACGTCGCAGAGTCCATTCCCGTTGGAATCCTGGGTGTGGGCGAGCCTCTGATGTATGCTGTTACGCTGCCGCTCGTTCGTCCGTTTGTGACGGCCTGCCTGGGTGCCGGATTTGGCGGCGCGCTCGCGGCGCTGCTTCACATCGGCACGGTTTCTCAGGGCGTTTCCGGTCTGTTTGGCCTGCTGATCGTCGTTCCTGGCCAGCAGCTCGGCTACGTTGCCGCTATGCTGCTTGCCTATGCCGCCGGCTTTGTCCTGACGTGGTTCTTTGGCGTCGACGAGCAGAAGATCAATGAGTTCTTTGGCGAGTAGTTTGATATCGCGAGCCGTGTTGCTCGGGGTTCGCGGCGCGCGGCAGATTTCTTGATGCTATGGTTGTGCCGGCGGGGCTAACTGCTCCGCCGGCCTTTTTTAAAGGAGCGTTGTAGCGTGAAAACGGGTATTTCGATTTATCTTTCCAGCCCTTTGCAGGATATTGAGCGGACGATTGAGCGTGGTGCCGCGGCGGGTGCGCGCTATGCGTTTACCTCACTGCATATTCCCGAGGATGGGGGAGCGGCGTATGCCGATAAGGTCCGTCATGTGCTGTCGCTGCTTTCCGCCCGCGGCATTGCGCTCATCGCCGATGTGGGGCCGCGCACGTGCGATTTGCTCGGGCTTGAGCGCATCGAGGACCTGCGCGATCTGGGGTTGGAATACCTTCGTTTGGACTATGGCTTTAGCGCCCAGCGGGTCGCGGAGCTGTCCGGTGTATTTCGCATTGTGGTCAATGCATCGACGGTGAGTTCTGATGAAATCGCATCGTGGCATGAGGCCGGTGCCGATGTGACTCGTTTTGCTGCCTGCCACAATTTTTACCCCAAGCCTTATACCGGTTTAGCTCTGGAGGACATTGCTCGGGTGAATCTTCGTCTTGCGGCGCTTGGATTCGAAATCATGGCTTTTGTGCCGAGTGATGCCAACGTTCGCGGGCCGGTATTCGAGGGGCTGCCGACGGTCGAAGCACAGCGCGGTCGCGCGTCAAAGGTTGCCCTCAACATGCTTGAGCTCGCACATGGCGCCGATTGCGACATTGTGTTGGTCGGCGACCCCGATCTTTCCGATGCGGGCTGGGCGCAGTTTGCTCAAGTTTCCGCCGGATACGTGGACCTGCAATGCGAGCTTGAGTCTGGTTATGCCTATGTACGTGGGCAGATTCATCACGACCGGCCCGATTCGAGCACCCTCATCTTTAGGTCTCAGGAGTCGCGCACGACGCTTAAACCGGATTCCGTGCCGATGGATGCCGGTGCCGGCCTGTCGCGAAAGACGGGGTCGATCGCTGTGAGCAATAGCGGCTATGGGCGCTACGAAGGCGAGCTTGAGATTGCGCGGGTCGATCTTCCCGGTGACGAGCGCATGAACGTTGCGGGCCATATCACGCCCGAGGCAATGGAGCTGCTGCCGTTCGTCAAACGCGGATTCGGGGTACGGTTCGTTTAGCGTGTGACCCGTGGGCTACAATTGGCCCATCATACGAAGGCGCCTCGTGTGGCGTGTGCCTGCGTTGGCCGATCTATATTCGGAGGATTCCCATGACCGTACTGTTTGTTGAATATCCCAAGTGCTCGACCTGTAAGAAGGCCAAGGCATGGCTGGACGAACATGGGGTAGAGTATATCGACCGCGATATCGTTTTGGACAATCCCACGGCTGATGAGCTTGCGACCTGGATTGCTCGTTCGGGGCTGCCGGTGCGGCGCTTCTTTAATTCGTCGGGCATGAAATATCGAGAGCTGGGCCTGAAGGCGCGTCTGGATGCGGGCATGACGGATCGGGAGTGCTACGAGCTGCTGGCGACCGACGGCATGCTGGTCAAGCGTCCGCTACTGGTGGGCGACGACTTTGCGATTCCCGGCTTTAGGGAAGCGGCTTGGGCCGAGGCGTTGCTGTAGCGGCTGCGGAAAGTGCGACCCGTTTTGAGTGCTCAGGGCGGGACGTGTTTTCCATCGGCGGGCTCGCTCGGCTCAATCCTCGAGCTGTGCCCATTCGTGCGGATCGTAGACCTTTACGTGCTTGTTGGGCTTGCCGCTCCAGTACTCCTCGTCCATAAAGGGCAGATATGCCTGAACGCCGGGGCAGATAAAGGGAATCCGCTGCTGTTGCAGTCGCTCGCGCTGGCGCTGCTCCAGGTGCGCCTCGGATATGACGGTCGGCATACCGGACAGCTCGACGAGGCTTGCCTGGATTCGCTTAAGGTCGGGGAGTCCCGCGTGCCATGACACCCGCATGATCAAAAAGGATGCACGGCGGTATTTTGCCTGCATCACCGTGATGGCGGGGCGCAGTGTGGGATGGATTTTGTCCCGTTCGGGCCAAAGGTCAGCAGTGATCTCGAGGCCCAGGGTCTCCCATAGGTAATCAAGCTCTTCGTCCATGGTGCCTCGATATCTACGTGATCATTGATACTTCGATTGTGTTGCCTGGTGCTATCGTTTTCACGGTAGAATCTGCCAACGGTTGACGGCTACCGCTCGCGGCGTTTTGCCCTTCGTGTGCAGCGGTCGACTTCACAGGTCCTTCACGTGTTGGCCGTATTTGACTGAATTTCAAAAAAGTCAAAATTGGGGCTTGCGTCACGGCGAGACTTCCCGTATATTTCTTTCTTGCGCAAAGGCACAGCCGAGCGCAGCGATGCAGTCATTGGGATGTCGTCTAATGGCAGGACAGCGGATTCTGGTTCCGTCAATGGGGGTTCGACTCCCTCCATCCCAGCCATTGCATTTGCTACATATGGCCCGTTCGTCTAGCGGTTTAGGACGCCGCCCTCTCAAGGCGGAGATCACCAGTTCGAATCTGGTACGGGCTACCAAAATTGAACGCCCGGGCCTCGTAAGAGACCCGGGTTTTGTGTATTGACTGATATTTAAGGCGCGCGTTGAGTCTGCCGCCCGGACCGAGGAGTTGTCATGGACCTGCCTATCAGCTTGGAAGACATCACGTATGCCGAGAACTATCTGGCGCAGGGCGACCTGGCTACGGCGACGCCGCTGCTTGAGCGTCTGGTGGAGCTCGCCGAGGAGTATATCGACGCTGAGTGCAAGACGGAGGAGAACCGTCAGTACTTTAGCTTTGATAGCAAGTTTGAGCGCCTGGCCTACCGTCGCGTGGAAAAGGATCCGCGCGAGCTCGTGCAGGTCGAGGTGCCGTTTGACCGCCTGTACTCCGACATGGCGTTTGCCTACATTCGCCAGCAGGATTATGTGAGTGCTCGGAATGCCCTGATGCAGGCCGTGCGCTGGGACCCCATGAACTGCAACTATCGCTTGGACTTGGCCGAGCTGTTCCGCGCGCTCGAGGACAAGCAGGAGTGGGCATCGCTCTCGTTCTCGGTGCTGGAGCGCGCGAGCGACGGTAAGTGCGCCGCACGCGCCTACACCAACTTGGGTCAGTACTTCTTGGAGCCCGAGACCGAGAACATTTCGGCTGCCGTGGGCTGCGCGCGTCTGGCGCTGCGCCTGGCGCCCAATGATGCGCATACGACGCGCCTGCTCAACAAGATCCATACCACCTATCCGGATGCCGCGGACGAGAGTGACGACCATGTGATGGGTGAGCTCGCCCTGCAGGGCGTGCCGACCTCGCCTTCGGCCGAGATCGCCATCTGCCTGATCATGTGTGCGACCGATGCTGCAAGCGACGGCGACAAGCAGGAGGCTACGCGCCTGACGGTCCGTGCCCGCGACCTGGTGGGCGAGGAGGCATGCGCGGCGATTATCAAGCTGGTGCGCGAGAGCGATGCCGAGCTTAATGCCGAGCGCAGGGCAAAGCGCGAGGCTGCGGGCTCAAACGCCGATGGCGCCAAGGAGGCCGGCGATGCCCAGTAAGCGCGAGCGCAAGCTCATTTCCAAGAATCGCTCGGCACATCACGAGTACTTTATTGATGAGACCTTTGAGTGCGGCATTGAGCTGAGCGGCACCGAGGTCAAGTCGATTCGCGAGCGTGCTTGCCAGATCACTGACACCTTTGCGTTGATCCGTGGCGGAGAGTGCTGGCTCGTGGGCCTGCATATCCACCCCTATAGCCATGGTGGCGTGTGGAATCGCGATCCCGACCGCCGTCGTCGTCTGCTGCTGCACCGCAAGGAGATCGATTTTCTCGACGGCAAACTGCGCAACCGCGGCTATGCGCTGGTGCCGCTGGAGCTCTACTTTAATACCGATGGCCGCGTAAAGCTGCTGCTTGGTCTGGGCCGCGGCAAGAAGCTCTACGACAAGCGCGAGGATATGGCCAAGCGCGATGTCCAGCGCGAGATCGACCGCGCCCTCAAGGAACGCAACCGCTGACCGTCCTTCATAAGTTGCGGTGGAATACGGACTGGTTTGCCTGTTTGAGGGGGCTATTCAGTCCCTATTTCACCGCAACTGCGGGCGTCTCATCTTTCTTACTGTTCTGACACATATGTTTCAAAGGCGGCGTCCGTTATGGGCGCTGCCTTTTTTGTGGGTACATACATCCATGAGGTTCCAACCCGAGCTAGGGGAGTGATCGTTATGGACAAAACTGCGTTCTTTACCATGCCGAGCGGTCTGTACGTGGTGAGCGCCGCGGCAGACGGGCTGCGTGCCGGCTGCGTCATCAACACTGCGGTGCAGGTGACGTCCATGCCGCCGCGCATTTCGGTTGCCGTGAACAAGGGCAACGTCACCTCGGGCGTCATCGCTTCGGCCAAAGCGTTTGCGCTGACCGTGATCGATCAGACCGCCGATATGCTCTACATCGGTAACTTTGGGTTCCGCACCAGCAGCGATTATGACAAGTTTGCCAAATACGAGACCCGCGAGACGGCTCTGGGCATGCCCTATGTGCCCGAGCACGCGGCGGCCCTGTTTAGCTGCCATTTGATCGACACTGTGGATGTTGGCACGCATCTGCTGTTTATCGGCGAGGTCGAGGATGCCGAGCGCTTGAGTGACGAGACGCCGCTCACCTACGATTACTACCATAAGGTCCTGAAGGGCAAGACGCCTCCGAAGGCGTCCTCGTATCAAGGCTAGAAATGTTCTAAAAGTACTTGCATTATATTATTGATAACATATACTAATAAGCGAAGTACATCACCAGTCGCGTTCGAGAGGAGAACATCATGGCTGAGGAGAAGAAGACGTATAAGTTCGTGTGCATCGTTTGTGGCTACGAGGTTGAGGTCGACACGCCCGAGCTGCCCGAGGACTACGTGTGCCCGGTCTGCGGCGTCGGTCCCGATCAGTTTGAGCTCGTCGAGGAGTAGCTCGTCGGCACGCGGCTCACGGCAACATATAGCTCTGTCCAAGGGCCTCGGTCGAATTCTCGGCCGGGGCCCTTTTGATTTATCTGACGGTTTAAAACGGTCTCACGTGTTACAGATTGAGACGTTATATCTGGACAGTTACGCCATCCCAATTACATCCCCGTTAGCAGCACGATGTCGAGAATCGTCACGATGACGCCGATTCCTACGAGCAGCGCGTTGAGCGGGCGCGAGTTGGTGTATTTGCCCATGACGCGGGGCGAACTGGTGAGTCGTATGAGCACAAAGACCGTAATTGGCAGCTGAAGCGACAGCAGCGCCTGACTCCAAATGAGACCCTCAAAAGGATTCGGGACGACCAAGCACGCCGCCACTGCGCCGACGAAGCAGGCCGCCACCCCGATCGAGGAATGTCGGTCGTGGATGTCGTATTCCTCGTCGAACATGCCCGCGGTGATGGTGCCCGCCGCCATGCCCGCCGTCACACTACTCGATAGTCCCGCAAACAGCAGTGCCACCGCAAAGATGGTCGAGCTTGCCGGGCCCAGAATGGGGGAGAGCGTGGCCGCTGCGACGGCGAGGTCGTCTACGACCATGCCGTGCGCAAAGAAGGTCGTTGCGGCCAGGATGACCATGGCCGAGTTGATTGCCCAGCCCACGCCCATCGAAAAGAGCGTGTCGAAGAGCTCGTAGCGCAGACGTTCTTCGATAACCTGCTCGCCTTGGCCTTCAAAGTGCATGGATTGGATGACCTCGGAGTGCAGGAAGAGGTTGTGGGGCATAACGACCGCGCCTAGGACACTTACGATAATCGCGGCCGAGCCGGTGGGCATACAGGGTGTGATCCAGCTTGCGGCGGCTTGCGGCCAGTCGACCTTGACTAGTGCAAGCTCGGCTAAAAACGAAAGTCCTACCACGCCTACGAAGGCGATGATCCATCGCTCGGCGCGTTTGTAGGAGCTTGTCATGAGCATGGCAATCGATGCCGCCGCCACGATGATGCAGCCGGCGCGTACGGGCAGGCCAAAGAGCATTTGAAGCGCGATCGCACCGCCCAGGACTTCGGCCATGGCGGTGGCGACCGTGGCTAGATACGCGCTGCCGAGTATCGCACGCCCGACGAGGCGGGGTAGGTGGCGCGTCGTGGCCTCGGCAAGACACATGCCCGTGGCGATGCCCAGGTGCGCCGCGTTGTGCTGCAGCACGATGAGCATGATCGTGGACAGCGTGACGATCCACAGCAGCGCGTAGCCAAACTGCGAGCCCGCGGCCATATTGGAGGCCCAGTTGCCCGGGTCGATAAAGCCGACGGTGACGAGCAACCCGGGGCCGATATGCCGCGCAATGTCTAGGCCTCCGTGACCACCGGTGCGCCGGGAACCAAAGTGTTGTTTGAGATGGTTGAGCATGGTGCACTCCTGCGTGCCGTTTGTTTGACGCCGTAAAGGGTACCCGTTTTAGGCTTAAAGGTTAACCGAGACTAACAAAATTGTTGTATTTGAATAGGATGGGGAAAGGAGTTGCCGAAATGTCTTGATCTGTAACAACTAGGGATGGAAATTGGACCTAGGTGTTACAGATCGAGACAGGAAGAAATGGTCCTATGGAAAATCTCGATCTGTAACAGTTAGCTGCAAAAACCGGCCCTTCGTGTTACAGATCGAGACATTCGGAACCGTCTCTCGAAAACA
>JBKWEB010000001.1:0-112550 GCA_046976245.1 Collinsella sp. | reverse complement strand
TCTCAATCTGTAACATCTAGGCGCCAAAATTGGGTCTTCCTGTTACAGATTGAGACATTCGGAACCGTCTCTCGAAAACATCTCAATCTGTAACATCTAGGCGCCAAAATTGGGTCTTCCTGTTACAGATTGAGATGTTTGAAGCGGTGAGCTTACAGGCCGAACCTGGGGCCCTTGTTGTCGCCCTTGAGGTCGGCGGTGTCCACTCGTAGGGCGTGCGTTACGCGATTGTTTCGAAACGGGCGGGAAACACAACGGGCCGGCGATGCTCCTAGTATGCCTATTCAACTGACTGTCTAATATCTAGGGGAGGATCGCGATGCAGGCAGATTCCGCTCAGCAGCAGGGCCTTTATCGCCCCGAATTCGACCACGATGCATGTGGCATCGGCGCGCTTGCCGATATCAACGGTGAGCGCCATCACCAGATTCTGGACGATGCGCTGTCCATTCTGGTCAACTTGGAGCACCGCGGCGGCACGGGACTCGAGAAGAACACCGGCGACGGCGCCGGCATCCTGTTCCAGGTTCCGCATCACTTTTTTCGAAAAGAGGCCCAAAAGTGCGGCCAGATTCTGCCGGCAGAGGGCGACTATGGCGTGGCCATGCTGTTCTTCCCGCAGGACGACAAGGGCGTAGAGGATGCCCGCCGCGTGTTTGAGGAGGGTTGCGCCGAGGCCGGCGTGCCGCTGCTCTTTTGGCGTGAGGTGCCGGTCGATCCGCACGACCTGGGTGAGACGGCGCGTGCCTGCATGCCCACTATCCTGCAGGCCTTCCTGGGCCGTCCGGACGACACGCCGGCGGGTGACGCCTTCGAGCGTCGCCTGTACGTGTGCCGCCGCACCATCGAGAAGAAGGCCGACGCCGAGTTTGCCCTGCGAGACAAGATCTTCTACGTGTGCTCCATGAGCTCGCGCACCATCGTGTACAAGGGCATGCTGGTCGCCACACAGATGCGCCGCTTCTTCATCGATCTCAACGACGCCGCCGTCAAAACGGCCGTGGCGCTCGTACACTCGCGCTACTCCACCAACACCACGCCCAGTTGGGAGCGTGCGCACCCCAACCGCTTTACCATCCACAACGGCGAGATCAACACCCTCAAGGGCAATGTCAACTGGATTCGCGCCCGCGAACCCAACCTGTACAGTCCCGTGTTGCAGCACGATCTTGAGCGCGTGATGCCCATCATCAACCGCGAGGGCTCCGACTCCGCGATTCTGGACAACGTGCTCGAGTTCTTGGTCATGAACGGTCGCCCGCTCACGCGTGCCGCGTCCATGCTGCTGCCCGAGCCGTGGGACCACAACGACAATCTGAGCGAGGAGCGCCGCGCCTACGACGCCTACCAGTCCATGCTCATGGAGCCATGGGACGGTCCTGCCGCCATCGCCTTTACCGACGGCCGCACCCTGGGTGCCGCCCTCGACCGCAATGGCCTGCGCCCGGCCCGCTACTACGTGACGCGCGACGGCCGCTTTATGCTGGCGAGCGAAGTGGGCACCATCGAGGTGCGCCCCGAGAACATCCTGACGAGCGGCTGCCTGGGACCGGGCCAGATGCTCGAGGTCGACTTTGCCCGTGGCCGCGTAATCTACAACGACGAGCTGCGCGCCCGCTACGCCAAGGAAAAGCCCTACCGCGACTGGATCGCCGAGGAGACGCTGACCGTCGACGCGCTCGACAAGCCCGCTGCGGCAACGCCGGCCGAGGACGCCGAGGTGCCCGCTACCGTGCGCATGGCCAAGCTCGGCTATCACTGGGACGACGTCGACGAGGTCGTGCGCCCCATGGCCCAGCAGGGCAAGGCCCCTCTCGCCTCGATGGGTATCGATGCGCCGCTGGCCTGCCTGTCCAAGAAGACGCGCTCGTTCTACGACTATTTCTATCAGCTGTTCGCCCAGGTCACGAACCCGCCGATCGACGCCCTGCGCGAGCATATGGTCACCTCGACCACGCTCTACCTGGGCAATCACGGTAACCTGCTCGAGGACTCCCGCGCGGCTTGCCAGCTGGTGCGCCTGGAGCGCCCGTTGCTCAACGAGGAGGAGTTCGACCGCATCTGCGCCATCGACCGCGTGGGCTTTAAAACCCGCCGCTTCCGTGCCGTGTATCGCCGTGATGCCGGTGAGGGCGCGCTGCAGGTGGCGCTCAAGCAACTTGCCGAGGATGTTGAGGCCGCGGTCCGCGATGGCGTGAACATCGTGGTACTGAGCGACCGCGCTGCCGCGGGCGAGGTGCCCGTGCCGTCGCTGCTCGCCGTGGGCTGCGTCCATAACCACCTGATCCGCGCCGGCGTGCGCACCTTTGCCGACATCGTGGTGGAGTGCGGCGACGCCGTGTCCCCGCACGACTTCGCGGCGCTGGTGGGCTACTCCGCGAGCGGCATCTATCCGTACAACGCGCATGCGTGCATCCGCGATCTGGCGGCACACGGCGACCTGGACGTGACGGCCGAGCAGGGCATCGACAACTACAACAAGGCAGCGACCGCAGGCATCGTCTCCATCATGTCCAAGATGGGCATCTCTACGGTGCAGAGCTACCACTCCGCGCAGATCTTCGAGGCCGTGGGCTTTACCACCGAGTTCGTCAACGAGTACTTTGCCGGCACGGTGAGCCGCGTGGGCGGCATGGGTGTCGAGGACGTCGAGCGCGAGCAGAACGAGCGCTACGACGCCGCGCTCGCCATCCTTAAGAGCCCGGCTCCCGATCAACTGCCCACGCTGGGTCTGACCAAGTGGCGCCCGCTCGGCGGCGAGGATCACCTTATCGATCCGCAGACTGTCTACTTGCTGCAGACCGCCTGCCGTGAGGACAGCTACGACACCTTTAAGGAGTACAGCGCCCGCCTGCACCGCACCGGCCGTGCCGTGCGCCTGCGCGACTTGCTCGACTTTGATGCCAGCGGTCGCACGCCGGTTTCGCTCGACGAGGTGGAGCCCGCGCTCAACATCGTCCGCCGCTTTAACACCGGCGCCATGTCGTACGGCTCCATCAGCAAGGAAGCACACGAGTGCATGGCCATCGCCATGAACCGCCTGCACGGCCGTTCCAACTCGGGCGAGGGCGGCGAGGACCCGCGTCGCGAGACCCCGCTGGCTAACGGTGACTCCAAGAATTCCGCCATCAAGCAGGTGGCAAGCGCGCGCTTTGGCGTGACGAGCCGCTACCTGTGCAGCGCCTTCGAGATTCAGATCAAGATGGCCCAGGGCGCCAAGCCCGGCGAGGGCGGCCACCTGCCCGGCAAGAAGGTCTACCCCTGGATCGCCGAGGTCCGTCAGTCCACGCCCGGCATCGGCCTGATCTCGCCTCCGCCGCACCACGACATCTACTCCATCGAGGACCTGGCGGAGCTTATCTTCGATCTTAAGAACGCCAACCCCGGCGCACGCGTGTCGGTCAAGCTGGTCAGCGAGGCCGGCGTCGGCACCATCGCCACCGGTGTGGCCAAGGGTGCCGCCGACAAGATCTTGATCAGCGGCCACAACGGCGGCTCCGGTGCTGCGGCGCGCGATTCGATCTGGCACGCCGGTCTGCCGCTGGAGCTTGGCCTTGCCGAGGCCCAGCAGACGCTGCTGCAAAACGGCCTGCGCTCACGCGTGGTGCTCGAGGCCGATGGCAAGCTCATGGACGGCACCGATGTTGCCGTCGCCTGCCTGCTGGGTGCCGAGGAGTTTGGCTTTGCGACCATGCCGCTCATCTCCATGGGCTGCCTCATGCAGCGCGACTGTCAGCAGGACACCTGCCCGGCCGGCATCGCCACGCAGAACTGCCGCCTGCGTCGCGGCTTCCGCGGCAAGCCCGAGCACGTCGAGCACTTTATGCTCTTTGTGGCCGAGCAGCTGCGCGAGGTCATGGCGAGCCTGGGCTTCCGCACCGTCGACGAGATGGTCGGCCATCCCGAGTGCCTGCGCCAGATCGAGGTCCCGGGCAACCGCAAGGCCAACCTGCTCGATCTGTCGCCCGTGCTGGCAAGCGCGACCTGTGAGTTTGGTGCCCACATCCCGGGCGCCGACGGCCGTCACTTCCTGCCCCAGATGGCTGCGGACAGCGAGCTCGACAAGACGCTCGACTCCACGCTGTTTGTGCCCTATACGGCCGATGCCCGTGCGCACCTGCGCCCGATTCGCTTCCGCGCCGATATCGCCAACGTCAACCGCTGCGTGGGCACCATCCTGGGCAACGCGGTGACCAAGGCGCATCCCGAGGGCCTGCCCGCCGGTTCCATCACCATCGATTGCGATGGCTCGGCCGGTCAGAGCTTTGGCGCGTTCCTGCCGCGCGGTGTGACGCTCAACGTGTGCGGCGACGCCAACGACTACTTTGGCAAGGGCCTTTCGGGCGGCGAGGTCTCCGTGCGCCCCAACCCGCGTGCGACCTACAAGTTCGACGAGAACATCATCGTGGGCAACGTGGCGTTCTTTGGCGCCACGAGCGGCCGTGGCTTCATTAACGGCCTGGCCGGCCAGCGCTTTGGCGTTCGCAACTCCGGCGCCACCGTGGTGGTCGAGGGCTGCGGCAACCATGGCTGCGAGTACATGACGGGCGGCCTGGCGCTCATTTTGGGCGAGGTCGGGCAGAACTTCGCCGCCGGCATGACAGGCGGTGTGGCCTATGTCTATGACCAGTACGGCACGCTCGATGCCCGTGTGAACCACGAGAGCGTTGAGCTTAAAGCCCCGACGGCCGGCGAGCTGGCGCAGATTCGCGAGCTCATCCAGGAGCACGTGGACGTGACGCAGAGCCCGCGCGGCATTAAGCTGCTCTACAGCTTTGAGACGATGAGCAAGCACTTTGTGAAGGTCATTCCGACCGAGTACGAGCGCGTGCTGACGATTGTCGCCGCCGCTGAGGCCGTCGGCAAGACGTATGCGCAGGCCGAGGAGCTGGCGTTTGACATTGTGACCGGCCGCGCGAGTGCCGCGGATGTTGCTCGCTTTGATGTGGCGGGTGGTGTCGCTGGTGCTGTACCCGCCGCCAGCTCTGTTGCTTCGACCAAGAAGGAGGCGTAAGTGCCATGGGTAAGCCCGGTGCTTTTCTTGATATCGATCGCGTGACCCACGAGCTGCGCCCCGTGGAGGAGCGCAGCCGCGATTTCGATCCGCTGTACGTGGAGCTCGACGACGACGCGCGCCGTGCCCAGGCGAGTCGCTGCATGATGTGCGGTGTGGCGTTTTGTCAGATGGGCGCGAGCTTTGGCAAGGCACGTCCGAGCGGTTGTCCGCTGCACAATCTGATTCCCGAGTGGAACGAGCTAGTGTATCGCGGCCGCTGGGACGAGGCTGCCGAGCGTCTGTCACTCACCTCGCCTATGCCCGAGTTTACGAGCCGTGTGTGCCCGGCGCTGTGCGAGGCCGCGTGCAACCTGGGCTCGGTCGACGGTCAGCCCACGACGATTCACGACAACGAGCGCGCGATCAGCGACCATGAGTGGGCAAATGGCGGTCCGCGCCGCTTTGAGCCGGCGGGGGAGGGCGCACCCACGGTTGCCGTGGTGGGCTCCGGTCCTGCTGGTCTGGTGGCAGCATGGGAGCTTGCACGTCGCGGTGCCTGTGTGACGGTATTTGAGCGTGATGACCGCCCGGGCGGCCTGCTCATGTACGGCATTCCCAACATGAAGCTCGAGAAGTCCGTTGTCGAGCGTCGCGTGGCACTTATGCGCGAGCTGGGTATCGTCTTTGAGCTGGGCGCTGACGTTACGAACCCTGCGGTGGCGGCCAAGCTCAATGGCTTTGACGCCGTCGTGGTGGCTGCCGGTGCTCGCGCCCCGCGTGGACTGGCTGCTGAGAATATTGACGCACCCGGCGTGGTGTATGCCGTGGACTACCTGACGGCCTCGACCGTCTCGATACTCGATGGCGGCGAGCCTGTCGTCGATGCATGCGGCCTGGACGTCGTGGTCATTGGCGGCGGCGATACCGGTAACGACTGCGTGGGCACCGCGGTACGTCAGGGTGCGCGCAGCGTGCGCCAGTTTGAGTTCTTGCCGGCGGCGCCTGATGCGCGCGCGGCGAGCAACCCCTGGCCGCAGTGGCCCAACGTGAAGAAGACCGATTACGGCCAGCAGGAGGCCATCGCTGCCATGGGCGGCGAGATGCGCGCTTGGGGCGTGGATACGCTCGAGGTGCTGCTGGATAAGAAGGGCGCTGCCGCGGGCCTGCGCGTGGTCGATCTGGACTGGTCGGCGGGAAAGCCCGAGCGCATCGCGGGCTCCGAGCACGAGGTGCCGACGCAGCTGGTGCTCATCGCCTGCGGCTTCACGGGCCCGGAGCACAGTGTGTTCGACGCCGTTGGCGTGCCCGTTGCCACCGCTGGTCGTCCGCTGCCTGTGATGGCCGCCGAGGGCTCGCATCTTGCGGCGCGTGGCGAGGGCGTCGCCGCGGATGCCGCGCCGGTGTATGTTGCCGGTGACGCTCGCAACGGCAGCTCGCTCGTGGTGAGCGCCATGGCCGACGCCCTGGCCTGCTCAGCCGAAGTCGCCGACGCGCTGGAGCTGTAAAGTAGTCATTTAAGAACGTCCCCAATGACTAGTCATTTTTTGTCTAGTCGTTGGGGACACTCTTTGCGAGCGATTTGCTCGTTTGTCGACGTACGGGTGTTCATTTGTCGACTTCTTGGGCTGTGGTCACCTGTTGTTTCTGTGGTGGCTGTGGGTATCTGGCTCAAAAGGACGGGCTGGCTGTCTATGTTTACCTGCGATTTTGTTGCGGTGCGCATTTTCGGTCAAGCATCCCGTCAAGTGTTTGGTCAGCAGTTGGTTTGCAGCCGGAGGCCTATTTTGTCCGTGCTGACAGTGGCTGCCCACCCTCCCCGTAAGCTCAAATTGAGGTTCATCAGTTTGAGGAGGATGCCGTGACTGACCACGTTTTAGACCGAGCGCATCTGGCTGAAGCCGTCGGCAACGATATTGCCGACATGGCCCATTTTTGGATGCTGCGGAAGTTTCAGTTTTTGGAGCCGGCGCGCGAGCAGTTTGAGATCATTGTCGACCCGTGGCTCAGCTATTGCACCGAGCCTTCCCAAAACGAAATCATGGCCTACAACATGGCATTTACCGATTGGCTGCTCTTCGAGCGCCCCTATCGCCATGGCAAGACGCTGCTCGAGCTGTATGTTGACGAGCCGCCGGCATCGCTTTCGCCTGTCTCGCTCAAGCGGCTCGAGCAGGTACGCGACACGCAGTATTTCTCGCGCTTTGGCATTTTGGACAAGGATCCTGCGAACGGCATGGCTGCGCTGAAGGATACGCGCACCGACCGTCGCTTTGATGTCTACGACCCGCATATCGTGCAAAAGGAGCATTGGAGCGACGGCGCGATTGCGGTGCGCCTCGCCTGCGTCGACGATGTCTGGCTGACTGCGGGGCAGCTCTACCTGTATGACATCGCGCGCCTGAGCGACACGGCGGTCGATGGGCCGGGTGCGGTGCATCCGGAGGACCTGCAGGACGGCTTCGACACCTCGTGCATCAGCTTCTTTTTGCGCCAGGTCCGCGACATCATGGGCGCCCAGGGGCGCTACGTAAAGTCCCTCAACATCTACGAGCAGGAGTGGGAGTAGGGGATGTGACTGGCGTCTCCTGCTGCCCCTGACTTTGTCTCAATCTGTAACGTTTAGGGACAAAAAACCGGTCTACCTGTTACAGATCGAGACGAACGCTTGGGCGCCGCTGGTTTGTCTAAATCTGTAACGTTTGGGGGCTGGAGAACGTCTAACTGTTACAGAACGAGACGTTTGGCACCTGGTTGGGGGAATGTCTCAATCTGTAACATCTACAGGTCAAAATTCGACCTACCTGTTACAGATTGAGACGGAAGGTTGGCGGCTGCCGAAAGATCTTGTTCTGTAACAACTAGAGGCTCAAAGACTGTCTTCCTGTTACAGATCAAGACATTTGTCAGCGGAGGCAACGGTGACGATGGTCCATTTGTCTGACGTGGTGGTGATGAAAGTGTCTAATACCGTTCTCAAACACAAACATGCGACTCGCAACACGTTGGCGCGGAATAGGATGCTCGCGCGGCTCACGGAGACGGCCAAGCAAGGTGCGCTGCTCGCAACGCATGACAATACCGAGCTCATGTGGCTGCGACGCCATGTTGGAACCGACGATATCGCGGAGCCCGAGCCGTACCTGTTCTGTTTTCAGCATGATTGGGATGCATTGACGCCGGCGGAGCGAGCGCTGAGGACTATCAAAGGGCTTGCGGAGTTTCATCCCGATTGGGCGTTTTGGGGCTATGACGCGGCGCTTTTGTGGGGTCTGGAGGTGCCGAATGATCTGCTCGGGCCACGATATCTTGTTAAGACGGGTTGCTCGGTGCCGCTGAGTGCAGGATGTCGGCTGTTGCGTCCGCAGGCGGCGGGTGCACTTGAACAAGCCGACGGCGTGCAGGTGACGTCGTTTTGGCGCACGGTGGAGGATTGCTTACTGCGTGCGCCGTTCTCCTACGGGTTGGCGATTGCCGATTCTGCACTGCGGGCGAAAGGCGTATCACGTTGGGATTTGTGCGAGCGCCTCCGCGCCGATTGCGAGGGCAGGCGAGGGTATCGCAGGGCACAGGTGATTGCGTCGTATGCGGACGGGCTGTCCGAAAACGGCGGCGAGTCTCGGTTCCGAGCGTTCTTTATTGCGTACGGCTTTCCAGTTCCGGAGCTGCAGGTGGAGTTTCGCGACCCGCTCGATCCGAGCCAGGCGTTTCGCGTCGACTATTTTTGGCGGCTCATGGACGGGACGTGTGTCATCGGCGAGCTCGACGGAAAGGGGAAGTACACCTTGCAGAACGGCGAGGGTCGGGAGTCGGTCGACCCATTCGTGGCAGAACGTCAGCGAGAGTCCCATTTGACGATGCTCGGGCACAAGGTGCTTCGGTTTACGTTTGATGAACTCAAGAACCCGGGGAAGCTGGCTGAAAAGATGAGGTTGGCGGGTATTCCGCGACGGCCCGATTTGGCTGAGGAGTGGAGACGTCAGTGGTATGGGCGCTGAGAGGTTTTGTCTCGATCTGTAACATCAGGGGGCCCAATAACCCTGTACCTGTTACAGATCGAGACATTCCCCTGATGTTGCTGGGGTGGGGCTGCAACGTATTCCGTCCCCCACATCCCCTCTTCCCTCCGTTAACCGATATGCTCGACTTTAGGTCGCTGCATTAGGTGATAATGGACAAATGTTCAAGTTAATCGTGAGGGAGGAGCTCGATATGGCGTCTGCCGATCGTCCCACGTTGTTTATCAATGCGACCGTCTTGGATGGCTCGGAGCATATGGAGCCGCAGCCCGATATGGCCGTGGCCGTCGAGCGTGGCATCATCACCTGGATTGGTCCGAGCGCCGTGGCGCAGGCGCCGGCGGGCGCCGAGGTCATCGACCTGGCAGGGGCGTATCTCATGCCGGGCCTCATCAATATGCATGTGCATCTGTGCGGTTCGGGCAAACCGGTTTCGGCGGGCGATGCGGGCGCGCTGATGAAGAAGCTCGATAATCCCGTGGGGCGCGCCATCGTGCGCCATATCCTCAAGGGCAGCGCTCAGCAGCAGCTGGCAAGCGGCGTGACCACGGTGCGCGGCGCGGGCGACCCGCTGTTTGCCGATCTGGCCGTGCGCGATGCTATCGATGCCGGCAAGTATCAAGGTCCTCGCCTGGTGGCGCCGGGAACGGGCGTCACGGTGCCGGGCGGCCATGGTGCGGGCCTGTTCGCCCAGGTGGCAACAGTCCCGCCGAGGCAGCCGAACAGGTGCGCGACCTGTATGCGCGTGGTGCCGACGTCATTAAGCTGTTCGTGACGGGCGGCGTGTTCGATGCGACCGAGGTGGGCGAGCCGGGCGTGCTGCGTATGCCGGTGGAGGTTGCCGCGGCGGCATGCAAGGCGGCGCACGATATGGGCCTTCCGGTTATGGCCCATGTCGAGAGTACCGAGGGCGTGAAGGCCGCGCTTGAGGCCGGCGTTGACACGATTGAGCACGGCGCTCCGTTGACACCCGAAATCTTGGAGCTGTATCGTGGCGCCGCGGGCACACAGCTCGAGGGGCGTGCGCCGAGTGTGACCTGCACTATCAGCCCGGCGCTGCCGTTTGTATTGCTCGACCCGGAAAAGACCCATTCGACCGATACGCAAAAGAAGAACGGCGACATCGTGTGCTCGGGCATCATCGAGAGCGCCCGTGCCGCACTGGAAGCTGGCGTTAAGGTGGGCCTTGGCACGGACTCGAGCTGCCCGTTCGTGACGCAGTACGACATGTGGCGTGAGGTGGCCTATTTTGCCAAGTATGTCGGCGTGAGCAACGCCTTCGCGCTGCACACGGCCACGCAGGTCAATGCTGAGCTACTGGGGCTGGGCGGCGAGACCGGCACGATCGAGTGCGGCAAGGCCGCCGATATCCTGGTGACGCGCAAGAATCCGCTCGATGACCTGTGCGCACTGCGTGAGCCGATGCACGTGATGTGCCGTGGTGATCTGGTGCGCAAACTCAAGGTGAAGCGTATTCCCGAGGTGGACGCCGAGCTCGACACGATTATGGCCATGCCTGCCGAGGCGTTGGCCGAGGAGCTTGCCCGCGACGGCGTGGCGTAAGCGTGCGATATGACGATGCGACAAAGGGGCAATCCCTTTGTCATAATCAAAAAAGCCGAGGTCTCAGTGCGAGGCCTCGGCTTTATTTTGTCCCATGGTATGGCGGCTATGAGCGTGTCTCCATCTTGGCGTGGCACTTGGGGCAGGTGACGCGGATCTTGCCCTTGCCCTTGGGGACGGAGAGCATCTGGCCGCAGTTGGGGCACTTGAGGTATGCCGTGGTCTTGCGACCCTTCCACATCTTCTTGGCCGTGCGCTTGGCACGCTCAAAGTCTTCCTTACTGGTGCCGGCTGCGCGTGAGGTGCTAGCCGCTGCAGCGCCGCCGCCCAAGCTGGCGACGAACTTGCCCAAGCCGGGAACATTGGCGGTCGTGGCGACAAAGGCCTCGTTCTCCTTGCGACGTGCATCGATATTTTTGGACAGGCCGCGCAGCACGCCAATCACGATTACGGCGATGGCGATCCAGCTGAGCCACTGGATACGAGCCATCGAACCAATCACGGCGATGATAATGCCTGCGAAGCCCATCACGATGGTGAGTTCGTCAGCGCCATTGCGGCCCTTCATAAAGTCATTCATGCAAATTGCCTTTCATTCGATATGCCGCACGCCTTTATACCCGATTTAGAGCAAGGGGGACAGGTTAATCTGCACCAATGTGGTGCAAACATACCTGTCCCCGGAATACCAAGACGGTGCAAACGTACCTGTCCCCAATGCCCCAATTACTTGGAGAGTTTGTCGACGACGCGTTCGATTTCGGCGAGTTTGGCGGCTTTGAGGTCTTCGTCGCCCGATTCGATTGCCGAAGTCACGCAGCCCTCGATATGCGCCTTGAGCACGTCGGCGTTAATGCGCGCGAGGAGCGCCTGTGTGCCATGAGCTGCGTGGAGATATCGACGCAGTAGCGGTCCTCCTCGACCATCCGCAGGATGCCGTCGATCTGACCGCGTGCCGTCTTGAGCATGCGGGTCACCGATTTATGGTCTGCCATCATGGCGGGTCCTCGTTTCTGGTCGGGGGTACGTGCGGGTCGTTATGCGGCGGTCACCGAAAGGGCGTGGAACTTCTCGCCGGCGCCCTCGACAGCGGCGGCGAGCTGCTCGGGGGTCACGGTGTCGGCGCACTCCACCTGGACGGTCTGAGTCTCGTGGTCGGCGTCGGCGTCGGTTACGCCCGCAACGTTGAGCAGCGCGGTCTCGACGGTGGCGTCGCAGTGGCCGCACATAAGGCCGGAAGTCTTAATTGTGAAACGCATGGGTATTCCTCTCTGTTGTGTCGGCTTTCCCAGGCACCCGACCTTGACCTTCAAACCGTCGCTCGCGTACCAAAGTACGCGTCGCTCCTCTTTCAGGTCAATCTTGGGCACTTGGAAAACCCGTTCTAAATGGACTTAATGGTGAGCCTATTTTGCCACTTTAGGCTTAAAGGATTTCAAACGCAGGGCATTGGACACGACGCACACGCTCGACAGGCTCATGGCCGCGGCGCCAAACATCGGCGAGAGTTGCCATCCGGTGAGCGGGAAGAACACGCCCGCGGCGAGCGGAATGCCGATGCCGTTGTAGAACAGCGCCCAGAACAGGTCCTGCTTGATGTTGCGGATCGTGGCGCGCGAAAGCTCGATGGCGCGGGCGACGTCCATGAGGTCGCTGCGCATGAGTACCACGTCGGCGCCCTCCTTGGCGATGTCGGCGCCGGTGCCGATAGCAAGGCCCACGTCGGCGCGCGCCAGGGCGGGGGAATCGTTGATGCCGTCGCCCACCATGGCGACCTTACTGCCCGCATCCTGCAGCTCGCGCACGTGGCGCTCCTTGTCGGCGGGAAGCACGTCGGCGATGACCTGCTCGCTGGTCAGTCCCACGCGTCGGGCGATGGCCTCGGCCGTCACGCGGTTGTCGCCGGTGAGCATGCGTACATCGACGCCAAGTGAGCGCAGTGCGGCGATGGCCTCGGCGCTCGTCTCCTTGACCTCGTCAGCCACGGCAATGGTGCCAGCAAGCTCGCCGTTCTTGGCAAAGAACAGCGGCGTCTTGCCCTCGGCGGCAAATTGTTCGGCAAGACCCGCGGGCACGGTAACGCCCAGCTCGTCCATCAGGCGTACGTTGCCGGCTGCAATGGCGTTTTGCCCTTCGCGCGCCGTAACGCCTCGCCCGGGCACGGCAGTAAAGTCCTCGACCATGCGCGCGACGATCCCGCGTGTCTCGCACTCGGCCATAATCGCCTCGGCCAGCGGGTGCTCGCTCGAGCGCTCCAACGCGGCGGCCAACTTGAGCAGTGCCTTTTCGCTCATGGCGGGCGAGCCGTCAGCGCGCGTGGCTACCACGATATCGGTCACGGCAGGCTTGCCGCGGGTGACCGTGCCCGTCTTATCGAGCACCACGGTGCCCACGCTGCGCAGGTTCTCCAACGCCTCGGCGCTCTTGAACAGAATGCCCATCTCGGCGCCCTTGCCGGTGCCGACCATAATGGCGACGGGCGTGGCCAGACCCAATGCGCACGGACAACTGATCACCAGCACGGCCACGGCGGAGGTGAGCGCCTCGTTTATGCTGCCGGTCAGTGCCATCCACACCGCAAAGGTCACAGCCGAGATCACGAACACCACGGGCACGAACACGCCGGCGACTTTGTCGGCCATGCGGGCGATGGGCGCCTTGGTGGCGTTGGCGTCCTCGACGAGCTGGATAATCTTGGCGAGTGACGTGTCGGCGCCCACGCGTGTGGCACGGAAGGTAAACGAGCCCGTGCGGTTGACCGTGGCCGCGTTGACAGTGTCGCCGGCGGTCTTTTCCACGGGGATGGACTCGCCGGTGAGCGCGCTTTCGTCCACGGCCGAGCTGCCATCGAGCACCACGCCATCGACAGGGATGGACTCGCCGGGGCGCACACGCAGCACCTGGCCGGGCAGAATGGCATCGACGTCGACGGTGGCCTCGCTGCCGTCCTCGGCCACGACGGTCGCGGTCTTGGGTGCTAAGTCGATGAGCGCCTCGATAGCGCCGCCGGTCTTGGACTTGCTGCGCGTCTCGAGGTATTTGCCCACGGTGACGAGCGACAGGATGGTGCCGGCGCTCTCAAAATACAGGTTGTCCATGCTCGTCATCATGGCCTCGTGCACCTGACCTGCGGCTAGCTGGTCGGCCATGATGAACATGGCGTAGAGCGACCAGGCGATGGAGGCGGTGGCGCCCACGGCAATAAGGGCGTCCATGGTGGGCGCGCCGTGCGCGAGCGATTTAAACCCGTTGATAAAGTACGCGTCGTTGACGTAGACGATGGGAATGAGCAGGACGAGCTCGGTGAGCGCGAGCGTCATGCTGTGGGTGTGGTCGGTGAAGATGCCGGGCAGCGGCCAGCCGAGCATGTGCCCCATGCCTATGTAGAACAGTGGGATGAGGAATACGATCGAGACGATGAGGCGGGTGCGCATGGCAGAGGCGGCGGCCTCCAACTTTTTGGTCGGTGACTCCATATGGGCGGCGCCGGACCTGGCTTGCGCACTTCCGCTTTGGACAGCGTCGGTGCCCGTGCTGATGGGTGAGGCCGAGTAGCCCGCGCGGTCGACAGCGGTGCAGATGTCGTCGGGGGAGACCTGCGCAGGGTCGTAGTCCACCAGCATAGAGCCGGCGAGCAGATTGACCGCGACGCTTTGGACGCCGTCGAGCTTGCTGACGGCGCGGTCAACGTGCGCCTGGCAGGCGGCGCACGTCATGCCGCCCACGTCGAACTTATCTTGAGCCATTGCTTCTCCTTTCTGTGACGTGGTCTCGGAAATGTTAACCTGCCGATACTATACACCCATACCCCCTGGGGGTGTCTAGCGGGGATGAAAATGTATGACATTTCGTTACAGAAGAAGTCGACTGCCGGGCCAGCGTACCGTCCAGCCGTTCGTCTCAATCTGTAACAACTAGACCCGTTTTTGGCGGGTTACTGTTACAGATTGAGGCATTCCGTCGGACACCAACTCAAGATCTCGATCTGTAACATCTAGCAGCGAAAATGACCTCTAACTGTTACAGATCGAGACAAACCGTCGAGGCCAACCCGAACATCTCGATCTGTAACAGTTAGACCGATATTCGGGTCCTAGATGTTACAGATCGAGACAAACCGGAGCAGCTGTCTTGGACCCTGCAATGAAAAACGCCGGGGCGCCCGTGTGATGGACGCCCCGGCGCATGTTGGGCGGGGTTTACGGAGTAGCGGGAGAGGGGGAGAAGCCGCCCCCGAAATCCTTACTCCTGACTACGTTTCTTGTCGGTTAGGAAGACGCCGGCGGCTACAAGCACGACGCCTCCGATGACGAAGGTTTCGCCTGCGAGCGCAGCATTGTCGCCTGTGGTGGGAAGCGCCGAGTTGGCGGCCGTCTTGGCGTTGCCGGCAGACGGCTTTCCGGCAACCGGCTTAGCGGCAGCCGGCGTAATCTTGGCCTGCTCGGCCTTCGCCGCCTCTTGCTCCTGGCGGGCAATCTCGTCCTTCAGGGCTTGCTCGGCGGCCACGCGCTTCGCCTTTGCCTCGTTGTAGGCATTGAGCGCCGCGGTATAGGCGGGCGTCTCCTCGTCAAGAGTTGCCTGGGCGGCATCGAGTGCGGCCTTCGCATCATGTTCAGCCTGCTTGGCGACGACGCACTTGGCAAAGAGGGCGTTGAGGGTGTCGTTCGCGTTTGCATCGGAGCCGGTTGCGATGCCGTTTTCGACGTTGACGGACTTGAGCTTTCCGAGGGCGGCGGCAGCGGCATCCGATGCGGCCTGAGAATTCTCGACCGCCTGCTCGGCGTTCGCGATGGCGTCGTTTGCTGCACCAAGGGCGACTTCGGCCTCGGTTACCGCTGCGTCGGCGTCCTTCTTGGCCGCCTCGGCGGTGGCAAGATTATCGGCTGCGTTGCTCAGGGCGTCGGCATGGGCCTTCTTCGAGGCAAAGTCGTTTTTCGCCGTGGTCAGATCGCTCGCGGCGTGCTCCGCGGTCGCCGCCTTGGCCTCGACGCCGTCCTTGGCGATAGCGAGGGCCTGCTTCTTGGCAGCCTCGTCGAGCTTCGCCTTTTCGAGAGCGCTCTGGGCAGATACCTGGACCGCCGTGGCTTCATCAAGCGCTTGATGAGCCTTATCGGCCCTCTCCTGAGCCGCAGCAACATCGGCAGAATACTTTGCGAGCTCATCGCTAGCGGCGGCGTAGGCGGTCTGCTTGTCTGCAACGGCGTTCTTTGCGTTTTCGAGATCCGTTGCCCGTACTGCGACTGTTTGCTGCGCCTGGTCATATGCTGCCTGGGCGGCGTCGACGTCACCCTGCTTTTGAGTGACTGCGGCTTGCGCGGCTGCCGCCTGCGCACTAGCCGCATCCGCAGTGTTTTGCGCGACATCGCGTTCCGACTGGGCTGTGGTTACGGCAGCTGCGGCGGTAGCGACGTTGACGCTTTGATTGTGTGCTGTCTGCTGCTTTTGCTCGACCGCGGATGCGGCTTCGCTTGCAGTTTCGTCGGCCTTCTGCTTGTTTTGGGATGCCTGCTGGAGTGCGGCTTGCTTGCCGGCAAGATCCTTCTTGGCAGTCTCGAGTTTGCTTCCCGCGTTTTTGAGTCCGTTGACGTAGTCGTTAAGCGTCTGCTCGAACTCGTCGACGGACATAGTAGCGCTTGTCCAATCGTGGTCATATCCCCATGACGGAGATGTCTGCGCTGTAAAGGAGGCGGTGTCTCCGTATTTGTTATTACGGGCGGTGCTGAGACCGGTACCCATGACTGTGCTGTTGGGATTAATGCAATTGATGTAATGACCCACCATTGCATTCTTACCACAATTTTTGGTGACGTAACTGTTGATGACTCTGTCATGTGATCGATAGAAGTCGTATGCAGCCTTTCCTGCGAGGTTGTGGACACTAAACTCGGCCGCTACCGCCTCGTCAAAATACGCCTTCTCCTCCGTAATCCACCCCTGGCAGGGGTCGCTGTAGTTCCACGAGAGATTCTCTGCGACCCTAAACTGCTTCGCGTGCTCAATGTTCGAACTTGACCAGTTCGCATCGGCAATTGCCGCCGCGACAAGGTTGTACGTTACGTTGAGCGGATTCAAGCCAACGGAAACGCGGTAGCTGTTAATTGACTTCATGAAGGTGACTGCTGAGACCATATTGTCGAGCGAGGTCGCATCGTCGTCATCGCCAACATGGGTGGCATCCTTATACTTGCAGTTTTCGATAATCGAGACCGCCTCATTGGCGCCAACGGATTTAAAGAACCCGATAGCACCCTGCTTGAGCGTGGATTCGGCAGAGTCTGCCGTCTGCTGAGCGGCGTTAACGGCAATCTGGGCGGATTGAACCGCGGCTTGGGCTGACTGCAGCTCGTTCTGAGCTTGCGCGGCCGCCTCGTCTGCGGCCGTCTTTGCTGCCTTCGCGTCCTCGACGGCCTTATTCGCCTCATCGAGCTTGGCAAGCTCGGCGCTATGGGCTGCCTTCGCGTCCTCGACGGCCTTGTCCTTTGCGGAGACTGCGGCATTCGCGGTATCGAGCTCGGACTTCTTTTGCTCGGCATTCTGCTTTGCGGCATCAAGCTCCGATTGTGCTGCGGCAAGATTAGTTTGCTTCTGAGTCTGATCCTGCTGGGCGTTTTCCAGAGCCTTCTCAGCGTTTGCCTGGGCGCTCTTTGCGGCCTCAAGATCGGCCTTGGCCGCATCGACCTTTGCCTGGGCGGCATCATACTCCGGCCCAGCGGCGCCTGCCTTTGCGGCGGCCAAATCGGCCTGCGCGCTGTCATACGCTGCCTGCGCGTCAGCTGCCTTACCATCCGCGGCGGTCTTTGCCTGCTGGGCGGAAGTCAGCGTGCCTGCCGCCTCGTCGTAAGCGCTCTGTGCGGCGCTTTGGGCCTGCTGGGCATCGGCGAGCGCGGAGTCGGCAGCGGACTTTGCGGCCTTTGCCTGGTCCAGAGCGGCCTGCGCATCTGCGGCAGCCTGCTCGGCGACCTTGATTTCCTCCGGCGTTGCGTTGGCGGCTGCCTTCTGGGCTTCCTCAAGCTTGGTCTGCGCGTCGGCTGCCGCCTGCTTTGCGGAGTCGAGTGCCTTCGTCTTGCTTTCGGCATCGGCCTTGGCCGTGTCGAGCTTGCTCTGGGCATCCTTCAGCGTGGCGCTGGCGCTGTCGGCCGCCTTGACGCTTTCATCGAGTTGGCGGGCGTATTCGGCGCGCGCGGCGGCTTCTGCCTGTGAATTGTCGGAGACGGAAGCGTCGTAGGTGGTCTGTGCGTTGTCGCGGGCCGTCTGCTTTTCGGTATAGGGGGCAGCCGCCGTGTCGTAGTCGGACTTGGCTTCTGCCTCGGCAGTCTTTGCGACGTCGATTGCGGCCTGCAAGTCGGCAATCTTCTGGGCGTTTGTCTTTACTGCGGAGCCTGCCGCCTCGCCGGCGTGGACGGCGAGCGGGGACATGATTGCGTCCTGTGCCGTGGTGTCGTTCGCATCGTTGGCAAATGCCGAGAACGGGGCGAGCAACGACGAACCAGTCATTGCGATGGTGGTGGCTGCGGTGACGGCGAGTCGCGCGGTCTTGTGGCCCGCGAATGCGTGACGGGGCTCGGCGCCGCCTGAGGGTTCCAAATGTTTAGGTGCGTACTTTGCCATTTCTTCTCCCAATCGTTGAAGGGGTACCTATGACAATTCGTACGTTACGACCGCCGAAAGGGCTCCTGTTGCGCAACATTGGCGAGGAAATATCGACACATTTGAGTCACATTTATGAGGCGAAGCTCTCGGCAGGCTAGCGTCTCAATCTGTAACATCTGGCGGGAAATATGACCTCTAAACGTTACAGATCGAGATAAACCGTCCGGGGTCAACTCAAATGTCTTGTTCTGTAACATCTGGAGCGGTTTTTGACCCCTTACTGTTACAGATCGAGATGTTGTCTCGCGGGGTTGGGGTTTATCTCGTTCTGTAACAACTAGACCCGGTTTTACCTGCTAGATGTTACAGATCGAGACAAATCCCGGGGGAGCGCCCGCCGCCGCGGCAAGACACTCGCTCCCTAAATGCAGAACCCAGGAACCACGCAGGTTCGCTTTCTGGGATTGTCCGCGGGCGTTGCGTACATAAAGACGTCGCCGTCGTGTCCCACGCGGTTTATGTAGAGCGTGCCTTCGGTCTCCGACGTGTCGGGGCTCACCGTGCGCTCCCACCAGCAGGTGTCCTTACCTTTCCACTGGCGCACCATGGTCGAGTTGGTGGAATACGCACTCACCTTGAGCTCGCGGAAGAGCTGATACTCCTTGCCCTCGCCGTTGTAGATGTCTGCCAGGTAGTGATAGTCCTCGGCAAACGAATCGGGCGGTTGCGTACCGCACAGCTCGACCATGGCGGGCAGCCAAAGGGTTGCAGGCAACTCGCTCAGACACGATGCACTGTTGGCGGCGCCAACGTTATTCGAGATCTTTTTGACGGATTTGATGAGTGCGCGTAACTCGTTGGGCAGCAGCTTAAGGCCGTCGCCGTTGAGCCATTCCCGCAGCTCGCAATCTGCCCAGCCGGCGCTCGGCGGTTCAGCCGTAGCGTTGCGCTCGGCAATACCCGCATCGAACATAAACGTCAGTCCGGCCTTGCCCGTCCCGTCCAGAAGCTCATCGTGGCGGATGCCCACAAGCTGCGCGCCGACCTCCAGCCCGTTGGTGAGCGTGACACGCTTGGCGCACGGATAGGGGATATGCCCATCGGCATCGAGCAAGTGATAGCGCTTGGCAATCTCGCGCGCGTCGCTACGGGTCTCGGCGGCCTTAATCTTGAGTGAAATCTCCTGCAGCTGATCCCAGGTGTAGTCATCAAGTGAACCGCGGATGCCGTCAAGGTAGTCGGGGATGCCAAAGCCATGGGTTGCCGCCCCGATAACGCCGAGCCCCGCAACGGCTGCGACAACGCCACCGATAATAAAGCGGCGGCGGGTCATGGCATCGTGCCGGGCCTGCTCCAGGATCTCTCGCGCGCGCTCGCCGGCGACGTCGACCTTAAGGTGTGTACCGGAGTCGATGTCGATTGCGGCGTCACTGCCCGCGCCTTCGCGGCCCTCGGATTCGGCATCGGTGAGGTATGCCGAGAGCACCTCGAGCATCTGCTGCTCGGTGGGACGATCGCACTGCTCGACTGAGAGACCCTTCATGATGATTTGGACGAGCGCTTCATCGCCCTCGCAGCGCGGCTCGAGCGGTGCCGGCTTGGTCTTGGTCTTTACGAGATAGAACGAGCCGGTTGCAGCGGCGTCCGTCGACTCAAAGTCAAACGGTTTACGACCGCTGTAGAGCTGGTACAGAATGCTCGAAAGCGCATAGACGTCGATGGCGGGCGAGCGGCGAAGGGCCGCGATGCCTTCGATATCCTGCGTGAGCATCTCGGGCGCGGCGTATGCGGGCGTGGCAAAGCGCCAGATGTCGGCGCGCCGGGTGATCGTGTCGTCGCCGAGAGCCATGGTCGCGGAGCCCATGTCGATGAGGCAGGGGTCAAAGGAGCAATCGGCAATCTGCTGCTCGAGCGTTCGGCTGGTGGTGCGGAACATAATATTGGCAGGCGAAAGGTCGCGATGGACGACCGGATTCACGAGGCCTTGGGTCATCAAGAGCGCACGAAGCACGGCGTTTCCGACGGCGGCGACCATCTGGGTGGTCAGCCCGCCCGAGGCGTCGTGAGGAAGCAGAGGCAGCGCCTGCTTGAGCGAGGTGCCCTCGACCCACTCCATGAGGATGATCGGATCGTCCTCGCAAGAACCGTAGCCATAGACGCGCGGAAATCCGCGCAGGTGCGAGACGGTGCACAGGTGACGGTACTCCTCGAACAGCGCGGCGGTATTGGCCAGGTGCGCGGCCGATTGCTCGGCGGAGCGATCGGGGGCTTGGCCGGAAAGGATGGCGTTGTCCTTGAGTAGCTTGACGGCAAAGACCTCGCCGCTCGTGTTGGTCGCGCACAGCACGTGCCCGATGTTGCCGTTGTTGCGGTGGGCCGTCTGGAGAATAAGCGTCATAAACCGACGCTTGGCCTCGTCCTCGGCGCTGGGGTTGACCGCCACGGCGGTGTCGAACGTGTCAAGACGGATGAGTTTGTCGCCATAGGCGCTATCGGTAGTATCCATGGCGTTCCTTTGTCTGGCATGGGTTGCCGCGCGTATACGTGAGCAGTGCGGATATCGGTAAAGAACCATGATAGCCGCACTGCCCACGTATGCCGCTGAGTATTGTCGTTTGCGACGCAGAAGGTAGAAGACGAAAGGCGGACGGCGACCGTCTTCCGATCGCCGTCCGTGCTAGTCCACAATGACAAGGAATGTCGTGTAGAGACCCAGATGGAGCCTGTCGCTGTTGGCGATTTCCACGGGGGGATAGACTTTGCCGGGCTCGCGTTGGTCGCGCGGCGGCTCAATCACAATATCGCCGTCGCCCGCGCCCGATTCGAGCACTGTGCCGTTGGTCGATCCAAGGCCCTGGGCGTACCAGTGCTCACCCTCGAGCCAAATGCGAAGATGCTCGCGCGATGCGTCGGCGCCCACATCGGTGATGCTGGGCGAGGTTTTGGGCAAAGAACCAATCACGGTGCCGCGCGGATCGCGTGTGAGGGGATGGATTTGCATGTCGGCGCAGTTGTCGGCATGGGTTCTGAGCAGACCGAGGTTGGGGGCGACGATGCGCGGCTGTTCCAGGCTGTTCATAAAGCCACGTCCGACGGTAGTTTCGGTGGTGCCGAAGTGCCCGCCCGTCTTGCTGCTGCAAAAGCGCTCGACGGTGGCCACGCCCTGAACGGGATCGGCGAGCGCCCCCGTTGCCACAAAGAGCATAAGGTAAAGCGTGCTTTTCTCGCGCACGGCATTGCCGTCGAAGTTGTCGATGCGATTGAGGGCATTTGCATATAGGCGGCTGTCCAGCTTGTAGCTGGCGAGAGCCGACATCATTTCGTTGGCGGCCGGACCGCGATAGTGCTCGGCGATTGCCCGATAGGCGGACTCGCCGCCGCCGAGCTTGCTGCAGATTGCCGAGGAAAGGTTGAGTGTGGTGACGGTAAAGTCGCTGTAGATGGAGGGTGCGCACTGGTCAGGCTTGCGATGGACGATGTAACGGGTGAGATACGAGCGGTTGGAAGAGCATTTCTCGAGCAGGGTACTGCCGAGATAAGAGTTTCCATTGATGAGCATTCGGGCGATCTCGAGATGTTTAAGACCGCCGAACGAGCGAATATCGTTATAGAGGACCGAGCAAGGCGTCTCTGCTGCCACGGATACCTCCTTTGATTGCTTCCTAGCCAATATGGCGATAGGAATTAATGGCCCCGGTGGGCGACGTATTAAATGGCTGCACAATAAATAGTGTAACCAAAGCAACATTATAGGCCACATGTTCAAAATTGCAGGAAGACTGAGAGATTTGGTTTGGACTGGACGGAAATCCCCCTCTGTCTTGATCTATAACAATTAGGGCCGATTTTACTCGTTAACTGTTACAGATTGAGACGTTTGTGAGCCGTGTCGACCGTTTGTCTCGATCTGTAACACGTAGAGGAAGATTTGCCCTGTAGATGTTACAGATTGAGACAATCAGCCAGGCCCGCCCCGTCCGCCTCGTCATCTGTGGTTTACGTGGGGGCATGCGAAGCACGGGTATACTAACCGGCGGCGAATCTGCTCCATCGCTTAGAGCTGCTGCGTCTGGACGGCGCGTGATAGGGCTGCCAAAGCGATCGCCAGCGTGCTGAGCAACGTCCTCTCTGTGCGCACCCGTTTTTGTATGTATTAGCGCACTACCAAGCACGCCCGCGCGGCCGCATGCCGTGCCCATAACGCGTGCAGATAAGGAACAACGACATATGCGTAATTCTGTATCCGACGTCACGGACGCCGAGATTCTGGACGAGACCCGCGAGGCCATGACCCAGGCTGCCTTCGATGCCGCCGATGAGGCCAATGCTGCCCAGGCCGTCGAGTCCGCTACCGAGAGTCTGCCCGCCTTTGACGAGCTAGGCCTTTCCGACGAGATGCTTCGTGCCATCGAGAACCTGGGCTACACGGCGCCGACGCCTGTTCAGGCCGGCTCGATTCCCGTAGTGCTCGAGGGTCGCGACCTGCTTGCCGCCGCTCAGACCGGCACCGGCAAGACGGCCGCCTTTTTGCTGCCGACCATGAACAATCTGGAGCACATCGCTCCTCCCAAACCCGTGCGCGAGCGCGGCGGCCGCAACCGTCGTCGCGGTGCTAAAAAGCTCGAGGGCAACGGCCGTGGCCCCGTGATGCTCGTCATCACCCCCACGCGCGAGCTTGCCCAGCAGATCGACGAGGTTGCGAGCAAGATCGCCGACGTCACCGGCCATGTCGCCGTGACCGTCGTGGGTGGCGTGAGCTACAAGCCGCAGACCGCGGCACTCAAGTACGGCTGCGACATCCTGGTCGCTACGCCGGGCCGTCTGGTCGACCTGATCGAGCAGGGCGCCTGCCACCTGGACGAGGTCAAGGTGCTGGTGCTGGACGAGGCCGACCGCATGCTCGACATGGGCTTTTTGCCCGCCGTCCGCCGCATTGTGCGCGAGACGCCGGCCGAGCGTCAGACGCTGCTGTTCTCGGCCACGCTCGACGAGGAGGCCGTGGGCGAGATCACCGACCTGGTGAGCGACCCGGCACGCGTGGAGATCGCGCCCGCCACGTCGACCGCCGACACCGTCGACCAGTTTGTATTCCCGGTGTCCATCGAGGCCAAGAACAATCTGCTGCCCGAGTTCCTCAAGAAGGAGGGCCCGGAGCGCACCATCGTCTTTATGCGCACCAAGCACCGCGCCGACAGCTGCTGCCGTCGTCTGGAGCGCAAGGGCATCAAGGCCGCCGCGATTCACGGCAACCGCAGCCAGGCTCAGCGCGAGCGTGCCCTTTCGGCCTTCCGCGACGGTACCGTCGACGTGTTGGTGGCAACCGACGTGCTCGCCCGCGGCATCGACATCAGCGACGTGCGCTACGTCGTGAACATTGACGTGCCGGCCGAGCCGACCGACTACATCCACCGTATTGGCCGTACGGGCCGCGCCGGCGAGCTGGGCTGGGCCATCACGTTTGTGACCGAGCAGGATGTCGATGAGTTCTACGAGATCGAGAAGCTCATGGACAAGACCGCCGACATCTACGAGGCCGGCGACCTGCATGTGGGCCCCAATCCGCCCGCGGTTGACCCCGAGCGCGATCCTGCGGCCTTTAAGGTGAAGAAGAAGACCAAGCGCGGCAAGTCCAAGAGCAAGAAGAAGCTTGAGCAGGCGCGTCGCGACGGCAAGCGCAACGGCGACGATTACGGCGATGTTGCCGGTCGTTCCAACCGCGGTCGCGACGAGCGCCGCGGCGACGGCGAGCGTCCGAGCCGTCCCAAGCGCGGCGGCAAGACCCGCGTGCGCGAGGGCGTTCAGGCTCGCGTGGACGAGGCTGTGGAGAGCGTGGCCCGCGAGGTGGCTGCCGAGGAGCGCGGCGGTGCTGACGCCGTCAAGCAGGCCCCGCGTGGCAACCGTGCCGAGCGTCGTGCCAAGCAGTTCCAGGGCGAGGCGCATCGCCGTCGCCGCGAGGACGAGGACCGCGGCGGTCGTCGCCGTGTTGAGCGCGAGGACGAGGGCCGTGGCTCGCGTGGCGGCAAGCGTGGTGCGGGCGACCGTCGTCGTTCCGGTCGCGATGACGAGCGCGGCGGCCGTGATGAGCGTCGCGGCGGCGAGGGTCGTGGTGAGCGTGCTGCCCGTGGCGGTGAGTCCCGTGGCGGCAAGCGCTTTGAAGAGCGCGGTAGCCGCGGCGGCGAGCGTCGCGAGGGTGCTCGCGGCTCTGGCGGCCGCGGCGGCGGTGGTCGTTCTAACGAGTCGCGCGATCGTCGTGACCCGCGTGCCAGCCGCGATCGTCGCGATGACTGGCGCAACTACGACGATACCCGCGAAGAGCGTCGCGGCGGCTATCGTGGTGGTCGTGGCGGCAACCAGGCCGGCTCCCGTGGCGGCCGTGCCGGCGGTCGCGATAACCGTGGCAGCTACGGCAACAGCCGTGGCGGCAAGCGCGGTGGCAGCTCCCGTCGCCCCGGCGACGGCGGCGGCAAGCGCAAGTAAGATGCGCATCGCGCGCTAGCGTGAGACAAGCTAAGGGCCCGAGCAAATAACGCTCGGGCCCTTTTGTTTGCCGTGTCCATCGCTAATTCAAACGTGATGTTCTCGGGAATGCATCTGGGGGATGCTGAGGACCTATTTTCCGCCATGCAGCAATGGGTCCTATGGGGTGCGCCGTGCATTTTTTGGAGTATTCTGCAGTTCGAGTTGTCTGCATATGATTCGACGTCGCCAACGGTGGCCTTCGGATATCCCTAGCGAGCGTTCCGAGTCAGATTTCGCCGTTTTCCGGAGCAGGGGCGCGTCATTCTCGCCATGTCGGGACTTAAAATGATACGGCGCCCTACAGTTTTGCCCACCCGCGGCGGTGCTGGCGCGGTCACGTTGCAGAATACTCCGTTTTTTGCACGGGCCAGGATGGGGTACCTCAGGAGAACGCGGCGGTATCCAGTAAATATATGCAATCTGTACCGGGAATTATGCAAACCGAAAAGGCGGGCAGTATGGGTTGGTGTATCGGGCTGCCTAGCGCACCAAAACGGGGAGCTCCCCCCCCCATGCGCCGTATACTCTGTCTGAATGTGAAAGCGGCTTGACGCGTTGCCAGGCGTAGGGGAGGGTGTCTCGATGAGCGTATTCGAAATTGTGTTTAGTCCGACGGGTGGAACGCGGAAGGTGTCTGGCCTTGTGGCCGGGGCACTGGGCAAGAATACCGTTACCGTCGATCTGACCGATAGCGGGCTAGATTTCAGCGCTGTCTCGATGACTGAGGACGACGTGGCCGTAATCTCTGTGCCGGCGTATGCCGGTAGAATCCCGGCTGTGGTGGCTGACCGGTTGGGCATGGTGCGCGGCAACGGGGCTCGGGCTGTTTTGGTTTGTGTATACGGAAACCGCGCGTTTGAGGACACGCTCGTAGAGCTGGAGGACGTTGCGAAGCATGCGGGATTCCGGGTGATCGCGGCAGTTGCGGCCATTGCAGAACATTCCATTGCGCGACAGTTTGCTGCCGGTCGTCCGGATGCGCAGGATGAGGCGCAGCTCGCAGAGTTTGCGCAGCAAATTCAGCAAAAGCTGTTGGCTGAGGATGCGTCCGAGCCCTCTATTCCCGGCAACCGTCCTTATAAACAAGCCGGAGGCCACCGCATGGCACCCGAGGCAACAGAGGATTGCGTCTCCTGCGGTGCATGCGCCGCGGCGTGCCCCGTTTGTGCTATCGACAAGGGTGACCCCAAACGAGCAGCTGGCGAGGCGTGCATCTCCTGCATGCGCTGCATCGCCGTATGTCCGCGAGGTGCTCGCAAGCTTGATTCCAACAAACTATCCGCTGTTTCCCAGATGCTGAGCAAGGTTTGCGTCGCGCGGAAGGAATGCGAGCTCTTCATCTAAAAGTTGCATGCGAAGAGAAAGGGTGTCCCTGGGTGCCGGCAGAAGAAACGTCTCATTACGCAACCGTTTATCGAAGAAAATACCGTTCATCGGTCATAATGGTTGTTCCGGCTTTGGGCTTGTCACAATAGCTCCCGTAAAAATGCGGAAGGTTGCCGATCCCTGGACGTGGGCTAAAAGTCTTTGAACGGGTGCGTCTCTATGGATGCATTCGCTTGATTTTGGTTGGGCTTTATTTATGAAGGACGCCTGGTTTTTCTGCCTGATGGGCGGTTCGGATGACGAAGACTGCAGCTTCCGAGTTCGAAATCTCGCTCCGTTTCCGCGAGCTTGTTCATCTGAAAATACCAATGACCCGCTTAGCAGCCGTGCCGGGCGATGGCGTTGCGTGGTTCCCAGAGGGAACGGTGTGCCTTATTTCCGGCACCGTCGCGGCGCTGTTTCCGACTGAGCGCGCTGGGCATCATGTCCGACGACTCTGCTCAGGTGATGCTGCATATCGGAATGACACTGTTAAGCTTGAGGGAGGCTTCCATGCGCTTGTTGCCAGGTGACCATGTCGACGCGGGCCAGCCCTCGTCGAGTCGATTTGACGCGTCGCCGCCGGCTTCGTCCGGTCTTGTTATCGTGTGCGACGCTCGGAGAACTCGACTCTTCGTGAGCATGCTTCCGGCCTGTTGCGTTAAAGAGCCTGTCGTCTGGCTTTCCAGTAAATTCTTGTGGTGGGTACCGTGGTTATCAAGCGAGTTTTTAACAACAACGTCGCAATGGTCACTTCGGACGATGGCTCGAGCTCATCGTCATCGGTCAGCCTATGCTTTGGCCGTCATCCGGCGATGCCATCAACGAGGCGTCGAAAGACCACGCGTTGCAGGAGACTTCAGACGCGTACGATTGACCCTTGCATCTTTTGGAGTCATCCCCACCGTCAACCTCGTGATTTCCGAGACTTGTTCAGATGCTTCGTCGAGCTCAATGTCGACATCAACGATAAGTCTCATCGCTCGCAACCATATCAGCCTTTGGAGCGTGGCGCAAGCGTCTCGCGAGAATCGTTGCTGCTCGAGATCAGCAGTTCTATCGCAAGGGTATGCACTTGCGGGCCGTGCTGCAGATTATCAAGGGTATGGGCTCCAATGAGCGAAGAAGAGCAGGTTTTATTACGCTGCATATCGTCAGCCACCATGCCGCCGCTCCGATCGTTTGATTGTTTCGTCCAGCTTGTTCGCGACGTGCTCGCGATTGTTTCTGACGCTATGCTACGACCTCGATAACACTGCTGCCACGAACGTTTCGTTGTACCTGCAGTTTCGCACAGCAGCGTCGATCTACGGCAGGGCAAATCAACGGAGACGCGCTGTTCGAATCGATCGGCGTATCCGTGCATTCTCGTGCGCGGACGCCATAGCCCCACTTGTCGTCTACCTATAACGTTGTCGTTACCGATGCCGAGAAGAGTTATCTGTTACACATTGTTAACCTGTGGAGAACCTGGTTCTGGCATAACGTGCCCACACATCGTTATATGGTCTTGTCGGGCGCATCTGTCTTAATTTGCGGAAAAGGAAGGAGTACCGCTCGTGCAAAAATTCAATTTAGCGCCGTTGGAGGTGTTCGCGAAGTCGATCGTTCAGCCGATGATGTATCTGGTTGCCGCATCCTGCTCATCGTGGGCATCATTCGACCAACAAGACCATCTGCGCTGGTCGTACTGGGCTCGGTCCGTTCCAGCTTGCGCCGTTGTCTCCATCGCTGTTTATCATCAACAACCTCTCATTCTGTTCTGCGTGGGCATCCGGCGCCGGCAAAGAAGAACAAGGGCCATGCTTCGTTGATCGCCCTGATGTCGTTCTTCCTGTTCCGCAGGCTAACAACATCGTGCCACGCCACCGGCTCTCTTGCCGATGGAGCGGCATGCTCGGTCTTACCGGAACCGGCCAGGCACGTTATGGGCATTCAGTGCTCGATACCGGCGTGTTGGCAGCATCATTCTTGGTTGCATCACGGTGCCGTGTTCAACAAGTACTCGAACAAGCAGTTCCCATTGCTGATGTTCTCGCGTTCCCGTTCGATCATGATCATCATTTCCTGGATCTGGGCGCTGGCTTCTGCATCGTTTGGCCTCGGTTCAGGCGCCATCTCCCGTTGCCGGCTCATTGGAGTCGGGCAACATCGTCTGTTTATCTACGGCATGCTCAACAAGCGCTCGTTCCCACCGGTTGCACCACCTCATCTACACCCCGTTCCAGTTCTCCGATGTGGTGGCCCGACGCTGGGCGATCGGTTATCGCCGGCCTACCCCATCATCGCCGAGATGCAATGACGGGCCAGCCCTTCTCCGTAGCACCTACTTCAACAGCTACACCTTCAACAACCTGTGGCCCTACATCGGTATCGGTCTCGCCTTTATCGTCACCGCACAAGGGATAAGGATAAGACCAAGGCCGTTATCATCCGCTGATCATCACCGCCGTGCTCTCCTGTTGACCGAGCCCATGGACTTCCTCTTTCTTTGCCGCTCCCGTGCTCTTTGTCGTTCCTCGGTTCTTCGCATCTTCCTGGTCCTGCTCAGGTCCTCTCGTGCCCGCTTCGACTGCAGGCGGCATCATCAACATCGTGGTTTCCAACCTGGTCTCGGTGTCGACAAGACCAACTGGCCGGATGTGGTGCTGGAGTCGTCAGCCGCTCTGTACTTCTTCCTCTTCACCTCTCATCAAGCTCAACTCCACACGCCTGGTCGCGAGGAGGTCGGTCGCCGAGTCCGTGCCGAGGCGGGCCGCCGCGTCTGTCGCGGTGAGGCAGGGCGCTGTTGCCGCAGCTCCAGAGGGCGTGATGCAGGTATTGCCGACCGGTCGCAGTCTGGTGGCAGGACAACATCGAGGAGCTCGAGAACTGCTTTACGCGTCTCCGCGTGAACGTTAGAACCGACCTCATCAATGAGGACCTCATCAACCACGCCCAACAGGCATCAACCGCAACGGCAATATCCAGATCTTTGCATGAAGGTTGCCGAGATGCGCGACAGGTCGAAACGCAATTGAGAAGGGCAGTAAACAATGATCATTACTCTGTGTGGTGGCGGATCCACCTTTACCCCGGTCGTCAAGTCCATCGCCCGCAAGGACGAGCTCGACGAGATTGTCTGTACGACATCGAGGGCGCCAGCGCAAGATCGGCGTGCTCGTGGACTGGATTTACGAGGACCTCGCCGGACATCAAGCTCACGGTGACCACCGACAAGGAGACGCACCGACGCGAGCTTCGTGTTTGCCCAGATGCGCGTGGGTGGCTACGCCATGCGCAGCAGGACGAGAAGATTCCGCTGCGTCACGGCTGCGGGCCAGGAATTGCGGTTGCGCGGCCTGCCTACCATGCGCACCATCTTCCCCTCGACTGATCATGACGCGAGAAGTACGCCAGAAGGACTACTGGATTCTCAACTTCTCCAACCCTGCCGCATCGTCTCCGGGGCTGCGTGCCGTCCCAACGCTCGTCATCAACATCTGCGAATGCCAATCGCGATTATCGACGTGGTTGCGCCGCGCTCGATATCGACGATGTCGAGTACGACTGGTCGCCACTTTGTTGGTTCTCGATCCGTCACAAGAAGTGCTCACAGCTGCGCGGTACATCAGGAGCAAGATCCCGCGCGTTCTACCCAAGGGCATGGGCTGCTCATAAAGAAGCGAGACCGCCGACGAGCACCCCGAGTAGAACCGCCACACAAGGCAGCTGGTACTACGTCGCTACGGACCGGGTGCTTCCGGAGTACCTCACATCTGAACTACTACTGCGCAGGAGTTCGTCGAGCATTCCAACGCACCGTGCGAATGAGGTTGAAACGCGAGAAGAACCTCATCGATCACTACGAGAAGACGGGCGAGATCGACGAGAGCACGTTCTATGCGCAGCCACGGCGACGGATTGCCGCTGGCCTGAAGAACGACGCCAAGCAGCGCTTCCTGGTCGTTGCGAGAACAAGGCGCTCAACATGCCTACGACGCCATGGTCGAGCTGCCTGCCTACATTGGCAGACGCCCCGGGTATCAGCCGCGACAACATTCCTCTGTTCCAGCAGGGCCTATGATGCAGCAGCTGAACTCCGAAAGCTCTGCGATCGAGTTGTACGAGAAGGCGCTAGGCCTTTGCTGAACAAGACCGTGCCCGATGAGGTCGCAGTTCTCGACGACATGATCGAGGCCAACAAGGTTACTGGCCCGAGCTTAAGTAAAAGCAACAGGGTCGCTGACCGCATGCCTGCAATGCCCGCGTGATTGTGGGCGGGCATTGTCATTTTAACGCGTTTTATCAAATATGGCATTTATCTGCGTTCATTTTACCGCTGAGGTGACATTTTATACCGCCTGCCGAACCGTAACAACTTTTTAGGTCAGTGTTGTGCGTGCATTTCGCCGGCCTCGCCTGAGGCTGCAGAGAGGATCTTATGGCTCGACTGCACGTAATGGAACGCAGCCACGCTCAGGCCGTCATGGACGACCTGCACGATGCGCTTGGACGTCGTCTGGCGGTGAGTTCGCTCGCCCCGTGTCCCGTTGAGTTTACGGCAGCGCTCGTCAACCTGTGCTCCACCCAGAGCTGCGGCAAGTGCACGCCCTGCCGCGTGGGCCTGAGCGCGCTGAGCGACCTGCTCGCCGACGTGCTCGAAGGGCGTGCTGACGAGTCCACGCTCAATCTGAGTGAGCGCACCGCCCGCACCATCTACCTTTCGAGCGACTGCGCCATCGGCTACGAGGCCGGCGCCATGGCGCTTACGGCCATTCGCGGCTTCCGTGACGATTTTGAGCACCACATCCGTGAGCACTCCTGCGGCTTTGACCGCGAGGCCCGCGTTCCGTGTGTCTCGGGCTGCCCGGCACACGTCGACATTCCTGGTTACATCTCGCTCGTCGAGGCCGGCCGCTATGCCGATGCCGTCAAGGTCATCCGCAAGAATAACCCGCTGCCGCTCGTTTGCGGCCTGGTGTGCGAGCATCCCTGCGAGATGCATTGCCGCCGTGGCATGGTCGACGACCCCATGAACATCCTCGCCCTCAAGCGTTTTGCCGTTGAGCACAGTGACCTCAACGACCACAAGCCGCATGTAGTGGACAACACCGGTAAGCGCGTCTCCGTGATCGGCGGCGGCCCGGCTGGCCTTTCCTGTGCCTACTACCTGGCCGTGATGGGCCACAAGGTGACCATTTTTGAGCAGCGCCACCACTTGGGCGGCATGCTGCGCTACGGCATCCCCAGCTATCGTCTGCCGCGCGAGCGCCTGCAGGCCGAGATCGACTGGATCTTGAGCGCCGGCATCGACGTTGAGCTCGATCACTCCGTGAACGGCGAGGAGCTCGCTCGCCTGCGCGACGAGTTCGATGCCGTCTACCTGGCCATCGGTGCCCATAGCGACAAGAAGCTCGGCCTTCCGGGTGAAGAGGCGCCCGGCGTGGAGTCGGCCGTCAAGATGCTGCGCGCCATCGGAGACGACGAGCTGCCCGACCTGAGCGGCCAGCGCGTGTGCGTCATCGGCGGCGGCAACGTGGCCATGGACGTGGCGCGCTCTGCCGTGCGCTGCGGTGCCGAAAAGGTGAGCATCGTCTACCGCCGTCGCATCTGCGATATGACGGCCCAGGACGCCGAGATTGCCGGCGCCCAGGCCGAGGGTTGCGAGGTTCTGGAGCTCACGGCACCGCTCGCCATCGAGACGGGCGAAGATGGTCGCGTGAGCGGCCTGCGCGTGCAACCGCAGATTATCGGCGAGCCCCGCCGCGGTCGTCCGGCTCCGCGTGCCGCCGCTACGCCCGAGCGCGTCATCCCCTGCGAGCGCGTGTTTGTCGCCATTGGCCAGGACATCGATTCCAAGCCGTTTGAGGACATGGGCATCGCCTGCAAGTGGGGTTGCGTGGTCACCGACTCGGACGGTGCCGTGCCCAACTTCGATGGCCTCTTTAGCGGCGGCGACTGCCAGACCGGCCCCGCCACCGTCATCCGTGCCATCAACGCCGGCCGCGTGGCTTCGGCAAACATCGACCGCTATCTGGGCTTCGACCACAAGATCAAGCTCGACGTGGAGCTGCCGACCGTTCAGTTTAAGGGCAAGCACGAGTGCGGCCGCTGCGAGCTGGGTGAGCGCGAGACCGGCGAGCGTATTCACGATTGGAATCTGGTCGAGCAGGGCCTTACCGAGGAGGAGGCGCGCCAGGAGGCAAGCCGCTGCCTGCGTTGCGACCACTTTGGTTTTGGCGCGTTCCGCGGAGGGAGGAACCTGGAATGGTAGAGCTCAACAAAACCACCGTCGGCGACAACAGCGAAAACGGAGCGCACAACATGGTCAAGCTCACTATCGATAATTGCGAGGTCGTGGTGCCCGAGCACACCACGATCCTGGACGCGGCCAAGTCCGTCGGCATCCAGATTCCCACCCTGTGCTACCTGCGCGATCTAAACGAGATCGGCGGTTGCCGCGTGTGCGTGGTCGAGGTTGAGGGCTGCGACCAGCTGGTTGCCGCCTGCAACAACTACGTGCTCGACGGCATGGTGGTCCACACCAACAGCCCCAAGGCCCGCGAGGCGCGTCGCACCAACGTGCAGTTGTTGCTGTCCCAGCACGACTCGCGTTGTACGAGCTGCGTGCGCAGTGGTAACTGCAACCTGCAGACCATCGCCAACGACCTGGGCATCTTCTATCTGCCGTACGAGCAGCATCTGGCGCGCGAGGGCTGGGACTTCGATTTCCCCATCATCCGCGATAACGACAAGTGCATTAAATGCATGCGCTGCATCAAGGTGTGCGAGAGCGTACAGGGCTTAGGGATTTGGGACCTGACCAACCGCGCCACGCACACCGCCGTGGGCACCCGTGGGCGTGCGCCGATCGGCAAGACCGATTGCGTCGCGTGCGGTCAGTGCATCACGCATTGCCCGACGGGCGCCCTGCGCGAGCGTGACGATACCGAGACCGTGTTCGACGCCATCGCCGATCCCGACAAGATCGTGCTGGTGCAGATTGCGCCGGCCGTGCGTAGCGCCTGGGGCGAGGAGCTCGGCATTCCGCGCGAGGAGGCAACCGTCGAGCGCCTGGCCTGTGCGCTGCGCCGCGTGGGCTTTGAGTACGTGTTCGATACCGATTTCTCGGCCGACCTCACCATTATGGAAGAGGGCTCCGAGCTGCTCGAGCGCCTGGGCGAGGCCGTTAAGGGTGAGGGTGATGGCCGCGGCTTGCCCATGTTTACGAGCTGCTGCCCGGGCTGGGTACGCTTTGTGAAGGCCCGCTATCCGGAGTTTGTCGACAGCCTGTCTACGTCCAAGTCGCCGCAGCAGATGTTCGGCGCCATCGCCAAGACCTACTATGCCAAAGTGCTGGGCGTGGAGTCCGAGCGTCTGTTTGTGGTGTCCGTGATGCCGTGCACGGCCAAGAAGGCCGAGTGCGCGCTGCCGAGCATGGTGGGCGAGGACGGCACGCCCGATGTGGACGTTGCGCTGACGGTGCGCGAGATGGTGCGCATGATCCGCGCGAGCCACGTGAGCGTGGACACGCTGGTCGAGGAGCCGCTCGATACGCCGCTGGGCTTTGGCACGGGCGCGGGTGTGATCTTTGGCGCCACGGGCGGCGTGATGGAGGCCGCCGTGCGCTCGGCCTATTACCTGGTGACGGGCAAGAACCCCGACGCCGACTTCTTTACCGATGTGCGCGGCCTGGACGGCTGGAAGGAAGCCGTCGCCGATATCGATGGTACCAAGGTGCGCGTCGCCGTGGCGCACGGGCTGGGCAACGCCGCCCGTCTGCTCGACGCGATTCGCGACGGCCGCGTGAGCTATGACTTCGTTGAGGTCATGGCGTGCCCGGGCGGCTGTGTCGGTGGCGGCGGTCAGCCCATCCACGACGGCTGTGAGCTGGCAGCCGAGCGTGGCCAGGTGCTCTGGGGCCTCGATGCGAAGGCGGACATTCGCTTCTCGCACGAGAATCCCGATGTCCAGGCGTGCTACAGCGAGTTTTTGGGCGCGCCGCTCTCGCCGCTGGCCGAGGAGCTGCTGCATACCGACCATCACGCATGGACGATGCCTAACGAGGGGACGTGCTAGCGATGCGCGCGTTTGATGTTGAGATGTCGCGCCGGGGGTTTGCCTCGGCGCTCGCCGCGGGCGCCCTGTCACTTGCGCTCGCGGGCTGTGGCGGCGGGGCTGCCGGTGCCGGGTCCGCCGCGGGCTCGGTTGCCACGGACGGCGCCGGTGCTGCCGCAGAGCCGGTCGAGGTGCACGTCGCCTCGCTCAAGGGTCCGACGTCGATCGGTCTGGTGCAGTTTATGGACCAGGCAGCCGATGGCGAGACAGACAATGAGTTCGACTTTGCGATCAACACTGCCGCCGACGAGATCGTGCCCAAGGTGATTCAGGGCGATGTCGACATTGCCTTGGTACCCGCCAACGTGGCGAGCGTTCTCTACAACAAGACCGAGGGTGCGGTACAGGTCATTGATATCAATACGCTTGGCGTGCTGAGCGTGGTGACGGGCGACGCGGACGTGACTTCGTTTGGTGACCTGGCGGGTCGTACCGTCTACATGACGGGCAAGGGCACCACACCGGAGTACGTCATGAACTATCTGCTGGAGCGCGCGGGCCTGACCGGTCAGGTGGCGCTTGAGTTTAAGAGCGAGCCCACCGAGGTGCTCTCGGCGCTGCTTGCCGATCCGTCTGCTGTGGGCGTGCTGCCCGAGCCCTTCAAGACCGCTGCCATTGCAAAGAGCGGAGGCAAGCTGTCGGCGCCGGTAAGCCTGACCGATGTGTGGGATGAGCTGGCGGGCGACACGGGCTCCCGTTTGCTGACGGGCGTAACCGTGGTGCGCCGTGCCTTTGCCGAGGAGCATCCCGAGGCCGTGGCGGAATTCTTGCGCTGCCATGCGGCGAGCGTTAAGGCCGTCAATGCGGCGCCGGCAGACTGGGCGCAGGCCGTGGTCGATGCTGGCATCGTGGACAACGCCAAGATTGCCGAGAAGGCGATTCCCGGGTGCATGCTTGTGTGCCAGACGGGCAAGGATATGAAGGCGGCACTTAGTGGGTATCTGCAGGTGCTGGCCGACGCGGACGCGAGCGCCGTGGGTGGTAAACTTCCGGCTGACGATTTCTACTACATGGAGTAGCCCGTGCGTGTGTTTGCTCGACAAATGACAGAGCGTATGAAGGCGGTGGCGGCAGCAGGTGCCGTCGCCGCCTTTTGGCTTGCCGTGTGGGTCTTCGCGGCGGCGCTGGTGGCACAGCCGCTGATTTTGCCGGGTCCGGGTGCTGTTGTGGTGGCGTTGCTGCGGCTGGTATGCGATGCCGGCACGTGGGCGATTCTGGCGGGCTCGGGTGCGCGGATTCTAGGCGGTTTGGCGCTTGCCGCGGTGTGCGGTGGTTTGCTGGCCGGAATTTCGTCGCGCTCGCAGGCGTTTGTCCGCTTGGTGGCTCCGGCGCTTTCGTTTGTTAAGGCGACGCCGGTTGCCTGCGTGGTGGTCCTGCTGCTCATTTGGCTGGGGTCGGCGCGCGTGAGCATTGCGGCGGTCTTTTTGATGGCGCTTCCGGGCGTGTATTTTTCGCTGGTCGAGGGTTTGACGCAAGCGGATAAGCCGCTGGAGCAGATGTTTCGTCTGCATGGCGTGCGGGGTTGGCGACTGTTTTGTGCCCACACCTGGCGCGAAGTCCTGCCGTTTGTGCTTTCGTGCGCCCGCGCCGTGATTGGCATGAGCTGGAAGGCCGGCGTGGCGGCGGAGCTGATCGGCATGGCGACGGGCACCGTGGGCGAGCGCATCTATCAGGCGAAGCTGCTCATCGAGACGGCTGACCTGCTGGCTTGGACCGTGTTGGTCGTGGCGGCATCGCGGGCATGCGAGCGTGTGCTGGTGTGGTTGCTGCGGGCTTCGGGGCCCGCGGCGTGGCGTGCTGCCGTGTGGGCACATGGGCGTGGTACTCGCGGGCGTTCGGGCGACCCTGCTGGCGCCGGCGCTGCGGCGGAGCTTGCGCTTGCCGTGGGCGATCGCGCGCCCGGGCGCCGGCGCTCGATGGTCTGGCACTTCGCGTGCCCGCCGGTGGGCGCGCCTGCGTGATGGGCGCCTCGGGCGTGGGCAAGTCGACGTTGCTCGCGCTGGCGGCGGGGGAGTGCGCGCCGTGCTCCATGGTGTTTCAGGATGTGCGCCTGGTAGAGGGCACCTCGGCTTTGGATAACGTGCTGGTGTGCGCCGACGCGCGCGTGGACGCCTCGAGTGCCGCAGCCCTGTTGCGTCTGCTGATACCGGGGATCGATGTGCATGCCCGCGTGGCCGAGCTTTCGGGTGGACAGCGCCGTCGTGTCGAGATTGCCCGAGCCCTGCTGTGCCCAGGCGACGCGGTGATTCTGGACGAGCCCTTTACCGGTCTAGATACCGCCGCGCGCGACGCATGCGCCGAGGTCGTGCTCGACTTTCTCGACGGCCGCATGCTGCTGCTTGCCACGCACGATGCCGTCGACGCTCAGGCCCTCAATATCTCGGACATCATCACGCTCTAAATACTTACTCAGCAACAAATGATCCGTTTTTCTCCGTCCCCATGGGGTCGGGTATGGTATTCTATCTGCGGGGTAATACTTAAGAATACCAAGTAATACCAACGCCGTAGAAACAAATTCCAGATGCGGGCCAATCGGGTTGCCTTCACAGCCTGTCGCCCAGCCGCGTGGCCCGCATCCATCCGCACCACCGTCGTTTCAAAAAGGAAGCGCCATGGCAGAACACATGACCCCGGTTGTCGCGAAGGTCTTGCCCGAGGAAAAGGCGGCCTTCGCGGCGGCAACCCAACTCGTAGGTACCACGCCGTCCAACGCCATCCGCATGTTCATCGCCGCCTTCAATCGCTGCGGCACCTTTCCGTTCGACATTTCGCCCAACGGGGCCTTTGGCGCTGCGCCTGATTCTCATCAATAAGTGATCCGTTTTCCTCCGTCCCCATGGGATCAGCTCTCTGCCGAGTTGTGGTAGAACTAGGGAACGGTTTTGAGGAGGTTGGCATGCTCAATGCGATGATTTGGGCGCTTGCCTGTTTTGGCGTCGTCGCTGCCGATATTGCCCTGAGCGTCGTTTTGTTCTCCGCCCTTGGCGTCGCATCGGTGTTCATGGGTTTTTCGATCGATGATCTCGACATCCAATTGCTTCAGGCCGTCGCGCAGACGGCGTCGTTTTTGATGGCGCTGCTGTGGTGGCGTTATTTGTGGCCGCGGTCGTTTATCGCGCGCTGGCAAGGTGAGCGTCCACTTGGCGGGGGATTGCGTAGCGCGTGGAAGCGCATTGCCTGCGTTATCGTGATCGGCTTGGCCCTGCAGGTGGTCGTTGGCTACGTGACCGACGCCGTGCTGTCGCTGTTGCCCGAGGTCTCGGCAGACTATAGCGAGCTCGTCGAGGAAACGGGCATGGGCGATACCAGCCTTCTTGCTGTCCTGACCACGGTGCTCGGCGCTCCGTTTTGCGAGGAGTTGCTGGTGCGCGGCATTATTTTTGAGTTTTCGCTCCGAGCGTTTAACCCGCAGTGCCGCCCACTTTGGAAGCGCCGACGTCTCGTGCGACCGCAAGACGGCGCCATGGTGCCCTGGGCGGCCCCGAGTAACTGGGGTATCGCCGCGGCGATTGTGCTGCAGGCGGCGATCTTCGGCTTTATGCACATGAACTGGGTGCAGGGTTGCTATGCGGGCGCTGCCGGCCTCATTTTTGGTTGGGTGCTCGTGACGACCGGAAAGCTTTGCTACACGATCCTGCTGCACTTTGCCTTTAATGCCGGGTCGTATCTCATGACGTTGCTCTGGTTTGTGAACACGCCGTTCGGCGTGGCAATTACGGTCGCTATCGCCGGTGCCATCCTCGTTGAGGCAATGCGCTCGCTGCGCCACGCGTGTGGGATGGACGCGAGCGCACCGCTGCCCTAGTTGCGCCTGCCGCCTCCGTTGGCGCCCTGCCGTCCCTGGGCGCGCGTTGCGACCTGCGGTGTTTGCGCACGCGACATGCCGCCGTGACCCTTGCTGCCTTTGGGTCCCTTGCCACCGCCACCGCCATGTGGTTTGCCGCCCTTCTTGCCGGTGCCGTGTCCGCCGCCGGCAGACGTCTCGCCCGGGCGTGGCGGCACGGGGCGAATCAGGCAATGCTTGGTGTAGCCGATCAGGTCGCGGCGGCCAGCCTTTTCCAGCGCCTCGCGTACCAGCTTGTAGTTCTCGGGCTTGCGATACTGGATAAGCGCGCGTTGCATGGCCTTCTCGTGCGGGTCGCGCGCCACATAGATCGGCTCCATGGTGCGCGGGTCCACGCCGGTGTAGTACATGCACGTCGACATGGTGGACGGGGTGGGGTAGAAGTCCTGCACCTGTTCGGGCATGTAGCCCATGTCGCGCACGGCTTCGGCAAGGTCCACGGCTTCCTTCATGGTTGAACCGGGGTGGCTCGAGATCAGATACGGCACAACATACTGCTTGAGTCCATACTCGCGGTTCAGGCGCTCAAATTTGCGGCAGAACGCATCGTAGACGGCTCGGCTCGGCTTGCCCATCACGGACAGCACCGCGTCGCTCACGTGCTCAGGCGCCACGCGTAGCTGGCCCGAGACATGGTGTTCCAGCAGCTCGCGTAAAAACTCGTCCGAGGCATCGGCCATGGTGTAGTCAAAACGGATGCCGCTGCGCACGAAGACCTTCTTGACGCCCGGCAGCTGGCGCAGGTCGCGCAACAGCTGCGTGTAGCCGCTTTCGTCGACCACCATGTTCTTGCATACGCTCGGCCACAGACAGCGCTTGTTCTTGCACACACCGTGCTTGAGCTGCTTGTCGCAGGCGGGGCGGCTAAAGTTGGCCGTCGGTCCACCCACGTCGTTGATGTAGCCCTTAAACTCGGGATCGCGCGTGAGCAGCTCGGCCTCGCGCATGATCGAGTCGTGGCTGCGCATCTGCAACACGCGGCCCTGGTGGAAGGTGAGCGCGCAAAACGAGCACTCGCCAAAACAGCCGCGGTTGGAGCTAATGGAAAACTTGATCTCAGCAAAGGCCGGCACGCCGCCTGCCGCGTCGTAGTCGGGATGCCAATCGCGTGCGTAGGGGAGTTCGGCCACCTCGTCCATCTCGTCGGTGGTGAGTGTTGCCGACGGCGGGTTCTGCACCACGTACACGCTGTTGGGATATGGCTCTACCAGGCGATGCCCGGTGATGGGGTCCATATTCTGCTGCTGCACGTTAAAGCTGCGGGCGTAGTTGAGCTTGTCGGCGGCAAGGTCGTCCCAGCTGGGCAGCAGGTCGTAGTCGTAGACCTCGTCGAGCGAACCCGTGCGGTAAACGGTGCCGTTGATATAGGTGATCTGATCGACGGGCAGCCCCGCGTCGAGTGCGTCGGCGATCTCGACAATCGCGTGCTCGCCCATGCCGTAGATGAGGATGTCGGCGCCCGAGTCGAGCAGTACCGAGCGCTTAAGCTTGTCCTGCCAGTAGTCGTAGTGGGCCAGACGGCGCAGGCTCGCCTCGATGCCGCCGATGATGATGGGAGCGTCCTTAAACGTCTGGCGGATGAGGTTGCCGTAGACCGTGACGGCGCGATTGGGACGGCGCCCCTCCTCGCCGCCGGGGGTATAGGCGTCGGTGTGGCGGCGATGCTTGGTCACCGAATAGTGGTTGACCATGGAGTCCATGTTGCCGGCACTGACGAGAAAGCCCAGGCGCGGCTCGCCGAGCACGGTGATGCTGGCGGGGTCGGTCCAATCGGGCTGGCAGATGATGCCCACTTTGTAGCCGTGCGCGTCGAGGACGCGGCTGATGATGGCCATACCAAAGCTGGGGTGGTCCACGTAGGCGTCGCCGCAGATGTAGACAAAGTCGCACTGGTCCCAGCCGCGCGCATCCATGTCGGCGCGGCTGACGGGGAGGAACTTATCGCGGCCCGGGCGCCAGGGGCGTGTGAGCGCTGCTGGGGTATGCGTGGTGTGCCCACCCTGCGCCTTACCGCCGCGCTTTTGCTGCTGGCCCTGTTTGCCCTGCTGACTGCGCTGGTTGTTCTGAGCGTGCTGAGGCTTTTTTGCCACGATCCCTCCCGGTGTTTGTATGCTGCACGTAATTGTAACCAGTCTTTTTGGGACGGAGCTAAAAAGACTGGGGGAGTACATGGGCTGGCGGATCGGCGTGCCGATGCGGGCGCCGTTTGTTTCCAGACTGTGTATCCCCGTGTCGAAGGAGCCGTCTCGCGCGCACGCCATGTTGTCAATGGGTTACAGTATGAACGGCGGTTATGTTTCCGCCAACGCACGAGAGGGTCGTCAACAAGGAGGATGCACGACGATGCAGCGTGCCAAACAGATATCGGAGTCTATTGAGCTGGGCATCATCTTGGCGCTCGCCGGTGGCTTTATGGACGTGTATTCGTACATTGGGCGCGACCATGTTTTCGCCAACGCGCAAACAGGCAACATCCTGCTCGTGGGAGTGAGCATCTCGGAGGGCAACTGGGCACTTGCGGGGCGCTACTTCTTCCCTGTGGTGTCGTTTGCCGTGGGTATTATGCTTGCCGATCTGGTACACGAGCGGTTTGGCAGCGTGATCCACTGGCGTCAGGTGACGGTGTTCTTTGAAGCCGTCATCTTGCTGGGCGTGAGCTTTATCCCCGGTGGCGGTTACAACCTGCTCGCCAACTGCCTCACCTCTTTTGCCTGCGGCATGCAAGTCGAGAGCTTCCGCAAGATCCACGGTCACGGCATCGCTACGACCATGTGCATCGGCAACTTGCGCAACGCGCTGCAAAACGTGGACGATTACATCATCACCCACAGGCGCGGCTTTTTGGAAAACGGCCTGCTGTACTTTGGCGTGATCTTTACCTTTGTGTTTGGCGCCGTGTTGGGCAACTGGTGTATTGAACGCATGGGCCTGCATGCCATCGTCGTGGCGAGCTTGCTGCTGTTTGTCGCGTTTGCCATCATGTTCATCGACCGCGAGCGCGACTTGCGCTTACGCTGGAAGGTTGCGGCCGAGGCTTGGAAAGAGGGCTGCCGAAAGTAACCGATTGCGGCAAAGGGGCTGTCCCTTTGCCGCACTGATCAATATTGGGGAGGGGACGGCCATCTCGGCCGCCCCTTTTTTGGAGTCTTAAGCGCTAAGGTGCATGTTTGTAATGACAAGATTTGACGTCAGCAAAGCGTGTTGCTTGAGGCTATAGAATAAAAATGTCATCTTTCCAGCTATGATTATTAGTTAAGGGGATGGACATATGTCAGAGCTTTTTATTCATAATAAGACGACAGTAATCAAGTTGATAATCAAGGCGGAGAACTGTCCTCTTTATTGCTTTGTAGGGCCTTTCTGAGCAGCTATTCTATTATTAGTCTGGATGAGTCTTGCAACAATTTAGATAGTGTTTCGATATCCTTTTTGAAAGTAGCGTCTACGCAGGAAATGAAAAAACATACCGCGATTACTGCGAATCATGGACATGGTTTCGAACAATTTGCAGACTATGTAATACAGTTCCAGGAGCCAGAAAAAACTATCCTAAATGTTGCTACGAACTGCTTTTTGCGATTTATTCGAGATGCTCTTCAATCCGAGCCCTAAGAAGGGCAATGGCTGTAGGTATTCCAATTGCGGCGGCTAATTCGGCTTTATCCAAAACCTGTATGCTAAAGCACGATTGTTTATCACATTGAAGGACGATAACTGAAGATAGTTTCACTTCCCGTTGGCTGAATATATCGTAATCTCCAAATAGGAAGTTACCTTTTATTGTGTAATTCGGTATGTTCGTTACGCACTTCATCTCAAGTCTGTTTAGACCATAATCGAACACCGCAACTTCCTTGTGTTCGATGATGAGCGCAACCCTGGGCATGTTGCTAAAACCACCGTCGACGACAGTAAAGAGTTTTTCATTTGCATCGTCATAAACGGTATATTTAAGACTCAATAGCTGTCCTAGTGGACCCGTGAACCCATGTTTTTTGATGTTGAGGTTGTCTCCCGCTGGGTTGATGAGAGCCAGAGTATGCGGATAAGGGTTACCTTCAATTGAGATTCGATATTCGTTTGTAGCCGTCTTGCTCGGTTTAGGACAACTAGCCACCATGTGTCATCGCCTCGATCGAATTGGAACCGTCTTCTGCTTCGTGCGGAGAATTACGCTGTACGTTGCAGTAGATGCAGCTGCAATAACCGCATGGGCAATTTCTAACAAAATGAATGACGTTATTTGCTGCATGCATGTTATTCATTACAAAGTATCTTTTTATAAACGTATTGTCAAACATATATTGCTAAAACAGAAACAATTTATAGACTGAGTCGGTCGTATTCTTTGGGCGATTGCTCCTATAATCTAGCCTTCGCTGCTGTCGGGAGGGAAGGACTAGGGCTCCGTTATTCTGTTGAAACGCTTTAACACTTTTGATGTTCTCACGCGTTTTTTGTTTCAAAAGCGTTAGGATGGGACTTATAGCGCGGGGCGTAATGGGTGCCCCGCACACGATGGGAGGCTATCAATGGCTAATCGTTTCGTTCTCAATACCATCTCTTATCATGGTTCCGGCGCCATCAAGGAGATCCCCGGCGAGCTCCAGCGTCGCGGCTACAAGAAGATCTTCGTCTGCTCCGATCCCGATCTGGTCAAGTTTGGCGTTACCGCCAAGGTGACCGACGAGCTCGACGCCGCCGGCATCGCCTGGAGCCTCTACTCCGAGATTAAGCCCAACCCCACCATCCAGAACGTCAAGGACGGCGTCGAGGCCTTCAAGGCCGCCGAGGCTGACGCTATCGTGACCATCGGTGGCGGCTCCTCCATGGACACCGCCAAGGCCATTGGCATCATCATCAACAACCCCGAGTTCGCCGATGTCCGCAGCCTCGAGGGCGTTGCTCCCACTAAGAACCACGCCGTGTTCACCATCGCCGTGCCGACGACCGCTGGTACCGCCGCCGAGGTGACCATCAACTACGTCATCACCGACCCCGAGAAGGTCCGCAAGTTCGTGTGCGTCGACACCAACGACGCCCCCGAGGTCGCCGTCGTCGATCCTGACATGATGGCTTCCATGCCCGCCGGCCTGACCGCTTCCACTGGTATGGACGCTCTGACCCATGCCATCGAGGGCTATACCACCAAGGGCGCTTGGGAGCTCTCCGACATGTTCCACTTTGAGGCCATCAAGCTGATCAGCGAGAACCTACGCGACTCCGTTGCCGAGGCCAAGTCCGGCCAGCCCGGCTCCGGCCGCGAGGGCATGGCCCTTGGCCAGTATGTCGCCGGCATGGGCTTCTCCAATGTTGGCCTGGGCATCGACCACGCCATGGCTCACACCCTGTCCGCTCACTACGACACCCCGCACGGCGTCGCTTGCGCCATGCTGCTGCCGATCGCCATGGAGTTCAACAAGCCGGTTTGCGCCGAGCGTCTGGCCAAGGTTGCCGCCGCCATGGGCGTTGACACCACGGGCATGAGCACCGACGAGGCTGCCGACGCCGCTATCGCCGCCGTCAAGCAGCTTTCCGCCGACGTGAATATCCCGCACGTCTGCGAGGCCATGAAGGCTGACGAGATCGAGGTCCTGGCCAAGGACGCCATGGCCGACGCTTGTTTCCCGGGTAACCCGCGCGAGGCAACGCTCGACGACGTCATCGAGCTCTTCAAGAAGATCTGCCCGGCTGCCTAGCCCAGTTTGGTGGTCCTTCGCCCGTAGGTGTATGGTCTTTTGACGTGCCGCTGGCCCCGCCGTGCTACGCACGGCGGGGCTTTTTGTGCTGCGTCGATGCCCTGAGACGGACAAAACCAAGGCGTACTGCCCGCTGCGGATAGGTGGTGCACTTCCCTGCGTGCATTTTTGGGAGTATTCAACAAGCTCTTAAAAATGCATAACGTTGTGAATGGGCGGTAGTGATCCGCAGGCGCCCATCGACAGCCATTGTGGGCGGGCTATCGATGAGTGGAGGGGGTTGTTACTGAGTTTCTGCTTTGCGACGACCTGCAACACTGCTGTAACCGCGTCGTTTTGTCGTTCGTGATGGGGCCGTTGGGGCCCACGGTGCTGAATACTCCGTTTTTTGCACGGTCCAAGGTGGGGCACCCTGAGACGAAGCAAAAAGATGCCTCATTTCTATGCAAATACCAATAGGATTTATGCAAGATTGAGATTGTAAACCGTGCACGTGCACAAAACCGGTGCGGGGACGTCTGGAGGCGGCTCGGCTCCTGGGGCATTGCACGTGCAGAACGGTTAAAATCGGGACTCGGTCTTAGTTTTACTTGGAAGGATGCATATGACTTCTAATATTGATGCTTCTCTAGAGGAGACGCTCTCCTATATCGCAGGACAGCTTAAGACGCTGACTTCTATTGCCTCCCCTACCGGCTATACCCGTGCGGCGACTGATTATCTGATGGAGACCCTGCGCGATATGGGGTTTGGGCCTGAGCGTTCTAATAAGGGTAACGTGCTCGTTGAGCTTGGCGGCGAGGGCGAGCCGCTCGTACTGGCGAGCCATGTCGATACCCTAGGCGCCATGGTGCGTTCCATTAAGGACAATGGCCGCCTGCGCCCCACGACGCTCGGTGGGCATCAGTGGTCTACGGCCGATGGCGAGAACTGCACCGTCTACACGCGCGACGGCAATGTCTACACGGGCGTGGTTCTTAACACCGAGCCTTCGGCGCACGTGGCCGACGAGCCGGTCAAGACCATCGAGAAGAACATGGAGATCTTGCTCGACGAGAACGTCGACAGCAAGGACGATGTGCTCGAGCTTGGTATTCAGACCGGCGACATCATCGCTATGGATCCTCGCACGACGGTGACGGAGAGCGGCTACATTAAGAGCCGCTTCCTGGATGACAAGCTATCGGCCGCCATTTTGTTGGGCTTGGCGCGTGCCGTCGCCGCTGGCGAGGTGACGCTTTCGCGTAAGGTTTCGCTGCTCTTTACCGTGTACGAGGAGGTGGGCCACGGCGGCGCCTTCGTGCCGGCCGACACGCGCGAGATGATCAGCGTTGACATGGGCTGCGTGGGCGACGACCTAGGCTGCACCGAGCACATGGTGTCGATCTGCGCCAAGGATTCGGGCGGTCCGTACAACTACGACCTGGTGACGGCGCTGTCCAATATCGCGCGCGAGCTTGAGCTCGATTACGCTATCGACGTGTATCCGCATTACGGTTCGGACGTCGAAGCCACGCTCTCTGCCGGCTACGACATTCGCCATGGTCTGATCGGCCCCGGCGTGTATGCGAGCCACAACTACGAGCGTAGCCACATGGACGGCGTGCGCAACACCTTCGAGCTCGTCCGCGCCTACGTACAGCGCTAGCGATGCAGCGGCCTCGGCTGATACGGCAGTACCGACCGAGGCCGTCCTCTCTAAGTTGCGGTGAAATAGGGACTGTTTGGCGGTTTTAAACGCTTAAACAGTCCCTATTTCACCGCAATTTATGAAGGGGATGGGGCTACTTAAGTGCGCCGGTCACCGTGCCGCCGCCGAGGACGACGTCGCCGCGGTAGACGACGACAGCCTGGCCGGGGGCGATGGCGCGCTGCGGCTCGTCAAAAGTTAGCAGCATTTGCCCGTCTTCGCCGCGCGTAAGGGTTGCTGCCTGGTCTTTCTGACGGTAGCGGTACTTGGCGCCTACGCGAATGCCGCCGGCATCGAGTTCTGCCTCCATGCGGTCGGCAGGGGCACTCCAGATCCAGTCGTTGGCCGTGAGCGCTGTGGCCGTTAGGTCCTCGGCCTCGCCCAGATGCACGGTGCTGCTGTCGGCGTCGACGCCCGTTACGTACACGGGATGCGCCATCGCGACGCCCAGGCCCTTGCGCTGACCGATGGTGTAGCGCAGCGCACCGTTGTGGCGCCCGACCACGCTGCCGTCGCGCCACACAATGTCGCCCGGTGCAGCGGGATGTCCGCAGCGGCGCTCGATATAGCCCGCGTAGTCACCGTCTGGAATAAAGCAGATGTCCTCGCTTTCGGCCTTCTTGGCGTTGGTAAAGCCCTGCTCGGCGGCAATGCGGCGCACGTCGCGCTCTTTGTCCAGCCCAGCCAGCGGAAAGATCGTGTGCGCCAGGCGTTCCTGCGTAAGCGAATATAAAAAGTAACTCTGGTCCTTTTTGGGGTCCTCGCCGCGGTACAGCTGCCAGGTTCCGTCGGACGCCTGGCTCGTTTTGGCGTAGTGGCCCGTGGCGATGTAGTCGCAGCCCATATCCAGCGCCGCATCCAGCAATGCGCCAAACTTAATGTGGCGGTTGCAGATGATGCATGGGTTGGGCGTCAGCCCCTCCTGATAGGCGGTCACGAAGCGCTCGATAACGTTGCGGTCGAAGGCCTGCTGCAGGTCGAGCACATGGTGGGGCATCCCCAGGCGCTCGGCGACAGCCTTTGCATCGGCGATGTCGCGGTCGACCTTACTCATGCCCGTGACGGGATCGGGCGCGGGGCAGGTGAGGCGCATGGTGGCGCCGACGCATTCGTAGCCCTGGCTTTTGAGCAGGTACGCGGTCACGCTGGAATCGACGCCGCCGCTCATGGCGACGAGCACGCGCTTGTTGTGCATGGGGAGGTTCTCCTTGGTGGCATGTGGCCAAAAAAGAAAAGCGGCGCGGGAGGCTGGTTCCGCGCCGCAGACATTGTAGCAAGTTCGGACGTCTCGTGGGACACCCTGATTGGATGGGCTCAGGCTGCCGGGAGAGAGGAGACCGGCTCGTCCGTGGGCTCAACCTATGGGCGACAGGCCCTTAGTCCTGGAACAGTGCCGTGGACAGGTAACGCTCGCCGGTGTCGGCAAGCAGGGCCACGATGGTCTTCCCCTCGTTCTCGGGGCGCTTGGCCAGCTGCAGTGCGGCCCACACGGCGGCACCGGACGAAATGCCCACGAGCACGCCCTCCTTGTGGCCCACGGCACGGCCGGTGGCAAAGGCGTCGTCGTTCTCGACGGGGATGATCTCGTCATAGACCTGGGTGTCGAGGACGTCGGGCACAAAGCCGGCGCCGATGCCCTGGATCTTGTGCGGGCCGGCCTGGCCCTTGGAGAGCACCGGGGAGGTGGCGGGCTCGACGGCGACGACCTTAATCTCGGGGTTCTGCTCCTTGAGGAACTCGCCCACGCCGGTCACGGTGCCGCCGGTGCCGACGCCGGCGACGAAGATGTCGACCTTGCCGTCGGTGTCATCCCAGATCTCGGGGCCGGTCGTGGCCTTGTGGATGGCAGGGTTGGCGGGGTTTACAAACTGACCGGCGATAATGCTGTTGGGTGTCTCCTTCTGCAGCTCCTCGGCCTTGGCGATGGCGCCCTTCATGCCCTTGGAGCCGTCGGTGAGCACGAGCTGTGCGCCGTATGCCTGCATAAGTTTGCGGCGCTCGACGGACATAGTCTCGGGCATGGTGATGATCACCTTGTAGCCGCGAGCCGCCGCCACCGAGGCGATGCCGACGCCGGTATTGCCGCTCGTGGGCTCGATGATGGTGTAGTCGCCGCCGCGCACGAGCTTGCCGGCCTTCTCGGCCTCGTCGATCATGTTCTTGGCGACGCGGTCTTTGACGGACCCGGCGGGGTTGAAGTATTCCAGCTTGACGAGCACGCGGGCCTTGAGGTCCTCATCGGCCTCAAAGTGAGTGAGCTCCAGAAGCGGGGTGTGGCCGATAAGCTGATCGATGGACGTATAAACATTGCTCATGGTGAACCTCCAAAGTGTTCAAATGACTGGATACCGTGTGGTTTTACGGTGTGTGTAGCAGCGAAACCCACAAACCTTATGGGTTGTTCGTTTTGCTGTTGGCAAGCATAGTAGACAGTAAAGCCTAGTAACGCAATAGGAAATAGAAGATTATTACGAGTCGATTAACCATCTTGACCGGAACGGGTATTTTCAAAACCAATTTTTCGGCTAGAATTTCTACGGACTAAATGACCGAAAGGCAGCACTATATATGTTGGTTTCTACTAAGGGCAGATATGCCCTGCGCGTTATGGTCGATCTGGCCGAGCACCAGGCGGCCGGTCGCATCCCGCTCAAAGAGATCGCGGCGCGACAGGGGATTTCCGAGAAATATCTCGAGAACATCTTGGCTACGCTCGTACGTGCCAACATGCTCTCGGGTATGCGTGGCAAGGGCGGCGGCTACGTGCTCACGCGCCCGCCCGAGCAGTACACGGTGGGCGAGATCTTGCGTCTGACCGAGGGCAGCCTAGCACCGGTCGCATGCCTGGACGGCGACTGCAAGGGCTGTTCGCGTTCGGACGAGTGCCCCACGCTCGACGTGTGGAAGAACCTGGACAAGCTCATCAACGACTACCTCGACGGTGTGACGCTCGATCAACTTGTCGCTCCCAACCATGGCTACGACTATGTCATCTAACCCACACCTGCATTTGGGGACGGGGTAGAAATGGTAGATTCTCTCGTCCTTTGAGACTTGACAAATAAGAAGGCCGCCCATTTTTGTGATGGGCGGCCTTCGTTTTGGGTCGATATGACGGTTCGTATTGAACAGTTCTAGCCCTCGGCGATGCTGTCGAGAATGCTGCGCATGATGGATACCAGGATGCTGCCCATAAAGGCCGATCCAAAGCCGGCAATGGAGATACCCGCGCCCAGCAGATTGACCGACAGGTAGCTGGCCAGCTCGAGCATAAAGCTGTTGACTACGAGCTGAAAAATACCAAGCGTGATAATAGTGAGCGGCAGCGAGATGACCGTCAGGAACGGCTTGACGAGCGAGTCGACGATGTTGAGGAACAGTCCCACAAAGGCAAAGCAGACCCAGGCCTCGGCAAAGCCGAAGGGTTGGATACCGGGGACGAGGAACGTGGCGATCGCGATGGCGATCGAGGTGAAGAGCCAGTTAAGCATAAAGCGCATGGCGTGAATCCTTTCTTGCGCCGGGGTTGCTGGCGTCGCGTGAAGCGGCTTGCGGCGGCGACCTGGATGGTTGCGCGGGCGCGCCGCGGTGTTTGGGCGCCCATTGTCTCAAATATTCGTGGAGCTTACGTGCGCATACGGTTTCTAAACGGCGTTCGTCCTGAAAAACGCGCCGCTGGCAGAGAGTCTTGTCGCTTTAGTTTGGTGGTGTGCTACACTGCTACGGGCAAAAGCCACAGGCGTTGCCCTATTGCATAGAACGGGCGAACGATGCCCGATGTCAGTATCAACTTCGATGCCTTTTGGCGGGTTTGGCGGTGATCGATGAATATCGAGAACATGTTTGACAAGCCTGATGTCAAGCAGCTGGTCCACGCATTTAGCCTTTTGGACGACGAGAAGGATATCCAGGCGTTTTTGACCGATATCTGCACGCCGCGCGAGATTTGCGATCTTTCGCAACGCCTGCAGGTCGCGCGTTATCTGGATGAGGGCGAGCCCTATGTTGAGGTTCAGGCCCGCACGGGCGCTTCGTCCACCACGGTGAGCCGTGTTTCCAAGGCGCTCAACGGCGAGTACGGTGGCTATCGCAAGATCCTCATCAAGCTGGAGGATGGCGAGTAGGCCAACGGCAACAAACGAATCAGCTGGAGCCGCCCCTTCGGGGGCGGTTTTTGTGTGTCGAAAATTGATTCCCTGGGGACGGAGGAAAACGGATCATCGAGGGGGTCTGGTGCAAAGTAACCTGACCCCGATGCGCCAAAACATGTTGGTGTGGTGCCATGTTGTCCGTGCGGGCGGGTAGGATAGATGCGTTGAATATTGCGAACAGTTTGAGTGGAGGACCATGCCTGTTCGAATCTATACCACCAATGCCGGCACGGATTTGAGCGATGCCGAGGCGGCGCTGCTGGCCGACCTGGTTGCCCGCCACGGGCGCGCTGTTCTGTTGGCGCCCTCGTTTGCCGAGCTCGACTTGTGCCGCCATGATGCGGCAGAAGCCGGGGTTTCACTGGGTGTCGACTACAGGACGCCCACATCGTGGCTCAGCTCGCTGTGGGAGCTTATGGGCGATGGCCGCAGCTTTGTGGACAACCTTCAGCGCCAGATGCTGTTCTCGGACATGATCGACCGCCGCGACGACGCTGCTCTGCAGCCGCTCTCGCGCAGCCAAGGCACGGTACGCATGCTTGCGCGTATGGCCCGCGACGTGTTGCCGGGCGTGGCGGGGACGGGCGACGAGCGCTGCCGCGATGCCGCCGCTCAGCCCGAACCCAAAAGCGACGCCGAGGCCCGTGTGTTCGAGCTGTTGAGCGCCTATGCGAGCGGCTTGGACCGTCGAGATATGGTCGAGCCCTGCGAAGCCGCCGATATGATGGCGGAAGCCCTGGCGAACAACCTGCCGGGGTGCGCCTGCGCCGTCTGCGTGCGTGGTGTCACGTCGTTTACGCATAGCCTGCTCGGGCTGTTGTCGGCCGTGGCGAACAATGGGGGAGACGTTGTCGTGCTGCTGACTTGCGAGCAGGCGGCGATGCGCGAGGACCTGGCTGCCGCCTTTGATGCCCGCGGTGTGCTGTTTGAGGTCGCGTCGCTGGGGGAGGGTGCCACTGTGCCCCAGACTGCCTCCGAGTCCGCCGCTCAGCCTACCTTTATAGAGGTTGCCGGCCCTCACGCCCGCGCCCACGCCTATGTGGATGCAATCGATGGGCTGGTAAAAACGTGTGAGGACGCCGCGGTCGACGGCGGTGTCACGGCGTCTGCGGACCCCGCGCGCGTGCTCGTAGTTTCCGCCCGGGCGCCCCAGCTGTTCGGCGAACTCGCTGCCCGTCTGGCGGCGCGTCACATTGCGGCCGAGACGACTGAGTTCACGGCGTTTTCCCAGTCCATCGCGGGCAGGCAGTTTACGGCGCTCGCCAACCTGATCGAGCGTATGAAAGCCGCCGACGAGGGCACCGCTTCCAAGACCGAGTGGTGGCCCGCCCCGGAGCTTACCGACTGGATTTATAGCCCGCTTTCGGGTGCCGACGCCGCGAGCGCCCGCGGCTTCGACAAGAACATACGCCTGTCGCGCAGCAAGACCGCTGCGGGCGTCAAGAGCCTGCTGCAGAGCGTGCAGGGCCAGGTGAGGGGCGCCCGCAAGGCCGCCAGCGACGATAACTGGTTTAAGAATGTGCCGTGCGTGGTCTCGGACGTGTTTCAGGCGCTGTGGCGCGACAAACCCGTGACGGCGCTCAAGGCCATGCTCGCCGTTGCAGAGGCGCTGCCCGATCGCGCTCTAGGCGGTCTTGACGGCCAGGCCCGTCGTCAGGCAGAGACGGCTTTGCTGCGCCATGCCATCGACATCCTTATGAACGATGCTCGCGCACTCGACGTGTCGCAGGACGCGACCGTGCCGGTTCTCGACGGCGTTCGAACCAAGGTGGACAAGCGCAGTACCGCTTACGATTACGCGACCTACGAGGTCAATCGCACGCCACGGGCACAAGTGCGCTTCGCGTCGCTTGCCGATGCGTCGGTTCTTCGCCCTGGCAGCTACGATGCCGTGCTGTTTGCCGATGTCGACCTGGACAGCTATCCGCTTTCGCACGAAGAGGGCCCGCTTGCCACGTTGACAGCCGAGCTGCGCCGCGACGGCGTGTCTTTGGAGCCCGCTGCCCTGCTGCGCGTGCGCTTTGGCCGTGCGATGCAGGCGGCGAGCGGTCCGGTCGCGCTCGCCCGCGTGACGCACGATCGCCAGGCGCGCGAGTGCTACCCGGCAGCCGTATGGACCGAGCTGCGGGCACATGCCGAGGCCGCTGGCGCTGCCAAGCCCACGCGCGTGGGCGAGGGCGATATCATCGCCGACTTTGATCCCGCTGCAGGCGAAGGTTTTAGGCGCGAGCGCGTGACCTGCGAAGCTCCTCAGCATCTGAGCGATGAAGCCATTCCGTATCTGGTCCTGCGCCGTCGCGATGGCGAGGGCGAGGACGCGCCGCTCGTGCCGCGTCTGACGTCCGCCTCGCAGATCGAGGCCTATTCTACCTGCCCACTGTGCTGGTTCGTGTCGTATCGCGTCAAGCCCCAGTCTATCGACGCGGGCTTTGGCAACATGGAGAAGGGCAACTTTGTCCACGACGTGCTGGAGCATCTGCATGCCCGTCTGCCCCAAGAGGGCATGGAGCGCGTGACGCCCGAGAACCTGCCGCGCGCACAGGAGCTGCTGCGCGAGGTCTTTGACGAGACCTTGGCCGAGCACGCCGGCAAGCGCGGTGCCGAGGGTCCGCTCGTGCCGCTCTCTCCGGTAGAGGAACGTCAGGTGGCCGAGATTCTGCCGCAGCTGGAAGGCGTGCTCGCCTACGAGTCCGAGGCACTTGCCCCCTTTGCCCCGCGCTACCTGGAGTTCGCCTTCAACGAGCTCAAGGTCGAGTATGCCGGTTGGCCGCTTGGCGGGCGCATCGACCGCGTGGACGTGGACGCCGAGAATCGTGCCGTGGTGATCGACTACAAGCATCGTTCGGGCGTTGAGGAGTTTAAGCTTGCCGACCCCACGGTGCGCGACGAGGAATCGGGCACGGCGCCCATCGACGATCCGCGCTGGTTGCCACCACATACCCAAACGCTCATCTACGCCCAGGCCATGCGCCGGGCGCTGGATTTGGACACCCGCGCGGCGCTCTACTTTTCGACCAAGGGCGGCAAGCCGGCGTTGCGCGGTGCCGCGAGCGCCGAGCTGCTCGAGGAAGAGCGCGGCGACGGTCGCATCCCGGGCCTTAAGAAAGGTTTCCCCGGCGAGGGTGGCAGCATGGACTTCGACGCCCTGCTCGATCGCGTTGAGGCCGGCATCGCCGAGCGCCTGCGCGAGCTCGAGGCAGGCAACGTTGCCGCCGTCGACCCGACGTCGGCTCAGGCCGCGCATGCGCGCTGCTCGTATAACCACGAAGGAACGTTTGTAAGGAGGGACGTGTAGACCATGGATCTTTCGACCTTGATGCCGCAACAGCTGCAGATCGTCAAGACGCTCGACCGTCCGCTGTTTGTCTCGGCGGGCGCCGGTTCGGGCAAGACCTTTACCCTCACGCGCCGCATCGTCTACGCGCTCTCGCCCGAATCCGGTCCGTTCGTCGAGCATCTGGACCAGGTGCTCGCCATCACCTTTACCAAGGACGCCGCGGCCGAGATCCGTGACCGCGTGCGCCGCGCGCTCATCGACGAGGGCATGGACGAGGAGGCCCTGACCGTCGACGATGCGTGGATTTCGACCATTCACGGCATGTGCTCGCGTATCCTGCGCGCGCACGCGCTGGAGCTGGGCATCGATCCCGAGTTCACGGTGCTCACCGATACCGACGAGCTTATGGACCAGGCTGTTGAACACGTGCTGGGGCGCGCGACGGCGCCCGATGCCGCGCCCGAGCTCGCGGCATCGCTCAAAGCCCTCTACGCCTGGTATCCCATGGCGGGCGAGGGCGGTTCCTTTGGCGCCGGTACGACCATCAAGGGTCTGGTGCGCGACCTGCTGGAGCTGTCGAGCCAGCTGCCGGGCGGTATGGACGACGTGCGCGTGGCGCGCGGCCAGGCCGATACCTCGGCACTCGCCGATGCCTATCGCGCGGCGCTGGGCTCGGCAAGGCCGCGACCGAGAAGGCACAGATGGCGCTCGATGCCATCGACGCGTTCGAGGCGAGCGGCAAGACCATGGTCGATGCGGCGCGACTCATGATGTCGTGCACCATGCCGCGCGCGAGCAAGGCATTCCCCAAGGAGCAGGTCGAGCTGCTCAAGGCCGAGGCCGCCGATGCGTTTATCAATATCGTGCTTGCCTGCGGTGGCCCGGCGCTCGATGCGCTGGTGGGTCTGGCCCGTTCCGTCGAGGCCGAGTATCGCGCATTGAAGGCTGCCCAGTCCGCCCTCGATAATAACGACCTGCTGCGTATGGCCTACGAGGCCCTGCGCGATTACCCTGCCATCCGTGCTGCGTACGAGGGCCGCTTTAAGATGGTCATGATCGACGAGTTCCAGGACACCGACCAGATGCAGGTCGATTTGATTCGCTATCTGACGGGCGCGGGGGAGCGCGCGTTGTGCACCGTGGGCGATGCGCAGCAGTCGATCTACCGCTTCCGTGGCGCCGAGGTCGAGGTGTTCCGTCGTCAGGAGCGCAAGGTGGGCTCGTCTGCCGCGCCCGAGGCGACTGCCGTGGCCGATGCCCCTGCCGGCGAGCTCGTCAAACTCGTGCGCAACTTCCGCAGCCATGACGAGGTGCTGCGTTACGTGGCACGCGTCTTCGACGGCGATGACGGCGGCCTGATGCAGGGCTTTTTGGATCTTGAGGCGAGCGACGGCCGCAAGGACACGCTGGTGGCAGACGCTTCGCGTCGCCAGGCCCTCTTTGTTGCCGGCGGCAGTACGCAGGAGCGCACGCAGGCCAAGGCCCGCGCGATCGCCGAGCGATTCCGCGCGCTTGCCGATGCCGGCCAGCCCCAGGGCGGCATGGTACTGCTACTGGGCCGCATGACCAACGCCGACGTCTACGCCCAGGCCTTCCGCGATCAAGGGCTCGACTGCGTGATCGCAGGCGGCTCGGTCTTTGCCCAGGCAGCCGAGGTGCAGACGGTGCGTGCCCTGGTCTGCGCGCTCGCCAATCCGGCCGATACGGCGCAGGGCCTTATGCCACTGCTCGCCTCGCCGATGTTTGCGCTCGGTGCCCAGGAGTTCCTGGCGCTGGCGACCAAGCTCGATAGCGAGACAGGGGAGACCTCGCGCCGGAATATCGACATGGGCATCATGAGCGATTTCGACGTGCCGGGTTTGCAAGACTTGCCGCTTGTGACGCGCGCCCGCGAGGTGCTGCGGTATGCGCTTCGTCGCGTGGGCCGCGATTCGTTCGCCGCCATCGCGCGCGACGTGGTCAACGCCTCCGGCTGGTTTGTGCGTCTGGGACAGCGTGGTCCCGAGGGCAAGGCCATTGCCGCCAACGTGCTCAAGGCGCTCGACGCCGTGGCTGAGGCTGAGGCCGAGTTCGGCAACTCGCCGCGTTCCATCGCGCTTGCCTTCGACCGCTTCTTGGCGGGCAAGGAAGCCCCGGGTGCCCTCAACGAGGAAGGCGACGGCGCGGTGCGCATCATGACGGTGCATGCCTCCAAGGGTCTGGAATATCCGGTCGTGGCGGTCGCCGAGTGCTTTGGCGTGCGTAAGTCCTCGGGTGCGGCACAGATGGGTCGCGTCGAGGGCGGAGCGCAGGTCGTGGCACTGCCGGCACGCTTCGACGGCGTTAAGCTTGCCGACGGTACCTTTGTGAAGGGCGACGACGTCAAAAAGCAGTTTGAGCACGCGTTTAAGGGCAAGGGCACGTCGCTGTGGCTGCCGCCGGAGCTCATGGAGGACGTCTGTGCGACGGGTTCTCCCGCCGAGGCATTTGCTCGCCTGCGCAACGCCGACCTGCAGCTTTCGCTCGAGGAACGGGCCCGCTTGCTCTATGTTGCCATGACGCGTGCGCGCGAGCTGGTGATCTTGGCGATGGATGCCGGCGTGAGCCGTGGCAAGCTGTGTGCGCCGACCTTCGACGTCGAGACCGATCTGACCTACGACGTGCTGCGCCGTATTTTGCCGACCGACGCTCTGGACATGCCGCAGCTCGATGCCGACCGCCTGGTGTTCGATAACTCCCAGCCGGGCGACTACGAGCTCATTTCGCTTTCGGACTTTACCTTTGGCGAGCAGGCGTTTGAAGCCAACGCTTCACTGGATGCCGAGAGCAGGCTTGTTCGCGGCGATGTCGATGTCGCCGATAGTGCTGCGCACTCAACTGTGCCCGGTCCTGCTGACCCCAAGCCCGATTCGTTTGAGCTTGTGTATCCCCAGGCAGTGGGCGTGCGCATGGGCATCTGTCCGTTCCCGACGCGTGACTCGTATAGCTACTCGTCAATCGCCGCGGCACTCCATGCCGAGACGGAAGACCGTGCCGCCGAGGCTCGTGTTCCCATGGACGAGTCCGGCGATGATGCAGAGTCGGATGGCTCGGAGATGACGGATGCAGACGTGGCCGCTGTCGAGCCCGCCGGCAATCCCATGGCGCTGGGCTCGGCCTTCCACGCCGCCTGCCAGTGGCTCATCGAGATGGGTGCCGATGCGCTGCCCGCTGAGCGTGCCGACGCCCTGGCTCGCCTGTGGCACCTGACGCCAGAACAGCGCGAGCGCTTCGATGTCGCTCTGGAGCGCTGGCTCAAGTCGTCGGTTCGTGCCGAGCTGTTCGCGTGGCCGTGCGTTCGCGCCGAGGTGCCGTTCTTCTCGCTGGGCTGCGAGGACGAGGACATCGCCCGCTACGGTGCATATGCCGAAGGCGCCATCGACGCTTTGGCGACCGACCCGGCCGATCCGTCACGCGCACTGGTCATCGATTACAAGACGGGTGGCACGCCGGATGAGACGCCGGACCAGCTGCTCGAGAAGCACGCCCTGCAGGCGCGCGTCTACGCCGACGTGTTGCACAAGGCGGGCTTTGAGACGGTGACGGTCAAGTTCGTTCGCGTGGAGCAGGCGAATCCAGCCATCTTCGTCGAACCCGCCGAACCTCAAGTAGTCATCTACAATCTCTAGCCCTCAGATAACTTGCGGTGGAATACGGACTGTTTTGGCCAGAAAATCCGCCAATCAGTCCGCATTTCACCGCAACTGCAAGAGGAGCCGTGTTGGTTTGGCTAGGTTCGGGTGCCGTCCGCGCCGTGCGGTAAAATCGTTCAGTCAGAACACGAACCCGCATCGGAGCTCATCACATGGCATTCGTCCATCTGCACAATCACACTGTTTTCTCCATGCTCGACGGCGCAACCCGTATCCAGGATATGGTCAATCGTGCCGTTGAACTTGGCATGCCCGCCGTGGCCATTACCGACCACGGCTACATGTATGGCGTGCCCGACCTGGCGCTGGCCTGCGACGCCGTCAATCACAACACGCCCGAGTACAAAACCTGGAGCCACGACAAGGCCTTCTTGGAAAAGGACCGCCGCGACGAGCTGGTGGAGCCCGACCCCGAGGAAAACCCGCGCGAGCATGCCCAGTATGTGAAGGACATGGCCATGTGGGACGAGAAGGGCAATATCGACGAGCTCAAGCCGCCTCTGGTCATCAAGCCCATCTTTGGCTGCGAGGTCTACTTTACGCCGGACGAGACCCTTGCCCGCGACCACAAGCCCGAGCTCTACCACATGATCCTTCTGGCCAAAGACCAGGAAGGCTACGTCAACCTGATGCAGACGGTTTCCGAGGCCGCCGTGCAGGGCTTTTACTACAAGCCGCGCGTGACGCTCGACAACCTACGCCGCCACGCCAAGGGCATGATCTGCACGAGCGCCTGCATCGCGGGCATCATCCCCAAATACATCGACCGCGGTGACATGGAGGGCGCCATCAAGTGGGCCGAGACCTTCCGCGATACCTTCGACCCCGGCGACTTCTACATCGAGATCCAGGAACATGGCATCACCACCGACAACGGCCTGACCGACGAGCAGATGGACCGCACGCTCATCGATATCGCCAAGCAGGTGGGCGTCAAGGTCATTGCCACCAACGACTTCCACTACCTGCGCCGCGAGGATGCGCCCGTGCAGGATGTCATCATGTGCATCGGCATGAACGCCAAGGTCGACGACCCCAACCGCATGCGCATGACCGGCTCGGAGTTTTACATGAAGACCGAGGAGGAGATGCGGGCGATGTTCCCGTATTGCCCCGAGGCCTGCGACAACACGCTCGAGATCGCCGACAAGTGCTACGTGGAGCTGGACTGGGACTCTATCATCCTGCCGCGCTTCCCGTTGCTCGATCCCGGCGAGACGCACGAGAGCCAGTTCCGCCGCGAGTGCGAGAAGGGCCTGCGCCAGCACTATGGTGACGACTGGGCCACGCGCGAGATCGGCGGAGTCAACATCAAAGAGCGCTTTGAGTACGAATACAAGGTCATTTGCGACAAGGGCTTTGCCGCCTACTTTTTGATCGTTGCCGAGTACGTGCAATGGGCCAAGGACAACGGCATCGGCGTCGGCCCCGGCCGTGGTTCTGCCGCCGGCGCTATCGTCGCCTACGCCATGAACATCACCGCGTTCGACCCGCTCGAGAACGGCCTGATGTTCGAGAGGTTCCTGTCCCCGCAGCGCACCGAGATGCCCGATATCGATATGGACTTCGACGATGAGCGGCGCCTCGAGGTCGTGGAGCACGTTCGCCAGCTCTACGGCCCCGAGAAGGTCACCCACGTCATCACCTACTCGACCATTAAGGCCAAGCAGGCCATCAACGACGCCGCGCGCGTGCTGGACTATCCGGTCTACATGGGCCAGCGCCTGTCCAAGATGGTCTCGAGCGACCCCAAGGTCAAGCTCAAGCAGGTGCTCGAAAAGCAACCCGGCAAAGAGGATCTGTTTAACCCCGACTTTGCCGAGGCCTATAAAAAGGACGACGACGCCCGCCGCATCATCGACACGGCGCTCTCGATCGAGGGTCTCACCCGTGGCGAGGGTGTGCACGCGTGCGCCGTTCTGATCTGCCGCGACCCCGTCAACGAGCACGTGCCCACCAAGCTCGACACCAAGGGCGGCGTCGAGATTACCCAGTACGAGGGCCATACCGTCGCCGACATGGGCCTGCTCAAGATGGACTTCCTGGGCCTGCGCACGCTGACGGTTATCTCCAAGGCCAAGGCAAACATCAAGAAGAACTTCGGCATCGACATCAAAGAGGAAGAGATTCCCTTTGACGATCCCGAAATCTTTAAGCTCATGGGCTCCGGTCACACCGCCGGCGTCTTCCAGGTCGAGTCCGCCGGCATGACGGCCACGATCAAGAACATGAAGCCCACAGAGTACAAGCACGTCGTGGCATTGATCGCCCTGTACCGTCCGGGCCCACTGGGCGCCGGCATGGTCTCGTCCTACATCAACCGTATGAACGGCAAGGAGCCGGCCGTCTCCTACGACGACCGTCTGGACGACATCCTGGGCGAAACCTACGGCACCATGGTCTACCAGGAGCAGGTTATGCTCATCTCCGTCGAGATGTGCGGCTTCTCCAAGGGCGAGTCGGACTCGCGTATCCGTAAGCCCGTGGCTAAGAAAAAGATCAAGCTGCTCACGTCGACGGTGCTCCACTGGGAGGATGGCTCGGACGAGACCACCTACGACCACTGGATGAACGGCGCTATCAAGAACAACTACACGCGCGAGGTCGCCCAGAAGATTTGGGACGATGTTCTCGAGTTCGCGTCCTACGCCTTCAACAAGTCGCACTCCGCCGGCTACGCCATCCTGGTTATGCAGACGGCATGGCTCAAGGCGCACTATCCGCACGAGTACATGGCGGCCGTTCTGACGTCCTACACGGGCAAGACCGACAAGATCGTGCACTACGTCTCGGCATGCCGTCACGACGGCATCCCCGTGCTTTCGCCAGATGTCAACGAGTCCGGCACCGAGTTCACGGCTACCAAGGAAGGCGTGCGCTTTGGTCTGGCCGGCATCCGCGGCGTGGGCACCGGCGTGGCGCAGGCGATTATCGCCGAGCGCGAGGCGGGCGGCCCGTTTAAGACGCTGCACGACTTTGTCGAGCGCGTGGACTCGAGCCAGGCCAACCGCCGCGTGATCGAATCGCTGATCAAGGCAGGTGCCTTCGACTCCACGGGCTATCCGCGCCGCCAGATGATGCACTTTGTGGACAAGAACAACCCCGAGAACATCATCGACGCCGCGATAAAGCGCCAGAAGGACCGCGCGAGCGGCCAGACCTCGTTCTTCGACATGTTTGGTGATGTTGAGGGCTCGGGTTTCGAGGTCAGCGTGCCCGATCCGGACGGCCAGGAATGGGACCGCCACCTTAAGCTGAGCCAGGAGAAGGAGGTTCTGGGCATCTATGTCTCGGACCACCCGCTGCGCCCGTTTGAGTATGCGCTCAGCAAAGCGCGCGACTTCTCGTTCTCGCAGATCGACACCGGCTACGAAGTTCAGAATCCTACGGGCGGCACCATCAACCAGGAGATTCCCGAGGGCAAGGCGCTGTGGTGGGCCGGCATGGTCTCGAGCGTGTCCAAGCGCGTGACCAAAAACGGCGACCCCATGGGCATCGTGCAGCTCGAGGACATGGAAGGCGAGGCCACCGTCGTCGTGTTCCCCAAGACCTATAAAGAGGCCGAGGGGTACCTGTACGGCGAGGTCGATCCCGAGACCGGTGCGCAGCTGTCCGACGCCTTTGTGCGCATCAAGGGCAAACTCGAGCGCTCGGACCGCGGCGACCAGATCATCGCGCAGGAGATCGTGCCGCTGGAGCTCAACGAGGAGAACAACAAGCCCAAGGTGTTTGAGGTCATGGTGCCCAACAGTCGCTTTAGCCAGGGCAATATGGCGCGCCTGGCCACGGTGCTCACCACTAACCCGGGCGGCGACCGCGTGGAGATCTTTATCGAGCAGGTGGACGGACGTGTGCTGCGCGCCGAGGTGCCTGCCAAGGTCAACGCGCGCTCGATTCCGCTGCTGGCCGAGGCCAAGGCCATCGTGGGTAACCAAGGCAGAGTGACGGTTATCTAAGGACGGCGTTGGCGGGGTAGCTAATTTGGGACGGGGCTATTTTAGCTACCCTTGGCTGACGGCGAATGAGCTGGGGTCGGAATACATCTCAACCGATATATGGGGGTAGCTAAAATAGCCCCGTCCCAAATTAGCTACCCTGTGTGGATTGGAGGAAGTGATGGCACAGGGGACGTTTGTGCAGGCGCTTCGTAAGGAAGCGGCGCTGAGCGGCACCTTTATGAAGGGGCGTTCGCTCATGCTCAACGGCGCCGTGCTGTCGATTGAGGACAGCGGCTCGCGCTTCTCCAAAAACGTGACGGTTGAGGGTGCAGTGCGCGGCTCGCGCGGCGACCTGTACAAGACGCACGTGACGCTCGACATGGACGAGCACGAGGTGATCGACTACGACTGCGATTGCCCCGCTGCCTATCGCTACCCCGGCATGTGCAAGCACGCCATCGCCACGGCGCTTGCGTATCTGGACGCAAGCGGCATTGAGCCCGTCGAGGGCCTGCGCACACCGGTCCGCACGTTTACGGCGGCGCCCAAGCAAGCCGTGCGTCCTGCGTCCGCCGCACCGGCGGTCAACCCTAACTTTCCCTTCCCGGCACCAGTTCCCACGAGCCCGAGCCTCATGAAGGCGCTCTCCGATCTTTCGGACGCGCGCATGGATGAGTTGGCGGGCATGCGCCGCAAGCTCGCCGGCACTGTCGACCCTGATGCCCCCAAGGCGGTATTGGAGCCCTCGCTGGTGCCGTACTACAATCCGCTGTTTGCCGACCGCTTTAGCTGGGCGCTCGAGCTTCGCATCCGCTGCGGCTCGGTGTCCTACGTGGTCAAGGACATCGACGGCATGGCCGCCGCCTACGTGCGCGGCGGCACGTTCTCATACGGCAAAAAGCTCACATTCCTCCATGCGCCCGAGGCCTTCGACGAGGTTTCGGTGCGCCTACTCGACCTTGTTGTGGCAACGGTTGTGTATCTGAGCGACATCACAAGTTCGCGTTCGGCGTCGTACGATTTTGCACGCAGCGGCTTTGTCGCCGAGCGCCAGCTGCCGCTGTCCGAGCATGACATCGTATACATGCTGGACATGCTGCGTGGCCGGACCATTTCCTTTGAGCCCGCCTGGTCGCGGGGAACGACGACGCATCGTTCCTACGAGGTGGCGGTAGAGTTGTCGCCGGTGGGGGAGGACGAGGTCTCGGCAAAACAACCGCCGCTCCTTGCCGCCAAGATCGCGCCGGCGGCCGGTGGCAGCTACGACTTGCGTCTGCCCGCCGATATGTACTGCTTTGCCTCGGGCGACGTTGCCTATCTGGTCGACACGCACCGCGCGCGCCGCGCCGATGCGATGTTTGCCCAGCATGCCGCACCGTTTCTGTCGCGTCTGCTGCCTTGTCGCACGCCGGTCCATATCGCCGCCGAGCAGGTGGGCGAATTCTGCCGCATGGCACTGCCCGTGCTGCGCGAATACACTGACCTCACCGCTCCCGCCGTGCTCGACACCGTGGCGCCCGAGCCGAGCTTTGCCATGGCAATCGGTGTCGACGACGGGCTCGTGACCTGCAAGATTACGGTTGCCTACGGTGATTGGTCGGCAGATCTCTTTAGCCTGGGCGCTCCGGGCAGCCCCTTCGAAGAGCAGCGCCCTGGTGTGCCGCCGCGCGACGAGATAGCAGAGTTTCGCGTTATGGATACGGCGGCCCTGTATTTCGACTTTTACGAGGGCGGCCTGGCGTTTGAGGAGCGCGACGACGAGAGCCTGTTCCACTTGCTGACCGAGGGCCTGTCTGCCCTGTCCGAGCTGGGCGAGGTCATGCTCAGCGACCGCCTACGCCAGATCTCGGTCCGCCCTGCGCCCAAGCTTTCGGTGCGTGCAACCGTCAAGAGTAACCTGCTCGACGTCGAACTGGGCGCGAGCGGCCTTTCGGCGGCAGACCTTGCCATCTACCTGGACTCGTACAAGCGTCACCAGACGTTTGCGCGTCTCACGTCGGGCGACATCATTCGCCTGGACGAGGGAGCGCGCGCCGCGTTTGGTCTTGCCGAGGACCTGGGGGTCGATGCTGTCGACCTGCTCGACGGCGTGTCGCTTCCCGCGTCGAGTACCCTGTTTGTCGACAGCATGCTTGCGCGCACGCCCGAGCTCGAAGCCGATCGCGACGCTGCGTTCCGTCGCACCGTCGAGCGCTTGGATACGCTCGGCAAGATGGACTTTACGGTGCCGGTCACGCTCAAGGCCACACTGCGCGGCTATCAGGTCGACGGCTACCAGTGGCTCGGTTCGCTCGAGCACCTGGGCCTTGGCGGCATCTTGGCCGACGATATGGGCCTGGGCAAAACGCTGCAGATGATCGCACATATTCTGGCGCGCGTGGAGGCGAGGGACACTAAGCCCACGCTCGTGGTATGTCCTGCGTCGCTCGTGTATAACTGGACTGCCGAGCTGGAGCGTTTTGCCCCGTCGCTCGATGTGTGCGCCATCGTGGGCGCCAAGGCTCAACGCCGTGTGCAGATCGCCGGCGTGGCCGAGCATAACGTGGTCGTGACGTCGTATGACCTTATGCGGCGCGATATCGACGAGTATGCCGAGCAGGACTTTGCCCGTGTGGTGCTCGACGAGGCCCAGTACATTAAAAACCCGCTCACGCAGGTAGCGCGTGCCGCCAAGCGCCTGCCGGCCGGTGTGCGCTTTGCCCTGACGGGCACGCCCATCGAAAACCGCCTGTCCGAGCTCTGGAGCATCTTCGACTTTCTTATGCCGGGCCTTTTGGGGACGCGCGAGTCGTTTGCCAAGCGCTTTGAGAGCCCCGTCGAGCATGCCGAGGGCGATAGCGCCGCTCGCCTGCAGGCGCTCGTGTCGCCGTTTGTGCTGCGCCGTGTCAAGGAAGACGTGGTTGCCGACCTGCCCGAGAAGATCGAGGACACCGTCATGGCGCAGCTCACCGGCGAGCAGCGCAAGCTCTACCTGGCCAACCAAGACCGCATCGCCCAGCAGGTGCAGCATCGCGAGGCATCCGAGTTTAAGAAAGACAAGCTCAAGGTGCTCGCCGAGCTCACCAAGCTGCGCCAGATCTGCTGCGACCCGCGTCTACACTACGAGGATTACAAGGCGGGGAGCGCCAAGCTCGACGCTTGCATGGAGCTCGTGCACGGTGCGCTCGACGGCGGGCACCACATTCTGCTGTTCAGCCAGTTCACGGGCATGCTCGATATCATTGGCAAGCGCCTGGCCAAGGAGGACATCGGCTTTCTTAAGCTCACGGGCGCTTCGTCCAAGGAGAGCCGCGCCAAGATGGTCGCGCAGTTCCAGGCGGGCGAGGTGCCGGTGTTTCTGATCTCGCTCAAGGCGGGCGGCGTGGGCCTCAACCTGACGGCGGCCGACGTGGTCATCCACTACGACCCGTGGTGGAACGTGGCCGCGCAGGACCAGGCGACCGACCGCGCGCACCGTATTGGCCAGCAACATTCCGTGACCGTGTACAAGCTCATCGCCAAGGACACGATCGAGGAGCGCATCATGCAGATGCAAGAGTCCAAACGCGACCTGGTCAACAGCGTGCTCGGCGGCGATGGCATCTCCTCGGCGCTGTTTACCCGCGAGGATGTTTTGGCACTGCTCGGCGGCGACGGGCGTTAACCCGCTCGGGTGAGGCCGCCAGGGCGGATAGCCCGCGCTGTCCCATCGTCCCCGCTCGTTATGTGTTCATTTGCCATGCCGTGGATGGTTCGCTTGCCTTTGGGCATAAGAACCTCAAGAACATCGGCACATCAGCAAAGGAGAACATCATGGCGAAATTCTTTAAGGACCCCGATGGCAAGCTCATTGCCGCCCTTGGCAACGACGTTGCAACCCCCGCCGGCTGCACAGAGCTGACCGCGAACACCGAGGACGCGGCGCACGAGAAGCACGTGCCGGTCGTCGAGAGTGAGCGCGATGGTCACGTGATCCGTGCGCGCGTGGGCTCGGTCGAGCACCCTATGGTGCCCGAGCACTACATCGAGTGGATCGCCCTTGAGGCCGAGGGCCGTCTGGAGGTCCATTACCTTGAGCCCGGCATGAAGCCCGCGACGTTTTTTGCCGGCGGTTCCAAGACCGGTACCGTCTATGCCTATTGCAACCTGCACGGGCTGTGGTCCGCGACGTTCTAGGAGCGCGCCCCCGCTCGGGGTATCATAGCTAGCATATGCACATGCAAGCGCCGACTGCATCTTGCGGCCGGCGCTTTTACTACGACAACGATGGTTTACGACGGAAAGGGCTGAGCCATGAAGCTCGCACTTGCACAGATCGATATGCGCCTGGGTGATATTGAGGGTATCTGCGGTCGCATCGAGGACCAGGCGCGCCTGGCCCATGAGCGCGGTGCGCGCGTGTTGTGCGTGCCGGCTCCGCTCTTTATGGGAGCCCTGCCCGGCGGCCTGGTGGGCGCTGCCGACTTTGAGCACGACATACTTGCCGGCTTGACCGGCGTCGCCGAGCGTATCCAAGAGCTCGATATGATCTGCATCGTGCCCGCGGCAGTTTCGTTTGAGGGCCAGCCCCTGCTCGACTACATGATGCTCAAGGACGGCCATGTGGTGCCGGCCCGTTCGAGCATTGCCCTGCAGCGTGGTGGGACCGGCGATGCCCGTTGGGCGCCGCCAGTCTTCGACGTGGACGGCGTGCGTATCGCCGTGATCTTCGACTTGGACCGCGAGCTCGAGATGCTGCCGACCGGCGTCGACCTCATCGCCTATTTCCAGTTCAACGCGTTTGATATGACCGACCGCGAGAGCGCTGCGATCGCCGCCGTGCGCAGCGGAGCCTACCGCAAGATCGCATCTAAGCGCAGCGTGTGGTTTGCCTGCATGGCGCCGGTCGGTGCGTACGATGAGTCGGTGTATACCGGCGGCTCGTTTGTGCTCGACGACTGCGGCCGCGTGGTGGCCCAAGCGCCGTGTTTTGAGGAGAGCCTGCTGGTTCAGGAGATCCAGCGCGGCGTGATGCTCGATGCCCTGGAAGATCACGAGCTGCCCGAGTTTCGTTCCGAGGAGTGGTTGTGGCAGGCGCTGGTGCTCGCTGTGCGCGATAACGCCCGTGCCCATGGTACGTCGCGCGCCGTGGTGGCGCTCGAGGGCGATCTGCCGTCGTCTTTGCTTGCGGCGTTGGCTGTCGATGCATTGGGCTCGCGCAACGTGATCGGCCTGGTGTTGGACCGCAACCGCATCTTTACGCCGGCGCAGGAGGAGGCCGAGGCCGCCCGTTGTGCCGCCGTTCGCGCGATTGCCGAGCGCCTGCATATTCGCACGGTTGAGCGCGATGCGCCGGATGCGGCGCGCGTACTCGACCGCGATGTGTCGGCGGGCGACGCCGAGCGCCTGCGCTCTCGCACGCTGGGCCTCATGTTGGAGGACACGGCGCTCGAGCTGGGCGCGATGGCTCTGAGTCCGCTTTCCAAGACCGAGTACGCGTTGGCGGCACCGGCGCTTTGCGGCGGCTACCAGGGCGATTACGCGCCCTTTGGCGATGTGTATCTGTCGACCCTCGAGTTTGTGGCGCGCGTGCGCAACCGCACGTCTGCCGTGGTGCCGCAGGAGCTCGTGACGCTCAACGCGGTGGAAGATTGCATGGAACGCGTGCTGGCGCGGGCGCTCTCGACGCTCGACGGCCCGGTCGACATGCTCGATCGCGCGGCGCAGCTGCTCGGTGGGCTTGAGCCGGGCGAGGTCGATGGCGCGCTCGAGGCGCACGTGGACCGCAACCGACCCTTCGACGACATCCCAATGGCCGCCGGCAAGCCCGAGGCTTGCTCGCTGCTGCTGATGCTCGTACGTCAGGGCGAGGCCGCCCGCCGCATGCTGCCGACGGCGCCGATCGTCTCGGCCCGTTCGTTTGTCGAGCGCGCCTGGCCGTACATGCTCGCGTGGTCCGACCTGGGGCTGAGCGGCAAGGAACGCATGACGGTCGATGCGCTGGCGCGCGCTGAGGTGAACCGCTTTGCCGACGAGGATACAAGCGAGCGCATGCGTGGCGAGATGATGGGCATACTGGGTGACCTGTTGGGTATTTCGCCCGAGCAGATGGAAGAGCTGCGCTCCGAGGACGGTCAGCGTCGCCTGCATGAGAGCATGAAAAAGTTTGAGGGCGAGGTCCAGGACGCCATCGAAAAGATGATGGGCGGCCAGGGCGGACCGCAGGGCGGGCCCCAGGGCACGCCGATGCCGCAGCCGCCGGTGGACCCCCGACAGTCCCCATTCTTCTCGCAGAACTAAACTGGGGATAGGATTCGCTTCCAACCCCGACACTTCAACTAAGCATCTTGGCCCCGTTGTGTTATTCTAGAACAGACGTTCGTGAATAGTACGCGGGGCCTTGTCTTGCGTCGTGCTTGTGGCGAGGGGAGGTTGGCTTGGTCATTTTGGGTATCGACCCCGGTTTGGCCCATACGGGTTGGGGGATTATCGAGGAGCGGCGCGGCGAGGTTCGCTGTCGCGCCTACGGTTGTATCGAGACCAGCGCGGGCAGCCCGCTCGCGGTGCGCCTGTCGCATATCGCCCGCGACCTCAAGGGTGTCGTGGAGCGTTATCGACCCGATACCGCTGCTATCGAGAGCATTTACTTTGGCGCCAACGTTCGCTCGGCCATCCCAACGGCGCATGCCCGCGGTGCTGCACTCGTGGCGCTTTCGGAATGCGCGCTCGAGATTGGCGAGTACACGCCTATGCAGATTAAGCAGGCTGTTGTGGGCACCGGCGCCGCGGACAAACGGCAGGTCGCGTACATGGTTCGTACGCTCACACAGCTCGATCACGACCCGCATCCCGACCATGCTGCCGATGCCCTGGCCTGCGCCATCTGCCACGTTAACCTCAGCCGCACCCGGGCGCTTACCGGCGGCGAGTTCTATCAACAGAGAGGAACCGGATACTGATGATTTCCCAGCTCCACGGAACGCTTGTCGAGGCCACGATGAGCTCGGCCGTCGTCGACGTGTCGGGCGTTGGCTTTGAGCTCGGTATTTCGGGCAGCACTGCCGCCACGCTGCCTACGCCCGGCGGCGAGGTTCGCCTTTATACCCGTATGCAGGTGCGCGAGGACGCCATGACGCTCTTTGGCTTTGCCTCCAAGGACGAGCGCACGATGTTCGATCGACTCGTGTCCGTCTCGGGCGTCGGTCCGCGCCTGGCGCTTGCCGTGCTTTCCACCTATACCGTGGGACAGCTGTATTCCCTGGTGATGGCCGAGGACGACAAGGGCATGGCCAAGGTGCCCGGTGTGGGCAAAAAGACCGCCCAGCGCCTCATTCTGGAGCTCAAGAGCACCTTTGCCAAGGATAAGGGCTTTGTTCCGGTCGACGTAATCCCCGGTCAGGTTGCGATGCCGGTCCCCGCCGCCGCTTCCTCGGCCATCGATGACGCCCGTGCGGCGCTCCTTTCCATGGGCTTTAGCCCGCAGGAGACCGAGGTTGCACTGAGCGGGTATGATGGGCAGGATATGCGTGTCGAGGATCTGCTCGGCGCGGCGCTTAAGCGACTTGGAATGGATGCGTGATGTGGGAAGCCGATGACTCTCAGGACCTGTGGGCGACGCCCGGCAATTCGCCGGCGGCATCCATGGCGCACGGCGAGCGCATGGTGGGCTCGGAGCTGACGGCCGAGGACCTCGATGTCGATCGCACTTTGCGCCCCCAGCGCCTGGACGACTACTGCGGTCAGGAGCATATCAAGCAGAGCCTTCGCGTGCTGATCGAGGCGGCGCAGAGCCGTGGCGAGACACTCGACCACGTGATCTTCTCGGGTCCTCCGGGCCTGGGCAAGACCACGCTGGCCACCGTTATCGCCAACGAGCTGGGCGCTCAGATCAAGACGACGAGCGGCCCGGCCATCGCGCGTACCGGCGACTTGGCGGCTATCCTTACCAACTTGCAGCCGGGTGACGTGCTGTTTATCGATGAGATCCACCGTCTTAACCGTTCGGTCGAGGAAGTCCTGTATCCCGCTATGGAGGACTTTGCGCTCGATATCGTGATCGGTAAAGGCCCGGCCGCACGTTCGATTCGCCTGGATATCCCTAAGTTTACGCTGGTGGCGGCAACGACTCGCTCGGGTATGCTGACCGGCCCGCTGCGCGACCGCTTTGGCATTTCATATCGCCTGGATTACTACACGGTCGAGGAGCTCGCCCAGATTGTGACGCGTTCGGCAACCATCCTGGGCGTGACGATCGACCACCCCAGTGCACTCGAGATCGGCTCGCGTTCGCGCGGCACGCCACGTCTTGCCAACCGCCTGCTCAAGCGCGTGCGCGACTATGCGCAGGTGCGCGGCAACGGCCCCATCGAGCTCGATATCTGCCGTCAGGCACTCGAGTTCTTTGAGATCGACGAGCTCGGTCTGGACTGGATGGATATTCGCATTTTGGAGACGCTTGCCAAGACGTTCTCCGGTCGTGCCGTGGGACTTACGACCCTTGCCAGCGCGGTGGGCGAGGACCCGGGCACGCTCGAGGATGTCTATGAGCCCTATTTGCTGCAGTGCGGGTTGATGATTCGTACGCCGCAGGGCCGTCAGGCAACCCTTCGCACCTTTGAGCACCTGGGGATTGAACCTACCGTTTAGGGCGCTTTATTTTGGCGGGCTGTTGGGCTATCGCTGGGCATCGGGTAAACATATCGCCGTTCATCGGTTATGGGCGTTTTACTATTGCGCGCCCGTGCTATGCTGAATTGGTCTTTTTCTCATTCGGTAACGAAAGGACCGCCCATGCCTACTGACATCGAAATCGCACGTTCTGTCACGCCGCTGCCCATTACCGAGGTGGCCAAGAACGCCGGCGTCGACGTTAAGCACCTTATTCCGTACGGCTTCGACAAGGCTAAGGTCGACTATTCACTGCTCAACGAGCCGACTGATCACCAGGCCAAGCTTGTCCTCGTGACCGCCATCAACCCCACGCCTGCGGGCGAGGGCAAGACCACCACGACCATCGGTCTGGCCGATGGCCTGCGTCGTCGCGGCGTCAAGAGTGCCGTGGCCCTGCGCGAGCCTTCGCTCGGCCCCGTCTTTGGCGTTAAGGGCGGTGCTGCCGGCGGCGGCTGGGCTCAGGTCATCCCCATGGAGGATATCAACCTGCACTTTACCGGCGACTTCCACGCTATCGGTGCCGCCAATAACCTGCTGGCCGCCATGCTTGATAACCACATCCAGCAGGGCAATCAGCTCGGTATTGACGTTAAGCGCATCACTTGGAAGCGCGTCGTCGATATGAACGACCGTCAGCTGCGCCACGTCATCGACGGCATTGGCGGTAAGGCCCAGGGCGTGCCGCGCGAGGACGGCTTCGATATCACCGTTGCCTCCGAGGTCATGGCAATCCTGTGCCTGTCCACGAGCATCAACGATCTTAAGGAGCGCTTGGGCGAGATCGTTGTCGGCTACAGCTATGCCGGCGAGCCCGTCCGTGCCCGCGACCTCAAGGCCCAGGGTGCCATGGCCGCGTTGCTTAAGGACGCGCTCAAGCCCAACCTGGTGCAAACGCTCGAGGGCACGCCCGCGTTTGTCCACGGCGGTCCCTTCGCCAACATTGCCCACGGCTGTAACTCTATCATGGCCACGCGTATGGCGATGCGCTTTGGCGATGTTGCCATTACCGAGGCCGGCTTTGGTGCCGATCTGGGTGCCGAGAAGTTCCTCGACATCAAGTGCCGCATGACGGGCGTTCGCCCCAGCGCCGTCGTGGTCGTCGCCACTGCCCGCGCGCTGAAGTACAACGGTGGCGTCGCCAAGGCCGATCTCAACGAGGAGAACCTCGAGGCACTCAAGGCTGGCATGCCCAACCTGCTGCGTCACGTCGACAACATCCAGAACGTATATGGTCTGCCCTGCGTGGTCGCCATCAACCGCTTCCCGACGGACACCGAGGCCGAGCTTGCGCTCATTGAGTCCGAGTGCCAGAAGCTCGGCGTCAACGTTAAGCTTTCCGAGGTCTGGGCCAAGGGCGGCGAGGGCGCGCTCGAGCTTGCCGATGAGGTCATGCGTCTGATTGAGCAGCCGAGCGAGCTCAAGTTTGCCTATGAGGACGGCGCTGATGTCGCTGATGCCCTCGAGGCCGTTGCCACCAAGGTCTACCGCGCCGACGGCGTTGACTTTACGCCGGCCGCCAAGCGCCAGCTCGCCGAGCTGCGCGAGAATGGCTTTGGCAACCTGCCGGTGTGCGTCGCCAAGACGCAGTACAGCTTTAGCGACAACGCCAAGGCCCTGGGCGCTCCCGAGAACTTCCGCATCACGGTGCGTGAGCTCAAGGTTTCCGCCGGCGCCCACTTTGTGGTCGCACTGACTGGCAGTGTTCTGACCATGCCGGGCCTGCCCAAGGTCCCTGCGGCCGAGAACATTGACGTCGACAACGACGGCAACATCACCGGCCTGTTCTAAGCTCGCTGCTCATAGCCGCTTGCCCGCCCCGTCGCGCCTACCAAGGCCCGGCGGGGCTTTTTGATCCTTAGGCCCGCGCATGTCTTGTAGATACCGACGGACTCTGCCCATCATAGGCTTTTGCGCTGGTAGAATGCATGGATAACTTGATGCTTACAGGCGACGGAAAGGAATCGTTGCATGGATCAGGACAAGACAACCGTGATGGGCGGCTACGGTTCCGCGCAGGCTGGCGATAGCGCCGATGCGACCCGCGTTGTTCCCAACCCCGGTTATGTCGACCCCGCCGCGACGCAGCCTTCTGCCGAGCCCACACGAGTTATGGGCTATGGCGACGCGGCGCAGGACCCTTACGCTGCATCTTTGCAAAGCCCCTATGGCAACGCGGCGGCAGACCCGTTTGATTACGCGCCGCAGGATTCTTATGCCGCCTCGACGCCGAATCCCTATGATGACCTGCCGCAGAATCCCATTCCGCAGCCTCAGCAGACGACGTATATGCCTCGCACGGCGCAGCCTCGCTACGAGTCGCGCGAGCCGTATCGCGAGTACCCCAAGTCGATTCCGCAATATGGCGAGGACGTGGAAGAGGCGCCGTCGCGTTCGTCGAGCGTGATTAAGAAGATCCTCATCGTGCTGGCGATCTTCTTTGCGCTGTCGGTTGTGTTTGCCATCGTGTCGGGCATGCTCAACAAGCGAGGGAGTTCAACGGCCGATACCGCTGCCGAGCAAACCGAGTCCGCCTCGTCTAGCACCGTCGATCTGAGTGATATCCCGGGGCAGTACTGGTCCAACGCCAAGAAGATCCTCAAGTCGCGCGGCGCCGATCTTTCGAATGCCGTGGTCCTGACTGATGATGGCTCAACGCCCGTCGTCGATGCCAACTGGGTCGTTACTTCTGCCTACTATAACGACAACGGCAACCTCGAAATTCAACTCACGCACAAGAACAGTTCGGGCAACTCGTCCGACGGCCAAAGCGGTACCGACAGCTCGAGCTCCAATACGCTGGAGGACTTGAGCAACAAGGCGCAGGAGTTGGGAGACAAGGCGCAAGAGCTGGGCGATACGGCACAAAATCTGGGCGATACCGCGCAGAACTTGGGCGACATGGCGACGGATGCCTGGAACGCCCTACAAAACGGCATCTCGGGCGCGCAGGGAAACTAGCTGTTAAGTGGGCTACAGCTGCTCGGCCGGACGGTCGGGCGAGCTAAAGCCCGAGTCAAACGTAACGACGCATGAGGCATCGGGTCGGCGCTCGTGCACGATGCGCGTGACGAGCTCCAGCAGCTCCTCGTCGGATATGTCAAAGCCGTCGGGACGCACCAGGTCAAACGAAACGAACCCGTCGTGCTCGTGCAGGTCGTGGATGGAGAGCGCGGGATCGATCTGCATGATGCCGCGCTTGACCCAGCCGCGCAAGTCATCGCCGGTTGTCGCGATGGGGTCGCAGTGCAGCGTGATACCAATGCCCATCTGGCGCTTGATGTCGTGCTCGATGGTGTCCAGAATCTCGTGGTGCTCAAACGCGTCGCCCTCGCCGGGCATCTCCACGTGGGCGCTGGCAAACTGACGACCGGGGCCGTAGTCGTGCACCATGAGGTCGTGTGTGCCCAAGACCTGCGGATAGGACATGATCTTGTCGCGGATTGCCTGGACGAGCTTGGGGTCGGGCGCTTGCCCCAGCAACGGGCTGATGGCGTCGCGCACCAGGCCCAGACCGCTGATGCAGATGAAGATGCCCACACCCAGGCCTGCCCAGCCATCGAGATCAAAGCCGGTCGTCTGCGAAATAAGCGCCGCCACCAAGACCGAGCCCGAGGTGATGACGTCGTTTTTGGAGTCCTGCGCCGTGGCGATGAGCGTCTCCGAGTCGATGCGATCGCCCAGCGTGCGGTTGAACGCTGCCATCCAGAGCTTAACGAGCATGGACGTAGCCAGTGCCGCAAGGGAAATAAACGTGTAAGCGGTGGGCGAGGGCTTGATGATCTTGGTGACCGACTCGAGAATCAGGTTGATGCCGACGGCGCAAACCAGGACGGCGACGAACAGGCCGGCTAGGTACTCGTAGCGGCCGTGACCATAGGGGTGGCCTTCGTCTGCCGGGCGGCTGGCAAGGCGGAAACCGAGCAGGCTCACAATGTTGCTCGAGGCATCGGAGAGGTTGTTGAAAGCGTCGGCGATGAGGGAGACGGAGCCGGCGAGCAGACCCGCGATGCCCTTGGCCAGGCACAGGGTGATGTTGAGGCCAATGCAGACGAGGCTTGCGGAAAAGCCCGCGTTGGTGCGGCAAGATGCATCGACCGGCTCGCTCTCGCTGCCGGGAACAAGCGTATGTACCAGCCGATTTACAAATAGCATAGCGGTCGTCCTCACAATCATGTTTAAGGGGATAGTGTAGCTCGCACGGGGGCGCCGTGCGCCGATGCTCAGAAAATGCAGCAATAGTCTGCCGGTGCTAACGAGCGAGCCTTCTCGTCTGCCTGGGTGGTCCATTTTGGGCCACATGGGTATGGGCATGTGCCTGCTTGCTCGACATACTTAATGTCGACAGCCCCTGTGCAAAGGAGGACGTTTCCATGGACGAGATGTTTGCCATTAAATGTCAAAACTGCGGCGGCCCTATGTACTCGCACCAGGCTAAGCGCAGCTTTGAGTGCGCCTATTGCGGCACGGTGGTTCCGTGGCAGGCGGACGCCGGAGAGCCCAAGAGCGCTTTGGGTATTCGCCATACGCCGTTGACGGTGGTGGATGGACTGCTCAAACTCACGCATGTGTCGCAACTCGAGCGCCCGCAGGACCCGGACTGGTATTTCTTCAATGCGCACTGGCGCAATCAGTCGGTCCTGGAACATCTGCTGTGGGAGGATCGCGGCACGGCGCAGGAGTTCCAAGAGGCCACGCATGTGAGCATTCCTTGCCCCTTCTGCGGAGCGTCCTTTGAGGGCGAGTCAACGCAGCGTGTGTTTGAGTGCCCGTCCTGCGGCAATAAGATCGGCATTGCGGACCTGCTCAAGCCGGGGACGTTTAGCAAGCGCCTGACCATGGGCGTTGGTGCGGAGTATGTGCCCGAGCAGGGTATTCCCTGCGAAATCTCGCCGCAGCAGGCACGTGCCAACGCGCTGCAGCTGGTGCGCCAGTATCCGGATGCCTTTGCCGGGCACGACGTGGAAGACGCGATCCAAAACGACATGATGCTCTTCTATTTCCCCATGGCGCTGGCGGACTTGCGCATGATGGCGAGCTTCCCGGGCAAGGGCCTGAGCAAGGAGGCCTTGGTGTACTACGAGGTGCTCGACTGGGCATACCCCAGGGCAAACTACCTGGACGTTCGCCTCATGGGCATTTTGGAGCCGTGGGACTTTGCCAAGGTCGGTCCGTTCGATCCCGCCATGCAGGAAGGTGACTTTCGCGTTGTCTCAGTCGATGCGTCTACCAAGGACCAGGTGGTCATTGATAAGTTGGCGCTCGACGTTGCGGGCAACGACGCCGAGGCTGTACTGGGGCTCAATAAAAAGAGCATTCGCATGTGGGCGCGCAAGGCCCGCAAACATAAGGACGGCCTGGTGATGGTGCCGGTCTACTTTGTCGATCGTCCGGCGACAGACGGCCGCGATGGCGAGCAGGTGCGCATTGCCGTAAACGGCCAGACGGGCCGCGCGGCCGCGGTGGTGTTTAGCGACAAGCGCGAAACGCATATCGTGGCGTCGCTCAGCCCGAGCCTGCATCTGTCCGGCGAGAGCACCGTGCACGCCACGCCCGTCGAGGTCAAATACGTTAAATCGCCCTTCCTGTACCAGATCGTGCGCCGTGGAGGCGGCGAGCAACCGCGCCAGGTTGCAGCCGCCGTCGAGGGTTCCTACCGAGAGGAGAAGCCCAAACGCCGCGGTCTGCTGGGTGCGCTATTTGGGAAGTAGGGGAGTAGCACCGGTTGTTGCCGTAAGGTGATGGCCGGGGGTGCGGGGCAGCTCTCAGGAGTGCGGGCTGCCGTCTGATTGTTTGAGGGTGCCAGATGTAAATAAACAGTGGAGCGGCTGCAAAAGAGCCTCCTCACTGGGTAAAATCAGGTTGTGCCGCGGAACCCGCTCCTCAGCTAGTCACACTTCGGAAGCGCGGGCAACGCAGGTATTATCGTCTAAAGGGCCGGCTGCAACCGGCCCTTTTCTGTGGCAGCCAATGGACCCACATCAGACGAAGGCCGCGTCTTTGCCTGTCAGGTCACGCTCGCCAGCCACGGCTAGAATGTCGTTGCCGGCGTCCATGACCGGTATTGTTTCGTAGCGTGCGTCGCAACCGCGAGTGCGCCTGCGACGGCTGCGGTGGCTTCGGTCGCAACGTGCTGCTACCCTTGCGTTTCGCCATTGGTCGCTTCGTTGATGGCGCGGTACTCGGCACTCAGCTCGCGCGCCAGCTCTTCCTTGCTTGGAAGATACGGCAGGTATTTGGCGGCAAACACTTGGTCGTTGTCTTCGGGCAGCGTGTACTCGACAATCGAATCGCTTTTGTCCGCGCAGAGCACGATGCCTATGGGCGGATTGTCGCCTTCGTTCATGAGCTCGCGCGTGTAGTAGTTCACATACATTTGCATCTGGCCCAGGTCCTGATGCGTAAGGTCGTCCGTCTTAAGGTCGATGAGCACGAAGCAGCGCATCAGATAGTTGTAAAAAACAAGGTCAATATAGAAATGGCGCCCATCAAAGGTGATGCGCTTTTGGCGCGCCTCGAAAGCGAAACCACGGCCAAGCTCCAGCAGGAACTTCTGAAGATGCGTGATGAGCGCCTGCTCTAGATCGCTCTCGCGAAACGCAGTATCGTCCGAGAAACCTAAAAACTCCAGTACATATGGGTCGCGGATGATATCCTCGGGGCGACGAGCCGGGGCGCTCTTTTGGATTTCCTGGGTGACGGCCTCCTTGTCCTTGCTGGCAAGTAGGCGCTCGCGGAACATGGTGTTGATCTGGCGTTCGAGCTGACGCGTGCTCCAACGAGAATCGGCGCATTCGTTCATGTACCATGTTCGAGCATCAGGGTCGGTTATACGCGATAACCTGCGGTAATGTGTCCAATTCAATTCGGAACGCAGCGCGTTCCGGATTGGGAACGCAAGATAAAACTGACGCATGTATCTTAAGCTTCTGGCGTTGAAGCCTCTGCCAAAATCCTTAGTCAATCTAACGGCAAGTTCGTCGATCAGTGCATCGCCATACTTGGCGCGCTCCTCTCCGCCCTGTTCATCAACAATACTCTTGCCGATCTCCCAATATGCCTCAACCATCGCAAAGTTAACGGCGGTATAGGCCTTGTCGCGAGCGGCGTTGAGAATCGAGGAGACCTGCTTGTAAAAACCTTCGGGCACGATTGCCGATTCTCCACGGTTTACTAGTTCACCCATCACTGTCGCCCCACTTTCCTCTTGTGGAATGCATCTTTAACGCATTTAGTTTAAAGCCTCGCGCGGACACGAATTGCTATGTTGTCTGGCACCTTCGCATGGGAGCCTTGCGGTGGTTAAAATGTGACCATAGAGGCAGTTTTAGTGAACCCCGCGGGAGTGACGCGTATGGACAACAACACGCTGCTGTTCCAGGACAAAGGTTCGGGTAGGTTTAAAGACGTCAAGATCTACCCTAACCGCATCGAGGTGCTCAAGAAGGGCACTTTTGGTGGCAAGCACACCGAGATTGTTTATCTTAAGGACATTACGGGGGTCAGCAGGATCAAGGGCCGCGACGTTTTCCTACGTAACAGGCTGTTGACTGCCTGTGTCTTTAGTCTGAGCAGCCGCTCCCAAGCTCAGGAGTTCGTGAATGCGCTGAACATGGTGATGTAGCCGATAACGGTGTTCGGGCTAAGGTAAAAATCGGGGCGCAGAACGGTATTCTGCGCCCCCCAATTGAGTCGATGTGTCTAAAAGGCGGGCTTGCCTATTCGCTGTCGTCCCCAACGTTTTCGCGGTCATTGGCAAGCATCGCCGCGCCGGCGACCGTTGTCGCCACGGCGGCGGCAGCGAGCCCGGCGGCAACGCCAGAGCCGTCGCCCGTGTCGGCGAGTTTTCCGGTCGAGCCCTTGCTCTTGTTGCCGCCGCCGTTCTTGTCGGCGCCGTCTGCGTTGGAACCCGTGCCGCTACCGGTGCCGCCTGCACTGCCCGAGGCCGCTACGGTAAAGCTTGCGGCTCCATCGCTGGCGAGCGTGTAGCTCTGCGCCGCGTCGCCCAAGAGACCGTTCACGCGCACCCAGTACGTTCCCGCGGTAAATGCCTCGCCCTCGGCCATCGCCGTTCCCGGAGCGCCGTTCGCGTCGTGCACAAACTCGAGCTGGGCCGTGCAGGCATCGGTTTCGAGCTTGCCCTCGAGTGATGCCGCAATCTTGGCGCGCACGTCTTCGCCGGCCTTAAGGCCTTCGAGTCCCTCAAAATGGGGCGTCAGCGCGCGTGGATCGATATCGATGGGCACGGAGCCCCGCAGCTCCGTAACGGTCTCGTTGCCCAAGGCGTCGACATCCACATATTCGATGGCAAACGCATGGCCCGAAGCTGCCACGTTGAGTACGTTGCTGCTGTCGACGAGGCGGAAATGACCCTCGCCAACGGTCTTGCCGTCCTGGAATGAGGCATCGCTCAGCGAGTCGCCGTACGTCATGCGCATGCGGGTCGGGAGATAGTACGGGAGATAGTACGAAGCCGTCTGCTTGTGCTCCGTATCGTAATTGCGCTGGTAGATGCTCCGGGCCAGCGCCGCATCAACAAAGTCGGATGCGATGATGCCAATGTGCTTGAGGTAATCTGACTTTGTATCCTCGATGCCGCTGGGATTGATGTACGGGCTCTTATACAGATGCTCGTTGACTACTCGTGCCGAGGTAAAAGGATTGCCTCCGTGCGACAAGCCCGTGCAGCTGGTGTAGTTGATAGACCAGCAACGCTCCAGGACTTTCTCCTTGGCCCCGTTATCGTCCTCGACATCTACCTCGTTGCGCGTGCGCCCGGTCGTTTCCTTCAGCGCATTATCGACCCAGCTGAGCTTGTCGGTTCCCGTGAGTTTGTACTTGTCCTGGGCGTATACCTTGGTGCAATAGGGCTCTTTGTCGCCTGTTTCCCCCGCGGCTTCAAAGCCCCGCGCGTCTTGGACGAGGCACATGGAACTGCTGTCGGTGTGCGCTGCGATTTTGTTATCCCATTCGGTGAGGTCGAGGCCCCACGTGTGGCCGCTTACGCTGTTGCCGGCGAGCCCAAATCGACGCAGCAGGACGATCTTTCCGCGCACCTCGCCCAGCGTGGGGACGTGGCTCGACGTGTAGAACAGGTTGGGGTTATCGGCCATAACCTTGGCGAAGGCCGTCGTTATGCTTTCGTCGGTAGCCTCATCGTTGCCGCGCGATGCGAGCATGATGAGCGCTTCTGACGGGTTTTCGTTCAAAAACGTTTTGAAGTACCCGATGACATCGGAGAGATGCAGATAGTTCCCGTCTTTTTTGAGTAGGTAGAAAATCCCGTGGTCGATGCCGGGGTCATCGCCCTTTCCGAGCCGGATATCGAAATAGCGAATGCCTTCGAGCAACTGCGTGGGAATGTAATCCTGCTGGCATTTTACTTGCGAGGATTGGGGCTCAGTGTCGTTGTCCACGCTGCAGGTGCCCGAATCGTGCGTACCCGGGATGCTCAGCTCGTCGAGGAACTTGTTGTCGTCGACGTATTTCATCCAACATGGTCCGTCGACGTAGCTGCTGTACGTGATCCAGTCGAGGCTGCTAACCGTGGCATCGTTCTTTTTCATGTCGTAACCGATAAGTTCGAGCTCCCACGGAATGCTCTTACTCTTATGGCAGATCTTATTGTTGTCCTGGTCTTTGCCGTTCGATTCTATTGCCAGGTACTTAATGTCTTTTTTCTCGGTTTCTTTCTCGACCGTGCGGTCTCGGATGATGTAGGTTCCGTTTGATTGACGCTCGAACGCAAAAGCGCGGCTGGGCTTGTTGTCATACTCGCCGCCCCATACGTGGATGACCTTTCCATCTTTGTCCGAGTCGTCGTCGACCGACCAAATGCTGTAGCCCGTCTTTTTATGCTCTTCGAAATTGAGCAAGGTGCGGATGGCGTACCAGTTTGTATCGTCATTCTTGGTCGTTACGTTCTCAAGGATGAGCTTGCTGGACGTGCCGTCGTTAAACAGGTGACAGACGTTGCCGCGAACGTTGCCGTCTTGGTTGACGCTCGCGGTGCGAAAATAGCCCGCGGGGCGAAGGCGAATGACGAAATTGTGGAGGCTGTCCGACGGTGCGGGTGTGTTGTCTGCAAATGCCGCTCGCAGGGGAATGCCCGGCGCTGCGGTTTCGGGCAGGCTTGCAAGTGGTGACAACGCCGCAAGCCCTAGGCCCAGCGTAAACGCTCGGCGGCTGATGGCGTGGTGTTCGGTCATAACTTCTCCATTCGCAGAGTGCGGTTATGCGATAGTTTTGGTCACTATACTGCTCAGATGTTTCAAGATGCTGGTTTAATTGCCTGCGCGGCACAATAAATCGGCGGGCGGACGTGTTGGGGCGTTTGTCGTTTTCGTACTGTTGCCACATTTGGGGCGGTTCCGACGCCCGGCATCCTCGCGTTCGTCGGCTACAGGCATAAGAAAGGGAGGGTCGGTTTACCGGCCCTCCCTGGGTACGAAGCACTGGGGTACCGTCGCTTGTTTGCACTGCGACCGTGTTTCCCGTTGCGCTCGCCAGTCGCTTAGCGCTTGATCTCGATATCGTCGAGCTTGACGTCCATGGCCTCGGTCTTGGCCTCGGCGATGTCGTCGGCAAATTCCAGAGACTTCATCATGGTCTCGACGGCGTCCTTGTGCTCCTCGACGTTGTCGATACGCACATACACACTGCCGCCGTCAACGTCGGTGAAGTACTCGGTCGTCACGCCGCCCGAGTGCGTAAAGTAGGCACTGCGCCAGGTCTTGCCGTTGTACTTAACGGGATCGCTCTCGGTCCATCCGGAGTTGGCCTTCCACTTTGCCTCGTAGTCGAACAGCTCGTCAGCGTTCTTGTCAGAGTCGAAGACGGGGATGAAGCGGTCGCTGGCGTGCTCGCTCTCGGTGAACTTAAACTGGGCCCTGTCGGCGGTGTCGCCTGCGACGTCGGTGATCTCGACGCCCTCGGGGACCTCGACCTTAAACCAAATGAAGTCGGTCCTCATATCCACGGCTGGCTTTTCTGCGCCGCCGCCACCGCCACTGCCGGTAGCGCCGCCGCTGCCGCCGCAACCCACCAGGGCAACCGCGGCAAAGAGACTGATGCAGAGGGTGAGAATCGCAAAGGCCTTCTTTTTCATGGTCGTGTCCTCCTCGATCTGTAATCGTCCATGGATTACCTGCCTTTACTGTACGCGTGGACGGCTCGCTAGGGTGGGCCATGTGTCCCATTCTGGGGGCTGGAATTGCGCCGACAAGTGGCAATATGTGCGGTCGCAAAAGAGGGGAGGGCCGATGCTGTCGGCCCTCCCCGGGGTGAGGTGCCCGTTGATTTAATGGGGCGCGCGTGCGTGGGCGTTGCCCCAACAGGTTCCTTGTTTATAGATATGCCTCAGTTTTTGACGTCCGGAAGTCTCGAAAGGTGGGCCATGTGTCCCATGTTTGCGGTGCCGACGCCTATCGTTCGTCATAGAAATCCGCGATGGCCAGGTGCGCTGACGCTCATGTACTTATGGGCTAGACTTAGCACCATTATGTGATTGATGCGGTCGGTCGGCGGTTGCCACCCGACCGATGTATATGACTTGAAGGTGCGTGCGTATGAGCCAAGAGATGATGGATAAAACATGTCGAGAGTTTGCCGAGGCGCTTGCCGCACGCGAGCCGGTTCCCGGCGGCGGTAGCGCGAGCGCCTTTGTAGGTGCACTGGGCGCCTCGCTTTGCGGGATGGTTGCTCGCTATGGGGCGACAAATCCTGCGCTTGCCGATCGCGCAGACGATCTGACGCGCGCGTTTGCCCAGGCAGACGAGTTGGCGCAGGAGCTTGTGGGTCTGGTCGCCGAGGACGTTCGTGCGTACGGCCAGGTGTCCGCTGCGTACGGTATTCCGCGTGAGGACCCGGCCCGACCGGCTGCGATTCAGGATGCGCTGCATGTGGCCGCTATGCCGCCGTATCGCATTATGGATGCCTGCGGGCGCGCACTGGCGCTGCTCGAGGACATGGCCGACAAGGGTTCGCGTCAGCTGCTGTCCGATGTGGCGTGCGGCGCCGTATTCTGCCGCGCCGCCATGCAGGGCGCGAGCTTGACGCTCTTTGCGAACACCACGTCTATGAAGGATCGTGCACGCGCCGAGGAGCTCGAGACGGCGTGTGATGAGTTGCTCGACACATGGTTGCCGCGCGCCGATGCGCTGGCGCGCCGCGCCTCCGACGCTGCAAGAAAGAGGGGATAGCCATGGCTGAGCTACTGAAGGGTGCTCCCGTCGCCCGCGCTTTGACTGAGGAGCTCGCTGCCCGCTGCGCTGCGCTGCGCGAACGCGGTGTTGTTCCGACGCTTGCTATCGTGCGTGTGGGTGAACGCGAGGACGACCTATCCTACGAGCGCGGCGCCCTTAAACGCTGCGAAAAGGTTGGCATCGAGGCGCGTCGCGTGTTGCTTCCTGCCGGTGTTTCGCAAGACGAGCTGTTGACGGCCATCGAGGACATCAATGCCGACTCGGCTGTTCATGGCTGTCTGATGTTTCGCCCGCTGCCCGCCGGCCTTGACGAGAACGCCGTCGCCGCAGCGCTCGATCCCGCCAAGGACGTTGACTCCATGACGCCGGCTTCGCTGCTCACCACGCTTTCGGGGCGCGGCGAGGGTTTTGCCCCCTGCACAGCTGAAGCCGTGCTTGCTTTGCTGGATCATTACGGCGTTGAGCTGGACGGCGCCAAAGTTGCCGTGGTCGGACGCTCACTGGTAATTGGCCGCCCCGTTGCCGCCATGCTTACGGCGCACAACGCAACCGTGACGACGTGCCATACGCATACGCGCGATCTTGCCGCCGAGTGCTGTGCTGCCGACATTGTGGTTGCCGCCGTTGGACGCGCGCGCACGATTGGCGCAGATGCGGTCCGCGAGGACCAGGCGATTATCGATGTTGGCATTAATTGGGACGAAGCCGCTGGCAAGCTGGTCGGCGACGTCGATTTTGATGCCGCGGAGCCGGTTGTTGGCGCAATCACCCCCGTGCCGGGTGGCGTGGGTGCCGTGACGACAGCAATTCTCGCCAAGCACGTGATCGAGGCGGCTGAGCGCACGGTAAAATAGGCGTTTGGAGGCTGTTTAGGGGGTTGGTTAGATACCCCGTGGTCAAAAAATGCCAAATATGAGTACTGTTGCCAAGTTAGTCACATATGTTTGAGATCATTTTGGCTCTTTAGCGATAAGTAATATCGTTAAAGAGCCAATTTTATTGGACGTATGGGGAATTACTAGACTCAGTTTTTAGACAGGTGAGGATTCCCGGCGCCCGGAACAGTGCAATTTGCTGCCACTAAATTTGTGACAGTACTCATATTTGGCATTTTTTGACCACGGGGGCTGCCGAGGCCGTGGTTTCGCCCTTTTTGCGTCGAAGCGATACACTGTTGCCGTTTGATTTCTTCGCTCAAGGAGGATGCGCATGCCGTGCACAACGATTTTGGTTGGTAAGAACGCGAGCTACGACGGGTCGACGCTTGTCGCGCGTAACGAGGACTCGTCCAACGGGGTGTTTGAGCCCAAGCGCATGCGCGTAGTGCATCCCGACGAGCAGCCGCGCGTCTACACGAGCGTCCTGAGTCACCTGACCGTTGAGCTGCCCGATAACCCCATGCGCTACACGAGCGTCCCCGATGTTGTCCCGGGCCACGGCATCTGGGCCGAGGCCGGTTTCAACGAGCTCAATGTGGGCATGTCCGCAACCGAGACGCTCACCACCAACGAGCGCGTCCGCGGTGCCGACCCGCTTGTGGACTACGTGCCCGCCAAGGGCAACGAGGGCGAGGACGGATACGTTCCGGCGCAGCCTGGTGGCCTGGGCGAGGAGGACATGGTTACCCTAGTCCTGCCGTACGCCAAGTCCGCCCGCGACGGCGTTCGTATCCTGGGCGACCTGCTCGAGCGCTACGGCACCTACGAGAACAACGGCATCGCCTTTAGCGACGTGGACGAGATCTGGTGGCTTGAGACCATCGGCGGCCATCATTGGATTGCCAAGCGTGTGCCCGATGACGCCTATGTGACCATGCCCAACCAATTGGGTATCGACAGCTTTGACCTGGATGACGCCGAGGGCGCTCAGGCCGACCACATGTGCTCCGCCGACCTGCGCGCCTGGATGGCCGAGTGGCATCTGGACCTGACGCTGGGTGTCGAGGGCGACGGTCCGGCTGCGGTCTTTAACCCGCGCGAGGCCTTTGGTTCGCACAGCGACAGCGACCATGTCTACAACACGCCGCGCGCCTGGTACATGCAGCGCTGCCTCAACCCCAGTGACGTGTGGGATGGCCCCGACGCCGACTACACGCCCGAGAGCGACGATATCCCCTGGAGCCGCGTGCCCGAGCGTAAGGTGACCATCGAGGACATCAAGTACGTACTCTCGAGCCACTACCAGGGTACGGAGTACGACTGCTACGGCAGCAAGGGCACGCCCGCCACGCGCGGCGCCTATCGCCCCATCGGCATCAACCGCAACAGCCAGCTCGCCGTGCTGCAGCTGCGCCCCTATGCACAGCCGGCCTATCGCGCCGTGCAGTGGATGGCGTTTGGCTCCAACTCGTTTAACGCGCTGGTTCCGCTGTACGCCAACGTCGAGACCATGCCCGAGTACTATGCCGACACGCAGGCTCGCGTAACGTCCGAAAACTTCTACTGGGCCAACCGCCTGATCGGCGCCCTGGCCGACGTCCGTTTCCATGAGTGCGGCCGCGCTGTGGAGGACTATCAGGAGAAGGTCGGTGGCATGGGTCACAAGCAGATCCATGACGTCGACGCTGCCGTAGCCGCTCTGCCCGAGGCCGAGGTGCCTTCCGAGCTTGCACGCGCCAACGAGGCCTTTGCCGAGCGTGTTCGCGTGGAGACCGATGCCCTGCTGGGCAAGGTGCTCTTCACCACGAGCTGCGCCATGAAGAACTCTTTCGCGATGAACGACAACGTGAGGTAGGGATTTCTCGTCGATCGAATAGTGCTAAAACGCTTTGTCGCTTTCGCTCAATCTTGGGTACAAGAACGCCAATGCAGTTGTTTGTGATTGGAGACAACCATGGTTATGAAACTCGATCAGCTTGTTAACGGCGCCATTAACGTGGGCTTTGGCGCTGCCGCCGTTGCTGTCGAAGGCGGCAAGAAGGTCCTCGACGACCTTAATACCAAGGGCGAGCAGGTTCGCAAGGACGCCGGCACCCCCGATATCGCCCGTAGCGTGTCCGATATGTTCGAGCAGGCCGGCGGTACCATCTCCGACCTGACCGAGCGTCTGGGCATGCAGGGCGAGACCGCGGCCCAACGCGTGCTCGACGAGCTCATTCTGGCTCGCGTCCGCGTTATGACCGCGCCCGAGCGCACGGCCTTCCTGGCTCATGTGCGCGACATCGTCGATTCGGTCGAGGACAACGTGACCTCGGTGCCCGTCGAGTCTGTTGAGGCCGACGATGCGAAGGATACCGAAGAGGCCGAGTAGCAGCGCAGATGGCAGATTCCACCACCGATTACAACAATCTAGATCCTCTGGGTAACGAGGCGGCGGTTGTCGATGAGGTCGACGCTGCCGTCTCGGGCGCTCGCAAGAAGCCACGCGCTGTCGATATGGTGCCCGAGGAGCCCGACGCGATGGCACCGGACGAGGAATACCAGCTCACGCCGGCGGGTCGTCGCGAACGCATTGGGCAGATTGTTCGCCTGGTCAAAAAGTACCGCGTGTGGGACAACCTCACGCCGGTTCGTTTGCGCCGCCTGCTCGAGGAACTCGGCCCCATGTTCGTCAAGATGGGGCAGATTCTGGCCAACCGGTCCGAGATTCTGCCGCAACGCTTTTGCGACGAGCTGCGTCGTCTGCGCTCCGACGTGGAGCCGGTGCCGTACGAGGTAGTGCTTCGCTGTCTGGAGGAAGAATACGGCCTGCGCCTGGGGGAGATGTTCGATGCGATCGATCCCAATCCGCTTGGTAGCGCATCGCTCGCGCAGGTGCACCGCGCTCGTCTGGTGACGGGCGAGGACGTGGCCGTCAAGGTGCAGCGCCCCGGTGCGCAGCAGGTTATGGCGCAGGACATCGATATCATCCGCTCGGTGGTGCGTATCGTTTCCAAGTTCGTCAACACCGATCAATTCGTTGACCTGCACGGCGTGGTCGAGGAGCTGTGGACCTCGTTTCGCGAGGAGACCAACTTTTTGGCCGAGGCCAAAAACCTCAACGACTTCTACGAGTTCCATAAGAGCGTTCATGGCGTGACGTGCCCTAAATCCTATCTGGACCTGTGCACCGAGCACGTGGTGGTTATGGACTACGTCGACGGCATTTCAATCGCCGATCCTGAACACTTGGTGGCCGAGGGCTATGACTTGGAAAAGATCGGTGCTGCAATCGTCGAGGACTACTCGACGCAGGTGCTCGACGACGGCTTTTTCCATGCTGACCCGCATGCGGGAAACATCATCCTCAAGGACGGCATTGTCTACTTTATCGACTTGGGCATGGTCGGACGCATGTCGAGCCACGATCGCGGTATCGTCAAGGACATGATTTTCGCCGTGGCCGAGGGTGACGTGCCCAAGCTCAAGGATTCGCTCATGCGCTTCGCCGTGACGCGTGGCGACTCGGCTGAGCTCGATCATTCGGCCTTTTTGTCCGATCTTGACTTTATCGTGGCTGACTTTGCGGGCCTTGACCTGAAGGATCTGGATATCGGCGAGTTTTTGACCTCGCTGTTAAACCTCGCGCGCAAAAACGACGTTGAGCTGCCGAGCGTGGTGACAATGTTCGCGCGCGGCATGGTGACGCTCGAGGGCCTGCTGACCGAGTACATGCCCAACGTCAACATGATCCAGATCATTCAGGCTCATATCAAAAACGAGAAGAGCATCTATGCCCGCATGCGCGAGATGAGCCGCGACTTTGCCGCGAGCAGCTATCGCGCGGCAAAAGGCTCGCTCGAGGCGGCCGAGTATCTGGGCTTGGCTTCGCGTATGCTCACGCGCGGCCAGCTTAAGGTGAACACGCAGATCATGAGCAGCGATAAGGCGCTGCGACAGCTGGGCGGAATCATCGACCGCATGTCGATGGCGATTGTGATCGCCGGTCTGTTTATCGGTTCGTCGGTGGTGTACTACGCGCGCATCGAGCCGGTTGTGTTTGGTATCCCAGTCATTGGCTTTATGGGCTACGTGAGCGCGCTGGTGCTGGCGCTTATGCTGGGTCGCAATATCTGGCTCAACAGCCACGGCGGCAAGCACTAGAGGCTGCGACCGTCACCGCATTCTCCTATCGCAAACAATAGCTTTTACCTTGGGCTTCGCCTGCGTGCGAGGCCCTTTTGCGTGATAGCATATTGACGGTTTTAATCGATGGCCTAGATGGTGGTGCGGAGACGCACGAATGCGCGGTTTTCCTGCGCGTTTGGGAGAATCGGGGTGCAAGTCCCCGGCTGTACCAGTAACCGTAATTCCTCTTGGCTCGGGATGTTCGCGTCGCAGATCGGACGGCGCGCCCGAGTCGTTAAGGTTAAGTCGGATCGCCTCCCATCTTGCATGCGGCTGCGGCGTATGCCGCCGGTGTGCATAGGGCTCTGGAGGGAAGGGGGACCCCGATGGGGGAACTCGAGCGCAACATGCGCGATGACGTGGGGCAGCTTCAAGGCAACGCTCCAAGTACAGACAGTAGGAGACAAATGGATATGTTTGAGGACGAGTGCCAGCGTGCCTCGCTTCGTCGCCGTGGCGTAATCGCGCGCGGCGTGGCAAAGCGCTGCCTGGTGGCATTCCTGGCCTTCGCGATGGCCTTCAGCACCACGCCGGCTCAGCTGTGGGCCGAGGGTGCCGAGGGCATTACCGACGCTGTGGCTCAGGCTACGACGCCAGGCGAGGACGCAGCGCTTGCGGGCGGTACCGCTGAGCAGAGCGGCGCCGAGGTTTCGGATTCCGGGAGCGCGCCTGCAGCTAGTGCCGCCACTACAGAGGCAGCAACTGGCGACGAAGGCTCGGCGACGGGGGAGAGCCCTGCCACGAGCGAGCGGTCTTCGACGGCATCCGCTGGCCAAGCAGGATCTGCCGCCGCGGCTGCCGTCCAGACAGAGAACCCGACAGAAACTGGCGATGTCGTCAAGAAGCAAATCGAGGTCTCGTTCTCGATTATCGGCACCGATGCCGACGGCAAGGCTCAGACCTGGGTGGCGCCTACGCAGCTCAAGCTCGACGAGGGCGCGACGGCTGCGGATGCCTTCATTAAGCTGCAGGAGAAGACGGGCTTCAAGGCGAAGTACGATCCGAACACGGCATACGGTTTCTACCTCGAAAGCATCACCTCCCCGAGCGATGGCCGCACGCTTGCCTACGATCCGGCGACTCATGCCTACTGGCAGCTGTTCGTCGACGGCGCGTCTTCCTCGGTTGGCGCGAGCAGCGTCAAACTCACCCAGGGGCAGAAGATTGAGCTTGCCTTTACGGGTGGTAGCGCGTCCCCTGTCGTTAAGGACCAGCTTGCTGCGAATGTGACCGTCATTGGTCGCGATGCCCAGGGCAAGACTCAGACCTGGGTCGACAACGCGCAGTATGTGGTGACGTCCGGTTCGAGCGCGCTTGATCTTACGAAGGTCGCGCTTGAGGCGAATGATATTGACGCCGTTGCTGCGGGCTCCTTCATTCTGAGCCTTAAGTACAACGGTGTTGAGCTGGGTACGCCGCTCGATTATTCGACCTATTGGCAGCTGTTCGTCAACGGCAAGTCGAGCGACTACACGGCAGACAATGTCACCATTCATGCTGGCGATACCGTTACGTGGTTCTACGGTGGCTGGGGCGACCAGTTGCCGTCCGATTCTGTCCATGCTTCTGTTCAGGTCCTCGGTAAGGACAAGGACGGCAAGCAGCAGGTTTGGGCTTCGACGGGCCAGACGAGTCTCAAGGCAGGCTCCACTGCCAAGGATCTCCTTGAGCAGACCGGCCTTAAGCTCGATGCTAGCGAATCGTCTTGGGGCTGGTTCCTCAACGGCATTTATTCGCCGTTCGATGGTAAGTCCTATTGTGGCTATGATGCTGCGACCAATAGCTATTGGCGCTTCTACGTAAATGGCAAGTTCGCCGACGTTGGCGCCGGTGCCTACGAGCTCCAACCCGGCGACGCCGTCACCTTTATGTATGCTGGCGACAGCGATGCCCTCCCTGGTCAGGTGTTTGGATCCGCCGATGTTATCGGTCCCGATGTCAACGGCAACAATGCTCGCTGGGGCTCGGCAAGCAGTGTTTCTTTGCCTGAAGGCTCTACTGCCCAGAACCTTATTGAGACGGTCCTGAAGGCCAAGGGCGTTACGTACAACGGTTCCCAGAGTGGTGAGTACTGGTTCCTCAATTCCATCAACTCGCCGTTCGAAGACAAGGCGTACGGCTATGATGGTGCGACCAAAAAATATTGGCACCTGTATATCAATGGAGAGCCCTCCTTACTCTGCGCCAATCAGATTACGCTCAAGAGCGGCGATAAGGTTACGCTTGCCTATACCACCGACGATTCGGCCATGCCCGATCCCGACAAGATTGTCGTGGACCCGAGCGCGACGGCTCCTGATTGGGGTGCCGAGTGGGCCGGCTACTGCAACAGTGGCAACGGTTCGACCGTAACGGATGCCAAGACGCCTGCGCAGGCCGCCGGTCTTAAGTGGACCTTCGATTGGAAGGCCGAGTCTGGTCAGCAGTATGCCAACTGCAGCGAACCTGTCATCGCTAACGGTTTTGTGTACATCGCGACCGAGAACGAGCTCATTAAGATCGATTCGTCCACGGGCAAAAAGGTTGCCTCTGCGCCGCTTGCCTCCAAGGTGAGCTATACCTCTCGTCCGATCTATACCAATGGCCTTATCATTGTTCCGCTCAACGGCGGTGCGGTCCAGGCGATTACTGCAGACAAGCTGATCTGCAAGTGGCTGACGCCTGGTTTGACGGACTTGACGCAGAGCTCCTGCACCGTCGTTTCGGACGGCGAGTACGTCTATGTAGGCTCGGTCGATATTTCGTATGACGAGAATTACAACGCGACCTACGGCAACGGCTCCTTTATGCGCATTAAGATTGCCACGGGCGAAGTTTCTTGGCAGAACATTGACGCTTCCGAGGGTTATTACTGGACTGGTGCGGCTTTGACGGATAAGTATGCCATCGTTCCTACGAGCGCGGGCACGCTTAAGTGCATTGATAAGACGACGGGCGATGTCGTTTCGACCATGAAGCTCGGCGCTCTCGCGAACGCCGACTGTGTCGCCGATCCGTCCAATGGTTCCACCTTCTATCAGATGACGCACGATGGAAAGCTCCATGTGATTTCGCTTTCGGCGAAGGGCGTACTGAGCGAGCAGAAGACGGTCGACCTGGGTCTTACTAATAACATGAGCGCACCGGCGGTGGCTGGCGAAAACTTGATTGTCGGCGGACAGACGGCTACTGGCTCTGCTCTGGCTCTCTATAATCTGAAGACCGGTAAGACCACGATGGTCACCGCTGCTGACGGTAAAGAACTGCCGGCCGGATTTAACGGTATTGCTGCTACTCCGCTGGTGAGTGTTCAGGGTGGCAAGACCTATGTGTACTTCACCGTTAACAGCGCGGATAGCAAGGATTACGTCAACTACTCTGCTGGTGGTGGCGTGTATCGCTATACGCTCGGTGATGCAGAGGCGACGCAGATTTATGATGCGGCTGGCCATTACCAGCACTGTGACTCTCCGGTCATTGCCGATGCATCTGGCAACCTGTACTACATCAATGACTCGGGCACGCTGTTCAAGCTTGGGGCCGTTGAGTCTTGGACGGTTGTCTTTAATTCCAACGGCGGGTCTGCTTGCAATACTAAGTTTGTTGCTACGGCCGATGGCAAGCTGGTCAAGCCAGCCGATCCGACGCGCGATGGCTACACTTTCGGCGGTTGGTATACCGATGAGACTTGCGCGCAGGCGTATGACTTCAGTACGCCGGTGACGGCCGACCTGACGTTGTATGCCAAGTGGACCAAGAATGCCGTTAACCCTGGCGGTAATGGCGGTTCTGGCGCTAATGGTGGCAACGGTGGCGTTGGTTCGAATGGCGGCGGCGGTTCTAGTACCGGTACTGGTTCCGGCACTGGCGCTGGCGCTGGCGCTGGTTCTGGCTCCGGCTCGAAGGGCGGCGTTATTGCCCCGGGCCAGAAGCCGGTGACCAAGACGACGGTGTCGACCAAGACCGAGACCAGGGACAACAAGTCCGACAAGAAGGACTCCGATAAGTCCGATAAGAAGGACGAGAAGAAGTCTGACAAGAAGTCTGACAGGAAGGACGGCACGTCCGACAAGAAGTCCGATTCCAAGTCCGATACGGGTGCTGTTTCCACGACCACTGCTAAGAAGTCCTCTAGTGCTTCCGAGCAGGAGACTGGCACCAATCCGCTCGCCATCGTTGGCATCGCCGCCGGCGTGATTGGCCTCGCGCTCATCGCCGTCTTCGTGCTGACCAAGCGCGGCAAGGGTGACGGTAATGCCCGATAAGCCCAAGGAGACCAGCGGGCAACAGCCCGACTCCTCGTTTATCCAGCTCGATGATCCAAAGCAAAAGGGCGCCGCTTCGGCGGCGTCCACCTCTCGTCGCAAGGCGCTCCTCGGCGTTCTGACTGCTGCATGCACCATTCTGATCGTCGTCTCGCTGGGTTTCGTCCATCCTTCCACAAGCGGTGCCTGGTCCATCGACTGGATCATTCAGACCGTGACGGGGGAGAGCGTCGTCACCAAGGACACCAAGGCGTCTGGCTCGACTACGACTTCGGGCGAGGCCAGTTCCAAGGATTCCAAGTCATCGAATGACGCAAAAGATGAGTCCAAGGGTTCGAACGACGACAAGGACGATTCCGAGTCTTCAAACAAGGAATCGGACAAAAACTCGGATAGCAAGAAGTCCGAGGACCGGGGCGGCAAGAAGTCTGGCGATAAATCCGCTGCCCAAAATACGGGAGCCAGTGATACTTCCAATGCGTCTGGCGGTGCTTCTTCGGGCGGTGGCCAGTCGTCTGATGGAGCCTTATCCTCTAATGGTGGAAACGCCTCCTCGGGCAGCCAAAGCGGCTCACAGGAGTCCAACTACGTTACGGTGACGGTTTCGGTCACATCGAGCGCTGTGGGCAATCCTGTGTCCTCTGGTGGCACCTTTACCTTTAACGAAGGCGCTACCGTCTACGATGCCCTGTGCGCGCTGGGCCTTTCTGTCAACGCACATGGCTCGTCGTACGGTACGTATGTCTCCGCGATTGGTGGTTTGGCCGAGAAACAGTACGGCGGCACGAGCGGCTGGATGTACTCCGTCAACGGCACAACGCCCATGACGGCCTGCAGTAACTACGTTCTCTCCAATGGCGACAACGTTGTTTGGTATTACGTAACGGGCTAGAGGCCTCGACATAGCGCGCCAGACGGGCGGTTCGGACAAACATCCGAGCCGCCCGTTTTTCATGCGAATGGGACTGGGTCGCCGGGTCTCTCTGTAAACAAAAAACCGGTTGGAACGAAAATTCCAACCGGTTATACCTTCAAGCTAATGTCGAACAAACTACGACTGCGCGCCCTCGAGGAAAAAGCGACGGCTAAAGTAGTTGTACCAGGTGACCAGGAACGTGGCGATGGCCTTCATGGCCTGGTAGCCGATGCTCAAAAACGTGACGCCCACAAACATGTACAGGTCGTTGAGGCCCAAACCGATCACCGACAGGATGGTGAAGATCGTGAACTCGCGCTTGCGGCTCATGCCCTCGCGATGGTCGAACACGTACTTCATGCTGAGCCAGTAGTTTACCACGACAGACGTGGTAAACGAGATCGTGGTGCTCATCAAAAAGTCGAGGTGGAACAGCTCGACGAGCGCAATGAGCATACCCCAGTCGATGCCAAAGGAGATAAGACCCACGACAGCGAACTTGAGGAATTGCTTGGTATGAGGTTGTGCCAGTGCCTTGCGCACGTAATCACATCCAATGCGTTGACGAATCGAGCAACGAGATACTTTAGAGCTTTTGCGTGGGAAACGTAAGGTCTTTGGCAAGAACTATACGAACTCGCCAAATATTCAAGAGGCAATCCGCAAACGTTGCAAATCTTGCCGTAAACGAGCAAGGCCCACGAACAACGCAGCGCTCGACGCGCGTCGTCCGTGGGCCCCGTAGTGCAACGAGGAGGCCGGGCTACTTGGTCTGCTCGCCCTCCAGGAAGATCTTGCGCGTTACAAAGTTGTAGACCATGACCAGCGCGGTAGCGCAAATCTTGGCGATATTGGCCTCGAGGCCCAGGCCGGCGTTGAGGGCCAGCACGATGCCATCGTTGAGCGCCAGGCCAATAACGGACAGCACGACAAAGATGATGAACTCGCGGCGGCGGCTCATGCCCTCCTTGTGCGCAAACACGTACTTCATGCTCGCGACGTAGTTAAAGATGAGCGAGACGATAAAGCCGCTGGTGTTGGCGATTAGGATGTTGAGACCCAGACCGTAGTGGAGCAGATTCATGATGCCAAAGTCGATGACAGTGGCAATGACGCCGACGACGCCGAATTTCATGATCTGTGCAAGGAGCTTTTGCATGGTACCTGCCTTAGGGTGGCGCCGGGGCGCCGTGGGGATGACAAACCCAGAAAGTTTAGCCAATCCCCGTGGGCGGGGCTAGGCACGCTCCTCGATAGCACCGTTTCTATATGCATCGAGCAGCTGGCGCAGGTCCTGGATCTGGCTGCGAATCTTGGCGCCGGTATCGGTGTCACTCACCATGCGGCGCCGGTCGGCCTCGTCAAAGCGGTTGGTCTCGCTTTCGATGTCGATGTTGCGGGTGAGCGCCTCGGCAACGGTGGTAAAGGCCTGGTGCGACTTGAGGCGGCAGCCGCGCGAGCTCGAGATGAGCGTGTAGCCGGCGATGCCCGTTTTGGGATGGTAGGCGCGACAGAAACCGCCGTCGATGACCAGCAACTTGCCGTTGGCGCGGATGGGCTGCTCGCCCTTGGTGGTTTTGACCGGGGTATGGCCGTTGATGATGTGGCCCGTCGGCGAGCAGGCCATGGGGGCGACGCCAAACTCGCGCATGATGTCGTCGCAAACGGACGAGGACGTGGTGAGCGTATAGTACGGGTCCATCGGCTCGACCCACGTGCTCTTGTCGGCGATGTAGGCGCGCTCGAACGTGCGCACCACGCGTCCGCTGGCGGGTGAGTTAAAGCCAATCCACAGGTACCACATCCAGTCGAGGGCATCGCGGTCGCCGACGCGCCAGGCGCGGCGGGCGATGTGGTCGCAAAAATCGAAGTAATCGCGGCCAGCATGCCAGGTGCCCAGGCAGTTCATGCTGCTAAAGGTGCCGTCTTCGTTGAGCGGCACGCAGCCGTGGAACAGCAGGTTGCCGTTGGTGACCTTGTACATCGAGCCGTGGGTGTAGAGGAAATCGATATGGCGATGCAGGTGATCGGCGGTGACAAACTCGGACACGAGCTTGTCGATGATGTGTTGCTCCTGGGGCGTGAGCGTGTATGGGTCCGCCGGATCGACGGTGGGGAAGTCGTTGGTCGTGAGCGGCCATACGCTGCCGTCGGCGAGGGCGACCGTGCCGGCGTCGTGATCGATCTTGTCGAGCAGCAGGCGGTCTGCCATGTCGAACTCGGGGTGGCGCTGGATAATCTGGCCCTCGAGCTTAAAAAGCAGGACGTTGATGGCTTTGATCAGCGGGCTGATGGACTCGCCGGCGGTGTAGGTGGCATCGGCGAAGGCGACAAGCTCGCGCAGCGAGATGCCATAGTCGTTCTCGAGAATCTCGTAGTTGTCGTAGCGCAGGTTGTTGCGCAGTACCGTGGCGATGCAGGCGGGCTCGCCGGCAGCGGCACCCATCCACAGCAGGTCGTGGTTGCCCCACTGAATATCGAGCGAATGATAGGTGAGCAGGCAGTCCATAATCTTGGCCGCGCCGCCACCGCGATCGAAGATGTCGCCCACCAAGTGCAGGTGGTCGACGGCGAGGCGCTTGATGAGCGAGGCGAGCGACTCGATAAAGTCGTCGGCGCTGGCGGTCTCTAAGATGGATTCGATAATGCGCTCGTGATAACGCACGCGGTAGTTGTTCTCGTCTGGATGCGTGTGCAGCAACTCGTCGATGATGTAGGCGTAATCGCGCGGGATGGCCTTACGTACCTTAGAGCGGGTATAGCGGCTCGAAAGCGAGCGGGCAACCACGATGAGCTGGTCGAGCATGGTCTTGTACCAGGTGGGCGAGTCCTCGCGCCGGCTGCGGACAAGATCGATCTTCTCGCGCGGATAGTAGATGAGCGTGCACAGCTCGCCCTTTTCGCCAAAGGAGAGCGTGTCGCCAAAGATTTCGTCGACATGCTCGCGCACGACGCCCGAGCAGTTATTGAGGATGTGCATAAAGGCTTCGTACTCGCCATGCACATCGCTCATAAAATGCTCGGTGCCCTTGGGCAGGTTGAGGATGGCCGAGAGATTGATAATCTCGGTGAATGCGGATTGCTCGGTGGGGAACTGTCTCGACAGCAGGCGCAGATACTTGAAGTCGTGCGGATTGTGATCGAATGCGGCCATGAAGCACCTTCCGATGTGATTGGTAAAACTGATAAAGCATCGTCAAACGTTTATCAGTATGCGCCGCTTTTGTTTCGATTGGAGATGAGAGGTCGAATTGTTTGCCGAACGGTTTGGTAAATCGATTTAGTTGAGGTAGATATGGCGGTTGAGTGGAGACGCAGGGTCGTTTTTGCAGACGCATGCCTCCGGGATCGATAGAGATGATGACGGTAAAGATGTTCACTACCTTTGCTTCAATTTGGTAAATAGTGGACATTTGTACCGTATTCACGCTTGCTGTGCGATAATTTGCGCAGCAATGAGTAAGGAGCCTCATATGAGTGATTTTGTCCTGACCTGTGAATCCGCCGCCGATCGAACCCGTGAGTTCTTTGCGTCGCGCAATATCCCTGTCGTGTGTTTTCATTACGAGATCGACGATGTTGTCTATACGGACGATCTGTATCAGTCGATTGCGCCGGACGATTTTTTTGCCCAGATTGCCGCGGGCGCCATGCCCAAGACGTCTCAGGTGAGTGTTGGTGAGTACGAGGAGTTTTGGGAGCCGTTTGTTGCCGAGGGTAAAGACGTGCTGCACCTGGCGTTGTCGTCGGGTATTTCGGGCACGTATGGATCGGCCTGCGTTGCGGCGCAGATGCTCGCGGATCGCTATCCCCAGGGCGGCAAGGTGCGCGTCATCGATTCGCTGGCGGCGTCTTCGGGCTTTGGCCTGCTGGCGGAATGTGCCGCCGACGTTCGCGATAGCGGCGCTTCGCTCGACGAGACGGCCGCTTGGATTGAGGAGCATAAACTCAACCTTCACCACTGGTTTTTCTCGACCGATCTGTCGAGCTACCTGCGCGGCGGTCGCATTTCGGCCGCGAGCGCGATCATCGGCACGGCACTCAAGATTTGCCCGCTCATGACGGTCGATTGTGAAGGTGAGCTGGCGCCGCGTGAGAAGATTCGCACCAAGAAGCGCGCGATCTCCGAGATGGCCAAGACCGTGATGGCGCATGTGCAGGACGGCGCGAACTATTCGGGCAAGTGCATCATGTCGCACTCGGCGTGCCGCGAGGACGCCGAGGCCGTTGCGGCGCTGATAGAGGAACAAGTTCCGCAGCTCAAAGGCAAGATTGAGATCAATAGCATCGGTGCTCTGATTGGCTCGCATACCGGTCCTGGCACGGTGGCCGTCTTCTTTATGGGCGACAAGCGCGTGGACTAATGTTCGTGGGCTGGCTGAGAGTTTTAACGGCTGCGCCTGTCCCTCCTGACATTTGATAACAGAAAAAGGCCCGTCCCGTTGTTTGCGGGACGGGCCTTGCTGTTGCGGCTAGCGTTTCTTTCCGCGGAAGAAGAAACCGTGCAGCGAGGGCTTGAGTCCGCGGTTGGCGCGACGCTCCTCGATATGATCGTGGATTGAAGCGACGCGTTCGATGACTTCGTCGGGGATCGGCACATCGGGATTCATGTTCTCGACCTGGCTGACCTCGGCGGCGGCGACCTGGTCGATAATGGGCACATCGTCGCGCGAGATGACGGGCGTGGCGTCTTCCTTCATCTTGCGATAGCGCTGCATCATGTCGGTCTGCAGCTGCTGGGCCGATGGCGGCGTCCAGATGATGGCGTTGGCGCCGGCGGCGATGGTCTCACGGATGCTCTCGGGCGTCTTGCCGCCCGGTGCGATGAGCGGCAGGTTGGGATAGTGCTCGCGCAGTTCACGCAGGACCTGCGGCGTGTTCTTGCCGGCCGCGATGTTGAGGATCTTGGCTCCGGCGCGCACCTTGGCGTGAGCATCGTCGTCGCAACGTACGACCGTGGCGATGACGGGGATGTCGGCGATGTTGGTGATGTGCTCGACCATCTCGGCAGTAGCGGGGGAGTTGACTACGCAGCCCGCCGCACCTTGCATCTCGGAAACGGCCGCCATCTGCACGGAGCGCTTACCGGTGGTGGTGCCGCCGCCAACGCCCACAAAGACCGGGCACTCGGCAACGGTCAGCAGCGCCTGCGTAATGGCGGGCTGCGGCGTGAAGGGGTAGACGGCAAACACGGCGTCGGCATTGGAATTGCGGATGACCGCCACGTCGGTGGTGTAGATGAGCGATTTGATGCGGCGGCCAAAGAGCGTAAAGCCGCTGGCCTCCTCGATCTCATCGGGCATGCGGAGGGCCGCCTTGCGCAGACGTCCGTCGATGGGCAGCGGCTCCATGGGCAAAAGGCCGTTGGGAGTTACGGCCACCTGGGGCTCGGTAAATTCGTTTGCAAGCTCTACCTCGGAGAAGTCGACCGAGGCGACGATGTCCTCGTGAACCTCGGCGGGAACATCAATGGGGGCTTGGTCGTTAGTCGCGGCAGGCGTATCGAAGGAACTGGTGGCGACAAAGGCGTCGACGCGCTCGTTCAAATCGTTGAGAGAATCCATGGCGGTCCGTTTCTATGTTGTGCGGTCGGCAGTGTACGACCGGCGTTGCGAGTGCTAAATCGTTTGACGAGTTGATTTTTCCCCGCCGCGCCATCCGTTAGACTGAAGGGCCGGCGAACGTGAAGGAGCTGTGGTGGCGGGAATCGAGGTGCTATCTTGAATGTCCCGTATACAAAAGAGAGGTGACGCGGTATGGAATTCTCGGCAATGTTGGGCTCGATTGGCCTATGCGTGGGCGCAATCGTTGCCGCCGCGGTCATCTACTTTGTGGTCACGGCCATTAAGGGCAAAAAGGCCGAGCGCAAGGAGCGTGAAGCGCTTGCGCGGCATAAGGACCAGCAGGACAGGCGCGCACGGCGATAGCTTGTTGAGTTTTGAATCCGTGCGCTAGCTGCGTTTTCGGACCAGGGCGATATAGAAGCCCTCAAAGTCGCGACTGGGCGGAATGGTCAGCGTGCCGGGCATGCCGTTGGCAATGGCCGAGATGTGGCCAGCGGCGATTGCCTCGGTGAGAGCGTTGGACTCGATGCGGGGTTCCTCACCAGCTTCCTGGGCGCGACGCGCTTCGCTTTCGCTCGGCGTGCCGTCGAGGGGGATGAGCTCGCAGTCCATGTGCTTGTCGAGGGCCTCTTGCAGGGCATCCTCGTTTTCCTGCGGCAAGATCGAACACGTCGAATAGACGAGCGTGCCGCCCGGTTTGAGTGCCCCCATGGCGCGATCCAGAAGCGCGCGCTGCGAGCGGGCGCACTTGACGAGCAGCTGCTCGGTGAGGCCGCGCAAGCTCTTTTCGTTGCCGCTGATGACGGTGCCCGTGCCGGTGCAGGGAGCGTCGAGCAGGATGCGGTCAAAGCGGAAGAACTCGTCAAGCTCGCGTGCGTCAATACGCATGACGGGCACGTTTTTGGCGCCCTGGCGGCCCAAGTTGGCCTCGAGCTTTTCGGCACGGGGAATGCTCATCTCGCAGGCAGTGAGGTGCGCCTGTCCCTGGGTGAGGGCGGCGATTTGCGTCGTCTTTCCGCCGGGGGCCGCACACATGTCCAGGATGTCCTCGCCGGCCTGAGCGCCCAGCACGAGCGGCGGCATCATCGACGACAGGCTCTGCAGGTAGATCTTGCCGTCACGGTAGATGTCGAGGTCCCATAGGTCGGAAACTTGGGCCTCGGGCAGGATGAAGGCGTCCGGATACCATGCGACGGGGCGGTGCGCGATGCCGGCCTCGTCGAGTGCGGCGGCGATGCCCTCGGCGGTAGCCTTGAGCGTGTTGGCGCGCAGTGTGACTGGGCGTGTGGCCGCGGCGCCAAAGCCTTCGATCATGAGCTCGGCATCGGTGGGGGCATAGGCGCCGGCGACCGTGTCGACCATAAAGCGCGGCAGGTCGGCGGCGCAGGGAAGGGCGGCAAGCTGGTCGGAAAGCTCGGTAGCGGCAAATTGCCTGAGCCTGAGCTCGGGCTTAACCTGCTTTTTCTGCTTACGACGACGCGGCTTGGACATCCGTCTTTCCTTCCCGTCCCAATTTGACTACTTTCCGGGCACGCTGCTGCTGGCGTGCTTTAGTACTGGCTCTCGTGCTTGCTAAAGAAGTCGAAGCGCGGGGGCAGCGGCTTTACGCGGTGCTCGCCGGGCTTCTCGCCCAGGCTCTCCACAAACTCGTCCGTGGAGGCAAAGATGTTGTCCCAGCTAAAGAAGGCGACCGGGTCGACGTCGAAGTACTCGCAGATGAGCTCGCAGCCGGTCGGGACGATGCCGTGCATCAGGACGGTCGCCACACGCAGCTCGGTAAAGGCATCAACCAGGGCCTGCGTCATCGCTGCGTTTGCCGCTCGCCCTCGAGCTTGTTGGCGGCCTTGGAGGCGATCGCTCCAGCGCTTGTTGGCGGCGCGCAGGTAGTCGTCGCACACGGCGAGCGCGCGGTGCGTCTCGAACTTGTACATGGCCTGCTCAAAGGCAAGGGCGGCCTGCTCGGCAGCTTCGACCACGGCAGCAGAGGCGGCACCGGCGGGAATGCAGCCGTTGCGATAGGGGCTCTCGTCACCCTCCTTGACGGCGACGCCGTAGAAGCAGCTGCGGGCCAAGCGGTTGAACACGCCAGTCAGCAGCGCGCTCTCCTTAAGGGCCGGATCGATAACGCGCTTGTCGTCGCAGGCGCGCACCTCGTTGCCGTCCTTGTCCTTGCCGGTCACACGCGTGTCGTATGCCTTGGGGCTAAAGCTCACCGGCTTTTCGGACAGGCCGAGCGACAGCCAGTGCGCGCGCATCTGCTCGCAGGTGTAGTGGTTGAGCAGGTCGTCTGCCGGCGGGGGAGGCGTCTGCGAGGACGAGCTGGCTTTTTTGCCCATGTAGAGCAGGTGATAGCAGGCGCTGACGGTGCTCTGCGTAAGGTCCCAACCCAGGGCCTCCCACATGGCGGTCTGAGCGATGCAGTAGAAATAGATGTTGTCCTGACCGATGAACTGGTAGATCTGAGCGTCGTCAGAGCACCACCAGTCGCGCCAGTCGAGCGAGCTGTGCTGGTAGGTGGGAGCGGGTACCTGCGTGGAATCGGCAGCGGGCTCGCCCATGAGGGCGGCATCCTGGGCGGCGACGCCCTCGGTCACGCCGGCGGCCTTGGCATCGCGTGCGAGCACGGTACGCGTATAGCTGATGGGCGCCCACAGGCTCTCGGGCCAGCACCAGCAGGTGACGTCGGAGACGCCATCGACCTCGGGCACCGGAACGCCCCAGTCGATGTTGCCGGTGATGCGGAAGGGCACGAGCGCCTTGCCGCTGCGGAAGCGCACGCCGCCGTTGGCGAGCACCGCATGGGCGTCGTCGCGCTCCTTCCAGCTGGGGAAGGTGACGGTAAAGCTGCTCTTGTTTCCCTCGGGCTCCAGCACGGTGTGCTCGGGCAGCTGGTCCTCGACGGCGTCGAAGGCCTCGCGGAACTTGTTCTGAATATAGAGCTGTGCCGGCAGCAGCCACTCCTCCATGGTCTTGGAGACCACGGAGCGAACCTGCGGGTTCTGGGCGAGCTTGGCGGTATAGGTCTTCATAAAGTCGAGGTAGGCCGGCAGGTCGAAGTAGAGGTTGTCGACCGGGCGCAGCTCGGGCACCTCGCCGGTGAGCTGGCTCTTGGGCGCGATGAGCTCCTCGGGCTCAAACTGGTGGCCCAGGTCGCACTCGTCGGCATAGGCCTTCTCGGACTTGCAGCCCTGGATGGGGCAGCGGCCGATCACCTGGCGGCCGTTGAGGAACGTGCCGGCCTTGGCGTCGTAGAACTGCAGCGTGGAGCGCTTGGAGATGGTGCCCTGCTCATGCAGGCGCTCGATAATCTCGGCGGTCACTTCGTTGTGAATCTGCGCAGCCGGCTCAAGGCCCGAGCCGCCGTAGATATCGCAGCTGATGTTGTAGTTGTTGAGGGTCGCTGCTTGGCGGGAGTGATTGGACTCGACGTACTCGTTAATGGACTTGTCGTAGCCCTCGTTCTCCTTGAGCTTGCGGTAGCTCTCCATGATGGGCGAGCCGTAGCAGTCGGTGCCCGAGGTGAAGATGACGTTCTCGCGGCCCAGACGGTCGCGCAGGAAGCGGGCGAAGAAGTCGGCCGGGACAAAGACGCCGCCGACGTGGCCAAAGTGAAGGCCCTTGTTGCCGTAGGGCTCGCCGGCGGTAACGATGGCGCGGCGAGGCCAGCTGGGACGGTCGTTCATGGAGTATTTTGATGCCATGGGACTCCTTCGCATATGGTGAGAGCGCGGCCGGGCGCAAGGCTTGGCGACGCGGTGGTCAATTCGTGCATATCGTTCGACATTATCGCACATGCGGACGGGTACGTGGCAGGGGCGCTATCCTAAGATGCTATGAATGAGATTTCCAACATACATGCGTTTGAAGACGAGGATTTTCTGCACGCCTGCTTTGTGTGGGGGATGGCCGTGCTCGGCGCATTTGCCGTGTGCTTGGTGCCGGTGTTTATGCTGATGGGCGGGCCTGCGGACTTGGATGCGGCTGACGCGGGCGGCTGGATGGCTGTCGTGGGCTGGATAGTCGGCTTGGCTGCGATCTCAATGGCGTCGTTCGCCGTGCACGAGCTGGTGCACGGTGTGTTTTTTAAGCTGCTGGCGCCTGCGGGCGCGAAGGTGACCTTTGGGGCGAATCGCGAGACGGCGATGATCTATGCCTGCGCCGAGGGCGTTGTGTATTCGCGCCGGCGGTACATGGCGGTTTGCCTGGCGCCGACGGTTGTTGTGACGGCGGCGCTTGCCCTGGGGTTTGCGTTTTCGGGCTATCCGCTGCTGTGCTACCTGGCGGCCGGCTTGCATTTGTCGGGCTGTGTGGGCGACTGGTATTACGTGCGGACCATTTTGCGCGACCGCCGCATTGTCGCCTGCGAGGATACGTCCTTTGGCGTGCGCTTTTTCGGGTGAGGAGATGTCGATGAAGCCGTTGTTGCTGCATGCGTGCTGTGCGCCGTGCTCTCTTGAGCCGGTCCGCCTGCTGCGCGAGGAAGGGTTTGAGCCCACAATCTGCTGGACAAACCCCAATATTCAGCCGCACGATGAATGGCAGCGGCGTTTGGACGAGCTGCGCCGGTGGTGTGCCGATGGTGACATCGAGCTTATCGAGGCGGGGGAGGACCGGGAGCGCTGGGAGGCCGGCGTGGCCCCGCTGGGCGCCGATCGAGCCCGTCGCTGTCGCGCATGCTATGCCCTGCGTCTGGCCGAGGCGTGCCGTGTGGCCCAGGAGCGCGGGTTTGAGTTTGTGGGCACGACGCTCGCCGTCTCGCCGTACCAGTTGTTCGAAACCTGCAATGATGTGTTGGAGCGTCTGGCTGCCGCCCGCGGTCTCACCCCGGTGATTCGCGATTTTCGCCCGTATTACCCCGAGGCGACACGCCGTTCGCGCGAGCTTGGCATGTATCGGCAGAACTACTGTGGTTGCCGCTTCTCGGCTGTCGAGGCGGCCATGGACCGCGCCCGTATCCGCGACGAGCGCAAAGCCGCCAAAAAGTAGTTCATTTGGGCTGGGGCCTTGAGCTGTCTGTGCGGTACGGTCGTTTTTGGGAAAGTCGATTTAATTAAGCGTGTGATCGTGGCTCGCTTGATACCAAACGACGACTCCTATGATTCTAATCCTCCGTTTGTTAAACATCAGATCCGGACTTGCTGTTGCATATGAATGGGACGACAGCACAATCATGTCGTTTCCTTCTGCAAATCGCCTAATTACCGGTGTTTTACCGTCTGCGAGCGCCAATACAGCACAGCCGTTCCAAGGCTTTGCGGTGGTATCGACAAGTAGTAAGCTGCCGGGAGGGTAAATGCGGGACATTTCGTCACCTTTGATTTTAACGAAAACGCTATGTGGGTGACGCTTGGCTACGTCTACGGGCGCGCAAGCATTTTGTTGGCTGTGCGTGATGCGGCGCTTTTGCGATTCGATATCGATGACGGGAAATGCGCCCTCCATTTCGTGGATAGCAGGGTCTTCGTCGGTGACGATTCTTTTATTTGCGAGCTTTACGGCCAAACCGTTTTCCTCGCCAACAAGTTCATCGCGGGTGCAACCGAAGAGCGCTTGTAACTTTTCAATATGGCGCTCACGGGGGGCATACCGACTTTTTTCCCAACGACAAACGGTCTCTTTAGATACCCCCAACATCTCTGCAAGTTGCGCCTGACCAAGATGCTCCATGGTGCGGAGTTTACGAATATTTGCCCCGAAGCCCATGGCTATAGATCCTCTCGCCACAGGGGGAGGCATAGACAGTTTGTGCCACCATAGCCTTTGGTGAGCTCGTCAATGGATAACGGGAATAATTCCATTCCTGCTTTCTCAAGCGCTTCGTTGGTCCAAACGTTTTCTTCATATACGCATAGTTTTCCTGGCGAGAGCGCAAGGATAGACGTTGCGTTGTTCCGGCGCTCTCTTTCGTAGGCGGTTTGATTCCCGCCTCCGCAGTCAATTACTTTTATTGGTTCGCAACAGGCTGCAGAGAGTATTTCCGGAATCGTGCGATCGATAGGAGTGATCGTAAGGCCCTTTCCGGATCGTTTTAGTTGAATGCTGTATGCATCAACGGCATTGCATATCTCACGATCGATGAGGAACGCGTCGTGATCAATTCTACTTATGAACGTATCGAGGTGGATACGCAGCCCGTCAGAGGGGACTCGAATCGCAATTAGCTCGGTGGTCTGGAATTTATTTGAGGTCAGGAGCTCTTTTGCAAGTGACTCGACGGCGGCGGGTTCAGTTCGGTCAGAGATTCCAACTAAAATTGTCTTAGCACTGATAACAAGAATGTCTCCGCCTTCGATATGGTAACTACTCCTGTTCAAATCACATACTGGGGTTTCTCCCATGATCTTGTGGTGGGTGAATATCTGCCGGTATAAGGCGACCTCACGATCACGCTCAGGCCAATACATATGATTTAGGATGATGCCGTCTCCGACTACCACAGCAGGATCACGAGTGAAAAAAAGCGTGTTGAGGGGATTGACCAAGAGCGAGGCGGGGTCAAATTGCTCGTGCACGAGCGCTCGTAGTGTTTCCGACTGGTTTGAACATAGCTCAGTGTCTCCAAAGCGAATGCCGTTAAGCACTATATTCACCAATTCCTGGGTGTTCTTAGCGTTCTCAAACAGCTGGGTTATTGTCTCGAGGAACTCTCTGCCTGTTGCTCCGCTGCAACGGAGGTAGTCATCAATAAAATATTTAAGTGATTGGGGCTCAGTTTCAAGTGAGTCTTCGAGAAGGTCCCTAATTTCAATGGTTTCTACGCCATGCTTCTTAAGCAATTGAACCATGGAATCGTGCTCATATATTGCTTTGTCGAGGTCAAAACGACCGCTCCATTTTCGCAGGGAGAAAACTTGGCTGAAGTCGGCATCAGGGTAGTTTTGTGTTTCAGCTCCAGGTCGATGGACAAGTACGGCTTTTAAATGACCGATTTCATTTGTTATGTGTACGCCTTGCATGTCTGTCTCCTGTCCTGCTGGTTTTTATATAAGGCTAAGGCAGGTTCCTTGTTGTGTTGCGGAAAAGTTAAAAGACGTATGTAATTGATAAATAACATCAATTTTAAATATCAGATTGATTAATAACGTCACTTTAGCTGCCGTTCATAGGTGAAAAGCGACACGATGGCGATGGTTGGCCGACCAACGCTGAGCAACCTCATACATTTATGGTGCCAGCTGGATAGATGGGAAAAGGAATGAAGGAGGAGAAATGGCAGCGGAAAGTTCGAAAGGCATCAAGCAGTTCAAGGTCCCGCACGTATATGCGATCATCTTTGCACTTATGGTCATCTTCGCTGTTCTCACGTGGATTGTTCCCTCTGGGTCCTATCAGCGTCAGGAGGTGAACGGTCGTGAAGTCACTGTCGCAGGTACGTATGAGCAGAGTGAAAAGACATATATTGACGAGGAAACCGGGGATGAAGTAGATCTCAGACAAGGCGTCTTCGATGTTCTTCAGGCTCCAACGCGCGGTATACAAGAGGCAATTGAGGTCGTTGCATTCATCTTGATTGTGGGCGGTTCGTTTCAGGTTATTACTAAAACGGGCGCTATCACGAGCGGAATGGGTCGTGTCGTTCGCCGCTTTAAGAACAAAGACATTCTAATTATTCCTATTGCGATGGTTCTCTTTGCATTGGGCGGAACGAGCTTTGGCATGGCGGAAGAAACTCTTCCGTTCTTTGCGATCTTCATGCCAATTATGATGGCTATGGGCTTCGACTCGATGACGGCGTTCATGGTCGTGTTCGTTGGAGCGCGCACGGGTTACATCGCCTCAACGATTAATCCGTTTAATGTTCTCATTGCGCAAGGTATTCTTGGTATTCAGGGCAACCCCCAGCTGTGGCTGCGTATGATTGCCTGGGTTGTTTTGACCGCCGTTGCAATTACTTGGGTTGTCCTCTATGCACGAAGGGTAAAGAAGAATCCTGAGTCATCGATCACATTTGAGGATGATATCGCCAAGAAAGTCGAGTTCGCTGCCGATGAATCTGCCCTTGACGCGGAATTTACGGGTCGTCAAAAAGGCGTGCTTGCGGTATTTATCGCTGGTATGTGCCTTATCATCTGGGGACTTGTGACCCAGGGCTGGTATATGAACGAGATTTCTGCGGTCTTTTTGGCCATGGGCCTGTTGGCTGGTGTTATTGCGGGCTTTAGTCAGGACGTCATCGCTCAGGAATTTGTTGCGGGTATCGCTGACTTTGCTTTCTCGGCAATTGTCGTTGGACTTGCGCGTGGCATCCTTGTCATTGCCTCTGACGGCATGATCATTGATACCATCCTCAATGCGCTCGCTACTGGTCTGGGCGGCATCCCGGCGGTTCTCTTTACTACGCTTCTTTATGCGGTTGAGAACCTCCTGGCGATTCTGGTTCCCAGCTCATCTGGCCTTGCAGCACTGACCGCTCCCATTTTTGGACCTTTGACCGAACTCATGGGCCTTAATCCCGAGGCCGCCGTGTGGGCTCTCTCCATGGGTAGCGCGACGATGTCTTTGATCTGTCCTACTAGCGCCATTCTTGTAGCGGGTTTGGGCGTGTGTAAGATCAAGCTTGGCCAGTGGTGGAAGACCGTTTGGAAATTCTTCTTGGTCGTGTCGCTCATCAATATCGTATTCGTAGCAATCTCGGGACTTATTGCCCTGTAGGTTTCATGGCTGAAATGGAGTAACAGGAATGTCTAAAGGACTGAATGTACACAGCGAGATTGGTAAGCTCAAGAAAGTTGTGCTTCACCGCCCCGGTCGTGACCTTGTGAACGTAAAGGCGGAAGAGTTCGAGGATGTCTGGATTCACGACTGTTTCTATCTTGATGTGGCTCAAAAGGAGCATGATGCCTTTGCGGATCTTCTGAGGAGCGAAGGTGTTGAGGTTCTCTATATGGAGAAACTCGTTGCTGAGGCGCTGGATGCATGCCCCTCGGCTCGCGCTGAGTTTACCGATACATTTATGGCTGAGAGCGGGATTGTCAATCCTCTGCTTGAGCAGGCTGTTCGTGAAAAGCTCGACGCTATTTCAGATTCGTATCAGTTTGTACTTGAGGCTATGGGGGGGTATCGTTATCGTGACCTTGAGCTGCCTCGCGTCTCGACTACGCTTAGTATGATGGATAATGAGGATGCGAAGCCCGATGATTTGGTGTTGAAGCCTCTTCCGAGCTCGTATTTCTCTCGCGATCCTCTTGCTTCCGTGGGCAAAGGCGTTCTGCTTCACCATATGTATTGGAAACAGCGAGATCGTGAAGTGCCCTTCTATGAAGCGATTTTCAAATACCATCCCGATTATGTAGGGACTCCGATTTGGTACGACCATAAGAATCCCTGGCATATCGAGGGCGGTGATGTGCTTAACATTAACGCTCATACCTTGGCTATTGGAATTAGCCAGCGAACTGAGGCGGCTGCGATTGAGGAGCTTGCAAAGAATTTGTTCTGGGGATCTGGGAATTCTGAAATCGATACCGTTTACGCTATTAAAATCCCCAACGGCTATGCTTACATGCATCTTGACACCGTTTGCACCATGGTGGATTTCGATAAGTTCACAGTTTATCCCGGTATTTTTGAGACCCTTCGTGTTTATCGTCTGACTCGTGGTGACTCTGAGGGAATGGTCGCTGTTCAAGAGATTGATGACACGCTTGAACATATTCTTGAAATGGCTACTGGCGTGGAGAAGGTGCAGCTTATTGAGTGCGGTGCCGGCGATATGGTTGAGGCATCTCGCGAGCAGTGGAACGACGGGTCGAACACTCTTGCCGTTGCTCCTGGTAAAGTCTGTGTTTACGAGCGCAATGTTGTCACAAATGATGAGCTCTACAAGAACGGTTTGGAACTTTTGGTCGTTCCCTCCGAGGAGCTGTCCCGCGGTCGTGGCGGCCCGCGCTGCATGAGCATGCCCTTCTGGCGCGAAGATATTTAGTTGCAAATCCACTGTGATAGGAGATGGCGAATATGGGTGTTAACATCGCTGGGCGCAGTTTTCTGAAGCTGCTTGATTACACGACGGAAGAGATTGAGTATCTGCTTGAGCTTTCTGCTAACTTCAAAAGCATGAAGCGTGCCGGTGTTCCGCATAAATACCTTGAAGGTAAGAATATTGTTTTGCTATTTGAGAAGACTTCCACGCGTACTCGTTGCGCCTTCGAAGTTGGTGCACTTGACCTTGGCATGGGTGTAACTTATTTGGATCCGGGCTCGTCCCAGATGGGCAAAAAGGAGTCGATTGAGGACACGGCTCGCGTCCTTGGCCGCATGTATGACGGAATTGAATACCGCGGCTTTGAGCAGACGAAGGTTGAGGAGCTTGCTGCAAAAGCTGGAGTTCCCGTTTGGAATGGGCTGACTACTGAATTTCACCCGACTCAAGTGCTTGCCGATATTCTGACCATGCGTGAAGAGTTTGGAGAGATTAAGGGCAGGAAACTTACATTTTTTGGTAAGGCGGCCGGAAACGTCGCCGATTCGCTCATGGTCATTTGCGCTAAGCTCGGCATTAACTACTGTTCTTGCGGCCCAATCGGGGGAAATTCGGAGGGGGCTACATCCTATGACCCTGAACTCCTTACAGAATGTAGTCGTATTGCGGCCGAGCATGGATCGACGATTACCATTACAGAGGATATTGAGGAAGGCGCTCGTGATGCCGATGTAATTTACACGGATGTTTGGGTTGGCATGGGTCAGCCCGCAGAGCTGTGGGAAAGCCGCATTAAGCTCATGTCGCCGTATCGTGTGACCGCTGAGGTGATGTCTATGGCAAAGCCCGAAGCGATTTTCCTCCACTGCCTTCCGAGCTTCCACGATACTAATACTACTGTTGGTGCCGAAATTGCTGAGAAGTTTGGAGTCACTGAAATGGAAGTCACGGACGAGGTTTTTGAGTCCGATAAATCTCGTGTTTTCCAAGAAGCGGAGAATCGCATGCATACGATTAAGGCGGTGATGTACGCAACGCTTAAGTAGCGGGGCGTTGAGAAAACAGTCGCAAATCTGTTTGCCATACTATATTTCTCTCAACAAGCTGATAGGATACAGGGGAGAATGATGCGCGCGTCAGTCGATTTTTTCGACTGACGCGCTTTGTGAAAGAGGCAAAGATGCGTACCGATGATTTTGACTATAACCTTCCTGAGGAACTGATCGCCCAAGCTCCAGCCGAGCCGCGCGATTCCTGCCGCCTGCTGGTGGTGGATCGCAAGGGCTCCCAGGCGGGAACGCCGCTGGAGCACGGCGGTACCGTTGAGCACCGCATCTTCCGCGACATCATCGACTATATCGAGCCGGGCGACGTGCTCGTCATCAATCAGACGCGCGTGATGCCGGCCCGTCTGATCGGTCGCAAGACGGGCTCGGGCGGCGTGGTCGAGACGCTGCTGCTCAAGCGCCGCGAGGATGTTGACCCGCTGGGCCATGTTTGGGAGTGCCTGGTCAAGCCGGGTAAGCGCCTGAAGCCCGGTGCCCAAATTGAGTATCGCGCCGGTGGCGCCCATGCGCCCGAGGGGGCTCCCGTGGTGCTGACGGCCGAGGTAGTCGACTTTGTCACCGATAGCCGCGGCGGCCGCCTGGTGCGTTTTGAGCCGGCCGGTTGCAATGCCGCCGGCGATCCGCGCACGCTCGACGAGGCCATCCATGCTGCCGGCCACGTGCCGCTGCCGCCCTACATTACCGATTACGAGGGCGATCCCGAGAAATATCAGACCGTGTACGCCATGAAGGAGGAGCACTCGGCCGCTGCTCCCACGGCGGGTCTGCACTTTACCCCCGAGCTCATGGCCGCTATCGAGGCCAAGGGTGCCAAGTTTGCCGCCGTCGAGCTCGAGGTGGGCATCGATACCTTCCGTCTGGTGGAGGAGGACGACCCCACGCAGCACGTGATGCACACGGAGCGCTATCATGTGTCGCAGGAGGTTGTCGACGCCGTGCATAAGGCGAAGGCTGAGGGGCATCGCGTGATTGCTGTCGGTACCACCGCAGTGCGCTCGCTCGAAAGCGCCTTTGACGCGGACGCGCCGGTGTCCGACCCGGCTGTGACGGCGCGCTATTTTGAGGGCCGTGAGGACGGCGCCGACACGCTCGGCCGCGGCGACATCGTGGTGCGCGAGAACGCGACAACGCAGCTCTACCTCATGCCCGGCTCGACCTATCACGTGGTCGACGCGCTGATTACGAACTTCCACGTGCCGCGCTCCACGCTCATGATGCTCGTGAGCGCACTTGCCACCCGCGACCAGATCATGGATGCCTACGCCGCCGCTATCGAAGAACGTTACCGCTTCTTCAGCTTTGGTGACGCCATGCTGATTTTGTAAGTTACGCGGTTCTACGAACCGCGTAACTGGTCGACGCTGCAAACGCCCCTAAGCGGCAATCTGACGTTCAACTTCAAGGGCGCGACCAGAAGGTCAGCGCCCTTTCGTTTCACGTCGCCTTGTCTCAAATGCGACCCGCTTGCTGTCGTTGCCAAAACACCGGCATTTCTTTGGTTGTCAACAAAACATCGGTGTAGTCATTGGGGACGTTCTTAAACGACTACCTTGCATCAATCTAATAAGTTGCGGTGAGCGTTTTTTGGCAGCTGGTTTACTTGCTCGCGAACAGCCAGACTAGGATGATCACCAGGATTGCGGCGACGATGCAGACGATGGCGCCGGTGAATTTGATGCGTGAGTCGCGGGTACGCTCGCGCACCGCGTCCTCGGTGGCTTCGAGCTGGGTAACCTCTCGCTCGGTCTCGGCGTGTTCGGCTTTGTCTCGGGCCAAGGATCCTGCAAGCGACTCAGTGATCTCTGGGTGGTCGTGTACCTCGGTCGCCTGTTCGATGATCGACTGCGCATGCGCGGCATCTGCTTGGGCGTTGGCGATGCTCTGCTCTTGGTCGCGGCGTGCCTTGTCCTCGGCAGCGATCTTCTCGCGCAGTTCGCGCTGGCGCGTTGCAGCGGCGGTTTTTGCGGTCTGCAGCTCGTCGCGCGCGGCATCGGCCTCCGCCGTCACGGCCTGATGGGCTCGCTTGGCGTCGGCGATGGGGGCTTGCGCCTGCTCGACGGCCTGCTCGGCTGCGGCAAGCGAGTGTTCAAGGTCGGCGGTGATGCGCGGGACATCTTCTTCGGCTTTACGCAGGGCATCTGCCGTGTCGGAGATCTGCATCGAGAGCTCGCTGGTGCGCACCGTATAGTTGGCGGGATTTGCCGAGGGATTGCGTTGCAGCTCGGCATACTCATGACGCAGCGTCTCGAGCTGGGCGCGCGTGGCGTCGACGGTTTGTTGTGCGGCGGCAATGCCGGCGTCTCGCTCGGCCTTCACCTTGTCGCGGATGCGCTTGGAATCCTCAAGACGTCGAACGAGGCGGTTGCCGGTCTCGCGAGAGCTCGCCTCGCGGGCCTCCACGGCGTCGAGCGCGGCCTTCAGGCGGAGCTCAGTCGCGTCATCCTCTGTCTTCATTTGTTCGAACTGACCCTTGAGCTCTGTCGCTTTGGCGGCGTGGGCATCACGGTCAATCTCGGCGGCCGCTGCAGTCTTTTGGGCCGTGGCAATCGCCTGGCGCTGGTCGGCGACGATCTGGTCGTAGCGGCCAGCGATATCCTGGCGCGTCTCGAGTTCCTCGGCCTGATCGGCAATGCGCTGCTCAAGTTCGGCCAGGTGGGCGCGGGCATCGGCAAGTGCCTTTTTCGCGGCGTTCATCTCGCGCATGGCCGAGGCGCCCTGGGCAATAAAGGTGCCCACAGCGTTCGCGGTGTTCGAGACAGCGGTCCCCAGATCGCGGTTCGCGGCAGGGGAGTGCGAGGCGGTCGGGCGAGCGGTGTCAGCAGCATCCGCATCGGCAGCCTGCGGCACGGAGATGTTGCCGGTGCCGCCCTCGACCACAGAAAAGCCTGCTGCGTGCGGGTCGACCGCATCGGCGCCAATCGTGGGGTGCTCGAGCTGCAGAAACGAGGGCATGGTGCTGCCCTGGTCGGCAACCGGAGTCTCGCCGGGTACAAAGGTCGAGGCCGCCTCGGCAGCCTCCTCTTCCTCGGCGTCAACGTCAGCGTCGGCCACGGCGTCTTTCATCGCTTTGACGGCATCCATCATGGAGTCCATGACGGCGTCGAGCTCTTCTTCCGAAGACACCTCGATAGGGCCCGCAGCTTGCGGAGCGGCATCCTGTACGGGGTCGTCGTCCTGAGCGGGCGCATCGTCGTTTTGCTCGCCTGCATCTTCGGCGCCAGGGGTTTCCGCCGTAGCGCTTTCGTCCAAGATGGGGTCGTCGAGGTCAATATCATCGCAGGTCACAGCATCAGCATCTGCGGTGACGTCTGCGGAATCATCAATATGCTGTTGAGTCTGGGGGTCCAGCTCGTCTGTCATAGGTATGTGCTCCTCATCGTTGTTTGTCACCCTATGATAAAGTCTCGCGCCGACTTCCCGCGCGCCGCAGCAAAGTTTCAAAACGTGTTCGATGGCTCGCGTCGATAGCAAAAACTCGGCCACTCTATCCAATTTTTACTTGACATTCCCTTCGCCGAAAGACGTTGCGCCGTTCGCCTGCCATGGGCTTTATTTTTCACTTGAACCCGTTAAAGTTGCATTTCAGCTTTTGGCGCGTTTATTTGGATGCGCGCAGTCGGCGGGTGCGCCCGTCGCGATTTGAAAGGACTTTATATGGGACTTTTCACTGGTAAGACCGTGATCGTCACCGGCGGCGGCAAGGCCACGCTTAAGGACGGCTCCGCTGGCTCCATCGGTTACGGCATCGATATCGCTTTTGCCAAGGAGGGCGCGAACCTCGTTATCACCGGCCGCAACGTCGCCAAGCTCGAGGCCGCCAAGGAGTCCCTCGAGGCCGAGTACGGTGTCAAGGTTCTGCCTGTTCAGGCCGATGTCTCGGCTGGTCAGGACAACGAGGCCGTTGTCCAGAACGTCATCGACAAGGCCATTGAGGAGTTCGGCCGCATCGACGCCGTCGTCAACAATGCTCAGGCTAGCGCCTCGGGCGTGACCATCGCCGATCACACCATGGACCAGTTTAACCTGGCCATTTACTCCGGTCTGTATGCTACCTATCTGTACATGCAGAAGGCCTATCCGCACCTGAAGGAGACCAAGGGCTCCGTGGTCAACTTTGCCTCGGGCGCTGGCCTGTTTGGTAACTACGGCCAGTGCAGCTATGCCGCTGCCAAGGAGGGCATCCGCGGTCTGACTCGCGTTGCCGCCAACGAGTGGGGCAAGGACGGCATCAACGTCAATATCGTTTGTCCGCTTGCTTGGACCGCTGCACTCGAGAACTTCCAGGATGCCTATCCCGAGGCGTTTAAGGCCAACGTCCACATGCCGCCGGCAGGCCACTACGGCGACGTCGAGAAGGAGATCGGCCGCGTGGTCGTTCAGCTCTGCGGCCCCGACTTTAAGTATATGAACGGCGAGACCGTCACCCTCGAGGGTGGCATGGGCCAGCGGCCTTAGGGGTTACGTCTCAGGTTCCGCCGTTCTAACGAACGGCGGACCAGCCGACGCTGCGCGGTCACCAGAGCGACAACTTGTCATTCAAAG